>JAZKFO010000143.1:0-8120 GCA_040386395.1 Pseudomonadota bacterium | reverse complement strand
AGCTCTGGCGCTATGACGAGCTGCACAGCTATGGCTACTACGACGTGCCCTTCCTGGCGCCTGGCCTTGAGGTGAAGCACGACCTGCAATCGGGCCGCTACATCGCGCTGTCGATCCGCAACGAAGAGAAGACCGTGTATCAGCCGATTGTCCGCACACCGGCCGACTTCACGCCGGATGCGCTGCGCACCAAGGGCACCCGCTAAAGGACAAACATCATCTGACTTGATGTTGTGTTGGTTTTGACCCCGGTCGGCCTTGCGCCCACCGGGGTTTTCTTTTTCCCTGCTACCGCCGTGACTCAGGTGCGGAAGTAGCTCTCGACCACGGCATCGTCCACGAGGCCAAGGCCGATCTGGATCTCGTCCATGAACAGCGCCAGGCCATCGGGCTGCTCCAGCAGGTTTTCGATGTTGGCATCCATCACCAGCGCCTTGGTGCGCTCAATGGCGCGCTCGACCTTGCGGCTGGGCGGCAGGAACGGCAATGCGCTGCCCACCATCGACAGGCAGTAGCTGACGCTGCGCGGAAACTGCCGGTTTTGCAGCAGGAAGCGCAGCACATTGGTGCCATTCACACGCGCCTTCACATGGCGGCGATACATCTGGTAAGCGGTGAGCGACTTGAGCACGCTCATCCACTGGATGTTGTCGAAGGGCGTGAGCGTGGCATCGGCCACAAACAGGCGCGAGGAGCGCACATCGAGGATGCGCGTGGTCATGTCGGCCTGTTCGAGGTTGGTGCCGATGCGCAGGAACTGGAAGCCGACATCGCGGCTCATGTTGCTGGTGAGCACGCCCACCAGCAACATCGCGCCGTTGATCACACCCTGCAGAAAGTCCTGACGCCGCGCGCGCGAGACGCTGCGCTCGCCACGATCCTGCACGAACAGGAAGAGGTCATTGAGCCGCTCCCAGGCCTCGCGGGGCATGCAGTCGCGGCTGACGCGGGCGATGTCGCGGGCGAAGCACAGGCTGGAGAAAATTGCACCTGGATTGCGCTCGTCCACCATCAGGAAGCGCACCACGTTGTCCTCGGTCGGCTCCATGCCAGTGGTCTTGAACAGGCCGTCGGCACCGGCGATTTCGAGCAACGGCAGCCAGCCCACCGTGAGGTTGCGCGGCAAGTCCAGCAGCAGGTTGGCGTGCACATTGATGAGACGTGCGGTGTTTTCGGCACGTTGCAGGTAGCGGCCAAACCAGTAGAGATTGTCAGCGACGCGGGAGAGCATGCTCATTGGCCTCCCTGCTGCTTGAAGGCGCGCTGCGATTGCTGCTGTTGCTGCGCCTGCGGCACGTCGGCATCGAGGTCGACGATCCAGGTGTCCTTGCTGCCGCCACCCTGCGAGCTGTTGACCACCAGCGAGCCTTTCACCATCGCCACGCGGGTGAGGCCGCCGGTGGTGACGTAGGCGCCGCCATCGGGCCGGGAGAGGATGAACGGTCGCAGGTCGAGATGGCGCGGCTGCACGCCCTCGTCGCAGATGGTGGGTGCGGTGGAGAGCGCGAGTGTTGGCTGTGCCATGTAGTTGCGCGGGTTCTTCTCGATCAGCTCCTTGAACTTCTCGCGCTCGGCGGCGGTGGAGCGCGGGCCGATCAGCATGCCGTAACCGCCGGATTCGTTGGCCGGCTTCACCACCAGCTTGTCGAGGTTGGCAATCACGTACTGCCGCTGCTTGTCGTCCATGCAGAGAAAGCTCGGCACATTGGGCAGGATCGGATCTTCACCGAGGTAGTACTTGATCATCGCCGGCACGTAGGCATAGACCACCTTGTCGTCGGCGACACCCGCACCGGGCGCATTGGCCAGCGCCACCTTGCCCTTCATCCAGGCCCGCATCAGCCCCGGCACGCCGAGGATGGAATCGGGCCGGAAGGCTTCCGGGTCGAGGAAGAGATCATCAACGCGGCGGTAGACCACATCCACCCGCTGCACGCCGTGGATGGTGCGCATGTAGACGCAATCGTCTTCATGCACGACCAGATCGGTGCCTTCCACCAGCTCGATACCCATCTGCTGGGCGAGATAGGCGTGCTCGAAATAGGCGCTGTTGTAGATGCCGGGGGTAAGCAGCACCACCGTCGGCGAGTCGAGCGGACGCGGCGAGAGGGCGGCCAGCATGTCGAACAACTGGGCCGGGTAGTCGTCCACCGGGCGGATGGCGGTGGTCTCGAAAATCTCCGGCCAGATGCGCTTGGTGACCAGCCGGTTTTCCAGCATGTAGCTGACGCCGGAAGGCACACGCAGATTGTCTTCCAGCACGTAGAGCGTGCCGTCGCCGTCGCGCACCAGATCGCTGCCGCAGATGTGTGCCCAGATGCCGCCCGCCGGCTTCATGCCCACGCATTGCGGGCGGAAGTTGACCGAGTCGGCCAGCACGGATTCGGGGAACACGCCGTCTTTCACGATCTTGCGCGCGCCGTAGACGTCCTGGATGAAATGGTTGAGCGCGGCCGTGCGCTGCTTCAGGCCCGCCTCGGTGCGCTCCCACTCCTTGGCGGGGATGACGCGCGGAATGATGTCGAACGGCCAGGCGCGATCAACGTTCTTGCCCTCGGTGTAGACCGTGAAGGTCACGCCCATCACCTTGATGGCCAGGTCAGCCGCCAGCTGGCGCTCGTCGAGATCCTTCTGGGAGAGTGCGGCGAGATACGCCATCAGGCGCTCGGCACCGGCGCGTGGCATGCCCTTGGCATTCACCAGCTCGTCGAAATGCGATTTGCAGTCGTAGTTGCCCCACTCAACGGCCATGTGTTTTATCTTCCAGTGCGCTTTTGACAGTGCTTTTTATCGTGATTGAAACGCTAACACGCTGACTCGCAAAACACAGGCCACTGAATCTGCGCTGCCCGGAGGCGATGGTAGACTCTCGTATCGTCCACTGAACAGCCAATGGCCCGCCCCACCGCCGCACTCGAACTCAAAGGCCGGATGCTCTCGGCCACCCGCATCCGGGTGCTGGATGCCGACCCCGCCGCCATCGCCAGCCATCTGGCTGACCTCAAGCGGCAGATGCCGCAAGCCCTCAAAGGCATGGTTGCAGTAGTCGAATCAGACCTCGCACTGGACTTGCCAACCCTGCTGGCCGCACTGCGCGAAACCGGCATCCAGGCCATCGGCGTAGGCGATGGGCCGCTGAGCGGTGCCGCCATCAAGGCCGGTCTGGCCGTGTTGCCCAAGGACAACCGTCCCCGTGCTGCCGAGCCGGCCCCGGTGGCCGCCCCGGCCGTCACCGAAGCTCCTCGCCGCAGCACCCGTGTCATCACCGAACCGGTGCGTTCCGGCCAGCAGATCTATGCCGAGGATGCCGACCTGGTGGTGCTGAGCGCAGTCAGCCCCGGCGCCGAGGTGATTGCCGACGGCTGCGTCCACGTCTACGGCCCCCTGCGTGGTCGCGCCCTGGCTGGCGCACGCGGCGATGAAAACGCCCGGGTCTTCGCCCGCCGCTTCGAGGCCGAGCTGGTCGCGATTGCGGGTGTGTATGCCGTCGCCGACCAGATCCAGCACGCCAGGAGCGGCGAGGCGACGCAGGCTTATCTCGTCAACGGCAAGCTCGTCATCGAGCCACTCAATTAATTCGCGGCACTTCACACAGGGAAGCAACACATGACCAAGATCATCGTCACCACCTCCGGCAAGGGCGGCGTCGGCAAGACCACCACCAGCGCCAGCTTCTCCACCGGCCTCGCCGCCCGTGGCAAGAAAGTCGCCGTCATCGACTTCGACGTGGGCCTGCGCAACCTCGACCTCATCATGGGCTGCGAGCGGCGCGTGGTGTTCGACTTCGTCAACGTGCTGCAGGGCGAGGCCAATCTGCGCCAGGCACTGATCCGCGACAAGACCTATGACAACCTCTACATCCTCGCCGCCAGCCAGACCCGCGACAAAGACGCGCTGACGCTCGAAGGCGTGGAGAAAGTGCTGAACGATCTGGTCGCCGACGGCTTCGACTACATCATCTGCGACTCCCCGGCCGGCATCGAGAAGGGCGCGCACCACGCCATGTACTTCGCCGACGAGGCGCTGATCGTCACCAACCCGGAAGTCTCCAGCGTGCGCGACAGCGACCGCGTGCTGGGCCTCTTGCAGGCCAAGACCCGCAATGCCGAGAAGGGCATCAAGGTCAAGGAGCATCTCGTGCTGACCCGCTACAACCCGGAGCGCGTCGAGCGCGGCGAAATGCTGTCAGTGAAGGACGTGCAGGACATCCTCGCCATCCCCCTGCTCGGCATCATCCCCGAAAGCCCCACCGTGCTCACCTCGTCCAACAGCGGCGTTCCGGTGATTGCCGATGCCGTCAGCGATGCCGGCCAGGCCTATACCGACCTGGTGGCGCGCTTCCTCGGCGAGGACAAGCCGCACCGCTTCATGCACGTCGAGAAGAAGGGCTTTTTCAGCAAGCTCTTCGGCGCCTGAACCAGGAGTTCGTCATGGACTTGATGAGCTTTTTCCGCACCAAGAAACCCGCTACTGCGAACATTGCCCGCGACCGCCTGATGGTGGCCGTGGCCTGGCAGCGCGATCAGGACGGCCGCCACAACGACGGCCCCAGCTACCTGCCGCAGCTGCAAGCCGAACTGCTGGCGGTGATCCGCAAATACGTGCAGGTGGCGGACTCGGCGGTGAAGGTGAACGTGCAGCACGAAGATGGCCTCGACGTGCTGGAGATGAACATCACGCTGCCAGAAGCAAAGAAGAACGGCGAGAACCCCAAGGATTGAGGTCTCGCGCATCAAAAAAGCCCCGCAATGCGGGGCTTTTTTGATGCGCAGAGTGCTACTTGCCGCGCAGTTCCTTGCGCAGGATCTTGCCGACATTGCTCTTTGGCAGCGCCTCGATGAACTCGAAGGCCTTGGGCACCTTGTAGCCGGTGAGCAGGTTCTTGCTGTGTTCCTTCAAGGCATCGGCCGTGAGTGCGGGGTCCTTCTTCACCACGAACACTTTCACCGCCTCGCCGGTCTTGCTGTCGGGCATGCCAATGCAGGCGCACTCCAGCACGCCCGGATGGCGGGCGACGACATCTTCGATCTCGTTCGGATACACATTGAAGCCGCTGACGAGGATCATGTCCTTCTTGCGGTCAACGATCTTGAAGTAGCCGTTCGCACTCATCACCGCGACGTCGCCGGTCTTGAACAGGCCATCCTTGGTGAAGGACTTGGCGTTGTCCTCCGGCTTCTTCCAGTAGCCCTGCATCACCTGCGGGCCTTTCACGCACAGCTCGCCGGGTTCGCCGACAGGCACTTCGTTCTCGTCGTCATCACGCAGGCTGACGAAGGTGCCGGGCAGGGGCAGGCCGATGGTGCCGTTCCAGTCCGGCTTGTCGAGCGGCCCGAAGCAGACGCCAGGCGAGGTCTCGGAAAGACCATAGCCTTCGGTGAGTGCCTTGCCGGTCGCCGCACGCCATTTCTCGGCCACCGACTGCTGCACGGCGGCACCACCGCCGACCGTGAACTTGAGCGGTGAAAAATCTAGATCGCTGAAGCCGGGCGTGTTGAGCAGACCGTTGAACAGCGTGTTCACGCCGGTGAAGGACGTGAACTTGTGCTTGGCGAGTTCCTTCACGAAACCCGGCATGTCGCGCGGGTTGGGGATGAGCACGTTCTTGCCGCCCACACTCACGAACAGCAGGCAATTCACCGTCAGCGCAAAGATGTGGTACAGCGGCAGCGCGGTGATGATGATGTCCTCGCCTTCGGCGAGCTGGCTGCCCATCCAGGCGCGCATCTGCATCAGGTTGCCGACGATGTTGCCGTGCAGCAGTGTCGCGCCCTTCGAGAGGCCCGTGGTGCCGCCGGTGTATTGCAGGAACGCCACGTCGTCGTGCGTGAGCCCCACCTTGTTGTACGGCTGCGCCTTGCCGCGTGCGAGCGCGGTGCGGAAGGGGATAGCACCGGGCATGTCCCAGGCCGGCACCATCTTCTTCACACGCTTGATGACGAAGTTGGTGATGAGGCTCTTGGGGAAGGCCGCCATGTCGCCGATCTGGGTCGTCAGCACCGCTTCGATCTTGGTCTTGCCGAGCACTTCCTGCAGGGTGGTGCAGAAGTTCTCGATGATGACGATGGCGCGCGCGCCGCTGTCTTTCAGCTGGTGCTCCAGCTCGCGCGGCGTGTAGAGCGGGTTGACGTTGACCACCACCATGCCGGCGCGAAGGATGCCGAAGATCGCCACCGGGTATTGCAGCAGGTTGGGCATCATCACCGCCACGCGGTCGCCCTTGTTCAACTGCAGGACGTTTTGCAGGTAGCTGGCGAAGTCCTGCGAGAGGCGATCGACGTCGTCATACGACATCGACGTGCCCATGCACTCGAAGGCCGGCAGCTTGCGGAACTTCTCGCAGGCTTGCTCCACCACGTCGGCGACCGAGCTGTAGGCGCCCAGATCAACCTCGTGCGGCACTGTGGCCGGGTATTCCTTCAGCCACACCTGGTCGGAATAACTCACCGTCTCTCCTCGCTTCGCCATGTTCGTTCCCGTATTGGGCTTTAAGTTGGTTTCTTGAGTCCGGCACAGGGTGCGAACTTGCGCAGGCTTCGTTACCTGCAATCCGCATCATTATTGGGAAATCGCGATGTTTTCGCCAGCAATCATTTCACCCCATGCCAGCGGTCGTGCCCATGCCAGCCAGCCAGTCGCGGAAGCTCTGCCGGCCCTGCGCCGCAGCCGCCTGCTCGGCCTGATCCAGCCAGCTCGCCACTTGCGGCGCGCTGACCACGCTGGGGCGGGCGCCGCGCAGGTGCTGCCAGAGTGTGGCCAGCTCATAACTGGCAGGGTCGCGGGCCATGAGCAGGCTGGGGCCGCTTTCGGCCAGGTAGCCGCCCTCGATCAGCGGTGCAGCCAGGGCCTGAAGGCCGGTTTCTGACAGGCCCAGCTCCTTCGCCAGGAGCTCGCGCGGCTGCGGCGGCTGGCCATGCAGGAAGCGCAGGCCGATCTGCACCATCAGTGTCAGCGCCGCCTGTTCGCGGGCGCGACCGGCTGGCATCGCCTTGCTGAGCAGGGGGTTCATGCGTGCCGGATGCTGCACGTAATAGGCAATCTGGCAACCCGCGAGCAGGATCAACCAGCCGACATAGAGCCAGATCAGCACGAAGATGATGATGGCGAAGCCGGAGTAGATGGCGTTGTAGTCGGTGGCACCCGCGACGAAAGCTGCAAAGGCATAGCTCAGCGTCTGCCACAGCAACCCGGCCACGACGCCGCCGATGAACGCTGCCCGCGCCCGTACCCTGGCCTGCGGTACGAAGGCATACAGAAAGGTGAATACGCCGACGATCAACAGATACGGCAGGATCGTGGAGAACATATAAAGGAAGAACCCGAATGGTTCGAAGCGGGCGATCCATCCCGCCCATTCGCCATTGAGCGCACCAGCGGTGAGGCCGAGTGCGGAGAACACCAGCACCGGGCCGACCGTGAGCACGGCCAGATATTCCGTGAGGCGGTGGGAGATGCCGCGCGGGTTCTCCACCTGCCAGACCTCGTTGAAGGCACCTTCCACTTTCTGGATCAGCGACACGGCAGAGTAGAGCAGCAGCGCCACACCCAGCGAACCCAGCACGCCCACCTCCACCTTCGAGACGAAGGTCACCACGGTATCGCTCACCTGCTTGGCCTGGGCGTTGCCGAGGCCCTTGAGGGCTTCGATCAGCACCGGTTCGAGGCTGTTGTGTACGCCCAGCGCCTTCAGCAGCGAGAAACCCAGCGCCAGAAACGGAGTAAGTGACAG
The DNA here is from genome assembly GCA_040386395.1 of Pseudomonadota bacterium. GTDB lineage: Bacteria > Pseudomonadota > Gammaproteobacteria > Nevskiales > Nevskiaceae > Stagnimonas. The sequence continues at coordinate 391 of JAZKFO010000143.1, read as the reverse complement.
CAGTGTGGTGTAGACCAGGCTCATCGCCCACAGCGAGAGCTGGCCGCGTGCGAAAACGGTGACGAGCGCATCCAACGCCCGCAGCGACTCAAGCCCCCAGCGGCCCAGGCGACTGGCAGGCCTGAATGACCACAGGCGGGTGCGCAGCTGCTGGGTGGCTTTGATGATCATTTGCCGATGCTAACCCAGCCAAGATGAGCAAGTGCTTGACAACAGTAGGAATCTGAGAACTTGACAGCCCTAGCCCGCACTTTTATGATGCACCGCAACAAATGCTGCACTGCAACAAACAGTCAGCCTTGTCTCAGTTTCAATGTTTACTTTCCCTAGCCACACCAACTCACGGAGTTTCGCCATGGATGTTCAGTCTCTCATCACCGAAGTCACCGGC
>JAZKFO010000142.1:0-19935 GCA_040386395.1 Pseudomonadota bacterium | reverse complement strand
GCAGCACGGCGGTTTCCTTGGTCATGTGCAGCGAGCCGGTGAGGCGCACGCCGGCCAGCGGCTGCAGCGGTGCGTACTTGGCGCGGATGCTCATCAGGCCAGGCATTTCTTCTTCAGCCATGCGGATGCGCTTGCGGCCGAAGGCGGCCAGCGACATGTCGCGGACCTTGAAGTCGGTGAAGGGTTTGGTGTTGAGGGGTGCGTTCATTGCGTCGCTCCAAAGAAAAGATGTGGTCTGGAACGGGCGCAGTTGGGGTGTCAGTGCCGGCGAGCCTGGCCGCTCTGAATCAGCGGTCGCAGCGCCCCTCGCGGGCCAAGTGCCGGCAGTATATCCGCTTATGCGGATAAGAGGATATTGGTCGAATCAGCCCTGTTCGACGTTGGCACGCGCATTGCTTTTTCGTTACACGGCTCGCGAGTCACCAGAAGCCCGGAGGAGAAAGCGATTCAGATCAGATCACTTTCGAGTTTCAGGGAGCGGCGAACATGACGGATAAGGATTTTTCGCGTCGGCAGATCATAGGGATTTGGGCAGCCGCAGCCTGGACTGCGCTGGCATGGGCCACGCCTGCAAAAGCGCAGGAGGTCGCCGCCGCAGAGCCGGCCGCCGGGTCGACCACGCTCGATGCGGTGCAAGTGGTCGGCCGCAGTCAGGCGCGCGCCTCCAACACCATCACCACGGAAGACTTGAGGGCGCAGGCGCCCGGCGTGGCGCCGCAGGCCCTGCTCAACGCGCTGCCCGGCGTGAACGTGCAGCAGACCGATCCTTATGGTCTGTACGAGTTCGGCTCCACCGTGCGCATCCGTGGCTTCACGGGCGACCAGCTGGCCACCATCGCTGGATGGCGTGCCGCTGGAAACCTATGACGTGCGCGACGGCAGCCCGCCCAACCGCTATGTCGATACCGAAAACCTCAAGGAGATCACCGTTGCCCAGGGCTCCGGCGATGTCACCGCGCCCTCGTACCACGCACTCGGCGGCTCGATCCGCTATTTCACCGACGACCCGATGGGCTTCTGGCACACCAGCTTCTCGGCCACCGGCGGCAGCCAGTCGCTCAACCGCACCTATGGTCGCATCGACACGCCCGAAATCTGGAAGGGCGGCCCGGTGGCCTACCTGAGCGGCTCGCGCACCCGCGCGGTGCAGTGGGACAACCCCAAGGCCGACATGGCGGTCGATCACGTCGACGCCAAGCTGAAGCAGAAGCTCGCCAGCGGCAGCCTCACCTTCAGCTATCGCTACGGCAATCGCGACGATCACGATGCCAGCTATTACGACAAGGACAGCAAGCCGTTTTTCGACTACTTCTATCTCAATGCCTTCGCCACCGGCGACCCTGAAAAGGATGGCCTGTTCTACGACAACTGGCTCAATGGCCGCACCGACCAGCTGGCGAGCGTGATTGGCGAGTTTGCCCTCACGCCGAGCCTGAAGCTGGAAGTGGTGCCGTACTACGAGAAGAAGAGCGGCTACGGCATCGGCGGTGTTGCTGCCAGCGCTGCACAATCGCTCTACGACGATGCCCAGGCCGGTACACCAGGTCGCAGCGACATCGCGGAGCCGCGCGGCCTCACGCGCCGCAAGGAGTTTCTCGATGGCGATCGTTTCGGCACCACACTGGGCCTGACCTGGACCGTCGGCATGCACACGGTGCAGACCGGCCTCTGGTACGAGGACTACGATTTCTCCCAGCGCCGCCCGCTGTTCAACCTCACCGACAACGGTGACTTCGCTTTTGGCGAGTTGCCTGTGGCCGTGTATTACGACCGCAACTTCAGCACCAAGGTGACGCAGTTCTACTTGAAGGATTCAGTCTCGCTGCTGGCGGAACGGCTCGCCATCGAAGTCGGTTTCAAGGGCCTCAATGTTGATCGCGGCTTTTCCGGCATCCCCAACTCCGCCGCCTTCAATGCCTCGCAGACGGTCAAGCTCAGCAAGAAGGATAAGGACTACTTCCAGCCCCAGATCGGTGCCACCTTCAAGCTGACGGATTCGGAAGAGCTGTTCGGAAACTACGCCGAGAACTTCAGCTCCATCCCGCGCCTGGCGCTGGTGGCCGCGAGCTTTACCGATGACATCAAGCCAGAGACCTCGACCAACATCGACCTCGGCATCCGCAGCCAGCGCGGCAAGCTGGGCGGCTCGTTCTCGCTGTATTACGTCGACTACAAGGACCGCATCCTGCAATTGCAGAATCCCGATCCCTTCCGCGTCGGCGAGGACATCTACCAGAACGTCGGCAGCATCAAGACCTACGGTGCGGAGCTGGCGACGTTCTGGAACCCCAGCAAGCAGTGGCGTCTGGGCGGCAACTTGAGCCTCAACAACTCCAAGTTCCAGGACGACTACGTGACGGGTGCGACCGATGACGACGGCAACCCCACCACCCGCATCGTGCCGGTGAAGGGCAATGTGGTGCCGGATACGCCCTACACGCAGGCGGTGGTGAACGCCACCTACAAGTTCGCGCCCTTCTTCGTCGGTGGCGAGGCCAAGTTCACCGGTCGTCGCAGCTCGTCGACCACCGGCATGGAGTCGATCGAGGCCTACACCATCGTCAACCTCAACGCCGGCTTCAAGGGGGCCAAGGGCAGCTCGCTGGCACCCTTCAGCGCGCAGCTCAATCTCTACAACCTGCTGGACGATGACTCGCCCGGTTACGACGAGTTCGGCGAGAGCGGCGGTGGTTTCTATCTGACGCCGCCGCGCGCCGTGTATCTCACGCTCCGTGCCGATCTCTAGCCGGCGCTGCGGTCTGCTGGCCCTCGGCGTGTTGCTGCTGGTCGAGGGTCAGGCCGCAGACCGCATGCCGGTCTGTGCCGCATGCCATGACACCGGGGCGGGCGGCGCACCGCGCGCCGGCCGCGCCGCCGAGTGGGCGCCGCGCCTGAAAAAAGGCATGCCGCAGCTCGTGGCCAGCGTGCGGCAGGGCGTAGCTGGCACGTTGATGGCGAGTGACACCTGCGAGGGTTGCAGCACTGCCGAAATCCAATCTCTCATCCGCCGCCTGAGTGCGCCGGCCAACCCGAAGGAAGAGTCGAAGTGAGCCTGCCCACCGGATGGACCCGTCGCGAGCTGCTGGTACACCTCGGCCGCACGGCGGGTGCGGCCTCGATGTACCAGGCCATGGCCGCACTCGGCATGGTCGCCATCCCGGCCGCCTATGCCGGCGCCCCCCGGTTGCCCGGCGGCTCCGGTGCGGGCCGCAAGGTGGTGATCATCGGTGCCGGCATCGGCGGGCTCACGGCGGCGCTGGAACTCGGCAAGGCCGGCTACGAATGCATGGTTCTGGAGGCCACCAGCCACATCGGCGGCCGCAATCGAACCCTGCGCCGCGGCGATGTGGTGAAGGAATACGACAGCGAGCAGACCTGCGATTTCGACGACGCGCCCGGCCTGTATTTCAACGCCGGGCCGGCACGCATCCCCTATCACCACACCGCCTTGCTGGCCTATTGCCGCGAGCTGGGCGTGGCGCTCGAACCCTTCATCAACGACAACCACGCGGCCTATCTGCACAACAGCAAGGCCTTTGGCGGCAAGCCGCAGCGGCAGCACAAGATCCTCACCGACACCCATGGCTCCATCGCCGAGATGCTGGCCAAGGCGCTGAACAAGGAGGCGCTCGACCAGACCCTGAGCCGGGAAGATGCCGACAAGCTGCTGGCGATGGTCAGCCAGTTCGGCGACCTCGACAAGGACCACCGCTATCGCGGCAGCAACCGCGCGGGCACCGCCGATGGCGACGGCATTCTCACCAGTCCGCACGGGCCGGGGTCGATTCGCATCCCCACCCGGGAGCTGGTGGATTCTGGCCTGTGGCAGTGGTTGCAGTTCCCCAACAGTTGGGACATGAACGCGACCATGATGCAGCCCACGGGCGGCATGGATGCCATCGTGAAGGGCTTCGAGCGACTGTTGCCGGGACGCATCCTGCGCAATGCGCCGGTGACGAAAATCACCAATGTCGAAAAGGGTGTGCGCATCGCCTACAAGGACCAGGGCAAGACCCAGGTGGTGCAGGCCGATTTCTGCATCAACAGCGCGCCGACGCATCTCGTCGGCGGCATCGACAACAATTTCTCCCCGCGCTATCGCGCTGCGCTGAAGCACGGTGCGGAGTGGGGCAAGCTGTTCAAGATCGCCTTCCAGGCCAAGCGCCGCTTCTGGGAAGACGACGCGCAAATCTACGGCGGCATCAGCTGGACCGATCAGGACATCCTGCAAGTCTGGTATCCACCACATGGCTTTCACACGGCCAAGGGCATCCTCCTCGGCAGCTACCAGTGGGACCCGAAGAAGGGCGAAGCCTGGGGCAAGCTCAAGCCTGCCGCGCGACTCGCCAAGGCCATCGCCGAGGGCGAGAAAATCCACCCCGGCTATGGCGGCATGGTCGAAAAGGGCATCAGCGTCGCGTGGAACAAGGTGCCCTACATGTTCGGCTGCGCACCGGAGTGGACGCCGGCATCGCGCCAGCAGCACTACCCGACGCTGGTCGCTGCCGAGGGCGCGCACTACATGGTGGGCGACCAGATCAGCTTTCACGGTGGCTGGCAGGAGGGCGCGATACGCTCGGCGCACCGCGCCATCGAAGACATCGCCAAACGCACTGCTGCCTGAATCTTTCAACTGGAGAACCGCATGTCCCTCATCCGCCGCTCGTTGTTCACGCTACTCGTTGCCGCTGCGCTGCCCGCCTGCTCGACACTCGCCACCAACAAGGCGGACGTGACGCGCTATCCCATTCCTGGTTCGGATTTCCCCATCGCGCAGGCCGTCGAAGTGCCGGTGGGCAAGGCCACGATCTTCCACAGCGGCCTCACGCCCGCGCCGTTCAATCCGGAGGCGCGCAAGTTCAGCTACGAGTACTGGGGCACCACCGAGCAGCAGGCCTTCTCGGTGCTGAGCAAGATCAAGACCTCGCTCGAAGCCATTGGCCTGACCATGGGCGACGTGGTGAAGATGAATGTCTTCCTCGTCACCGACCCCACCAAGGCCGGCCGCATGGATTTCGACGGCTTCATGGTCGCCTACCGCAAGTTCTACGGCACGGCGGAGCAGCCCAAGCTGCCGGCGCGCACCACCGTGCAAATCCCCGGCCTGGCCGCGCCCGGCATGCTGGTGGAGATCGACGTGGTGGCCGTGCGGCCCTGAAGCGCACCCCACAAAAAAGCCGCTTCCCAGCGGCTTTTTTGTGGGCTCATGGATGGGATCAGAGGACGCGCAGGCTTTGCTCGCCCTGCCAGATCGCACCCGCCGCCAGCACCACCGGGTGACCGATGGTGGCCGCCTCGATGCAGAGAAAACGCTGGTAATCATCGGGTGCCAGATCCTTGAAGCCGGCACTGCTGACGGCACCCGGATTCCACACCACCGTGTCGACGAAGCCCTGCTGCTGCACCAGCAGGCGGTGTGCGCCATCGTGCAGGGTGAGGCTGGCGGGTGTGTCGAAGTAGTTGCGATCCACCTCGCCTGCAATGCGCAGGCGTTGGGCCTGTTCCTGTTTCATCGCGCCGCCATCGGCGGTGTCGCGGTAGTGCAGGCCGGCCAGGCCTTCGACGGTCACTGCGCTGATGTCGGCCACAGCAAGATAGGTGTGCAGCGCGGTCGTGAACTGGAAGGGCTGATCGCCCCGGTTCAGCACTTCCAGCTGCACGCGCAGGCTGTCGCCGCCGATGCGCACCTTGAGCGTGGCGAGAAAGGCCTGCGGCCAGTGCGCACGGGTGGCGGTCGAATCGCTCAAGGTGAAGCTGGCTTCCGTGCCATCGGCGTCGCTGCGCTGGCTTTGCAACTCCCACAATGCCGTGCGCGCAAATCCATGCTTGGGCAGCGGCCCTTCATCTGCGAACTGCGGAAAGATCACCGGCACGCCGCCCCGGATCGGCGTGCCTTCCTTGAAGACAGCGCGCTCGCTGAGAAATAGTTGCTCCTCGCCCTCGGCTGTTTTCCATCGGGTGATGTGCGCTCCCTGCAGGTGGATGCTGGCAGTAGCACCATCGGTGCTGGTGAGAACGATCAAGTGTGGCTCCGCTGGCTGGGGCATATGGCAGTGTAAGCGGCGGCGACAGCCACAAAAAAGCCGCCTCGCGGCGGCTTTTTTGTGGCAGGTGAGTGCCTTACTTCATCTTCTTCGCTTCGCTCTTCAGCAGGTCAGCCTTGTCGGTCGCCTCCCATGAGAACGCAGTGAACTTCGAGCCATCCGCACCCGTCATCGCGATGGGCGCGCGGCCGAAGTGGCCGTAGCTTGCGGTCATCTGATACATCGGGTGGATCAGGTCGAGCATCTTGATGATGCCGCCCGGACGCAGGTCGAAGTTCTTGCGCACCAGCTTTTCGAGTGCCGCATCGCTCACCACGCCGGTGCCGAAGCTGGTCACGAAGATCGAGGTCGGCTCGGCGACACCAATCGCGTAGCTCACCTGCACTTCGCAGCGCTTGGCGAGGCCTGCGGCGACGATGTTCTTCGCCACGTAGCGCGCAGCGTAAGCTGCGCTGCGGTCGACCTTGGACGGGTCCTTGCCGGAGAACGCACCGCCACCGTGACGCGCCCAGCCGCCGTAGGTGTCAACGATGATCTTGCGGCCGGTGAGGCCGCAGTCGCCGACCGGGCCGCCGATCACGAAGTTGCCGGTGGGGTTGATGTGGAACTTGGTCGCCTTGGTGATCCACTTGGCGGGGATGACGGGCTTGATGATGGATTCCATCACTGCCTCGCGCAGGTCCTTCAGCTTGATGTCGGGGCTGTGCTGGGTGGAGAGCACCACGGCATCGACGCCGACGGCGACGCCATCGGCATAGCGCAGGGTCACCTGCGACTTCGCATCCGGGCGCAGCCAGGGCAGGCCGCCCTTCTTGGCCTTGCGCACCTTGGCCTGCGTCTCGACCAGACGGTGGCTGTAGTAGATGGGCGCGGGCATGAGTTCTTTCGTCTCGTCGCAGGCATAGCCGAACATCAGGCCCTGGTCGCCGGCGCCGATGTCTTCGGCCTTTTTCTCTTTCTTCGAGGTGCCGTCAACGCCCATGGCGATGTCGGGCGACTGCTTGCCGATGATGTTGAGGATGCCGCAGGTGGCACCGTCAAAGCCGACGTCGGAGCTGTTGTAGCCGACATCGGTGATGACCTTGCGGACGAGCTGTTCGAGATCGACCCAGGCCGAGGTGGTGACTTCGCCGGCAACGATGGCGACACCGGTCTTCACCAGGGTTTCGCAGGCGACGCGGGCTTTCTTGTCCTGCGCGAGGATGGCGTCGAGCACGGCATCGGAAATCTGGTCAGCCAGCTTGTCCGGGTGGCCTTCGGAAACGGATTCGGAGGTGAACAGGTATTCGCTCATTGCAGGTAAAGCTCCAGTGCGCGCGGCTACAAGCAGCGTCGGGTGGGGTGGGTCAGATCACGTGAGCCGCTGGCAATATCTGCCTATGCGGATAAGCGGATTTTATAGCCAGAGTGCTTTGCGTGCGAGTGAGCGTAAGCCATCCCACTTTGCAGGCGCGTGGCAGCGCATCACACGCACGTCACCTTGCAGCGGTCAAACTTGCCCATACAGTCAGCTCTCGACACCCAAACCATCTGTTAGCCATGCCTGCCAATCAAATCAAATCGCTGAGCCCCCTCGCCACGCTGATCTTCTCCTCGCGCTGGCTGCAATTGCCGCTGTACCTGGGTCTGATCGTGGCGCAGGGCGTGTATGTGGTGCTGTTCGTGAAGGAGCTGATGCACCTCATCCACGGCGCCTTCGAGTTGAACGAGCAGCAGGTGATGCTGATTGTGCTGGCGCTGATCGACGTGGTGATGATCTCCAACCTGCTGATGATGGTGATCGTCGGCGGCTACGAAACCTTCGTCTCGCGCCTGGGCCTGCACAACCACCCCGACCAGCCGGAGTGGCTCAGCCACGTCAACGCCTCGGTGCTGAAGGTGAAGCTCGCCATGGCGATCATCGGCATCTCGTCCATCCACCTGCTCAAGACCTTCATCGAGGCCGGCACCATCGACGCGCTGCCGCTGTGCTCCGCCGTGGCGGCGGGGGTGAAATGCACCAACATCACCTCAGCCGGTGTGATGTGGCAGACCATCATCCACATGGCCTTCATCGCCTCGGCGATTGGCATTGCCTGGACGGATCGGCTGATGCTGGCGACGGCGTCGCAGGCGCACACCAAACCTTCGCACTAAGGGCGCAGGCGTTCCAGGTATTCCAGCAGGCCGCGCAGGCCCTGTTCATACAGCGCGCTGCTCTGCGAGGCCTTGCCCATGCCGATCACCCCTTCGAGCGCGCTGATGATGAAGATCGCCGCCGCCGGGGTATTCACATCCACCCGCACCTTGTGGGTCGCCTTGCCGCGTTCGAGGGCGGCGGCCAGGGTGTGCCTCCAGTCGTCGAGAATGCCCTGCAGCCGGGTGCGGAAACCCTCGTCGATGGGTGACATCTCCTGCGCCAGATTGTTGAAGGGGCAGCCGTAGGCGAGCAGGTTGGCCTTGATCTTGTCGCGCCGCTTCTTGATGCCGGCAATGGCCGCCGCGATGGGGTCTTCGGCCTCGGCCAGCGGCAGCCAGTAGTTCTCCATGAAGGGACGCAGCATTTCGTCCACCACCGCGTAGCCGAGGGCGGCCTTGTTGTCGAAGTGGTGGTACAGCGCGCCCTTGGTGACACCTGCCTTGGCCAGGATGGAATCGAGGCTGGCGCTGCGGAAGCCGCGCTGGTGGATTTCTTCGTAGGCGCATTCCAGCAGGCGGGTGCGGGTCACGTCGGGCTGGCGCGGGGTTGGTCGTGAGGCGGTCATGCCGCAGTATTGACCGCACCGCAGGCTTAAATAAAGGGAAAGCCATGACCGAGCGCGACCAGAATGCCGATGAGCTCGCAGCACTCGTCCACTCGCTGAAACTGCGCGCACCGCAGGATGCCGCCGAGCTGCTCAGGCTGCTGCCGCGCGCCATGGTCGATGCCGCCCTGGCCGCGCTGCCGCCCGATTTCGCAGCGCGCATTGCAGCCCGGCTGGCCGATGCGATTGCGTCGGTCGAGGAACTGCCGGGCGATATCGGCAGCCTGATGGAGCCGGCACGCGGCAACTTTGCTGCCGCAACGACGGTGAGCGAGGCCATCGCCTGGCTGCGTGCCGCCAGCGAGCCGCAGCAGATCACCTATCTCTATGTCAGCGATGCCGAAGGCCGGCTGGCCGGGCTGGTGATCCCGCGCGACCTGCTGCTGGCTGCCGCCGAAGCGCCGCTGGAGAGCATCATGCTGCGCGAGCCGTTCCGCCTCGCCGCCGCCGACAGCCTGGGTGATGCGGTGCAGGCGACGGTGAAGCGCCACTACCCGGTGTATCCGGTTTGCGACGCGGCGGGCGTGCTGGTGGGGCAGGTGCGTGGCTGGCAGCTATTCGAGCAGCAGGCGCTGGAACTCACTGCACAGTCCGGTCGCATGGTCGGTATCAACAAGGAAGAGCGGCTGGACACCGGCTTCTGGGCTGCGTTCAAGATGCGCCACCCCTGGTTGCAGATCAATCTGCTCACCGCCTTTCTCGCCGCCTTCGTGGTCGGCAGCTTCGAGGACACCATCACCCGCATCGTTGCTCTCGCGGCCTTTCTGCCGCTGCTCGCCGGGCAGAGCGGCAATACCGGCTGCCAGGCGCTGGCCATCACCCTGCGCGGCCTGACGCTGGGTGATTTCGAGAGTGTGTCGGTGCGGCAGCTGGTGATGAAAGAGGCACTGCTCGGCACCCTCAACGGCTTTCTCACCGGGCTGGTGGCTGGCCTGGCGATGTGGTTCACCGCCGGCGGCACCCAGGGTGATCCGCAGGCGCTGACCCTGGCCCTGGTGATCGTGCTGGCGATGACCGGCGCCTGCTTCGCCTCCGGCATCTTCGGGGTGCTGGTGCCGCTGATCCTGCGTCGCTTCGGTGCTGATCCAGCGACGGCATCGAGCATTTTCCTGACCACGGGCACCGATATTGCCGGCATGGGGCTGATGCTGTTCCTGGCCACCGCCCTGGTGCTCTGAAAGCGTGAAGCTGCCCATCGTCTGGCACCCCGGCTACAGCATTCCGCAGCCACCCGGCCATGCTTTTCCGATGGGCAAGTTCACGGTGCTGGGTGCGCTGCTGGATGCGCAGTGCATGGTCGTACATCCAGCGCCGGAAGCCACCGAAGACCAGCTGCTCGCCGTGCATGACGGCGGCTATCTGCAGGCGATGGCCAGCGGCACGCTGGAGCGCAGCGCACAGCGCCGCATCGGCTTCGACTGCACGCCGCTACTCGCACAGCGCTGCCGGCTGGAAACCGGCGGCACCATTCGCACCGTCGAACTCGCGCTGGCGCAGGGGCTCGCCTGCAATGCCGCAGGTGGCACCCACCATGCGCACCACGATTTCGGTGCGGGCTACTGCCTGCTCAACGACCTGGCCGTGGCGGCGCGCTGGGTGCTGGATCACGCCGGTGTCCGGCGCGTGCTGATTGTCGATCTCGACGTACATCAGGGCGATGGCACGGCGGCCCTGCTGGCTGACGAGCCACGCGCCTTCACCTTCTCGATGCACTGCGAAAAGAACTTTCCGGCCCGCAAGGCGCGCTCGGATCTCGACATCGGTCTCGCCCGTGGGCTGGACGACGCCGGCTATCTCGCAGAGCTGCGCGGCGTGCTGCCCTGGCTGCTCGACAGCGTCGCACCCGACCTGGTGCTGTACGACGCGGGTGTGGACGTGCATGGCAGCGACCGCCTGGGTTATCTGGCGCTCAGCGACGAAGGCATCGAGGCGCGCGATGCCACGGTGCTGCGTGAATGCCGCCAGCGCGGCATCGCCACCGCCGCCGTGATTGGCGGCGGCTACGACCGCGATCTGGACGTGCTCGCCGCCCGCCATGCCTTGCTGTTCAAGGCCGCACTCGCCACCCTCGGCGCATGACTGACGATCTGCAACTGGCGTTGCTGCTCTCGCTCACGGGCCTGTTCACCTCGGCACTGTCGGGCGTGGCGGGTCTGGGCGGCGGCACGATATTGATCGGTGTGTTCTACGCGCTGGGGCTGGCGCCGGTGGAAGCCATCCCGCTGTTCGCCGCCGTGCAGCTGGTCAGCAACCTCACCCGCACCGCGGCCTACGTGCGGCATGTGGAATGGCGCGCGGCGGGCTGGTTCCTGCTCGCTGCCATTCCCGCCACCGCCCTGCTGGCACCCTTCGCCGCCACTGTGAGCGTGCATGTGATCCAGCTGATTCTGGCGGCGCTCATCGCCATCTCGCTGCTGCCTGATTTCTTTGCCGGGCAATCGGCCGGCCAGACCGCCAAGCCCCTGCCGCCGCGCCTCGCCTTCGTCGCGGCCGGGGCGGCCAATGGCGCGCTGGGCATGTTCGTCGGTGCGACTGGCCTGTTCGTGGGTCGGCTGTTTCTGCGGCCCGAATGGCCGAAGCAGAAAGTGGTGGCCACGCTCGCGCTGACCCAGGTGTTCGGCCACGGCCTGCGGGTGATTGCCTATGGCTTGGTCGGATTCTCGGCACTCGCCAAGCCGCAGCTGCTGCTGCCGGTGTGCGGCTCGGTCATCGTCGGCACGCTGCTCGGCAAGCAGCTCAATGGCCGGCTGTCGGAAGTCGCATTCCGCAAGCTGTTTCAGGGCATTCTCATCGTCCTCACGCTCAAACTCGCCTACGACGGATTACACGGCTTATGGAACTAGTCATCACGCTGGATCAGGTGCAAACGCTGGTGCGCGGCGCCTTTCCCGGCAATGCCGGCACCGAATCGCTGACGGTGGAGGCACTCGAACCCGGCTATGCGCGCATCCGTCTGCCGTTCAAGAAATGGATGCTGCGCCCCGGCAATGTGCTCTCCGGGCCCACCACGATGACGGCCATCGACACCGCCATGTATGTCGCCGTGCTCGGCCACATCGGCGTGCAGCTGATGGCGGTGACGGTGGATTTGAACCTGCGCTTCCTCAACAAGGGCGCGGTGGGTGATGTGATTGCCGATGCCCGCATCCTCAAGCTCGGCCGCAAGCTCATCGTGATGGAATCGCGGGTGTATTCGAGTGCCGCACCGGAGACGATGATCGCCCACGCCACCGGCAGCTACGCCCGTCCTAGCTAGGTCAACACACCCTGAACCGCTGATGCGGCCAACTGCCGCGTCTGTCCTGTGAGGGTGTCAAGAATCCGGCACCCGCCTTAAGGTGCGGCAGCGGGTGGCAAGGATTGCCGCCGGCGGAGGACCAAGGAGGGTCAGTGCCGATGCGCCAAGCCGGTTTTGCAGCGCCCGCCCGGCAGCGGGGATTCGCTGCCATCTTCGCCGCCATCGCCCTGATCGCGATGCTGTCTGCCGTCGCCCTCAGCATCGACATCGGCCGGCTCTACAACGCCAACCGCAGCCTGCAACGCGCCGCCAACCTGGCCGCGCTCGATGCGGTGCAGGTGGTCAGCGGCTGCACCGGGCGCGGCGTCACCGGCACGCTCGCCGATGCCCGCGCCGAAGCCATCGGCAGCCTCGCCCGCAATGGCTTTTCGACCAGCGGTGTGACCACCGAAATCGGCCTGCGCGATGTCGCCAGTGCCGATGGCCTGGCGCGCTTCGTCGCACTCGGCGATGGCGATGCGCGCATCCATGCCGTGCAGGTCACGCTCACCCGGCCCGCACCGGATCGCCTGATCCCCGGCATCACCGGCAGCAGCGACTTGCAGTTGCAGGCGCGCGCGGCGGCACAGCAGGCCCCTCAGGCGGGCATCAGCCTGGGCCCCTCGGCGCTGGCGCTGAACAGCGCCAACTCGCCGGTGCTCAACCTGCTGCTGGGCGGACTGCTGGGCAGCAACGTCAATCTCAGCGTCGCCAGCCAGCGCGGCCTTGCCGCAGCGCAGGTGCGCCTCGCCGATCTCGCCGCCGCTGCCGGCGTGGCCACGCCAGCGGGACTGGTTGATCTCGACACCGCCTTGCCGGGTGCCTTGCAGCTGCTGGCCGATGGGCTGGACGAGACCGGTGGTGCGGCCAACACCGCAGCGGCCGCCACCCTGCGCAGCCTCGCCGCCAGCACCGACCCGACCCGCAATGTGCTGCTGGGCGATGTGCTGCAAATCAGCAACAGCCTCACTGGCGAGGCGGCCGACAGCCTGTATGTGGATGCGCTCTCGCTGCTGATGGCGCTGTCGCAGTCGGCCATCGAGGGGCAGTCCATCGACCTGCCGGTCGGCGTCGCGCTACCGGCAGGCCTCGCCAACCTGCGGCTGGCGCTGCGGGTGGTGCAGGCGCCGGTCATCGCCGGCCCTGGCCCGGCGGGCCTGGCAACAGATGGCACCCCGCTCACCTATGCCCGCACCGCCGCACTCACCCTGCAACTGCGCACCGATGTGCTGGATGTGAGTGGTGCCCTGTCAAGCCTGTCGCCGCTGGTGGGCGTGGTGGCCCAGCCCATCCGCATCGGGCTGGATGTGGCGCTCGGCGCTGCGGAGGCAACGCTGCGCGAGATTCAATGCCCCGCCAGCAACCGGCCGGATACCGTCGCCGATGTGGCGGTCGAGACCCAGCTCGCGGCCCTCAGGCTGGGCACCTTCACCGGTGCGGCTGCCAGCCTGCCGCCGCTCGCGGGCGGGGCGCTGATCAATGCCATCAACCTGCCCATCTTCGGCCCGGTGCTGTCGGTGGCACTCGGCGCACCGGCCAGCCTCGATGTGGGCGAGGCGGATGAGTTCGACAGCAGCTTCATCAACGATTTTCCGCTGTATGTGCCGCTGCCCACACCGACCAATCCGCGCCTGGTGGGTGACGAGAGTCTGCTGGGCAGCGCGGGTGTGAGCCTGTCGGCGCAGTTCGCCAGCCAGTTGCAGGTGCGGGTGCTGGGGGTGCCGCTGCCGCTGGGCGACACCGTGGCGCTGACCAGCAGCCTGCTGGCACCGGTGTTCAGCCTGCTCGATTCGGTGGTCGACCCGCTGCTGGCACAGCTGGGCGTTCAGCCGGGTGCGGCCAGCGTGCAGGTGTTCCAGGTGAGTGTGCCGAGGGCGGAAGTCTTTCTGGTGGAGTGAGTTGCCTTGACAAGGGTTTGGCGTCCCGCCGAAGGTTCGGGGCGACCCGCCTGAGCAGACATGAAAAAACCACTGATTGCCGTTGCAGTACTGGGCCTTGCCTATATCGCAGCCGCCTGGGGCACCGGCATCCTGGTGCAGCGCCAGCTCGACCGGGAGCTGGGCAAGCTGCCCGCCCTGCTGCCGGCGGTGAAGATCACCGAAGACCAGCACACCCGTGGCCTGTTCGGCTCCACCCGACTCACCCGTTTCGATCTCGCCTCGGCCTTCGACCACAGCAGCTGCCCGGTGCTGGCAGACGAGTCGGCTCCGGCAATGGCCCCGCCCACCGCTGCGCCGCTGACGGTGAGCCTGAAGCAGACCATCACCCACGGCCCGCTGCCCGGCTTCGGCTGGCCGGGTGCGGCGTCGATCCGCTACGACTGGCTGGTCAACGGCCAGCCGCCCGGCACGCTGGGCAATGCGTATTTCAGCATGCAGTTGCAGGGCGCGATGCCGGCACTGGTGGCGCACCATGGCTTCACCGGCAACAGCCGCCTGCGGCTCGAAGGCGATGCGGGACAGCTCACGATCAGCGACCCGCAGCGTAAGGGCAGCGTGACATTCGCCTGGCCTGCGCTGCGCTTCAGTGCGCGCAGCAGGGCTGACCTCAGTGCCAGTGCCTATACCGCCGCGCTGCCGGCGCTGACGGTGACACTGCAGGGGGAGGAGGGCGAGCCGCTGACGCTGCTGCTGAAGGATCTGGCACTGAGCGCCAGCCACGAATACCCCAACCCAGGCTTCGTGTTTTTCTACACCGGCAGCGATGTGCTGAAGCTCGGCAGCCTGAGCGTGCAGCAGGGCGGCAGGACGCTGTTCGAGGCCAGCGCCGTGCAGGCCCAGGCCAGCAGCCGCGAGCAGGGCGGCCTGATCGAATCCAGCACCCGCATCGGACTGGCGAGTGCGGTCCTTGGCGGCGACACGGTTGGCCCCGTGCAGGCTGACTTCACGCTCGCCAATGTCGATGCCGCCGCCTATGGCGAGCTGCTGCGCAGCCTGTTCGACAGCGACCTGGGCCGCTGCCCGACGCTGGAGCAATCCACCAATCGGATGGTCACGCTCCAGCAGCTGCTGCCCACGCTGCTTGCACGCGCGCCGACGTTCCGCATCGACCGTATCAGCCTCGGCTACCAGGGCGCGGCGGCGACGCTGCGCGGCGAGCTGACCCTGCCGGTGGCGAGTGCCGGGCCACTGACCGACCCGATGGCGCTGCTGGCGATGGCAAGCGGCCATCTCGCGCTGGCTCTGCCCGACAAGCTGCTGGAGAAGCTTGCCGTGAAGGCCCTGGGCAGCAGCATGGCGATGGAGATGACGCTGGGCGAGGGCACGCCTGCACCCACACCGGCGCAGCAGTCCGAAGCCGAGGCGCTGGCGAGGAGCGTGCTGGCGCAGCAGGTTGAACAGGCACTCACCCGGCGCTGGATCGTGCGCGACAAGGATGGCATCGCCGCGCGTCTCGACTACCGCAGCGGCGAGGTGCTGCTCAACGGCGCGCCGCCTGATCTGGGCAGCATCGGCATGGGCGCTGCAGCGCTGCCCGCACTGCCCAGACTGCCGCCACCACCCTGAGGCTGCTAGCGGCAGTTCACCGGCATCACATCCGGGTCGTTCGCCAACTGTTCGCTGCGGGCGGCAATGAGTGCAGCCTGCGGCGTGCCGGGGAACTGCTTGAGAAAGCCGGCCAGCTCGCGCTGCACGCTCTCCACCCCATCGCAGGCGCAGGTGCCGAGGGCCACGGCTTCTTCGAGGTCGCGCAGGTTCTGTGCGGCCTGCGCGGCATACGCCCCGGCATGCTGGCTGGCGAACTGCTGCCAGCCCGCATACAGCGGTGCGATGAGGCCCTCGCCAAAGCGCACGCAGGGCGAGGGCTGCGGACGCAGCTTGAGGTATACCGGCACCAGGTCCGGCCCCCAGGTGCGCCCGTACTGCTCGAAGAAGGCGATGTCCGCCGGGCGACCGTGCGCCCTGGCCAGGGTGAGGAAGAACGCCGGATCGGGCTGGGCGTAGATGTCCATCTCCCGGTGCAGCAGCAGCCCGCGCACCGCCGCTTGCAGGGCGCTGAACTCGGCGGCGCTGTAGCGCTCCAGCACGGCCTGTTCGCCCGTCACTTCCATCAGGGCGTTCTGTGCCGCCTCGGCCTTGGCGAACAGGGCTTCGAGCGACACCGGCGCGGTCGCTTGCTCGACTGTGGCGAGGCCAGCGAGATAGTCCGTCACTGCCGGCAGCAAGCCGGGCTGGGTGGCAGCAACGGCCACCGGCGCGGCAGCCGTCTCGGCCGGCGGCGTGCGGCCGCAGGCTGCGAGCAGCAGCAGGGTCATCAGCAACAGGCTGGGGTGACGCATGAAAATCTCCTTGCGATGCCTTCAGTCCGCGAGCGCGCGGCCCTTGGTCTCGACCACCCAGGGCATCAGCAGAATGCCGATGAGCGGAATGAAGCCGACGTAGAACAGCACGCCCAGCGCGCTGCTGGCGGCGCTGGAACCCTGGCTGGCAATGGCCCCAACCAGGAACGGCCCGCCGGCGGCGATCACGCGGCCGATGTTGTAGCAAAAGCCGGCCCCGGTGCCGCGCAGGCGGGTGGGGAACAGCTCCGGCAGGTAGTAGGTGAAGCTGCCGAACACGCCGAACACCGAAAGGCCGATCACGAAGTAGCCGTAGAGCCGCGTTTCGGGCGTGAGGTCGAGACCGAAAGTGCCGAACACCGCGAGCGAGGAGACGATGAAATAGATCATGAACATCTTCTTGCGGCCGAGATACTTGCTGGCCGGGATGGTCAGCAGCGTGCCGATCAGGCCGCCCAGGTTGAACCAGGTGGTCGCCATCGTCTTCCAGTGCTCGACCATGCGCAGGGTATCGGCGGGGGAGAGCCCCAGCGCCTCGGCATGGGCGCGGCCCAGGCCCGACGACACCACCGGCAGAAAGGCATTGCAGCTCCACCAGGTGAGCAGCGCGATGAGTGCCATGAGAAAGCCGGACACGGTGTAGGCGCGTACCTCAGGCGTGAACAGCTCGCTCAGGCGTGGCGGCTTGCTGCTGGCGGCCACCCGCACCCAGCGTTCCGGCTCTTTCACGAACAGACGCACCGCAAAAGCGACGGCGGCGGGGATCAGCCCGAACAGAAACACATAGCGCCAGCTCTGTTCGGGCTGGTCGGCAAACCAGTTGCCCGCGACTTCGGCATTGACGTAAGTGGCGAGAAACAGGCCCATCGGCGCGGAGGTGTAGAGCAGCGCACCGGCTTCGACACGCTTTTCTTCAGGCACCGCCTCGGCAACCATCGCTGCACCGGCCGCCCATTCGCCGCCGATGCCGAGCGAGGCAATGATGCGGAAGAAGATCAGCATCTCCATGTTCTGCGCAAAGGCGCAGGCGGCGGTGCCGAGCGAGTAGAGCAGCATGGTGAGCATGAGCGTCTTGGTGCGGCCGATGCGGTCGCTGACCCAGCCAAACAGCACGCCACCCGCCGCCCAGCCGATGAGCAGGATGGCCGTGAGCACGCCGGTCCAGTAGAGCGTGGCCTTCTTCGCCTCCGGCGAGCCGATCTCCAGCCCCAGCAGCGTCGGCACTGCATTGGGCGCCACATAGTTGAACAGCAGGCCGTCGAAAATATCGAAGCCCCAGCCGAGCCAGGCGGCGAACAGCACAGTCCATTGGTAGCGCGTCAGGCCGAGCATGCGGTCTCCATTTGCATTTTTTTTGTAGTTTCCAAGTGCTGATACAGCTGACGGCCAATCACTTCCCCCAAGCGTACTGGAACGGCATTGCCAATTTGCCGCATGGCCTCGCCCCAAGCTCCAGTAATCGCAAAGTGATCCGGGAAGGTCTGAATGCGTTTGGCTTCCAGCACCGTGAAATAGCGGACGCTTCCATCGAGATTGCGGAGCATGTTCTCGCCCCCTGGAACCCCATGCCCGCCAGCTTTGAGTGTTTTTGCAGGCCAATCCAGCGCGCTGCCGGTGTGGCCAGGATAGCTGCGCGCTCCATCTCTGAAAATGTGATCGCCCGTGTGGTTGTGCAGACGGGGGTCTGGCACACCTGCCAAGGCATCGCGCACGGTTTGCCACGCCAATGCCTCCGGCTCAAACATGCCATACCGCTGCTGTAGTCGGCGCAAATGTTCTTGTTGCGGCTTGTCCATGGTGGACTTGCAACCCGCGACGTGATGACGCGCCCAATACTCACCAGTGACGAACTGTTCCCAGAGCAGGCGATCTTCACTATGGGTGGCTTCAGGAAATTGCCAATCCAGTGGCAAGTCCTCGCGGATGCCGACGATCACGACTCGCTCGCGGCACTGAGGCACACCGTAATCAGCCGCATTGAGCAGCTGCCAGCTCACGCGATAGCGGGTCTCAGCCGCACCGTGACCCTTCAATTTCTTCAGGCGTTGGTTGTGGGCTTGCCAGGATTCTTCTTGTTGCTGCTGAGCAAGAGGGTTGGCCAGTCTGGAGAGGATGTAGTCGAAGTATTCGGCGAACGATGCTCTGAGCAGGCCCTTTACGTTTTCAAAAACAAAGGCTTTCGGTCGAATACGTTCGATTGCTCGGATGGCATAGGGAAACATGTCGCGGTCGTCTTTATCTGCACCATGTTTGCCGCCCAATGAAAATGGCTGGCAAGGAGGGCCACCGGCTACTATGTCGGTGCCTTCAGCAAGGCCCAAATCAAAGTCGCGGATGTCGCCAAAAAAAACCTTGCTGGGATCAAAGTTCTTTCGCAGTGAGGCACAGGCGTCGCGGTTGAACTCAACAAAAGCGGAATGCTCGAAGCCAGCCAGCTCCAAGCCTTTGGCCAATCCGCCAGCGCCTGAGAAAATCTCCAGCGACTTCATGGGGTTTTTCCAAAGGCATCAAAGTAGGCAGTGATTCTTGCTCGAATGGCCTTTTCACTTGCGCCCTTACCAAGGCATTTGTTAGCCCATGCACGTCCAGGATGCAGGCTGTCCCAATCAGAGCGCGCCTGCTGATAACGGCCTTTGCCCGGATCATGGTTGCCAAAGCCATCGAGCACGGTATTCCAGAGCGGGCGGTTCAACTTGATCAGTGCTGCCTCTACGGTGCTGATCATGTCAGAGCCTGCATCCTCAAAAATCACGAAGCGACATGAAAAGTCGTCCAGGCTCAGTCCATCACCGTGCTCAATATTTCGCGCGTGTTCACGCAAACGCCCAAACAGCTCGCGAGACTGACTTTCTGCGGAATCACTGGAGCGTGACTGTCGCCAGCCTTTTGGCACTGCTTTGCCGACATAGATCGGGTGCGAGTAGGCCAGTCGATTGAGCTCGCCGTAACGCGAATAAAGCTTGTGCTTGCCGATGTAATACAGAGCATAAACACCACGCCCCAAAAACGATTCCGGTGGTGGCAGTGCATAGACCGGCGTGCCGTTGAAGAAGCGCACAGCATCCTTCACCAACTCGACAAAGGCGTCGTTGCGGTAGGTATGTTTTGCTCGATCAAAAGCGAGGGCGCGCATGTGATGTGATCAGCCGGTGAGTGGTGGCAATTCTATGTATTTGCATCAAAGCGACAGCGGGGCCTGCTGACGATGCCATTCGAGAATGCGCCGGTACTGCGCCGGGTCTTTCACATGCACCACATCGCCTTCGCGCGGGTGTGTCCAGTCATAGAGGCGCGAGAGGTAGAAGCGGAAGGCGGCGGCACGCAGCACCAGCGGCCAGGCGCTGCGCTCGGCGGGCGTGAGTTCGCGGGCGCTGCGATAGGCGAGGCTCATGGTCTGCCAGCGGGCGGGATTGGGGCGGCCATCGGGGTCGACGCACCAGTCGTTGAGGGTGATGGCGAGGTCGTAGACGAGCGCATCGGTGCAGGCGTAATAGAAATCGATCACGCCGGTGAGGCGCTCGTCGACGAACAGCACGTTGTCGCGGAAGAGAT
>JAZKFO010000141.1:0-9163 GCA_040386395.1 Pseudomonadota bacterium | reverse complement strand
AGCAGCAGCAGGCCATCCTCGATGCCGAAGGCCGCAAGGAAGCCGCCTACCGCGATGCCGATGCCCGCGAGCGCGAGGCCCAGGCCGAAGCCCGCGCCACGCTCATGGTCAGCGAGGCCGTCGCCAAGGGCGACGTGCAGGCGCTCAACTACTTCATCGCGCAGAAATACACCGAGGCGCTCAAGGCCATGGCCATGTCGCCCAACAGCAAGACCATCTACATGCCGCTGGAGGCATCGAGCGTGATCGGTGCGATTGGCGGCATCGCCCAGCTCGCCAAGAACGCGGGCGTCGCAGCACCCAAGGTCTAGCCCGCCATGGACGCCATCGTCTTCTGGCACTGGTGGGTTCTGGGTTTTGCCCTGCTGATTGCCGAGGTGCTGCTGCCCGGTACCTTCTGCCTCTGGCTGGGGGCTGCGGCCTTTGTCACCGGCATCGCCGCCTGGGCGGTGCCGGCGCTGCACTGGCAGACCGAGGTGGTGGTCTTCGCGGTGCTTGCCTTCGTGGCGGTCGCGGCCTGGTTCCGCTTCAGGCCGCTGGCCAGGTCGGATGTCGACAACGGCCTCAACCAGCGGGGTCGCAGCTATGTGGGACAGGTCTACGAGCTGGTGGAGCCGATCCAGAATGGCTTTGGCAAAGCCAGGGTGGAAGACACCGTCTGGCGCGTCGCCGGGCCTGATCTGCCGTCTGGCAGCTCGGTGCGGGTGATCGCAGTCGACGGCGCAACACTACGGGTTGAACCCACCCACTAATCAACGCCATGGCCTCGCTACCGCAGAGCAGCAGCCGACGCAGCGCCCCGCCCGTCTACAGCAGCGGAGAAGAAATTGCCCATAGCGTGACCCATGGCCTGGGTGCCTTGCTGGCGGTGGGTGGCCTCACCGTGCTGGCAGCCCGTGCGGCCATGCATGGCCAGTATCTGCATGTGGTGGCGTGCAGCGTGTTCGGGGTGGCGATGCTGCTCACCTATCTCGCCTCCGCCATTTATCACAGCATCCCGCTGTCGCTGCTGCCCAATGCCAAGAACGTGCTGCGGGCGGTGGACCAGAGCTTTGTCTATGTGCTGATCGCCGGCACCTATACGCCGTTCGCATTGCTGGTGCTGCCGGAGCCGGTGGGGCTGCCGGTGTTTGTCATCACCTGGACGGTCGCGCTCGGTGCCATCGCCCTGCGGGTGTTGCATGCGGAGATGCACGAGCGTGTCGCACTGTGGCTTTACCTGGCCATGGGCTGGGGTTTTCTGCCGCTGATGAGCCAGCTCGATGCGGCGCTGCCGGCCACCGGCTTCCGCCTGCTGGCCCTGGGCGGCGCGGCCTACACCCTGGGCGTGGTGTTCTACCGGCAGACCCGCATGCCCTATCACCATGCGATCTGGCACCTGTTCACTTTGCTAGGCTCGGCCCTGCACTACTTTGCGGTGCTGCTCTATGTGATCCCCTCATGAAGAACGCCGTTGCCGTGAAGTCGCCTTTTCTCGTGCCCGCCAACGGCGAGTTCAAGCTGCGCCATGCCAGCACCCGGCCGCCGAAGAAAGCCCCTGACAAGGCCGCCTGCAAGGCACGCCTCGCCGAGCTGGTGGCGGAGATGGCCGAGTTGCAGGACGTGCTCTACGCCAACGACCACCGCTCGCTGCTGCTGGTTTTCCAGGCCATGGATGCCGCCGGCAAGGACTCCACCATCCGCGCCGTGCTGAGCGGTGTGGACCCGGCGGGCTGCCAGGTGACCAGCTTCAAGGCCCCGACCACGATCGAGCTGGAACACGACTTTTTATGGCGCACCACGCTGGCGCTGCCGGAGCGTGGCCGCATCGGCGTGTTCAACCGCAGCCACTACGAAGAGGTGCTGGCGGTGCGCGTGCATCCCGAATACCTGAAAAACCAGCGGCTGCACCAGCTGCCGCCCAAGCTCGACACCCTCTGGCAGCAACGCTACGAGTCCATCCGCGACTGGGAAGCCCACCTCGTCCGCAATGGCACCACCGTGATCAAGTTCTGGCTCAACGTCAGCAAGGACGAGCAGCGTGACCGCTTTCTTGCCCGCATCCAGGAGCCTGAGAAAAACTGGAAGTTCAACAGCGCCGACATCGCCGAGCGCACCCGCTGGCGCGAGTACATGCAGGCCTACGAAGACGCGCTCAACGCCACCAGCCGCCCCCATGCGCCCTGGTATGCGATACCCGCCGACAGCAAGAGCTACATGCGCATGGCCGTGGCCCAGATCATCGTCGATACCCTGAAGCAGATGAAGCTCGGCTACCCCGTGCTGGCCGATGCCGAGAAGGCGCGGTTTGCCGAGATGGAGCAGCTGCTCAAAAGCGAGTGATGTCTTGCTCCTCTCTCCCGCTTGCGGGAGAGAGGCCGGGAGAGAGGGGGTGACAAGTAATGAACAAGGCCGGCATGAAAGACCCCTCTCCCCCAACCCCTCTCCCGCAGGCGGGAGAGGGGAGTTCACGATGACGCCCCGCAGCAAATGGCTGCTGCTGGCCAGCCTCTACTTCAGCCAGGGCCTACCGTTCGGCTTTTTCACCCAGGCGCTGCCGGTGCTGCTGCGGCAGGAGGGCACCTCGCTCTCCCGCATCGGCCTGAGCGGTTTCCTGTTTCTGCCCTGGGCGCTGAAGTGGCTGTGGGCACCCTGGGTGGATGCCAGCCGCTCGCGCAAGCAGTGGATCGTGCCGCTGCAAATCGCCACCATCCTCACCGCCCTCGCACTCGCGATGGTCGAGGGCAACGCCGCTGAAAAATTGTTCTGGCTCCAATGCACCATCGTGCTCTGCGCCCTGTTTGCCGCCACCCAGGATGTGCCCACCGATGCCCTGGCCGTCAACCTGCTCAAGCCGCAGGAACGCGGCCTGGGCAATGCCGTGCAGGTGGGTGGTTATCGGCTCGGCATGGTACTGGGCGGCGGCGTGCTGATGATCGTGCTCGACCGCCTGGGCTGGGCCGCCACCTTCGTCGCCATGGCCGCGTTTCTCGCCCTCACCCTGCTGCCGGTGCTGCGCTTCAACGAGGCCCTGCACCTGCCGCCAGCGGGCACGCAGGCAGCACGCACCAATCCCTTGCACGGCATCTGGGCGCGGCTCAAGCTGCCCGGCATGGCCGCGCTGCTGCTCTGGCTCATTGCCTACAAGTTTGGCGACGCCATGGCCTCCGCCATGGTCAAGCCATACCTGGTCGATGCCGGCTGGAGCAAGACCGAGATCGGCCTGTGGTCCGGCGTGGTCGGCTCCGGCGGCGGCCTGCTGGGTGCCGTGCTGGGCGGCCTGCTCAGCGACCGCATCGGCCGCCGCCGTGCCCTGCTGATCTGCGGCATCGCCCAGACCCTGGCGGTGGCGCTGTATGCCGCCCATGCACAGGGCCTGGGCGATGCGGGTCTGCTCAAGGCGGCGGTGGTGCTGGAACACATCCTGGGCGGCATGGCCACCGTCGCCTTGTTCACCCTGATGATGGACGCCAGCGACCCCGCCCACGCCGGTACCGACTACACCCTGCAAGCCAGCACCATCGTCATCGCCACCGGTCTGGCCGGTGTCGCGGGTGGCCTGCTGGGAGATGCCCTGGGCTATGGCGCGATGTTCAGCATCGCCGTGCTGCTGTCAGGCGCTGGCTGTGCGCTGCTGCTGTGGGCGCTGGCAGTACGGCGCGTGCCCCAGCGGCTCGCGGCAAGGCCGTAATCGCTTGGATACAACAACCTCTATGCAAGTTGGATATCAACGCCTAAGTTAAGCCGCGTTGCCGGCTTTTCGGCAACGTCGGCTTGAACGCCTGGTTAGGGAACAAGCACCCACGCTGCAGCGCGCAGAGAATCAACGGCGTTTTGCATAACGCTAGTTCCGTTCCATTGGTGCGAGTAAAGAAAGCGTCCCGGTGTTAACCCTTTTCTTTGCACACCTGTAAGTAAGAAAGGAGGTTTAACTACAAGATCAGTAAATTTTTCCCACGCTTGATCTGATTTGTGCGCGATTGCATTCCTAATTCGTTTTAGTTTTGCAATGTCCGCAGCCTGGGGAAGTGGCGATACGTATCTATGCCCTGCACTGAGGAACTCGTTCGCTCGTGAGACGACAGTATTGTAATCAGACCACTCTACAAATTTATTCGGGCTATCTGGATGACTTAGGATGCGCTCAGCAAGACGGTACCGAGCATTCTTTGTGCGAAATTTCGAAATCTCCGACGCTAATATTCCAGCCGGATCTTGAGCGAGATCTAGCCATAGCAATTGTCGCAAAAAGCCTTCCCAGTAGGTCCACGAACTCAGGAACAAGCCTTCGGTTAGCTTGTGTACATCTGGAAATGAGAGTGCTCCACCCTTTCCGACTAAGCCGGTAATTTTTGTATAGGCCGAATCGATGTGATCGAGTGAATCTAGATATCTGTCACGCGCATCTGAAGGCATTGAATTTCTCCCGTTTTGTTCCCTAACGCCAGTTAGGCGTCAAAAATGACGGCTATCACGCCATCATTCGACCCCAAGCAGTGATTGATAGTGCTGCAAGCCGCTGATGTATCTTGAATTGGCAACAGTGAGCTTGCGAAGTGCAAAACCGCAAAAGCGTCATGGGTCTGATCGTTCACGGGATTTCCTTTCAGGCTCTTTGGTAAACCGCCCGCACTGCCAGTTCAGCTTCGCCACCCGGCGGCAGGTTATGCATCTCCAAGATCAACTCGCCAGTGACGCTTGCGTTGACACTCAGCCGCCAGCCCCAGTCCGGCCCCGGTGGGGCGGCGTAGGCGCCGGTCACGGCAAAGCCGGTTGGGCTGGCGCTGCCGGTGCAGTGCATCACCTTGCCGCTCTGGTGAAACGAGTCCACCCAGCCGGCGCTGGCGATGCCGTGCTGGTTGCCGTCGCCGATCAGCAGCAGGCCATCCTGCGGCTTGCCCTCGTAAGCCCAGGTGTAGGCCAGGGTGATGAACTTGCCCTGCGCGGTGGTGGCCACGGTCATCTTCGAGTGCGAGGCCAGCGGTGGCTCGGCAGGGTTCATCCACAGCAGGTTTTCGCCAAGCCAGTCGCCCAGCAGTTGCGGGTGCAGGGTGGGGATGGTCACGGCGACTCCGGCTTGGGGTTCTCCTGGCAGCTTAATGGAAGTGCAGCGCCGCCCGCGCACCACCACCGGCACGGTTCTCAAGGCTCAGGCGCCAGCCCAGGCGGGCGGCGAGCGTGGCGGCGATGTAGAGGCCCATGCCGGTGCCGCCATCGTGGCCGCGGGTGCGGGGGGCGAAGACCTGCGGCAGTTCATCCGGGGGCACGCCGGGGCCGTCGTCATCCACGGTGAGCGTGTCGGCGGTGAGAAACACGCGCACGCCGCCGGGTTTGGGCGCGGCGCGCAGGGCGTTGCGCAGCAGGTTGCTGACGATGATGGCCACCGCACCCGGCGGTGCGGTGACGGTGCAGGGCTGCAACTGCCAGTCGATGGCTTCGGTGTCGATCTGCGCGGCGCAGAGGGCTTTGAGGCGCTGGTGCAGGGGCAGGGTTTCGGCAGCGGGGGCTTCGCCGGCGCGGCTGAGCCACAGCAGGGCGTCGAGGTCTTGCTGGGCTGCGAGCGCGGCACGCTGGATGCGCGCCAGCGGGGCCGAGGGCTGGCTGGCTTCCAGCACTTCGGCGGCACCGCGGATCACCGCCAGCGGCGTGCGCAGCTCGTGGCTGGCGGCGGCGGCAAAGGCGCGTTCGCGTTCCACCAGCTCGTCGAGTCGCTGCATGTAGGCATTGAGCGCTTCGGTGATCACGGCCAGTTCGCTGTCGCGGTCGAGCGGGGCGAGGCGCTGCTGGCGCAGCTCCGGGTCGAGTGCATGCAGGTTGGCGACGAGGCCATCGAGCGGGGCGAGGGTCTGGCGCGCGAGCCTGGCCGAGAGCCAGAAGGCGGCGAGCGAGATGAGCGCGAGGGTGGCGAACAGGGCGGCAAACAGCAGCCGTTCGCGGGCTTCCATGGCGCTGTCGCTGTAGCTGAGATACGCCACGTCTTCAGGGCCGACTTGCTGCACCAGCACGAAGAACTGCTGCTCGCCGATGCGCAGGGCGTTGTACTGGCCGGGGGCGAGATCGGTGAGCGTGTGCGGCGGCACCGCGCCGCCGAGCGCGGGGCGGTAGAAGCGCAGGGTTTCGCCCTGCATGTCGCCGGGGGCGGGCACGGTGTTGGCGCGCACGCGGTAGCTCATCTCGCGCTCCAGCAGCGTGCCGAGTGTGGCTTGCTCCACGTAGCGTTCCATGCCGAGAAACACCACGCTGAGGATCAGTGCGCTGAGGGCGGTGAGGGCCACCAGCGCGGTGGCCAGGCGGCGGCGCAGGCGGTGGCCGCCGAGGCGCGATGCGGCCTTCACGCCGTCGGCGCGATCAGGCGATACCCCTCGCCATGCACGGTGTGGATCAGCTTGCCGGCAAAGGGCTTGTCCACCGCATTGCGCAGGTTGTGCATGTGCGCGCGCAGCACGTCGCCATCGGGGGCGTCATCGCCCCACAACGCGTGCTCCAGCTCGGCGCGGCTGACCAGCTTGGGGGATTTGCGCAGCAGCACTTCCAGCAGGCGGCGCTCGGCGCGGGTGAGGTCGAGCACGGTGCCGCCGCGATGCGCTTCGGCGGTTTCGGTGTCGAGCGTGAGGTCGGCCACCTGCAGCCTGCCGCTGCTGCCGGTCCAGCCGCTGGCGCGGCGGTGCAGGGCGTTGATGCGGGCAGAGAGTTCTGAGAGCGCGAAGGGCTTCACCAGATAGTCGTCAGCACCCGACACCAGGCCCTCGACGCGGTTGGCGACGGTATCGAGCGCGGTGAGCATCAGCACCGGCGTGGTATTGCCCTGGGCGCGCAGTTTCTTGCAGAGCGTGGCGCCATCCATGCCGGGCAGCATGCGGTCGAGCACGATCACGTCATGGCCGCCGGACTGGGCCAGCGAAAGCCCGCGCGGACCATCGGCGGCAAAGTCGACGCTGTGGTTCTGGGCCGAGAGAAAGTCGCCGAGGTTGGCGGCGAGATCCGGGTGGTCTTCGATGACGAGAATGCGCATGGGCCAATGATAATGGCCGTCTGCGCATCAAGGTTTCGTCAACTGACCGTGGCCACCTTGCTGCGGCCGCGCTCGATGAACCCGGCCCAGAACAAACCCACTTCGTAGAGCAGATACGAGGGGATGGCTACCAGCAGCTGGCTGAACACGTCCGGCGGCGTGATGATGGCTGCCACCACGAACACGCCCACCAGCACGTAGCCGCGGGCCTCCTTCAGCTGCGCGGTGGTGACAAAGCCGGTGATCACCAGCAGCACCACGGCAATGGGTGTTTCAAACGCCACGCCGAAGGCGATGAACATGGTCATCATGAAATCGAGGTAATCGCCGATGTCGGTGGCCACCACCACACCCGCTGGTGCGGCCGAGAGCGTGAACTTGAAGACGATGGGCAGAGTGACGAAGTAGGCGAAGGCGATGCCTGAGTAGAACAGCAGCGTCGAGGACACCAGGAGCGGCACCATCAGGCGTCGCTCGTTCTTGTAGAGGCCGGGTGCGACGAAGGCCCAAACCTGGAACAGCACCCAGGGCATGGCGATGAACAAGGCCGCGAAGGCCGAGAGCTTGAGCGGGATCAGGAACGGCGACACCACTTTGGTCGCGATCATCGAGGTGCCGGGCGGCAGCAGTTCCACCAGGGGCCTTGCAAACACGCCATAGAGCTGTTTGGCGAACACCGCCAGCGGCAGCAGGATGACGATGACGCCGATCAGCGCGCGCAAAAACCGCGTGCGCAGCTCCAGCAGATGAGCCAGCAGCGGCTGTTCGGGGCCGAGCAGCTTGTTGAAGGGGTCGTTGCCGGACATCAGTCGACCTTGGTGGGCTGCGGCAGCGGCTGCTGCGGGTCGGTCTGCACCTGGGTCTGCAACTGATCGGTCTCGTCTTTCACGGCGCTCTGAAAGCTCGCCATTTCAGCCCGCGCGGCGCGGTTGGCTTCTTCAAGCCGCTTCTTGATGTCGGCGGCATGGGTTTCGCGCTCCAGCTCCACCGAGAGGTTGCGCATGTAGCCGCGTGCCTGTCCCGCCCAGCGGCCCGCCATGCGGGCCACCTTGGGCAGCTTCTCCGGGCCGAGCACGACGAGTGCGACCACGAAACACAGAAACAGCTCGCCAATCCCGATGTCGAACATTGCGGGTGCTGCTTAGACGTTTTCTTTCTTGGTTTCGCTGTTGGCGTTCTGCGATTGCGCCGACACCGCTTCCGGCTTGTTGACGCTGTCCGCGCCTTCCTTCATCGCATCCTTGAAACCCTTGACGGCGCTGCCGAGGTCGCCGCCCGCACCGCGCAGCTTCTTGGTGCCGAACACGATCAGCACCACGACGAGAACGATCAGCCAGTGCCAGATGGAAAATGAGCCCATGTGAATCTCCTTCGGTAAATGTGGTGTGCTTACTTGAGCCGCGCCGCTTTTTCGGCGTGGCCGGACTGCCCCATGCGGCGCGCGAGTTCATCGAGCACCGCCTGGTGGGAAAGGCCCCGGTGCGCGAGCAGCACCAGGGTGTGAAACCAGAGATCAGCCGTCTCATAGACCAGCGCCGCATCATCATCGTTCTTGGCGGCGATAACGGTCTCGGTCGCCTCCTCGCCAATCTTCTTGGCGATGCCATCCACGCCCTTGGCGTAGAGGCTGGCGGTGTAGCTGCTTGCAGGATCAGCGCCGATGCGGCTCTGGAGCTGGGCAAACAGGGTATCGAGGATGGTTGGGGACGGCATCACGCAAGTGTAACGCGCGGCAGTTGATGATCTCGTGTCACTTACGTGCGCACACGAACCCCGCGCGATTGCAGGTATTGCTTGGCCTCGCCCACGGTGTGGGTGCCCTTGTGGAAGATGCTGGCGGCGAGTGCGGCATCGGCATGGCCCTCGGCCAGGCCCTGGTAGAGATGCTCCAGCGTGCCGACACCGCCGCTGGCAATCACCGGCACGTTCACCTCGTGGTTGATGGCGGCGAGCAGTTCCACGTCGTAGCCCTCCTTGGTGCCGTCGCGATCCATGCTGGTCACCAGCAGTTCGCCGGCACCGTGCCGCACCATCTTGATCGCCCATTCCACTGCATTCAGGCCGGTGCTCTTGCGGCCGCCGTGGGTGAACACCTCCCAGCGCAGCGGCTCGTTCTTCTTGCTGACGCGCTTGGCGTCGATGGCGACGACGATGCACTGCACGCCGTAGCGG
>JAZKFO010000140.1:0-11141 GCA_040386395.1 Pseudomonadota bacterium | reverse complement strand
TCAGCGAGGGCCGCCACCGCGAGGTGCGCCGCCTGTTCGAGAGCCAGGGCCTCACGGTCAACCGCCTGATCCGCACCGCCTACGGGCCGATCAAGCTTGGCGGCGGCATCAAGAGCGGCAGCTTCCGCGAGGCCACCGCCGAGGAGCTGAAGAAGCTGATCGAGGCGGTGAATCTCGACGAGAAGGAGTTGCTGCCGGAGCGCGTGCGCGAGTCGCACCGCACCAAGAGCGACTACAGCCTCAACAAGCCGCAAAAGGCAGCCGAGGCCGTAGCCACCGCACCCGTGAAGCGTGGCGACAGCAAGACCGCCGTGCGTGCCGCCGCCAAGGTGAAGAAAGATGCCCGCCGCGAGAACGACGGCGCACGCTGGGTCAAGGCCAGCAAGGACGAGCGCAAGCTGGTTGATCGCGCGGAGCGCCGTGGCGGCAGCGAGAACGAGGAATCCACTTACGTGGTGCAGAAGGCCCGCGCCCCTACCGACAGCCCCTGGGGCAAGACCCGCATCGCGGCGGTGGAGTCACTCGAAAAAATCAGCGAGGCCGCACCGACCCAGCACAAGGCTAAGGGCTTTGGTGCACGGAGCGAGCGCAGCTACAGCGAGCGCGGGGATCGCGCGCCCGGAGCACCGACCCGCAGCTACCAGCGCGATGCCGGTGATGGCGAGAGCCGCGCCGCCGGGCCATACGGCGCGCGCAAGTCGGCTGCTTACGCACCGCGTGAAGGCGCAGCACCGCGCAAGCCCTACGGCGACAAGCCCAGCTTCGGCGAGCGCAAACCCTACGGTGACAAGCCAGCCTATGCCGCTGCACCCCGCAAGCCGTACGGTGATCGCCCGGCACGCGAGGACGGCGAGCGCCCGCGCTTCGCCCGCGCCGACAAGCCGAGTGTGAGCAAGCCCTATCCCCGCAAGGACGGCAGCATTGGTGAACGTCCCGCCTTCAAGCCGCGTGGCGAGACAGGTGCCGAGCGCAAGCCCTATGGGGACCGGACTCGCAGCAGTGAAGGCTCCGGCTTCAAGCCTCGCTTTGGCGGCGAGGCAAAGACTTACGGTGCCAAGCCCGCCCCGCGCAAGCCCGGCTCGACGCAACGCTTCGTGGTGAAAGACGGTGCCGCGACGCGCCCCGGCAAACCGAAAATGGGCTTGAAGAAAAATAAGGACGAGTCGAGTGATTGATCTCGAAGCCGGAAGCCGCAATGACTGAGATTGTCTCGCTGCACAAGGGCAGGTTCCTGGAGCTGAAATGTCAGGGCCAGTGGGAGTACGTGCGGCGCGTGCGCGCCAGCGGCGCGGTGGTGATGATCGCCGTCACCGAGGCGGGCGAGCTGGTGCTGGTGGAGCAGACTCGCGTGCCGCTGCAAGGCAAGAGCATCGAGCTGCCCGCCGGCATCGTCGGTGACAGCGATCTGCTCGCCGACGAAGGCTTCGAGGCCGCCGCATTGCGCGAGCTGCTGGAAGAAACCGGCTTTCGCGGCAGCAGCGCGCGCATCGTTACTCAGGGCCCGACGGCGGCGGGCATGAGCAGTGAGCTGCTGACCTTCGTGCGTATCGGCGATCTGGTGCGCGAGCATGCAGGTGGCGGTGTGGATGGCGAAGACATCACGGTGCATCTGATCCCACTCGATGCCGTTCATGCATGGCTTGAGGCACGTCGCGCCGAGGGTTATTTCATCGAGCCGCGCATCTACACGGGACTGTGGTTCGCGCAGAACACCTGAGCCTCAGAGCACGGGGCACATGCGCGGCGTCTCCGCCGGTAGCGGCGCGGGTGCGGGCTCGCGCGGCGTGCAGTCAGCGGGCACGCGCTTCGCCGCTGTGAGAATGCCTTGCAGCACATGTGTGCGGAAGTCCGGCAGCTGGTAGAGCGCCGCCTCGTGACCGAGCGCGGTGTACCAGGCCCGGCCGCCCATGCGGTCGTGGCACCAGCTCATCGGGTGGTCGCCCATCACGCCAGTGAGCCCGTTGGGAAAGGTCGGTGAATCCGGCAGGCAGCTGGTGTTGGGGTTGGGCTGGTAGCTGGCTTCGTCGATGTTCATCAGCACCCGCACGCTGCCGCGCGGGTTGGTCTTGAAGCTGTAGAACTCGTCGAAGATCGTGTACGGATTGGCGAGGTGGGCGACGCTCGGGTGATCCGCCGCCTCGATGCGGAAGCGCCCGACCTGCTGCGGCGGATGGCTCTTGAAATAGGCCCCGACCAGCGAGCCGTACCAGGGCCAGTCGTGTTCGGTATCGGCGGCGGAGTGGATGCCGACATAGCCGCCGCCGCGTGCGAGAAAATCCTGCAGGGCCTGCCGTTGCGCAGGTGTGTCGAGCACGGTCAGCGTGGTGTTGAGCCAGATCACGACGCGGTATTGCGCGAGATTGGCGGCGCTGAAGGCGGCGGGGTCTTCGGTGGAATCCACCGTGAAGCCGTTGGCACTGCCGATGTCTCTCAGCGCGGCGGTGCCGACTTCGATGGAGTTGTGGCGAAAGCCGGCTGTGCGGGAGAACAGCAGCGCCTTGAACGGGCCGGTTTCGAGCGGTGGTGCGGGCAGTGCGGACGGCACACCCTGACCACTGCCGCCACAGGCAGCGAGGACGAAAACCAGCAGCAGTGAGAGGTGGCGCATGTGAAAAATCCTCTAAGCCCCCGCCGCAATGCCGCGCGCGATGCGCAGGGCGTTGGCGAGAATGGTGAGCGTGGGGTTGAAGCCGGGAAAGGTGGGGAATAGCGAGCCATCGACGACGTGCACGTTGCCGCAGTCGTGCAGGCGGCCCATCGCATCGCACACGCTGGTCGCAGGGTCGCTCCCCATGCGTGCGGTGCCGGCGTGGTGGGCGGTGTTCTGCGGGTTGTCGCCCAGCAGCGGGCCGGGCGTGACCACCGCACCCGCCGAGCCCGGCACCGCGCGCAGCCAGGCCAGCAGCAGCGGCGCGGTGTACTGCGCGCTGGCTTTTTCGTGCGCGTGCGGCGACCAGGTGACGCGCGCCACCGGCAGGCCGCGCCAGTCTTTCACGGTGGGATCGAGATCGACGCGATTGTTCGCTTGCGGCACATCCTCGCCGACGAACTGGATGCCGGCGATGCGGCGACGCGCCAGCGAGCTGCGCATGGCGGCCTTGTGCGGCGCGCCGTGAGGAATGCCCAAGCCCGCATAGAAATAGGCCTCGTTGAGCAAGGGCAGCCCACTGCCGACCTGTACCAGCCCGCCCTTGATCCACGGCACGCCGAGTGCGGTGATCTGTGGGCCGGTGAAGGGGCCGACGAGGTCATCCACCTGCACGGTGGTACTCTGCGCGCGCAGCGATTGCACGTCGCGCTCGAAAAAGGCACCGCCCACCGTGAAGTAGTGAAACATCATGTTGCGGCCGACCTGATCGGAGCGATTGCCGAGGCCGGTCGGGTGCGCGCCGTTGGCCGAGAGCAGCAGCAGGCGCGCGGTGTGGATGGGGCTGGCGGCGATGAGCACCTTGTCTGCGCTAAGGCTGCGCTCGACACCCTCGGCATCGTGATAGCGCACGGCGGTGGCGCGCTTTCCATCTGCGCTGGTGTCGATGCGGAACACGGCGGCGCGCTCGATCACCCGCACGCGGCCCGCCAGCACCGCCGGGTTGAGATAGCTCGTTATTGCATCGCCGCGCGCGTTGATGGGGCAGCCGAAGCCGGAGCACAGGCCGCAGGAGTTGCAGGCGAGGCGGCCATCGAAGGGCTGCGAGTTCACTGCCGCCGGATAGGGGTAGGGGTTCCAGCCGATGGCTTCTGCACCTGCGGCCAGCAAGCGCGCCGCGTAGCCCGTGGGGTTGGGCGGCATCACGAACTGGCTACTGCGCGGGGATTGCTCCAGCGTGCGTGCGGGCATCTTGGTGACATCACCCTGCACGCCGATGGTGCGCTCGACTTCGTCGTAGAAGGGGGCCAAGTCCTCGTACGAAATCGGCCAGTCCGCCACCTGAGCATCGGCCTGCGGGCCGAGGTCGCTGAGAGTGTGGAAGTCCTGTTTCCAGAAGCGGGGAAACTTGGCGTTGTAGTGCAGGCTGGTGCCGCCCACCGCGCTGCCGAGCTGGATGTGCAGGCCGCTGATGCTGCGGTCGAGTCCATCGCCTGCCTCGGCCTGGGTGCGGCCAGTGATGGGGTCGAGCAGTGGATGCGGAAAGCCGAACTGGCGCGTGCCTTTGACCTCGTCACTGGAGTATTTCGTCTGCAACTGGCCACTCGGCACACTGCCAAAACCGGGGCGCAGGTTGCGGCCGCGTTCGAGCACGGTGACGTTCCAGCCCGCCTGCGCCAAGGCCCAGGCGCTGATGCTGCCGGCGGGGCCGGAGCCGATCACGATGGCCTCAGGCATTGCGTACTCCCATGAGCACGCGCAGGCGGCTCAGGCGGCCGTCGGCGGCTTGCACCATCGCGCCCATGCTCTCGAAGGGTGGCGCTGCGGCGAGCGTGGCCTTCTGCGGGGGCAAGGGCCAGTCCGCGCGCGTCGGCTGCGGCAGCAGGCGCTGCATCAGCGGCGTGGCGCTGCGCTGCGCGGGGTCGTGGTAGCTCGGCGGCAGCAGGGCATCCAGCGGCGAGGGGTTGTCCGGCTCCACCACCTGCGCATCGGTATAGCCGCGCGGCTGCACATCGCCCTCGTAGGCGGTGAAGCCCCAGCCTACGCCATCGCGGTTGCCGCCATATTCCGGCGCGCCGTAGAAGGCGTTAAGCGTGGCGGGAAAGGCCACGTCCACCAGCTCGGCGATCAGCGCATCGCTGGAATCGTTGATCAGCACATCGCGCTGCGGCGCACCCAGGGCCGCAAAGTTTGCACTCCCCATGCCCTGCGCGCGCGCGTCGAGTTGCGCCAGGCCCTCGCGGTAGATCGCCTGCAAGCCCTTCACCGCGCCGTTGAACTCGCGCTCGGGCTTGCCCTGCGAGCCTTCCAGCGCCAGTCGCCAGGCAAAGGCCTCGTAGCCATCCAGTGGCAGGAAGCTGGCGAACTGGTTTTGACCGTGACCGGCGCGGTCGGAGAACGGCCCGCCCGCATAGATGAAGGGCGGATCAGTGAGAAAGGCACCGAGTAGATAGTCGATGGCATCCGCACAACCGCCAGCGAGCGCGCCGGGATCGGCATCGGCGGGGATCAGCCGGTCCACGAAGGCTTCGAGCGCAGCGTGTTCGGCGTCGCTGAGAAAGCGTTTGGGTGTGGTGGGCAAAACGGGCGGTGTCGGCGTACCACCGCCGATGGGGCCGCCACCCGGCAGCGAAGGCGCTCGCGCCGAATCGCCACAGGCCACCAGCGCGGCGAGCGCGAGCTGCGCACTGCCGGAGAGCAGCACACGACGGGTGAACACGGGTACGGGCGCGTCGGGTGATGACATGCGGTTTCTCCTCGCCGCTTTTATCGAAAGCGGTCTTAAGCGGCAGGGTAGTCAACACCGCTCGCCTTGCAAAGCCGTGGGAGCTTTTTTTGCGACTCGCCCGAGTCGCGTTTACTAGAGCGCGTTGCTGACCTTCGTACGCATCACCGGCCTGGTACGTGAGCACGCCGGCGGCGTGGATGGCGAAGACATCACGGTGCATCTGGTTACACGCGACGCCGTGCATGCATGGCTGGAAGTACGACGTGCACAAGGCTTCTTCATCGAGCCGCGCATCTATGCGGGCCTTTGGCTCGCCGACAATCAGCAGATTTAAGGGCTGTCTGGCCAGTCGAGCCAGAGTCGGCCATCGGAGTAGATGCGGTTCTTCGCGCGCAGTTCGGTGTCGCCGTTCTCCACTTGTTGCAGCACGTTCTTCGCAGGTTCGAGCACCGGCATGCGGCCCTGCTTGAACCGCTGCCCGCGCACCAGCAGCCAGTAAGCCTTGTTGAGTGCCATCGCGCGTTCGGCTGATGGCAGCAGCAGGTGTCGCAGGTCGGCATCGCCACCCACACTCGCGCGGCGCACGCTGGCTTCATCGAGTCGGCCCTTGGGGAAGAACCTCTGGAGGATTTCAGCGTTGCCGCGAAACTCGTCGCCGCCACCGACGCGCTTGAAGTAGGTCAGCACTTCCGGCTCGGCGTGCCCGGCTTGCGGCACATCCTTGAGGCCATCGAGCGACTGCACCGCCCAGCCCGCAGCACCGGGCATCTTGCGGGGTAAGCCGAAGCTGGAATCCACCGTGATGCCGATGCCGCCGTGGCAGCCCATGCAGCTGAGGGTTTCCTCGTGATCCTGCGCGCGCAGGCTGCCATCGGCTGCTTCGATCCAGCCGCGATATTCCCAGCCCAGCGTATTGCGCAGGCCGCCGTGTTCGCCTGCCGCGAACCAGGGCAGGCGGCCGATGCGCTTTTCCTCTTCCGACTCCTTGTAGGCCGCCGCGCGCCCGTGGCTGCTGGGGTTGCTGTACTTGATGCTGTAGCGAAACTCCTTCACGCGCGGCGAGAGCCAGCCGGGGGCGTCCGGGTCGAGATAGCGCACGGTGTGGATGAATTCGGTGCCGGTCGGATAGACCCAGCGCAACACCGGTTCTGCGGCGGCAGCGCCGAAGTAGCGGGGCGGCAGTCCGACGATGCGGCTCGCCATGCCAAGCGCGCCATCGCTATCGAGGTCCTGCTCGATGAGTTGCTCATTGATGGGCTCGACGCGACGCTTCAGCTCCGT
Source organism: Pseudomonadota bacterium (assembly GCA_040386395.1). Classification (GTDB taxonomy): domain Bacteria; phylum Pseudomonadota; class Gammaproteobacteria; order Nevskiales; family Nevskiaceae; genus Stagnimonas. The sequence continues at coordinate 4,545 of JAZKFO010000140.1, read as the reverse complement.
ATCACTGATGGTGTCAGCCACCGACACTGCGGCTTCGAGCGCCGCCAGATTGGCCTGATAGATCGCTTTCGAGGGCATGCCCTCGGCGGTGCTGCGAAAGGCCGCAGGCAGGCGGATGTAGATGTCGTCGCTCGCACCATTGGTGGGCCAGAAGGTGCCGGGAAAAGGCTGGTAGCGCAGCGCGCGCCAGCCGCTGCCATCGCGCAGAAAGCCTTCGGCATCAAAGCCTTTCGACCAGTCGAGTGTTGGCGCGCCTGCGGGCTGGCTGGCGAGCCAGGGGCCGAGATTGTCCTGCTTGAGGTAGCTCCGCATTGCCGCATCGCTGATGCTGGCGATGCCAGGGCGCGGGTCTTCAAACAGCGTCTTCCAGTGGTTTTCGAGGCCGGCGTCGGAGAAGGCGTAGACCTCTTGCAGCGTCCAGTCGCCCTTGAGGTTTTTGCCGTTGCGGGTGGTGTGGCAAGTCCAGCAGGGGTTGGCCGCGCCCGCCGTGCGGGTGTAGCACTGCGGCGGGATGGGAGCCTCCGGATTGCCAACCTGCGGTGCCGGCGCGCGCACGATGGGTCCTGCCAGCGTCACCGCCGCAGGTGCCTCAGTGGCAGGCGCAGGTGACGGAGCCTTCGAGCAGGCGGCCAGCAGCAGTGCGCAGGCGGCAAGCAGGCGACGCATCGAAACTACTCGTCTGTTTATTTGGTGACGGTGCGCGTGAACATCGGCATCGGCTGGCCTGCGGCATCGACTTGCAGCTTCAGGTCTTTGAGCACATGCATCTCGCCGGTGAAGCTGGTGGCCGTGACCTCGAACCAGAAAAAGCCCTGGGCGAGATCCTGCTGGAAGTAGGCGGGGTTGAGTGTGGCATCGCCAAACGCGCGCACGTCGGAACCCGCACCCGAGAGGATGAACTCGGTCTTGGCATTGCAGCTGGCGACCGGCTTGAGCCATTCCAGATCGTGGTCGTGGCCGAAGATGTGGAAGTCCAGGCCCATGGCGCAGGCGCTTTCATCCATCAGGTCTTTCCAAGGCTGGCCATCGGTGGTGCCGACCGGGAACATGCCCGCGCCATCGAAATTGCCGGCGTTGCCGTGCTCGCCGTTGGAGATATAGGGGTGGTGCGAGAACGCGACCGTCCACTTGGCCTTGCTCGCCATCAGCGCGGTCTGGAACCACTGCAACTGCGTGGGGCCGTAGGTGAGGTAGTTGTATTCAGTCTCGGCCGGGTTGGGCAGGGTCGCCGCCAGCGGGCTGGAGTCGAGCACGAAGAACTCGATGAGGGGCGTGGCCGCCGCACTGAGCGGCGCGGTGAAGGCGTGGTAGCGCGCGGGCATCTTCCACTTGCCGGAGCTGCCGGGCGAGGTGGTGTAGTCCACCTGGAAATTGCCCTTAGCGTTGTTGGCCCCCTCGCCGACATCGGTATCGGCGTTGTCGTGGTTGCCGAGCGCGGGGTAGATGGGGATGTTGAGGTCCTTGTAGGGCAGCTCGAAGGCGGTCTGCCACTGGGTGTCGGTGACGGAGGTAACGCCGACTTCGTAGAAGTTGTCTCCGGTCTCGATACCGAAGTCGCAGCCCTTGAGCTTGCAGAGCTGTGCCATGGCGGCACCGACGGCATTCTGGTTTTCGTTGCCACGGCCCGCGTCGCCGAAGGCGATGAAGCGCACTTTCGGGGTGGCGATGGGCGTTGGCGCAGGTGTGCCCGGCACAGGGGTGGTTGGCAGGCTGATGGGGGCGCTGTCGCCGCAGGCCGTCAGCAGGCCGGCAGACAGGCCGAGGACGGCGAGGGTGCTGATGGGGGTGTAGAGACGGTTCATGGGAATGACCAGGGAAAATTGAAATGGCTGCGGCATCAACGCAGTGTAAGAGGCTGCGATGACCTGCCATGCCGCATGGGCAGGGATTACCGCTTTTTTGAGCGCGTGGATGCAGGCCGCAGACTCTCGACGGCACTGCGGAACTTCGCACGCTGAAACTCGAAGCGCGCAGGGGAAGAGGTGACGGTGGCAGTGAGAAACCGGTTGCCGGCATCGAGAATCAGCACATAGGCCATCAGCTCGCGCGGGCCCTCGCGGTAGCGCAGGGTCAGCAGGGTGGCGACGCGGCCTTGCAGCTCCAGCGGCAGTTCTTCGAGTTTCTCGAACTGGCTGGCGTGGTAGGCAAACTCCTTGAGCTTGCGCTGGGTGAAACCCTCCAGGCAGGTGCGGCGCTTGTCGGCCTTTTCGACCGTGACGGTGAGCAGGTCCTGCCCCCAGCCCTCGGCATCGCTGGCCTGCGGCGGGCGGGCCATCAAGGGCACATCCATCACCCCCTGGCGGGATTCCCAGCCTTGCGGTAGCTCGATGCTGAAACCATCGCCCACAAGCCGCGCCGCGAAGGCAGAGAGCGGCAGCAGCAGGACAGCCAGCGTCAGCAGGTATTTCAAGGGGTGCGGGCCATGGTCTGCTCAAAGTCGGCCTTGAGCGTGCCGTCGGCATTCTTGGGTAACTGGCGGTCGGCGTCGAGCACATAGGCAGCACCCGTCATCTTCTCGCCCTCGAACTCGAACCAGAAGAAGGCCAGCACGTTGTCCTTTTGGTAGTAGGTGGCGTTGCGGGTGGCGCTGCCAAAGGCGCGCGGCTGCTCGCTGGTGCCGCTGAGTATGAACTGGGTCTTGGCGTTGCAGGCGGCGACCGGCTGCAACCACTCGATATCGTGGTCGTGGCCGAACATGAAGAAGTCCAGGCCCATCTGGCAGGAAGAAGCGTTGTGGAAATCCAGCCAGGGCTTGCCGTTGGTCGTGCCGGGCAGATTGGGATTGGTGCCGTCGAATGAACCAGCGTTGCCATGCAGGCCGTTGCTCACGTAAGGGTGGTGGGCGAAGGCGATCTTCCACTTGGCCTTAGAGTTCATCAGCGCCTGCTGGTACCACTGCAAATGGGTGGGACCGTAGGTGAGGTAGTTATAGGCGGGGCTCACGTCCGCAACGATGGAGGTCAGCGGGCTGGAGTCGAGGCTGTAGAACTCCACCAGTGGCGTCTGCGCGGTGGATGGCAGCGTGTAGCCGGCGGGCGTGTTGATGGTGAAGTCATTGCCTTGGGTGGAGAGTGGCGCGGTAAAACGGTAATAGCGCGCGGGCATGTTCCACTTCTTGCTCACGTTGTCGCTGGCTGTGTGGTAGTCCACCTGGAAGTTGCCGCGCGCATTGCTGCTGCCCTCGCCTGGTCCCTGGCTGTTGTCGTGGTTGCCGAGGGTGGCAAAGATCGGAACCTTCAGCGCCGCATAGGGCCCCTCGAACTTGCTCTGCCACTGCGCATCGGCGGTGCTGGTGACACCCGAGAGATAGAAGTTGTCGCCGAACTCCAGCGCAAAGTCGCAGCCGCGCGCCGCGCAGACGGCGGCCATGGCATCGCCCACCGCCGTCTGTGCTGCAGGGCCGCCCTGTGTGGCCTGGCCCGCATCGCCAAACGCCACGAAGCGCACCTTGGGCGTGGCGGTGGGTGCCGGCGGCGTGCTGGGCGGTGCGGGCACCAGCGCCGCAGAGGAGATGCCGCTGTCACCGCAGGCGGCGAGCAGCATGACGGGGGCGAGCAGGGCAATCAGGCGCATGGCAGTTGTCGGTGATCTTGAAGTGGCGCGAAAGGTAATGCCGCACTGCGACATGAACATGACAATCCCATGAAAACCAACGGTATCGGTTAATCTGTGCGCATCCAGCCGGGGGTGCCTGCGCGATGCGCGGGCTGAGAACACACTCTTGGAACCTGGCCGACCATTTCAATGATGCCGGCGAGGGAAGGCAGGGCGCTGGCAGCTTGCTGTGCGTCATGTTTTCTGCTCACCGCAGGAGATTCTGATGAGCGCCTTACCGAACGATTTTCTGCACGAAGCCACGCGGCTGACCGAAGACGCGACGCGGCCCTTCCCCGCCAGCCGCAAGATTTACGTCGAGGGCTCCCGGCCGGATATTCAAGTGCCGATGCGCGAGATTTCGCTCACCGCCACGCGCGTGAAGGATGGCCTGGAGCCGAACGCACCGGTGACTGTTTACGACACGTCCGGGCCTTTCACTGACCCGGCTGCGCACATCAATCTGCTCAAGGGCCTGCCCCCGCTGCGGGCCGGATGGATCGAGGAGCGCGGCGATACCGAAACCCTGCGCGGCATGAGCAGCATGTTCGGTCGCATCCGCGCGGCGGATGAGAAAACCGCACACCTGCGCTTCGAGCACATCCGAAAACCGCGCCGCGCAGTGTCTGGAGCCAACGTGAGCCAGATGCACTACGCGCGTCGCGGCCTGATCACGCCGGAGATGGAATACGTCGCCATCCGCGAAAACGCGCGGCTGCAAGAGTTGCGCGTGTCGTATGAAAAGGCGGGCTACCTGCGCCGCATGCATGCGGGTCATTCGTTTGGTGCAGCCTTGCCGAAAGAAGTGACGCCGGAGTTCGTACGCAGTGAAATCGCGCGGGGCAGGGCGATCATCCCCGCCAACATCAACCACCCGGAGCTGGAGCCGATGATCATCGGCCGCAATTTCCGCGTGAAGATCAACGCCAACATCGGCAACTCGGCGGTGTC
>JAZKFO010000139.1:0-15487 GCA_040386395.1 Pseudomonadota bacterium | reverse complement strand
CCGAAACCGGCATGCCGGTGTGGACGGTCATCCACAGCCATCAGGAGCCGGATGTGGTCTACATCATCGACATCTTCGCCACGCCCGAAGACCGCAGCGCGCATCTCTCGCTGCAAACCGCTGCGCGCATCGTGCCGAGCATCTCGCCCTTGCTGGCTCAAGCGCCTTCGATCCACTCCGGCGACCTGCTCGCCTCCAAGGGCCTGGTCGTCTCTTGATCGTCATGCCGACCCAGCCCGAAAAACCGCCCGAAGTGAGCTGGTGGCAGGCCATGGCCAGCGCAGCCGCTGGGCTGTTTGGCGTGCAGAGCTCGAAAAACCGCGAACGGGATTTCACCCGTGGCGACCCCGTGCGTTTCATCGTGATGGGGGCTGCTCTCACCTGCGCACTGGTCACGCTGATGCTGCTCGCGGTGCGCTGGCTGCTGCTGCAACCCCAATGATTTCCAACCCCCATTCTGGAGTTTCAATGTCTGACCTCAACCGTGCCACCCGCCTCACCCTCGCCGCAGCAAGCCTCGCCGCCGCGAGCTTTGGCACACAGGCCGCACCCGCCAATCTCTGTGCAGCGCTGCCTGACCATGCCGCCCTCAAGGCCGCCCTCACCGCCGCGCGCCAGCAGGACAACGCCGGCTTCAACCTCGACATGTGGGGTGCCACCGTGGCGCGCGACGGCACCGTCTGCGCGGTGGCCAGCAGCGGCAAGCAGTGGGGCGACCAGTGGCCCGGCAGCCGCGTCATCGCCGCGCAAAAGGCCAACACCGCCAATGCCTTCGGCCTGCCCGGTCTCGCACTCGCCACCGCCAATCTCTACAGCGGCGTGCAGCCGGGTGGCTCCCTCTACGGCCTGCAAGAGAGCAACCCGGTGGACGTGCGCGTGGCCTACGCGGGCGAAGCCAAGGACTGGGGCACGCCAAAAGACCCGATGGTCGGCCACAAGATCGGCGGCGTGAACGTGTTCGGCGGCGGCTTGGCGCTCTACAACAAGGCGGGCGAGATCATCGGCGCGCTCGGCACCAGCGGCGACACCAGCTGCGCCGATCACTTCATTGCCTGGCGCATGCGCAGCACCCTGCAACTCGACTACGTGCCGGGCGGTGTGGGCCCCGGCGGTGTGGACCAGATCGCCTTCACCGGCGGTTGGAGCCAGCCGCACTGCAAAGATGCCGCTGCCGAAGACGCGCTGGTGGCCAAGCTGCCTGCAACCCGCAAGAAGTAGCGGCCTGGATGTGCCAAACGCCCTCGCTGATGGGGGGCGTTTTGGTTTCTGTCCCGCACATCTTGCGCGGCTTTATCAGATGCCTACTGAATCTCAACTTTCAGGCTGGGATCGGTTTCGCAGCGTTCGACGATGGTGTTGTAGCGCGCAATGAGGCGCGTAGCGGACTCCCGACGACCGATGCTCTCAAAGCGACCCAACTCGTGCAGATTGCTCGCCACGAACTGCTCGGCGTCGAAAATCTCCACCCGGTCGCCAATGCCGAGCTGCTCTGCCAAGCCCAGTGCCACAGGCGCGCGGTGATGCACCGTGACGATGATGGGCTTCAGACCAGCATCGAGATTGCGTTGGCATTTGCGCAGCAAGGCCTCGCCGGGTGCCGTGCTGCAATGGATCGCTACATCCCCAATCTGAAAATCTGCGTCTCGATTTGAGACTGCATCCGCAACGCTTGCGCCGTGATGCTCGATCTCAATGCCCAGAATGATTTCGAGCTTTGCGCCCATGAGGTGCTGGAGCACGGCACCCACATACATCGTTCCGCTGTTTTCCTGCTGTCGGCGCTCTGCTTGTGCGAGCAGGTCGCGCACTGCCTCGCTCACTGATATTTGTTGATTTAGTTTGAATTGGAGCGACATATAAAACCAAAGATAATTCAGGATGTTGAATTAAAATTACACTCGTGCAACCCAGCTCCGCTGGACAATTTGTCGTTCTATTTCTTTGAATTGTAACTTATCGCCAAGTGGGTTCTGATAATACTCGTGTTCGGGTTTTTCCTTAAAGTTTTTCACTACGAACAAAAAGTATCGCTCTTGAAGTCTGGAGGCCACCGCATATTCTTTGCTTGTCATAAGAATGCTTCCGCTTGCCTCGCTTAAACCCTTAACTTCCACCCCCAAAAATGAGCTTTCAAAAGATATTTTGAAGTCGAAGCCACAGCCTAATTTAGTGGTATTGTGAATTTCACCCTGGCTAAATAAATCGATGTCTTTATAAACAGACAAAAAATATTCTTCGGCCGCCTGCCCAGTCACCAATCGTTTAGCGAATGAGCTTTCTGCTGGTTCTTCAAGCGTTAGCAACTCGCTAAACAAGTCATCCGCAACACTGTTTTTCCGGATTATTTTCTCAACCAGCTTTGAAAAATCTATTAAATCTAAATTACTAAAATCGTCGAATATTTTCTTGCAGTGACTTCTCATTGGCCTTTTGTGCCAACCTTTTCTTTGATTGAGCATCAGCGGATCAAATTCATCTCTATAATTCTTGATAGATGCCGGCTGAACCCCCAATGCAAAGCCGATAATATTAAATGCCTCAACGAAGCTATTGAATCCCAACAAACTTAATCCCTCAACATCGAATTTCGAGAGATACAAGCCCGCGATGATGGATTTATCTCGCAATGACTTCATTGCGAGATAAATATGCGAGATGGCCGACTAGGTATCAGCACGTCAGATTAGGCTCGCTTACGACCAACTCCTGATGCAATCTTTGGTAGTGCGTGCCGCCTTCTACAGAAACCAATCCCACCACATTCTCCGCAACTAGGATCGAGGGCGGGTGCGGCATCTCATCCATCACACGCAACCATTGCCAGACCATGCCGCTGCGCTCTGCATCCAATCCGCCCATGTTTCCGGCTAGAGAGAGGTCTTGGCATGGGAACGATGCCCAAGCCAATTGGGCGGAAGGAAGTGCTGCCCCACGAACATTCTCGATCGTGTCGAGCAAGAAAGGGGTGTTGTGATTGGCGCGGTAAACGACCTGTTTTTTTATGCAGTTGTCGTTGGCCCAAACAGTCTTGAAGTGGGCCTTCAAACCCTCTGAGGCGAGACCGCTACCGGCGAAAAACTCCAAGCACCTCGCGCGTACATCGGAATTGCCAAACAGCTCGCCCAAAGATTCGCTGATCTCTTCAGCGAAGAGATCATGTTGTGCGGTGGCTTTTTCCGTACGCATGATCTGGTGATGTCATTGAAGCAGTGGTGATGGACGTAGCATGGACTCACAGGCGTCCCCAGAAAAGGGGGCACCGCGCAACGGGCACCGCATGGCATTACCAGATGCCTAGAAAGGCGTTTTTATTCAGCCGCCGACGTTTTCAGAGCGGCTTATGACTTCCATTCAACGGCGACTGCACGGGCCTCGTTGCAATGCGGCTGCGCTTGACGTCCACAGTTTTGACGACAGAAACGCGCCCCACTTCGACCGGCTTGCCCGCCATATGGTCTTTGGCCCAGCGCACTGAATCCATCAATTGCTGAAACAGCTTGTCATCCATGTTCCAAATCCTTCTCTCGTACTGGTGCTCGCACGCGACTCCGCCGTTTGCGCTCGCCTAGCAGAATTAGTGCGTTTAGCGCCCTGCTACGAGTCAGCGCATGTTTCTGCGCAAAGGCATCTAGCTTGGCAGCCGCTTCATGGCGTAATCGTAGGGTGACTCGATCAGTACGAGTTTTAATGGCTATTCCCCAATCTTGATGCCATGACTTTATCAGCCCAGCACCGCCCTCGGCGGGGTGCTGAGCACACTGCGCATCGACCAATAGCCCAGGCCCGTCACCAGGCCCACACCGGCGGCGAGGCCGGTGATCCAGAGTGTGGCGCTGAAGCTGAAGGGCAGCTCGAACACCTGCACCGCGAGCAGCCAGGCGACGATCTGCGCAGCGCTGGTGGCGACGAGGCCGGCGATCAGACCGAGCGTGGCGTATTCGGCGAGAAGGCCAGCTCTTAGTGTGGCGGTGCGGGCACCCAAGGTGCGCAGGATGGCGGTCTCTCTGGCGCGCAGGTGGCGCGTGCCTTCCACGGCGGCGAGCAGCACCAGCAGGCCGGCGACCAGCGCGAACAGGAACACGAACTCCACCGCGCGTACGACGCGATCCACGATGCCGCGCACCTGGCTCAGCGTCGCGTCGAGGTCGAAAACGGTGACGTTGGGGAAGCCGCGCACCAGCTCGCGCAGCACGGTCTTGTCGCTGTTCGGCAGGTGGAAGCTGGTGAGCCATTGCACACCCGCCGCGTCGTCGGCCTTGTCGAGCACGCCGGGCGGCGTGACGAGGAAGAAGTTGGGGCGGAAGCGATCCCACTTCACCTTGCGGATGTTCTTCACCGTCAGGGTGTGCGGGGTGCCGGCGACGTCGATGGTGAGTGTGTCGCCGAGCTTCACCTTCAGCCGCTCGACCACGTAGTCATCGACTGAGAGCCAAGGCTGGCCGCGCGCGGAGGCGTCCCACCAGTCGCCTTCGAGCAGCTCGTTGTCGTCGCCGAAGGTGTCGGTCCAGCTCAGGTTGAACTCGCGGTTGATCCAGCGTTGCGTCTCTTCGTCCTCGAAACTCTCGGCGGTGGTCGGCTCGCCGTTCAATGCCACGAGACGGCCGCGCGTCATCGGCCAGAGCGTGAGCGGGGCGAACTTCCGCTCGGCGAAAAACGCCTGCAAGGGCTGCACCTGATCGGGCTGGATGTTGATGAGGAACTGGTTGGGCGTGCCGGGCGGCAGCTGCTTCTGCCAGCCATTGAGCAGGTCCTGCCGCACCACGGTGATGAGCAGCAGGGCGAGCAGGGCGAGGCCGAGTGCGACGATTTGCGCGACCGTCGCACCCTGGCGGCGCGCGATGTTGCCGAGGCCGAAGCGCCAGGCGGTGCCGACGCGATCTTTCAGCGGTGAGAGTGCGCGCACCGCAAGCCAGGCGAGCAGTGCGAGCACGGCGGCGGCGGCACCGGCACCGACGAGCACGGTGAGTGCCAGCCTGGGCGATTCGAGCCAGCCGAGCAGCAGCGCGGCGACGGCGAGCACCGCCGCGATGGGGGCCATGCGGCTCGCATCCGGCGTGAGGTCACGCGCCAGCACGCGCAGCGGTGGCGTGCGGCGGGCGGCGAGCACGGGCGGGGCGGCAAAGCCGAGCAGCAGGATGAGGCTCAGGGCAGCAGCGGCGAACAAGGGCGTGCTACTTGCGGCTGGCAGCACCACTTGCAGCACGCCTGCCAACAACTGGCTGATGGCGAGCTGCCCGAACCAGGCCAGCAGGCAGCCAACGAGTGCGGCCGCCACACCCAGCAACAGCAGGTGCAGGCCGAGGGCGTGCAGCAGAAATTGTTGCCGCGCGCCGAGGGTTTTCAGCAGGGCGATTTCATCGCGCAGGGCTTCGCCATGCTGGCGCGCGGTGAGGGCCACCGCCGCCGCTGCGAGCAGTGCCGCAGCCAGCCCGGCGATGTCGAGAAACTGGCCGGCGCGGTCGAGCGTGCTCTTCACTTCCGGCCGGCCTTCGGCGGGCGAAAGCCACTTCGTATTGCTGTCGCGCGGCAGGGCCTTGGCGGCGGCGAGCTGCGCGGCATCACCCGTGAGTTGCAGGGTGTAGCTGGCGCGGCTGCCGACGCTCAAGAGGCCGCTGGCCGCGAGGTCGTCGGCATGGATGATGACGCGTGGTGCTAAGTCGGTGAAGCCGCCGCTGCGGTCGGGCTCATAGGCGATCAGGGCCTTGGCTTGGAGCGTGAGATTGCCGAGCTGAAAGGTCTGGTCGAGCGGCATTTGCAGGTCGGCAAGCAGGCGCGCATCCACCCAGGCGGTGCCGCGTGGCGGGATGCCCTTCGCGGGCTCCATCGCACCAAAAGTTTCGCGCGCGAGCTTGAGCACGCCGCGACGCGGATAGCCCTCGCCGACGGCCTTGACCGACACCAGCGAGGTCAGCTCGCCAGCGGCGGCGACGCTCGCAAAGGTGACGACCGGTGTGATGCCGACGCCGGTGGCATCGAGTGCGGTGCGCTCGGCGGCGGGCATGGGATCGCGACCCTTGAGCAGCGCATCGCCGCCCAAGGCGTCGCCGCTTTGTTGTTGCAGGGCCGAACGCACGCGCTCGGTGAACAAGCCAACGCTGCCCGTGGCGGCGACCGCCAGCACGAGCGAAGCGAACAGGATGGCGAGACGGCCGGAACGCGCACCGCGTGCAGTGCTGCGCACTGCGTGTTGAAGTGCGGCCTTCACTGCTTGTCATTCCTTGAGTCGGAATGACTCCCGCCTTCGCGGGAATGACAGTCAAAGGAAGAGTGCTTATCCATCGAGCCGCCCATCCTTCAAACGCAGCACGCGGCCGCAGCGGGCGGCCAGGTTTTCGTCGTGCGTCACCAGCACCAGCGTGGCATTGCGCTCGCGGTTGAGGGTGAACAGTTGCTCGATGATCTTCCCACCCGTGGCGGTATCGAGATTGCCGGTGGGCTCGTCGGCAAACAGGATTTTCGGCTCGCCCGCAAAGGCGCGCGCGAGGGCGACGCGCTGCTGCTCGCCGCCGGAGAGCTGCTGCGGATAGTGGGTGAGGCGTGCGCTCAAACCCACAGCTTCGAGTGCGGCGGTGGCCTTGGCGCGCGCATCTTTCTGGCCTGCGAGTTCGCAGGGCAGCATCACGTTCTCCAGCGCGGTGAAGCCGCTCAGCAGCTGAAAGGACTGGAACACGAAGCCGACACGACCCGCACGCAGCGCCGCGCGACTGTCTTCATCCTGGTCATGCACGGGCAGGCCATCGAGATGGATCGTTCCCGACGTCGGCGTGTCCAAACCGGCCAGCAGCGAGAGCAGGGTGGTCTTGCCGGAGCCAGAGGCGCCGACAATCGCCACGCTCTCGCCTTGTGCGATGGCGAGCGAGACCCCATGCAGAATGGTGAGCGGTTCGGCGGCGGCGGTCTTCACCGTTTTGGTGAGGTCTACAACTTGGATGGCAAAGGGCATGAAACTTCTACAGGTCTTGTTGTTGTGTCTGGTGAGCTTTAGCGCGCGGGCGGCGGACGCACCGGTGATTCTGGTGCTGGGTGATTCGTTGTCGGCAGGCTATGGCATCAGTGCGGAACAGGGCTGGGTTTCTTTATTGGCGCGGCGGCTGAAAGATCAAGGGTTTCCGCACCGGGTGGTGAATGCCTCGATCTCCGGCGACACCACGGCGGGCGGCCTCTCCCGCCTGCCTGCGGCCTTGGACAAGCACCGGCCTGCCATCGTTCTGATCGAACTCGGTGCCAACGATGGCCTGCGCGGCCAGCCGGTGGCGAAGATGAAAGCCAATCTGCAACAGCTCGCCGCACTCACGCAGGCCAAAAAGGCGCAGCCGGTGTTGTTCGAGATGATGATTCCCAGCAACTACGGTGCCAGCTACACGGCCCAGTTCACCCGTGCTTTCGGCGAGGTGGCCACGGCTGGCAAGCTGCCGTTGGTGCCGTTTTTTCTCGCGCCCATCGCCGCGAACAAGAAGTGGTTTCTCGATGACGAGATTCACCCCAACGCCAGCGCCCAGCCTGCCTTGCTGGATGCGGTGTGGCCTACCCTGAAGCCGCTGCTGCGCTGACTCAGCAGCCCTTACATCACACCCAGGGCGCGCACGGTTTCCATGTTGAGGTAGCGGTCTTCCGGCAGCTTGCGGGCGCGCTGGTAGTGGTTGAGGGCATCCAGCGTCTGCTCGTTGAGACGGCCATTCACCGGGCCGGGATTGAAGCCTTCCCGCAGCAGCGCGCTCTGCACGCGCTGGATGTTGGCGCTGGTCATGTTGGTCTCGCACAGCACGCTGCGCCATTCCAGCCGCGTCGGCTCCACCAGCTCGCGCACGGTGGTGCTGCCGATTTCGGCGGGGATGGCGACGCGGCGCACCGCACCCGGTTCGACCATCTTGCGCACGGTGCGGGTGGCGATCTGCTGCGGCACCTGCACGCGGCGCACTTCGGCGGGGCGGTCGAGCACACGGCGGTTCACCAAGGTGTACTGACCGGGCACCGGCACCTCGCGCGCCTCGGCGGGGGCTTTCAGCACCCGGCGGGTGACGTTCTTGTAGATCGCCGGCTCTTCGATGAGGCACATGATGTCGCCGGTGGCGTGGTCGATGCGCTGGATCGGGCCGCTGCCCGGCTTCCACACCGTGCGCGCCGGCTGCTGCAACACCCGCTCGGTGACGGTCTCGTAGATTGGCTCGCTGGCCTCGTAGCGCACCGAGGGCGCGGCCACTTCCACCTGCTCGGTCACCATCCTGAAGCTGGCCGGCAGCACTTCCACCTGCTCGTAGGCCTCCTGCGCGACGTACTGCTCGGTCACGTCTTCAAAGCGCGGCGGCAGGGTTTCGATACGCTCGCTCGCCGCACGCAGCTCGTACTCGCGCTCGTAGGTGTTGAAGCGTTCCGGCAGCTTCACCAGGGCGAAGCATTCACCCGGCCGCGCATCGGGCATGGCGGGGATCACGCCGCCGCTGCTGGCCGCGCTGTAGGCGGCCACTGCGGGTGGCGTGTAGGGGCTGCTGCCGTAGACCCGACGCGGCGGTGGTGACAGCGGCTGGGTCTGGGCGATGTGCAGCTCCTCGCGCTGCATGGGGCGCGTCAGCACAAAGTTGTCGTTGAGGCGCACCACCGACAGGTCGCGCTGGGGCGATGCCGTCTGGCGCTGCTGCGTAGCGGCCAGCAACTGCGCCGTGCGCTGGGCCTGCAGCTCGGCATTGCTCGGCGTGGCAAAGCTGCCGCCGGCAGTCTGCGCGTGCAGCATCGGCGCTGCGGCCATCAGGACCAGCGCAAGAGCAACAGGGTGGGATTTGGCAGTCGTCATCGTCGCGGCCTTTGCGATGGCTGGGGCGATCAGTGTAGCGAGCAGCCTCTGCAAAAGACCGGGCCCGCCCGGCCTTAGAGGTTCTTGTCTAAAGCCGACGAGGCTGGCCCTCGGGAACGTCACTTGCAGGGTTGCCAGGGAGCGTGCTGTTCCGCTTTCTGCCGGCGCTCAAGCCCCTGGATCCGGCCGTTTGCCGGTTCATGGTGACTTCAGTCTCAAGGCCGATGATTCAATTCATCAACAACGTTCAAGGGGAGTTCGACATGCTTCACACCGCCAATGCCAACTGGAATGCTTCCACCGATGGCTACGCCAGCGTGAGCGATGCCCCCCGATTTGAACGAGCTGCCGAGTCGATGGCCGTGTCCTCGTTGCAGACCACTGCGCTGGTCGAGCCGCAGCGGTCGGAGAACGTGGCGATGACCACGGCACCCACATTCAACACACCGGCCAGCCTCTACAGCATGGACACCGCGGTGATGGCCCTGGCGTTCGTCGCCATCTGGCTGATGGTGCTGGGCGGTGCGATGCTGGCGCGTCAGCTCAAACTGCTGCACACCGCGAGCTGAAAGCCCGCGCTTCAGCGCCACAGCATCAACACGCCCACCACCGTCAGCAGTGCCGCGAACGCCTGCTTGAGCCGACGCGCCGGCAGGCGATGCGCCAGACGCGCACCGGCCGGGGCGGTCATCACGCTGAATACCGCCAGCCCCGCGAACGCCGCCAGGCTGATGTAACCCAGATGCAGGCCCGGCAGGCCGGCAATGCCCTGACCACTCAGGGCAAAGCCCAGCGCGCCACCCCAGGCGATGGGGATGCCACCCGCTGCCGCCGTGCCCACCGCCTGCACCATCGGCAGCCGCCGTGCCGCCAGGTAGGGCACCGACAGCGAGCCGCCGCCAATGCCCACCAGTGCCGACAGCAAGCCGATCACGCCGCCCATGCCCAGCAATTCCCAGGTGGGCGGAACAGGTACAGGCGCGGTGTGACCGCCGGGTGGCGTGCCGTACAGCATCTGCACAGCAATCAGGATCGCGCCGATGCCCACGGTCATCTCCAGCGTGCGGCCCTTGAGGCCATGCGCGACGAAGGCACCGGCCAGCGCGCCCAGCACCAGGCCGGGTGCAAAGCGCTTGAGCACATCCCAGCGCACCGCCCCGCGCACATGGTGGGCGCGGGTGGAGGAGAGCGAGGTGACACCGATCACCGCCAGCGAGGTGGCGATGGCGACCTGCATGACGATGGCATCTGCCACTCCCTGGCGCGGCAGCACGAAGGCCAGCGCCGGCACCATGATCAGCCCGCCGCCGACCCCGAACAATCCCGCCAGCACGCCCGCCGCCGCACCCGTGAGTGCAAAGATCAGCAACGATTGCAACATCAGAGGGTCAATCATGCGGGCTGCTGCCACCTACAATGAAATAAGCGCGAATCCTAAGTGAAAAAAGCCATGCTTCGACCTTTGCAGCTTCTCCTCGTCGGTTTCACCTTCGCCCTGCTGCCCGCATCAAGCATGGCCCAGCCGGTGAGCGATGCCCGCGCCGAGTTCGCAGTGGCCTATGCCGCGCCCAGCCTCGATTCGAGCAGCGACAGCGAGGCCCTGCGCGCCTATCCGCTCTACCCCTGGTTGCAGGCCGCGCGCCTGCGGCAGCGCGTGGCCAGCGGCGACAGCGAAGAAGCCATCCGCTTCGCCGAAGCCGCCGGTGAAGTGGCGCATGTGCGCGACCTGCGCCGCGCGCTGCTGAAGGCCGCTGCCGAAGCGGGCGATGGCAAGGGCTTCATCGCGCTGTGGCGCGAGAGTGCCGCCAACGAGGCCCTGCGCTGCCAACTGCTCGACGCCCGCCGCCAGACGGGCGACACCGCCACCCTCGCCAGCGACATCGCCGAGCGCTGGATAGCCGAAGACACCCTGCCGGAGACCTGCGCCGCGAGCTTCGCCTGGCTCAAGACCCAGCCGCTCTATACCCCGGTGCTGGTCGAGCGCCGCCTGCGCGCGCGCCTGCTCGATGGCGACAGCAGCCGCGCCCGCGCGCTGTTGCCAGCGCTGCCGGTGGAGCGCCGCGCGCGCTTCGAAGCCTGGTTGCGCCAGCTCGCGACACCGGCAGATGAGTTTGCGACGCTGGCCGAAGGCACGCCGCAACTGCTCGACAGCGAGGGCCTGGCCGACACCTGGATGCGCTGGGCGCGCAAGTCGCCCGCCGAGGCGGCGGCCCTGCTCGATGCGGTGGCGGCGGCACAGAAGCTCTCCGACATCCAGACCCAGACCCTGCAACGCAACACGGCGCTGGCCCTGGCCTGGAACCGCGATGTCGATGCCGTGCAGCTGTTCCGGCAGGTGCCGGAGGCGCTGATCGACGAGCGCAGCCACGAGTGGCGCGTGCGCGCTGCACTGTGGGCCGGCGAATGGAACCAGGCTTTCAACTGGCTGACGCTGATGCCGCAATACCTCGGCGAGCAACCACGCTGGCGCTACTGGAACGCCCGCGCGCTCGAAACCCTGGGGCAGAAGGGCGAAGCCTTTCAGCGCTACAGCAGCCTCGCGAAGGAGAACGATACCTACGGCCTGCTCGCCGCCTGGCGCGCCGGCAAGGGCTGGACGCCGATCAACGAGCCCAAGCCCATCACGCCGGAGCAGCGTGCCGCACTGGATGCCACCCCTGCCTTGGTGCGGGCCCGCGAGGCCTGGCAGGCGGGGCAGAAATCCATCGCCTCGCTGGAATGGGCCGATGCCATCGAGGCCCTGTCCGAAACCGCCCGGCCCGCACTGGTACGCGAGGCCGCAGCACTCGGCTGGTATGACCAGGCCATCGTCACCGCCACCCGTCTGGGCATCTTCCGTGATCTGGAGACGCTGTTCCCCAGGCCCTATGCGGACATCGCCAAACCCGCCGCCGAGGCCGCGGGCATCCCCGTGCAATGGCTGTATGGGGTCATGCGCAAGGAGAGCGCCTTCAAGCCGGATGCGACCTCCAGCGCCGGGGCGCTGGGCCTGTTGCAGATGATGCCGGGCACGGCGGCGATGACGGCCAAGGCGGCGGGCCAGGCCGCACCGAGCAATGACGATCTGAAGAACCCCGACATCAACATCCCGCTCGGCGCGCTGCACCTGCGCGAGGTGCTCGACAAGTCCGATGGCCGCTGGCAGATGGCGCTCGCCGCCTACAACGCCGGCTTTCGCGCGGTGACGCGCTGGCGTCCGCCTTCGACGATGGAGGCGGATGTGTGGATCGAGAACATTCCCTTCAACGAGACGCGCACCTATGTGCAGCGCATCCTGTTCCATGTCGGCGTCTACCAGTGGCTGGAAACCAAGAAGCCGGTGCGTGCCAACAACTGGCTGCCGATGGTGGAGCCCGCGCCGGTCGTCACGCCGTGAAGATTCACCTGGTGGGGGGTGCCGTCAGAGATGCCCTGCTGGGCCTCGCGGTGCAGGAGCGCGACTGGGTGGTGACCGGGGCTTCGCCGGAGGACATGAGCGCCGCAGGCTTTCTGCCGGTGGGCAAGGATTTCCCGGTGTTCCTGCACCCCAAAACCAAGGAGGAACACGCCCTCGCCCGCACCGAGCGCAAGAGCGGGCGCGGCTATCACGGCTTCACTTTCCATACCGGCGCGGAGGTGACGCTGGAAGACGATCTGCTGCGTCGTGACCTCACCATCAATGCCATCGCGCAGGCCGAAGACGGCAGGCTGATCGACCCGCACGGCGGCCAGCGCGACCTGGCCAACAAGGTGCTTCGCCATGTCTCGCCCGCCTTTGCCGAAGACCCGGTGCGGGTGCTACGCCTCGCCCGCTTTGCCGCGCGCTTCGCACCACTCGGCTTCACGGTCGCACCCGAAACCATGGCGCTCTGCCGCGAGTTGGTCGAGGCCGGTGAAGTCGATGCCCTGGTGCCGGAGCGCATCTGGCAGGAGATGGCGCGGGCCTTGATGCACGACACACCGAGCGTGTTCTTCAAGGTGCTGCACGACTGCGGCGCGCTGCAAAAAATCATCCCCGAACTCGCCGCGCTCGATGGCGTGCCGCAGCGCGCCGACTACCACCCGGAGGTGGATACCTTCGTCCACACCCTGATGTGCGTCGATGTCGGCGCGCGTGAAAACTTCTCGCTCGAAGTGCGCTGTGCAGCCCTGCTGCACGACCTCGGCAAGGCCGCCACGCCGATGATGGAATGGCCCAGCCACAAGATGCACGACGCGCGCGGCGTGCCGCTGGTGCGGCGGGTGTGCGAGCGCCTGAAGATCCCCAACGAGTGCCGCGACATTGCCCTGCACCACACCGCCGAGCACCTCTTGATCCACATCGTGCGCGAGCTGAAGCCGGAGACCCTGCTCAAGCTGCTCGAACGGCTGGATGCCTTCCGCAAGCCGGATCGCCTCGCGCGGGTTTGCGAGGCCAGCATTTGCGATGCGCGCGGGCGCTTGAACTTTGAGCACTGCGAGTATCCGCAGGTGGCTTATCTGCACGCCGCACACCAGGCCGCAGCGGCGGTGCCGGTGAAGGATGTGATTGCCGCCGGCTTCAGCGGTGCTGCCGTAGGCGAGGAGATGAAGCGGCGGCGCACGGCGGCGCTCGCCGTCTTCAAGGCCGGGCAACCGGCCCGCAAGCCCTCATGAAACGGCTGGCCGCCGGCCTGGTGGCCGCACTGCTGTTGCCGCTGGCCAGCGCCGCCACCGCGCCGACACCAGCGGAGGTGCAGCGCTACACCCAGCCGCTGGTGCAGGCGCGGCTTCGAATCCCTGAGAGCCTGCAAGGCTTCACCGTCGCTCTCATCCAGCCCTCGGCGGACGACGCCACCCGCTTCGAGGTGCTGGTGCAGTTCAAGGCCAAGACCCCGTTCGGGGCCCTCACCGGGCACGAGGCCCGCTTCGCCATGAAGCGGGCCCGATCAAGCCAGGACTTGTGGATCGTCACCTCGGAGTGACCCCGCCCGTTATTTGAGCGCGACCTTGCTGACGCCCTTGTCGCCGCCCACGATCATCTCCGTGCTGTTGATCTGGATCGCTGCGAAAACCTGATCGCGATTCAGGCTCTTGGCCTTGATGACCGAGGCTGTCCGCTTGGTGCCGCTGATGCGGAGCATCACGCCGTCGGCACCGACCAGGATGGCGTCTTCGCCCGACAGCGCACCCGCGAACAGGCTGGACGTGGTGCCGGTTTCCACCTTCGTCCACTGGCCGGTTTCGGGCGCGTCGGAAACATAGACATTGCCGCGCATGCCGAACACCACCATGCCGTGCTCACCGAACGGCAGCACGCCAAACAGTGAGCCCTCATACGGCAGGGCAATGCGCTGCCACTCGCGTCCGTCAATGGAAAGCCCCACCAGACCACGCTCGCCAACGACAGCGATGCGGCCATCACGCAGCTGGGCGATGGCATTGAGGTGGTATTTCTCGCCGGTGATGGCGGGGGCGTCGAGATCGGCCCAGGTCTTGCCGCCGTCTGCGCTGGTCTTGATGGTGCCGAAAGCCCCAACGGTGATGACCTGCGTCGCACTCAGCGGCAGCACGGCGAACAGCGGTGCGTTTTGATCCGGCTGCCAGTTCTGCAAGGCCCAGGTGGCACCGGCATCGGCGCTGTGCAGAATCGCGCCGTCGTGGCCCACCGCCCAGCCGTGGCGGGCATCGGCGAAGGCCAGGCCGGTGAGCGTGATGTCCACCGGGCTCGCCACCTGCTCGAAAACCTTGCCATCTGCCGCACGCAGAATCACGCCATTGCCGCCGACGGCAATTTGGCTGCTTCCCGCAGCCGCCAAGCCCAGCAGCAGGCCCTCGCTGGCTTTGGGGCTGATGAGCGCGGGCAGCGGTTTCGGCCCGGTGATTTCGGCGAAGACGGGCGTGGCCTGTGCAAAGGCCAGCGCAGTGAAAGCGATGAGAGAGAGCTTGTTCATGCGTGGGCCGGAGTGGTGAGCGGTTTCGCGGGTGCCTTCATCAACAGACTCGCAAAGGCGGGCAGCATGACGAGGGCAGCGA
Source organism: Pseudomonadota bacterium (assembly GCA_040386395.1). Lineage (GTDB taxonomy): Bacteria > Pseudomonadota > Gammaproteobacteria > Nevskiales > Nevskiaceae > Stagnimonas. The sequence goes on along the minus strand of JAZKFO010000139.1, from coordinate 726 downwards.
CGGCATTGGCGAGGAACATGATGGTGAGCAGAATGCCCATGTCGATCTGGAACTGAAGATCGGACAGCACCCAGGTCGCGACACTCGCCGAGAGCGCGATGGCGGTGACCACCACGGCCTTGCCGGTCTGGTGCAGGGTGTCGGCGTAGGCTTCGCGCAGGGCCATGCCCTTCATCTTCACGTTCTCTTCGAGCACGCTGTAGATGTAGATGCCGTAGTCCACGCCGATGCCCGCCGCGAATGCTGCGACAGGGAGTGTGGCCACCGTCTGGCCGATGCCGAGCCAGACCATGATCGCGTAGGTGAATACCGACACGGCAGCGAGCGGCACCACGATGCAGATGATGCCGGTGATGCCTCTAAAGCTCGCATACACGCAGATGATGATCGCCGCGAACAGCCAGAACAGCACCTTGAACTCGGTCTCTGCAATCACCTCGTTGGTGGCCGCCATCACGCCGACGTTGCCGCCCGCGAGCGTGAACTTCACAGGGCTGTCTGGCCCCAGCTCGGCGTTGTAGCTCTTGATGGCCTTGAGGATGCCGTCGATGGTGGTGGCGCGATGGTCGGCGGTGAAGAGGTAGGTCGGCATCACCGAGCAGTCTTCGTTGAGCAGGCCGGTGGAGGTGGTGAACTGCTGGCCCGCGAGGATGAGGCCATCCTCGGAGCGTGGCAGCTGCGACCAGCGCGGGTTGCTCTCGTTCATCTTGTTCCACACCAGCTTGT
>JAZKFO010000138.1:0-11996 GCA_040386395.1 Pseudomonadota bacterium | reverse complement strand
TCTTTGGCGAAGCAAAGAAAAGTGAGTCGCCCCAAGGCGAAACCGCACTCAAAGCAAACGCGCCGCAAACAGAGCGCGTCAGCGCGAATCGCCAACCCAGCGGCAGCATCCGTCGGCATAATCCCAACAACAAACAGGGGAGCAGGCCGATGAAAACACTCGCGCTGTATCACTTGAAAGGCGGCGTCGGCAAAACCGCTGCGGCCGTAAACCTCGCCTGTCTTGCCGCGCGGGCGCGCATCCCCACCGTGCTGTGGGACCTCGACCCGCAAGGCGCAGCCAGCTGGACGCTGTCAGCCACCGCCATCGAAGCGGGCAAGCCCAAGGCCCTGTGGAGCGGCAATGCCCCCATCGGCGACTGGGTGCAGGAAACCAGCCGCAGCAACCTCGCGCTGATCCCCGCCGACCTCACCACCCGCCACCTCGACACCTGGCTCCGTAAGGACGACCCCGACACCCTCAAGCAGCTGCTGAAGCCCCTGAGCGAGCACTACAGCCTCTGCGTGCTCGACTGCCCGCCCAGCCTCTCGCACCTGGCCGAAAACATCTTCGCGGCGGCGGATCGCGTTCTGCTGCCCACGGTGCCCACACACCTCTCGCTGCGCGCGCTCAAGCAGCTGTTGGACCACTTCGGCGACCACAAGCTGCCGCGCGACCGGCTGCGCGCGTTCTGGTCACTGGCGGATCGCCGTCGCGGCCTGCACAAGGCACTGATCGAGGCGCCACCCAAGTCCATGCCCAAGCTCTTGCGGGCCGTGATTCCCTACTCGACCGTCATCGAGAAGATGGGCGAGCACAAGGCGCCGGTGGAGGATTTTGCCAGCGACCACCCCGCAGCTGAGGCCTACCGCCTGCTGTGGAAAGAGGTGAAGGTGGAGCTGAAGCTCTAGGGCTACTTCCGCGCCTTGCCTGCCGCCGCCGCCACGCGACGGAACTCCAGGCCCTCGTCCGCAATCGGCGCATCCCGCAGCAGCGCGGTATCGGTCTTGTAGTTGTGCGCCACCTGCCAGTGGCCGCTCTTGCCCTGGCGCGGCAACAGGTGCGCGGCGCGCTTCACGTAGCCGCTGGCGAGGCTACCCATCATGGTGTGTTCGGTGATCTCGTCAGCAGCGGCCACGGGCGTAACCTGCTGGTAGCCCTCGGCATCCATGTGGTTGATCAGGCGGCAGACGAACTCGGCCGAGAGATCGGCCTTCAGCGTCCAGGAGGCGTTGATGTAGCCGAACACCATCGCGGTGTTGGGCAGGCCTTGCAGCATCACGGCCTTGTACATCATGCCCTCGCCCGGCTTCACCACCGCGCCATCAACGTGCAGCGCCATGCCGCCGAACATCTGCAGGTCGAGGCCGGTGGCGGTGATGATGATGTCCGCCTCGATCTCCTCGCCGCTGGCGAGCTTCAGGCCCTTCGGCGTAAAGCGCTCGATGTGGTCGGTGGCGATGCTGGCCTTGCCCTCGCGCAGCACGCGGAACAGATCGCCGTCCGGGATCACGCAGAGGCGCTGGTCCCAGGGCTCGTAGTTGGGCGTGAAGTGGCGCATGTCGACTTTGCCCTGCAGCTGCTTTTTGGCGGTGTTCAGCAAAAACCGCTTGAAGGCTTTCGGGCGGCTGCGCGCCACGCGGTAGACGAACTGCTGGAAGGCGACATTGCGCGCGCGGGTGATGCGGTAGACCAGCTTGTCCGGCATCACCTTCTGCATCAGCTGGCTGACCCGATCCATCGAGGGGATGGGCAGGAAGTAGCTCGGCGAGCGCTGCACCATCGTCACCTGCGCGGCGGTGCCGGCCATCGCCGGCACCAGCGTCACGGCGGTGGCACCGCTGCCGATCACGATCACCTTCTTGCCGGCGTAGTCGAGATTCTTCGGCCACTGCTGCGGGTGGATGACTTGGCCCTTGAAGGTTTCTTCGCCCACAAAGTGCGGCTTGAAGCCCTCGTCGTAGTTGTAATAGCCGGTGCAGCCGAGCAGGAAGCGCGCCTGGTAGGTCTCGGTCACGCCGGTGGCTTCGATCAGCACCTGCACCGTCCACAGCGCGGTCTCGCTGGACCAGCTGGCCGACACCGCCTTGCGGCCGAAGCGCACCCGTTCGGTGATGCCCTTTTCAGCGGCGGTGGCGGTGACATAGCCCTTGATCGAGCCGCCGTCGGCGAGGATCTGCGGCTTGATCCAGGGCGCGAAGCGATAGCCGAAGGTCATCATGTCCGAGTCCGAACGGATGCCGGGGTAGCGGAACAGATCCCAGGTGCCGCCCATTTCGGCGCGGCGTTCAATCACCATCAGGCTCTTACTGGGACAGGCCTCGCGCAGATGGCAGGCCATGCCGATGCCGGAGACGCCGGCACCGATGATGAGGATGTCGAGCGTCTGGGTGATGTTGGGGGAGCTGGCGTCGGCCATGGCACGTCCTTGCTGAAAAAACCGTGCGACATGCTGCCCGATCTCGCCTGCGCTTGCAGGTGATCTGGATTACTGCGCGTGCTGCTCCACCAGCGCCTGCACCGGGGCCAGGCGTGCTAGCAGCTGCTCGCGCGTGGCGGCCGTCACCGTCACATGCCCGATCTTGCGCTGCGGCTTGGGCGTCTTGCCGTAGTTGTGGACATGTACGCCATCGAGGGCGACCAGTGCGGGCGTGGCAGGTGCGCTGCCAATCAGGTTCACCATCGCCGAGGCACCCCGCAGCGCGGTCGAGCCCAGCGGCAGGCCGGCGACGGCGCGCAGATGGTTCTCGAACTGCGAGGTCTCTGCCCCCTCGGTGCTCCAGTGGCCGGAGTTGTGGACGCGCGGCGCGATCTCGTTGGCCAAGAGCTTGCCGCCCGCCACGAAGAACTCGAAGGCCAGCACGCCGACGTAATCCAGATGCTCGGCCACGCGGCGCGCGTAGTCCTCGCCCTCGGCCTGCAAGGGGTCGTTGCTGGTGGGGATGGCGGTGCGCAAAATGCCGTCGCGATGCACGTTCTCCACCAGCGGGTAGAAGCGCATCTCGCCGGTCTTGGCGCGCACGGCGAGGCAGCTCACCTCGCGCTCGAAGGGGACGAAGGCTTCCAGGATCAGTGCCTGGCTGCCGAGCTTTTCCCAGGCAGGGACGATGTCATCAGCCGTGCGCAGCACCGCCTGCCCCTTGCCGTCGTAGCCCATGCGACGGGTCTTGAGCACGGCCGGCAGGCCCAGGTGGGCGACGGCCTTCTGCAGGCCTTCGAGCGAGCTGACGGCGACGTTGCCGGGCACCGGGATGCCGAGCTGGGCAAACAGCTGCTTTTCGTGCAGGCGGTCCTGCCCGGCCGTCAGCGCCTTCGGTGCGGGATACAGCGGCACGCGCGCCGCCACGAACTCGGCCGAATGCGCCGAGACGTTCTCGAACTCGAAGGTGGCGACATCGACACTGACGCAGAACTCCTGCAGCGCGCGCTCGTCGTCGAAATCGGCATGGATGTGTGTGCCCAGGGGTGCTGCGCAGGCCTCGGTCGCCGGGTCGAGGAACACGAAGTCGAAGTCGAGCGGATAGCCTGCCAATGCGAGCATTCTTCCGAGCTGGCCCGCGCCGAGAATCCCGATCTTCATAGCGAGGGCAGTTCCAGCGGCGCGTCTTCGAGCACCTTGCGGGTCTGCTCGCTGCGGAAGTGATCGAGCCGCTCGGCCAGAGCAGCATCTTCATTGGCGAGGATGGCCGCTGCGAACAGCGCCGCGTTGATCGCACCCGCACGGCCAATGGCGACGGTGCCGACCGGGATGCCGGCGGGCATCTGCACGATGGAGAGCAGCGAGTCCAAACCATTGAGCGCCTTGCTCTGCACCGGCACGCCCAGCACCGGCAGGCGCGTCTTGGCGGCGCACATGCCGGGTAGGTGGGCCGCGCCACCCGCACCGGCGATGATGATCTTCAGGCCGCGCCCGGCAGCCGCCTCGGCGTAGTCGAACAACAGGTCAGGCGTGCGATGCGCAGAGACCACGCGCGCCTCGTGCGGCACGCCGAGATCGACCAGGGTTTGCACCGCATGCTGCATCGTCTCCCAGTCCGAGCGGGAGCCCATGATGATGCCGACGAGAGGGGTGCTGCGATGACTTTCCGGCACGGTGGGCCTTCGGTGGTGCCATGACTGGCGGGAAAGTGCGCAATTCTGCCACCGCCGCACGCCGCCTGCATGACGCCGCGCGGCCTCAGTGAGACCATATGCGGCACAAGACCAAGAAACGCAAAGCAATCCATGATCGACAACCGCCCTTCCGCTGCCTCCCTGCGCGATGCGCTGTGGTTCCACCTCGCCTTCTTTGCGGTGGCGGTACCGGTGGCCATCGGCGTGCCCGACAAGGCGCTTGGCAAGGCCATCCTCATCCTGGCTGCGCTCTACAACATCCTGCTGCCGGCCATCGCCAACTGGCGCGGGCACCGGCAGTGGTACCTGCTCTGGGTGTTCCTGCTGCCGCTCAGCTTCACGCTGCCGATGGCGGACTGGATGCTGGTCAAGCGCATGGGCACGCTGGTGTTCCCCGACCACGGCGTGCCCAAGTTTGCCAACGTGGTGCCGGTCTACTTCGCCGGCCTGTGGATCATGCTGCTCTGGCCGGTGAGCCTGTTCGCCTCGGCGGCACCGCGCAAATGGTCCTATCTCACCGCCGCCCTGCTGGGACTGACGCTGTTCGTGGCGTGGGAGTGGGCCGCAAGGCCCTTGCAGCTCTGGCATGCGGTGAATGTGCGCAGCTTCATGGGCTTCGCGCTCTATCCGCTCATCCCCGAAGCCCTGCTGTGCGTGGCCACGCTCTGGATGTGGCGCAGCACCACCATGTCGCCGCGCTGGCAGAAAGTGCTGGGCGCGATGGCCGTCACCTTTTTCTACGCGGGCTGCCTAAGCCTGTTCCTGCTCTGGGTCGAGCTCAATAACCGTTGAGCGTTTCGCTCAGGGCAGCAGCTCGAACTCCGCCGTCACGGTCGAGCTGGTGCGGATCAGTCCCGCGCTGAAGCCGGTCTGCTCGTTGCCACTCATCTCCGCCATGTCGGCGGAGGCCTTCATCGCCATCACGCGCGGCATCGGCTGCGGCGGCTGAGAACCCTGCGTCGTGGCGTTGATGGTGCGGATCAAACCCAGCTTCATCGACAGGCCGCCGGCCACCACCTTGGCCTGGGCGGTCGCATCGGCCACCGCCTTGGCCAGTGCCAGCCGCTCGCTCTCCTTGACCTCGCTCGACTCCAGCACCGGCGGGTTGATCTGGTTCACGCCGGCCTTGGTGAGCTTCAGCATCACCTCGCCCACCTGGTCGAGATTGCGCACCGTCACATTGACTTCGCGCCGCGCGAAGTAAGCGCGAAACTTCTGCTGGTTGTCGACCCAGTCGTATTCCGGATTCACCGAATAGCTGGCAGTGGAGATGTCCTCTTTCTTGATGCCGAGGCTGCTCAGCGTCGCCAAGGCCGCGCGGGTGCTTTCGTTGATCCTGGCTTCGGCCAGCTTCAGGTCGGCGTTGCGGGCCTCGATGGCGGTGGAAAGGCGGGCGCGGTCGGGCGCGATGCTCGCCTCGCCCTGCCCGGTGACCTGCACCACGCGCGGTGCGGCAGGCGGCTCACTGCTGGCGTGGGCGGCAGCGGCAACACTGAAAACGGCGATGGCGAGCAGATGGCGCATGGAAATCCTTCAATTCTTGAGGTGGAACTACCAGGTGTTGACCGCGCGAAGCAGGGTGGTCACCCGTGCCAGATACGACTCGCCGGAGGATGGCATCAACTGGTCGGCCAGTGCGGTGGCGAGCGTCAGGGCACTGTCGGCATGCGGAAGACACTCCTGCACCAGACTGCTGGCCATGGGTCCAAGTTCCCGGTACAGCTCGGCCTCGATGATGCCCAGCTCGATGGCCGAGACGGACTGGCGCTGGGGTGCGGCGGCAAGGGCTGGTGCCGGCGGCTGCCACTCCGGCACCGCTGCCACCGCTGGCGGCGGGGTTTGCGGCTGCAACTCCTTGCAACCCAGCATGGCCAGGATATCGGGCGTGTCCAGCAGATCGTTCATCGGCGGCAGCCCGGCGCCGGCCTCGAAACGGTGCGAGCTGATGGCGGCGTTCAGCAACAGGGGCAGGGCCGTCATGCTGCGGGCCGTGTGCAGCGAAACGTGGTTGATCTCGCCGCATACCAGGCCAATGCGGCCGTAGTGGTTCTGAACGGTGTACAGGTGCAATACCCCGGATGCTGCCTGCTGGCACTGCGCGTTCAGGGTTTCGAGAAGTTTTCTGTAGCCGGTGTTCATTGACTCGCCCTATCGCTGCGTGCGCAAGGCTACCCGAAGCCATGACGGGATTGAACCCCTTGAAGGCGTTACCATGCGCGCCCTGTTATTCGCTGCCTGGCCATGAGCACTTCCAACGACAACGAAACCGTCACCCTCACCCGGGACGTGATCGGCGTGCTCATTCCCCAGGGCACCAAGGTCGAGCTGCCGGAAGCCGCCGTTGCCCACATCACCCAGGCGCTCGGTGGCAGTTACACGGTGCAGGTGCAAGGCCATCTGTTCCGCATCGATGGTGCCGATGCCGATGCGCTGGGCAAGGCCAAGGCCAAGGGCATCGAGATGCCCGAAAACGCCACCGACAAGGAAATCGAGCTGGCGGTGTGGGCGCAGCTCAAGACCGTGTTCGACCCCGAAATCCCCATCGACATCGTCAACCTCGGCCTCGTCTACGACTGCCATGTGCTCGAAGGCGCGACCGCCAGCGAGCGCAAGGCCAGCATCCGCATGACGCTGACCGCACCCGGTTGCGGCATGGGCGACATCCTCGTCGAGGATGTGAAGACCAAGGTTAGGCAGATCCCCAAGGTCAATGAGGTGGATGTGGAACTCACCTTCGACCCGCCATGGACGCGCGAGATGATGAGCGAAGAGGCCCAGCTCACCGCCGGGTTCATGTGATGAGCAATACGCTCACCCGCGGTGTGCGCGTCATCGTCCAGCCGGAATACCTGGCGGATCAGTCGATGCCGGAGGCCGACCGCTGGCTGTTCGCCTATCACGTCATCGTCCGCAACGAGGGCACGCAGACCGTCCAGTTGCTCAACCGCCACTGGGTCATCACCAATGGCGAAGGCGCGGTGGATGAGGTGCGCGGTGCCGGCGTGATCGGCCAGCAGCCGGAGCTGGAGCCGGGTGCCGAGTTCCACTACAGCAGCGGCTGCCCGCTCGATACGCCAGTGGGCACCATGCACGGCGAATACGAGATGCGGGTGGTGGAAACCGGCGACACCTTTGAGGCGCACATCACGCCCTTCCGCCTCGCGGTGCCCAGCGCGCTCAACTGATTACGGGCGGCTCCGTCCAAGCGTCAGCGCCGGGTCCAGCTGCATCAGTGCCCGGTCGAGATCAATCTGGCCGGTGCGCTCGATCTCTTCCTGCGAATAGCTGCGGGAAAAAGCCTGCGGCGGGTTGCAGCGACCCTCGGCGTCAGGCGCTCGGCTCAGGCGGCTGCCTGGAGCCGGTGGACAGCGATCAGCCTTCAGCAGCGGCTTGGTGGGCGGCGCGTCGGCCTGCACACCGCCCGCGCCGAGGCAGGCGGCAACCAGCAACAGCAGGGCCAGCTTTTTCATGGGCGTCTCCGGGACAAGCGTCCCCTTACGACCGTTTCATGCGCCAGGCGTTCACGTACTCGTTCTTGAGGTAGCGCAGAAAAGCGGCCGTGATGCTGCGGTCGAGCTTGAGCGGCTTTCCATCGCCGAGATCCTCGATGTGCGCGTAATACCAGCCCATCTGGCCCAGCAGGTTCACCAGCTTGGTGATGAAGTTCTTGCTCTTGGGCGCAAACGTGCGCTCGAAGGCCGGGGCTTCTTCGATGCTGCCTGCGAGCAGTTTCTTCGGCAGGTCCGGCATGGTGCAGAGCGGGCGCGCCAGGCCGATGACGTCGATATCGCCACTCGCCAGCGCGGCCTCCATGCCGGCGCGGCTGCGAAAGCCGCCGGGCATGAGGATGGGCATTTTCGCCACCGCCCGAATGGCCTTCGCGTATTCGAGGAAGTACGCCTCGCGCTGTACCGTGCTCTGCCGCAGTGGCATCGCATCTCCAGCGCGGCCATCGGCCCCCAGCAGCTTGGGCTGCTCGTAGGTGCCGCCGGAAATCTCGATGAGGTCGAGCGTTTCGGCATTGAGCATCTCGACCAGCTTGAGGCAGTCGCTGAACTCGAAGCCGCCACGGCGGAAGTCATCCGAGTTGAGCTTGATGGCGAGCGGGAAATCCGCCCCCACCGCCTTGCGGGTGGCGCGGATGGACTCGATGAGAAAGCGTGCGCGGTTTTCCAGCGAGCCGCCCCAGGCATCCGTACGCGTATTGGTGACCGGTGAGAGAAAGCTGGAGAGCAGGTAGCCGTGCGCGGAGTGGATCTGCGCGCCGGTGAAGCCCGCCTCGCGCGCCACGCGGGCGACCTTGGCGAAGCGCTGGATGAAGTCGAGAATTTCGTCCTCGCGCATCGGTCGCGGCGTCTTGTAGTTGCCCATCAGGTCGAGCTGCACCGCGCTCGGTGCGAGCGGCTCCTTCGCCACATACCAGGGCGATTGCCGGCCGGCGTGGCTGATCTGCATCCACAGGTGATTGCCCGCCATCGTGCCCGCGGCGGCGAACGCCTTGAGCCGCTCGAAACCCTCGTAGCCAGGGCGGAATTTCTCCACCGGGTCGATGGCGACATTGCCGGGGCGCTCCAGCACCCAGCGGTCGATCTGCACATTGCCGGTGATGAGCAGGCCGGCCCCGCCCTCGCTCCAGGCGCGGTAGACCCGGTTGTGACGCTCGGTGGCAAACAGGCGCGCGTCCGACACGCCCTCGGTCATCGCGGCCTTGGCGATGCGGTTGGGCAGCGTGGCGCCGCAGGCGAGTTTCAGGGGTTGGGCGAGCAGGCTCATTGCGCTTTCGGGCGTGGATGTGCGCGCACCCTAGCGCGAAGGGCTGTGACGAAACAGGGCGAGCTGTTCAGTGCTGGCACTGCGGGCAGTAGCAGCTCTGCCGATTGCCCAGTCGCAGCAGTTTGATGGGCGTGCCGCAGACGCGGCAGGGCAGGCCCTCGCGGCCATACACGTACAAGTCCTGCTGGAAGTAGCCCGCCGCGCCATCGGCCCCGGCGAAGTCGCGCAGGGTGGTGCCGCCTTGGGTGATGGCCTCCTGCAAGACCTCGCGCACCTTGTCTGCCAGCAGGGCGTACTCAAGGCGCGTCACCTTGCCGGCGGCGCGTGTGGGGCGGATGCGCGCGCGGAACAGCGACTCCGCCGCATAGATATTGCCCGCGCCCACCACCACGCCGCCATCCATCAAAAAGGTTTTGACGGCGGTGGTCTTGCGGCGTGATTTGTCGAACAGGTATTCGCCGTGAAAGGCCTCGCTGAAAGGCTCCGGCCCCATCGTCTGCATCAGCACATGCTCGCCCTCGCTGGCAGGCCAGGGCAGCACCGCGCCGAAGCGGCGCGGGTCGTGGTAACGCAGCACGCGGCCGTCGTCGAGTACGAGGTCGAGGTGGTCGTGCTTCAACAGCGCATGGTTGGCATCGAGCACGAAGACGCGACCCGACATGCCGAGGTGGATGATGAGCTTGTCGCCTGCATCTCCCAGATGCAGCAGCAGATATTTGCCGCGTCGGCTGGTGCCGGTGATGCGCTGGCCTTCGGCAAAGCTTGCGAAGTGCGCCGGCACCGGCCAGCGCAGGCGCGGCTCGCGCACGATCACCTTGGCGATGGTGCGGCCGACGACATGCGGCTCCACGCCACGGCGGATGGTTTCGACTTCAGGGAGTTCGGGCATGCCTCCAGTTTAGGCTGCTAGGCTTTCGGCATGAACGAAACCGAAGTCATCGCCACCACGCAGCAGTGGCTCGAACGCGCCGTCATCGGCCTCAACCTCTGCCCCTTCGCCAAGGCCGCGTACGTGAAGCAGCGCGTGCGATTCACGGTGAGTGCGGCGACGAGCGACGAGGCCCTGCTGGATGACCTCATCCTGGCCCTGCAAGACCTGCACGCCGCCGCCCCGGCCGAATGCGAGACCACCTTGCTGATCCACCCGCAGGCGCTCACCGACTTTCTCGACTACAACGATTTTCTCGATGCCGCTGATGCCGCCCTCGATGCGCTGGGGCTGACGGGCGTGATCCAGGTGGCGAGCTTCCACCCGCAGTACCAGTTCTCTGAGACAGAGCCGGATGACATCGAGAACTTCACCAACCGCGCGCCCTACCCGCTGCTGCACCTGCTGCGTGAGGACTCGATCGAACAGGCGGTGGAGAGCTACCCGGATGTAGACGACATCCCACAGCGAAACATCGCCACGCTCAAAAAGCTGGGGCCGGCAGGCTGGGCGCGATGCCTGGCTGCGGATAAAACATAAGAACGAAGTTGCTGGAGGAGACCGCGATGAAATCTTGCAGCCTGATGGCCTTGCTGTGCTTGACACTGGGCGCCTGCTCGAAACCCGCCACACCGCCTGCGGTGGTGGCGACACCGGAAGCCCTCAAGGCCCACAGCGCCGAGTTCAAAAAGGAAGTGCTCACGCCCGCCCCCGGCGTACACGTCGCCATCGGCTACGGCATCGCCAACGCCATCCTCATCGAGGGCGACGGCGGCGCGCTGCTGATCGACACCACCGAGTCGCTCGAAGCGGCAAAGGAGGTCGCCGCCGCCTTCGCGCTCAAGACCACCCAGCCGGTGCGCGCCATCATCTACACCCACTCCCACCCCGACCATGTGCAGGGCGCGGCGGCCTTCATGCCCGCCGGTGTGGCCGTGCCGATCTACGCGCACGAAGACGTCGCGGCCAACATGGACAAGATCGCCAGCGAGCTGCAACCCGTCATCACGCGACGATCCTTGCGCATGTATGGCCACGGCCTGTCGCCGGATGAGTTGATCAACCTCGGTATCGGCCCGGAGCTGGCCGTGCATGAGGGCACCACGCTCGGCATCGCGCGGCCGACCAGGACCTTCCGCGACACGCTGGAGGACACCGTCGCCGGCATCCGTTTCACGCTCGTCCATGCACCGGGCGAAACCGACGACCAGATTTTTGTCTGGCTGCCGGATCGCAAGATCCTGCTGCCGGGCGACAACATCTACAAGGCCTTCCCCAACCTCTACACCATCCGTGGCACCGGCTACCGCGACCCCAAGCGCTGGGCCGCGAGCATCGACAAGATGCGCCGCTTGAGCCCAGAGCTGCTGCTGCCCAGCCACACGCGACCCATCGCGGGCAAGGACGAAATCGCCCGCGTGCTCACCGACTATCGCGACGCCATCCGCTACGTCTACGACCAGACGATGCGCGCGATGAATCGCGGCCTGCTGCCGGATGAAGTGGCCGCCACGCTCAAGCTGCCCGCGCATCTCGCTGCCTCGCCCTACTTGCAGGAGTTCTACGGCCGACCGGGCTGGAGTGCGAAGAGCATCTTCACCGGCAACCTCGGCTGGTACGACGGCGACCCCGCCACGCTCACACCGCTGCCGCCGCTGGAGCGCTCGCAACGCATGGTGCAGCTTGCGGGTGGCGAAGCGGCCTTCAATCAGGCCATCGAAGCCGCCGGCAAGAACAACGAGCACGCCTGGGTGCTGGAACTCAGCAGCCACGCGCTGCGAGTGAATGCAGGCAATGCCGCCGCGAAGCAGGCCAGGCTGGCCGCGCTCAAGGCCCTCGGCGAGGGAGAGAGCAACCCCAATGCGCGGCACTACTACCTCGTCAGCTATCACGAGTTGAACGGCGACTACAGCGTGCCCAGCCGTGCGGTGTCGCCCACGCCGGAGATGCTCGCCGCCATGCCGCTCTCGGTGTTCTTCGACGGACTGGCCGTGAACCTTGATGACGAAAAGGCCGGCGACAAGACGATGACCGTGCGCTTCGAGTTCACCGACGTCGACGAGCAATGGCACTACCTGCTGCGGCGCGGCGTGTCTGAAGTGTTGCCGCCGAAGGACGCAGGCTTTGCGCCCACGCCCGATCTCGTCGTGCGCGTGAAGGCGCAGGTGTTCAAGGAAATGATGGCTCAGCTGCGAAAGCCCGC
>JAZKFO010000137.1:0-24368 GCA_040386395.1 Pseudomonadota bacterium | reverse complement strand
CGAACGATGGCCTGCTCCTGCACGTTCAACTGGTCGTAGCCACCTCGTCCCTCCAGCACGGCTTGAACGGCGGGTGCGGTGACGCCGGGACTACGCTCCAACTCGCGCCCGATCCGCGCCCAGTGTGCGATCTGCTGGGCAAGGCTTCGGCTCATGCTTCCTGCGGTGGCGCGGGCGGCGTCGGTCAGCTCGGTATCTAGTCGCATGGGACTGTTCGTGGCCATATCGCTCTCCAGCTAAATGATGAGAAAATGTAGCACATAGCTACAAGAATAAGGTTTTCAGAGAGCGGCGCTACACACCATGCGATGCCTGGCGTCGGAACCGCTGGCCTACAGCACATCGTTATGACCTGCCGATTGGAGACTGGAATAGGCGGCCGGTTATCGGTATATCCATATAGGCGCGCGACCGCAGAAGGTTCGCCTCACTAGCTTCATCCGCGTCGCTGTCGATAGTTTTCAGCATGCGATCCAAGGAACCTAGTCATGGCTTCGCGGCGTTGCAGAACATCTGGCGGAATCGTGAGAGACAACTTGCGAGCGATGGCCACCGCATACTTAATTTGCTTTTCTGTCGGAGGGACATTTTCACAGTTGAGCAGGGTGCAGATTGCATCTGCCACTTGCCTTGACAGGTCTGCTCTCTCCGGACCATCAGAGATCGCGGCCGACATCAGCTCAAGCAGTTGATCCTCGGCAGCAGCATCCAGCGCGAGTGTCAACTCCAGGTCGTAGTCTCGGAAAATGAGTTGAAATGACACGCGCACTCCGCCATTCGCTGTCGAAAGTTCGGTAACTTTTTATGGGCTGCATTTCCCGTTGAAACTGCGCAGGTCAGTTTGACCGCGATGTCGCCTCACATGCGATGCGAGAAAAGTGCCGGGTGGTCTCAATCGACTCAGGTGGGGTGAAGAAGAAAACGGATTTGGAATCGTTGCGCGCTTCGATGGAAAGCGGCTCGTCCATAAGCACGGTGCCGTCACAGAGCACGAAATAGACGCCGGTGCCCTCGACGCTGTCATCGTTGCATTCGCGCACCTCGCTGAGGGCGTCCATCCTCCAATTCTTCGTACCATTCAACCAAGGCGGACTCATCAACGTGATGCTTTCCAACACTGCTCCATCGCATTCAATCAAGCCAGACGGATCGAGATCATGGAGCGACGGAGTGATGAGACACCTCGTCCTCTCTCCCCCGCGATCAATCACTTTGAAAGCAGCGTGAAAAAGGGGCATGTGTATCCCGACCTCCACCGACGACCAGACCTGCACTTCTCCCTTGAAGACGGTGCCAGGCACCGGCGTCATGCTGCGGCGGCTGTCGGTCATGAACATCAAATTTCTCCCCTATTATCCGAATCGCATTGAACACTATAGATTGTAGCTCTATAGTGTTCAATGCGCATACATAGAGACTCCCAACAGGAGTCTTTGATGGAGTCTCGAAAAGCATTTGGTCTGGTTCTGCGAATGGCACGAAAACGCAAAGCGATTAGCCAGGAAACCTTTAGCGAGGTCAGCAGCAGAACCTATATTTCCGGGTTGGAGCGTGGCCTGAAAAATCCTACGCTCGAAAAGATTGACCAGATCAGCACGCAGATCGGCGTGCATCCGCTCACCTTGCTAGCGGCAACATTTGCGTTACGAGATGGAACCCCGCTCGAAGCGCTACTCGGAAAGATCAGCAAAGAGCTCGAGCAACTATTCGACGAGAAGGATCTGCCCCACTAAGGAGGCAGCTCCGTTGAGCCTATCTTTTTGAGCAGCATCACTGATTGAGCAGCATCACTGACTCACACGCACCACCGCTGTTGTGCACAGCTTTTCAGTTCGATGGCGGTTTCTGAAAGGGTGACGGCCTTGAGTGGGATGCCCGCTGTAGACACAACCCTGAGCAGAAATCGTAAAAAAACATCTCTTCTATGGACATATCTAGAGACCCGATAAATCCCAGCATTTATGGGCTATTCCGACCATGTCCACAGATCGTCACCGAACTTGTGTTCACGCGATCGGGCACCACATAGCCGACCTGCGTCGCACCCAGGGCGCTCAGGCCGAGGATGGCGACGGCCACGCCGGTGGCGCCATCGCAGTCGTAGTCGCCTGCAATCACGATGCGGCGCCGCGCGGCGATGGCATCGGCCAGCAGGCGGCTGGCTTCGGCGATGCCCTTGAGACCCTGCGGTGGCAGCAGGTTCTTGAGATCGAGATCGAGCTGCTGCGGCTTGAGACCACGCCCGGCATAGAGCCGGCGCAGCACCGGCGAGAGCGTGGCGGGCAGTTCTTCGTAGGTCAGCAGCGGGCGTTGGCTGCGGGCAGGCGCAGCGGGTTCGGCATCAACTTTCATCGCCGCATTATGCGGGTCTCGAATGAGTGATATGCGAGGCGCCGCAAGCCGGAGACTCGACTTTGAAACCTGCGGAACTTAACGTCAGAGCTTGTGTTCTAGACGGCCTCTCCGTGCCCATCGCCCCGCTGCCCATGCCTGAAAATCTTGCTGCTGTTCGGCCGTCTCCGCTAGGCAGCGGACTGTCGCCGGTGCGCTGGTTTCGTGGCTATGGCCTGTTCCTCGGCGTCAGCACGCTGTGGTTGCTGTCGACCTTCAGCGCCTTCTGGTTCGACAGCGTGCTGGCCTGGATGTCGGGGCTGTTCTACGTCGCCTACGACACCTGGCTGATTGCCTACGTGGCCTGGCAGACCCGCGACCTGGGCGCACAGCCTGCACAGGCGCAAGTAGTCGAGAACGACACTCGGAAATCCGTGGCGATGGGCATCATCATCCCCGGCCGCAACGAGGCCAGCGTGCTGGCCGCCACGCTCGACACCGTGCTGGCAGAGATCAGGGCGGGTGACACCGTGCTGATGGTCGATGACGGCTCGACCGACAGCACCCGCCAGCTGCTGGCCACACGCTACGGCGTGGCGGGCAGTGGCTACGGACTGGTGCAATCCACGCGCCATCTCAATCTCAAGGTGCTGTTCAAGCCCAACAGCGGCAAGGCGGATTCGCTCAATGCCGGTCTGCTGCATCTGGAGTCGGCGGTCATCGTCACCATCGACGCCGATACCCGGCTGGACAGCGGCGCGCTGGAGAGCTTTCGCCGGGCCTTTGCCGCCGAGCCGGCACTGGCGGCAGCCTGCGGCATTCTCAATCCCACCGGCGCGGGCGGCTGGCAGGCGAAGGTGTTCGAGCTGTTCCAGCAGTTCGAATACCTGCGCGCCTTTCTCTCACGGGCGGCCTGGATGAAGAGCAATGCCCTGCTGCTGGTCTCCGGCGCGTTCGCCGCCTACCGGCGCGAGGTGCTGGAAAAGATCGGCGGCTTCGACCCCAAGTGCCTGGTCGAGGACTACGAACTGATCCACCGCCTGCACCAGTACGCGGCACAGAACCAGCTCGACTGGACCGTGCGCGTACTGCCGCTGCCACGCGCTGAAACCGATGCGCCGGCCGATGTGCCGGGCTTTCTGCGCCAGCGGCGGCGCTGGTTCGCGGGCTTTCTGCAAACCCAGTTCGCCTATCGGCAGATGCACGGCGATACGGCCTACGGCAGCGTGGGCCGGCTGATGCTGCCGGTGAAGGCGGTGGACACCCTGCAACCGATCTTCGGCATCACCGCCTTCGTGCTGCTGGTGCTGTTCGTCAGCAGCGGCAGCCACTTTGCCCCGGTGGTGCTGTGGGTGATCGGCGGCAAGCTGCTGATCGACTTCAGCTACCACTACTGGGCCATCCGCCAGTACCACCGCTGGCTGGGCCAGCCCATCCCCAAACTGTTATGGGCGCGCTCTACAGTGGCGACGCTGCTCGAACCTTTCAGCTTCCAGCTGCTGCGCCATCTGGGTGCAGCCTGGGGCTGGTGGCAGATCCTCACCGGCCGCCGCGACTGGGCGCCGCAACGCCGCAGCCTCACCCCACAAAACCAAGGGACTCCAACATGAACCCGATCCAACGTGCCTTCGCCGCTGCCGCACTGACACTGCTCGCCAGCCAGACGATGGCCGCCAGCTACGAAGACGGCGTGCGGCTGAAGAGCCAGCAGCAACTCGTCAGTGCCGCCGAGGTGTTCGCCGAGGTCGCCGCCCGCGAACCGGGCAATGTGCTGGCACGCGAGCAGCTCGCCATCGTGCTGGGCTGGCAGAACCGTTTCGATGAGTCGGTGAAGGTCTGGGGCGAGGCGATCAGTCTGGCCCCTGAGAAGCCCGACTACCGCATCGGCATCGGGCGGGTGCTGTACTGGAAGGGCGATCATGCGAACGCATTGCAGGCACTCGATGCCGCGCTGCGCCTGCAACCCGGCAATGCCGAGGCCATCAAGCTCAAGGGTGATGTGCTGCTGGCCCAGGGCAAGACCGCCGAAGCCAGAACGGCCTACCGCGAGGCGCAGCAGATCAACCCGCAGGATGCCGAGCTGGCACAGCGGCTGGAGCGCGCCGTGGAGCCGCTGCGCTGGCGGCTGGATGCCGGCCTCGGCTACGACCACTACGACAACGCCCGCAAGGGCGAGAGCAGCCGCTTCGCGCAGCTGGGCCGGCGCATCGGCCGTGGCGGCGACGTGCTGTATGCGCGCTACGACGGCTACAACAATTTCGGCAGCGTCGATGATGGCCTCACCCTCGGCAGCTACTGGCTGCCGCACCCGAAGCTGCTGCTCAATCTGGAAGCTGGCCGCACCCTGGGTGAAGCCAATTTCCGCCCTGAGACGCAGCTGCTGGTCAACGGCGAGCTGCTGCTCGACAGCCCCGTGCAACCGCTGCTGGGTTATCGCTACTTCAAGTACGACAATGGCACGGTGACCACCATCACTCCCGGCCTGCGCGCCTTGCTGCCAGGCGCGGTGGCCGAGGCGCGCTACGGCATCACCGACAACATCGACGGCTCCACCACCGGCGTGTTCGCGGCGCGCCTGAGTTTCGAGGCCGAAGGCTATTCGCCCTACCTGGCACTCACCAGCGGCAGCGAGGCGCTGCCACCGCAGGCCAAGGCCGACATCCTGGTGCTGGGCGGTGGTGCGGTGTTCGACCTCGGCCCGCGCTGGGGCGTGCGGGTGGACTACAGCTTTGAGAACCGCAAGGACATCTACAAGCACCACAACCTGGGTGCCGGACTGACTTACCGATTCTGAATCGCGTCTGCCTTGCCCAACAAAAAGGCCGCATCGAGTGCGGCCTTTTTTTGTGGCTGGCTGGACTCAGCGCAAGTTGGCGAGAATCGCCTTCTCCACCGCACCACGGTCGGCAGCAACCTGGATCAGCCCGGTCAGGCCGGCCTGGATCACGATGTCGGGGTCTTTAAGGCCATTGCCCGTGAGCGTGCAGACCACGGTCGAACCCTGGGCGATCTTGCCGCTGGCAATGTCGCGCAGCGCGCCGCACAGCGAGGCCGCCGAAGCCGGTTCGCACCAGATGCCCTCGCGCTCGGCCAGCAGGCGTTGGGTGGCCAGAATCTCGGCGTCGGTGCATTCGTCGAACCAGCCGCCGGATTCCTTCTGCACCACCCAGGCGCGATCCCAGCTCTGCGGATCGCCGATGCGGATGGCGGTGGCGACGGTCTCCGGGTTGAGCACCCGCGCGCCGCGCAGGAAGGGTGCAGCACCCGCCGCCTGGTAGCCGACCATCTTCGGGCGGCTGCGGTCGGCGGTGAGAGCCACCGGATGGGTCGCGCAATTGCCATCGCAGAAGGCGCAGGCCTTGGTGCCCTGGCCGATGGCCTCGTTGTAGCCAATCCAGTGCGCCGTGATGTTGCCGGCATTGCCGACCGGCAGGCAGTGGTAGTCCGGTGCCTTGCCGAGCGCTTCGACGATCTCGAAGGCGGCCGTCTTCTGCCCTTGCAGGCGATAGGGGTTGATGCTGTTGACAATGGTGACGGGTGCGGTCTCGGCCACCTCTTTGACCAGCCGCATGCCGTCGTCGAAGTTGCCCTGGATCTGCACCACCACCGCACCATGCACCACGGCTTGCGCGAGTTTGCCGAGTGCGATCTTGCCGTCGGGGATCAACACGAACGCGGTGATGCCCGCGCGCGCGGCATAGGCCGCAGCAGCAGCGCTGGTGTTGCCGGTGGAGGCGCAGATGATGGCCTTGCTGCCCTCATGCACGGCCTGGGTGACGGCCGCGGTCATGCCGCGATCCTTGAATGAACCGGTCGGGTTCAGGCCCTCGAACTTGACCAGGATGCGCCCCTCGAAGCCCTTGAGCCTGGGGATATTGGTCAGCTCGATCAGCGGCGTGTTGCCCTCGTTGAGCGTCACGGCTTTCACGTCTGCCGCAAAGGGCATGCGCGAGCGGTACTTGTTGATGAGGCCGGTGTAATGGGTCATGGGTTTTTGCTCATTTTGAATCCCCGGCCAAGGATGGCAGGGCTTCTGGCGCGGGAAGCGCCAGCTTCATTTGAAATGTTCGACGCGAAGGCGAGAAGCGCCTTCACGAACGAAGGGCAGCGCCAGCATCTCGGCCAGCGCCTTGTCGAAGGCAGCCTCGATGACGCGCGAGGTGATCAGCGCCACCGTGGCGTCTTCGCCACCGCGCGGCTCTTTCTGCAGGATGGCTTCGATGCTGATCTCGTGCGCGGCCAGGATGCCGGTGAGCGCCTTGAGCACGCCCGGTTCGTCGGCCACGCGCAGGCGCAGGTAGTAGCTCGACTCGATCTGGCTGATCGGCAGCAGCGGCATCGCCTGCACGGCCTCGGACTGGAAGGCCAGTGCCGGCACCTGATGCCTGGCATCGCTGCCGAGGCTGCGCGCGACATCGACGAGATCGGCAATCACCGCGCTGGCCGTGGCATTGCCACCGGCACCGCGACCATAGAAACCGATCTGGCCCACGGCATTGCCCTGCACCACCACGCTGTTGAGCACGCCATCGACCTTCGCCAGCAGATGGTCGTCGGGGATCAGCGTCGGATGCACGCGCAGCTCCACCCCCTCGGCACCGCGCTTGGCGATGCCGAGCAGCTTGATGCGATAGCCCAGCGTGTTGGCGAGCGTGATGTCCTGCGCCGTCACCTTGCTGATGCCCTCGCAGGCCACACCCGCGAACGACAGCGGCATGCCGAAGGCGATGCTGGCGAGGATGGTGAGCTTGTGCGCGGCATCCACCCCTTCGACGTCGAAGGTGGGATCGGCCTCGGCGTAGCCCAGCTTCTGCGCATCGGCGAGCGCCTCGGCATAGGGCTGACCCTTCACCGTCATCTGCGTCAGGATGTAGTTGCAGGTGCCGTTGATGATGCCGGCCAGCGACTCGATGCGATTGCCCGCCAGCCCTTCGCGGATGGCCTTGATGATGGGGATGCCTCCGGCCACGCTGGCCTCGAAGGCCACCGGCACACCGGCCTTGAGCGCGGCGCTGAAGATGGTGTTGCCGTGCTCGGCCAGCAGGGCCTTGTTGGCGGTGACCACCGGCTTGCCGCGTGCGAGGGCGGCGAGGATCGCGTCCTTTGCCACCGTGTGACCGCCGATGACTTCGACCACCACATCGACATCTGCGTCGCGCGCGATGCTCATCGCATCAGCCACCAAGGTGATGCCGTCGAGCGTTATGGGACGCTCCTTGTTGATGTCGCGCGCGCTGGCGTGCGTCACCACCACGGGGCGACCGACGCGGCGCTCGATTTCCTTCGCGTTCTCGCGCAGCACGCTGACCACGCCCTGCCCCACGGTGCCCAGACCGATCAAACCCACTCTTACCGGCTTCATGTTTTCGACTCTTTCAGGAACTTCTTGATGTTGCGCATCGCCTGCCGCGTGCGGTGTTCGTTCTCGATCAGCGCAAAGCGCACATGGGTATCGCCCTCGTGGCCAAAGCCGATGCCGGGGCTGACCGCGACATGCGCCTTCTCCAGCAGCAGCTTGGAGAACTCGATGGAACCGAGTGCCTTGAACTGCTCCGGGATTTCGGCCCAGATAAACATCGTCGCCTTCGGCTTCTCGACCTGCCAGCCGGCGGCGTTCAGGCCTTCGCAGAGCACGTCGCGGCGCACGCGGTACATCTCGCAGATCTCGGCCACGCAGTCCTGCGGGCCTTCGAGTGCCGCGATGGCGGCAACCTGGATCGGCGTGAACATGCCGTAGTCGAGGTAGCTCTTGATGCGTGCGAGGGCGGCCACCAGCACCGGATTGCCGACCATGAAGCCCACCCGCCAGCCCGGCATGTTGTAGCTCTTCGACAGCGTGAAGAACTCCACCGCCACGTCCTTCGCACCCGGTACCTGCATCACGCTCGGCGCCTTGTAGCCATCGAAAACGATGTCGGCATAGGCCAGATCGTGGATCAGCCAGAGCTCATGCTCCTTGCAGATCGCGACTGCACGCTCGAAGAAATCCAGCTCGACGCACTGCGTGGTCGGATTGCCGGGGAAGTTGAGAATCAGCATCTTCGGCTTCGGCCAGCACTCCTTGATGGCCTTTTCCAGCTCGGCAAAGAAGTCCACGTCCGGCGTCATCTTGACGTGGCGCACATCGGCACCGGCCAGCACCACGCCATAGGGGTGGATGGGATACGCCGGGTTCGGACAGAGCACGATGTCGCCAGGGGCGAGCGTGGCGAATGCCAGGTGGGCGAGGCCCTCCTTGCTGCCGATGGTGGCGATCACCTCGGTCTCCGGGTTCAGATCCACGTCGTAGCGGTTCTTGTACCAGCGCGCCATGGCACGGCGCAGGCGCGGCACGCCCTTCGATACGGAATAGCGATGGGTGTGGGTGCCGTCCTCGTCGTGCAGCTCCGGCTTGATGTAGTCGCTGTCGGTGCCGCGCACCGCCGCTTCCACAAGCTTGTCGACGATGTGCTTCGGCGTCGGCTGGTCGGGATTCCCCATCGAGAAATCGATCACGTCATCGCCGCGAGCTCGGGCCGCTTTCTTCATCTCACCAACGATGTTGAAGACGTAGGGCGGCAGGCGCTGGATGCGGGGGAAATTAGTGTTCACTTCAGTCTCTGAATGGGTGTGCGGCGGGGCTTGAAATCAAGGGGGCGCAATTAGACGCTGTTCGTGCGCTGCACTGCAACAAGCCGTTCTAGCGAATAGCGGGCTCGGAACTCGCCGCGCGGGGGTTCAGCGGCCCCAGCGCCAGCCGCTCGCCCAGTTGCTCCAGCAGCTGGCTTTCGGCTTGCAGCGCCGTGATCGCCTGCTGGATGCGCTGCGCACCGGCAGCGTTGCCGGGCTGTATCAGCAGGTCGAAGGGCTGGCCGTTCTCACCCTCTTGCCGGATGCGGGCGAGAACCTGCTCCGTCTCTGCCAGGGCCTGCTCGATGCGCTCGGCGAGCGGCGCATCGAGCCGCCTCGCCAGGGCGGCGAGGCTGACAGCTGCCTGATAGCCCTCGCCGTTCTTGTAGCCCCTGTTCTGGTGGCGGCCGTAATAGATGTTCTGTATGCCCAGCGCATTGTGGTACGCGGACTGGTGCGTGTCGTCGGAGAAGCAGTCCTGCTCTTCTTCCGGTGCATGGGTCAGCAGCGCCACCTGCATCCGTTCGCCGGCCATCTCGTCGCCGCTCAGGCGGATCAGGCTGAAGAGCAGGCGGCGCAGGCCCTCGTCGGCGTCGCCGCTGACGATGTGCAGGCCATAGCTGGTGGGGCTGTTGCCGGCCCAGTGCAGGGCCATGTCACCGAGCTGCTGGTAGAGATGCTCGACCATGATTTGCAGCAGGCGGCGTCGGCGCTGGCAGTGTTCTGGCGCTGCGGCCTGCGGGCCGCTGGTGCAGGTACCTCGCTCATCCGCGAAATCAGTCCAGGGACGCTGCCCCGCCCCGGCCTCGGTCTGGCGTCTGTCCTGCCCCCACAGCAGAAACTCGATGGCGTGATAGCCGAGCACGACATTCGCCTCCACATCGCTGCCGCCGTGGATGAACTTGAGCTGCGCCCAGTCCAGCCGCGTGGCGTCGAGGCTGAGGCCGTTGACCCGGATGCTGCTGCGCGAGACGAGGTTGTGGCGCGCCAGCGGATTGGTGGGCGATGCGGCGTAGGGGTCGCCAACGTAGTCGAGCAGGCCCTCATCGACCGGCCAGGCGTTCACGGCAGTCTCCCACTCGTCGACGATCCAGTGGCCGAAGCGGAAGGCTTCCGTCTGCGAGTAGTCGCGGTGCGCCTCGCGCCAGGCTTGCTGTGCCTGCCGCAGCTTGCTTTCGCTGGGCTCGGCGAGCAGGGCAGCGATGCGGGTCTTGAGGCGGCCGGCCGAGTGATATGCCGCCTCGTAGCTGCGATGTGCGAGCTGGCGATAGCCCTGCAGCAGCTCGCGCTTGCTCGCTGCATCCACAGCCGCCTGCGGGCCGGGTGCGGCGACCATCCAGCCCAGCGCCAGGCAGATGGCGACGGCGAGCGCCGTCAAGGCGAGGCGCTTCATGGACTGCCGGATTGGCGATTGCGCAGGCAGCGGTAGAACGGTTCGATGGGCGCTGCCCATGCCGCGTCGTAGCGGCTGGCTGCCGACTGTGGCTGCTCGAACCCAGCGAGTGCGGTGTGCGGATCGGGCGCGGGGTCTTCAGGCCCGTCGGTATGCGTGGCATCGGCCTGCTCGAAGTCTGACCACCGCATCTTCGACCGGGCGGGGGAACCGGGTGCGGCAACTGGATAGAACCGCTGGTACAGCTGCGCGGTGCGCTGGCTGCGCCCCTTGGCCGTGGTGGGCAGCGTCAGCAGCGCGGCGAGAAAGTCATGGCGATGCAGCAGCTGCGCCCTGTCCGCCGAGGGGCGGCGCGCATCCAGCAGCCGCTTGGCGTCGGCCAGTGACGCGCTGGCGGCCTCAGTCCTCGCAAGCAGCAGCTGCTGCTCGGCCATGTGCAAATGCCACTGCGGTGCGCGGCGGGCATTGGCGTGCAGCTGCTCCAGCCGCGCCACGGCCTCGCTGCTGCGGCAGCCCTGCTGCTCGATCTCGATGGCATACCGCTGAAGCTGCGGTGCGTTGCCGAGTTGCTGGATGCGCGCATCGAGAAAGGCCAGCGCCGCATGGCGGCTGTAGCCCTTGCGGCCCTGCCCGGCCAGTTCGACCATCAGCCGGGCAGCAGTCAGGTAATCACCCGGTTCGGCCCTGGCTTGAAGGCTGAAGTAGCGGCGATAGTCCGCCAGTGCCGCCTCGTGCTGGCCGGCATCGCGCTGCACGCGAGCGCGATACATGGTGGCCTCGGCGTGGCCGGGGTTGGCCTTGATGAACTGGTTCAGCAGCGGCAGCGCCTGCGCGAACTGGCCGAGGCGATACAGGATGATCGCCCGCACGAAGTAGGTGTTCGCCACCTCGCCGAACTGCGCGGCCGTATCGACATCCGCCAGCGCCAGCTTGAACTCGCCGGTGTCGGAATAAACCAGCGCGCGACGCAGGTAGAGGCCCTGATCGGCCGGTGCAGCGGCAATGCGTTCGCCGAGCAGCACCAGTCGTTCGGGCAGGCCGATGCCGGCTTGTGCCGCCGTGCAGAACAAGCCGAGACAGACCAGCAGACGAGTCCAGCGCAAGCCCATTACCGCTGGATCACGAAATCATCCAGCACCTCGCCATCGACATTGACGAAGGTTGCAGTGAGCTTGGTCTTGCTGGCGTCGATGACCACCGAACCCAGCAGGATCTCGCTGTGCGCCATGGCATCGTGCGGGTAGCTCTCGGCCGTCGTGGTGGCCTGGCCGGAGCTGCCGGCGACGGTGTAGACCACCTTGTCATCCGCGCCGGAGTTGGGCGAGATCTGCCGGTAGGCCTGTGTGCCGCGACCGGTGAGCGGGACGCCTGCGCTGTTCTCGGCATGAACCGCCGGGTCGAACGTGGCCTCAAGCCCGGTATGGCCCTTGAGGTAGAACGAGCGCTCGTAGGAGTGGCTGTGGCCGCTGTAGACCACGTCGACACCGTGGTCCTCGAAGATTTCGGTGTACTGCTCGCGGATGTCGAAGATCGGCTGATCCACCCCGCCTGCCGTGCTGTCGGAATCGTGGCTGCCCTTGGTGTACGGCGGGTGGTGGAAGATCACCACCGTCCAGTCGCTGTTGTTGGCCGAGAGGTCATTGATCAGCCACTGCTTCATCGTCTCGTTGTTGCCGGCATCGCGGATGGCGACCTGCGAATCGAGGCTGACCACATGCACATTGCCGTAGTCGAAGGCGTAGTACTGCTCGGTGTTGGAAGGCTCGCCGCCGTTCTCGCCGAGTGTGGGCAGTGTGTGGATGTTG
Source organism: Pseudomonadota bacterium (assembly GCA_040386395.1). Lineage (GTDB taxonomy): Bacteria > Pseudomonadota > Gammaproteobacteria > Nevskiales > Nevskiaceae > Stagnimonas. Next base: position 12,230 of record JAZKFO010000137.1, on the reverse strand, counting down.
AGGTATGGCATCGGGCTGTCCGGCAGGGCATCACCCAGGCCACCGGTGCCGGGCAGATACAGCGCCGTGGCCGGTGCAATCGACACGCCGCTGGAGCCCATCTCATGATTGCCGATGGTGGGCCACATCGCGGCCGCGCTCAGGATCTCCGGGTAGGTGTCGAACACGGCCGACTGGAACTGCGCATCGGTGCCGTCGAGATAGGCGGCATCGCCGAGCATGAGCACCATGTCGGTCGGCTCCCTGCCGTTGTTCGCGACCCATTTCAGATAGCCGTCACGCACCGAGGCCGCCATGCCACCGGTCGCATCGAGGCTGCTGCCTGCGGTGCCGGAATCGCCCAGCACCCAGAGGCGGACGTTGCCATCACTCGGCGCAGCGCCCAGCGCGGGTGCGGTGCGGAAGCTGCGGGTGGCCAGCGCGCTGCCCGCGCCGCCGATGGAATAGAAATACAGGGTGTCGGGTGTCAGGCCGGTCAGCAGCACCTCGCGGTGATCGGTCTGCGTCACGGTGGCCGTCTTCTGGCTCGCCAGCGGCAGCGCGGTGCGATCAGTGCCAAAGCAGAGGCTCATGGCCTCCGCCCCGCCCGCCTTGTTGCCACGCCATTTGATGATGGCGCGGTCGGCACCCACCTGTTGCAGGAAGAGGCGCTGGGGATCGACTTCGCCACCCGCGCATTTCGCCACATTGCTCGGCGGCGGCGTGACGGGGCCGCCGGGCGTCATTGCGGCCGTCGGATTGCTGCTGTTGCCGCAGGCGGTGAGCAGACTCGCCATCACGATCAGGGCGGCGAAAGAGCGGCGTTGCGGGGAGCCGGGGCTGCGCATGGGTGATCCAGAAAATTGAGCGGCCGCGAAGATAGGGCTTGAGGGTGACGTCATGATGACGGTGGCATGACAGCCCCATCGATCAAAGCGAGTTCAGGAACGCCAGCACCTGAAGCCGCGCCGCCGCAGGCAAGCCCGCCCAGGCATCGCGCGCTGGCTCTGCCTCGCCGCCATGCCAGAGAATGGCCTCGCTGACCGTGCGCGCGCGGCCATCGTGCAGATAGCCTGCGGCCTCGCCGCCCACCGCCTTCACCTGCCCCAGCCCCCAGAGCGGCGCGGTGCGCCACTGCTGGCCGCTCGCCTCGCCTTCGACGAGCTGGTCGGCCAATCCGGCGCCCAGGTCGTGCAGCAGCAGGTCGGTGTAGGGCCAGATCAGTTGGTTCGAAAGGGCGGGCGAGGCATCGGCAGCGCCCGTGCGCCAGCTGGCCCGGTGGCAGCCCTCGCAGCCGATCTGCGCAAACAGTTTCTGCCCTGCCACCACGGCTTCACGGTCATAGCCGCGACGCGCTGGCGGGGCGAGATGCTGGGCGTAGAAGACCACCGCCTGCTCGATGTTTTGCTCCAGCTCCGGCGCGCCGCCGCTGGGCAAGTCACGGCAGCCCTGCGCCCTTTGAGGCTCGGTGCAGACCTCCTGCGGAAACAGCGAGGAGGTGATGCCGAGGTCGTTGATGAAGGCATCGAGCGTCTGCTGGCGCACGCTCGGCTTCGCGGCCTTCCAGCCAAAGCGCCCCAGCGCCGGCCGGCCGTCTGCCAGTGACTCCACCCGATTGACGATGCCCCGCAAGCCAAGTGCCGGCTGCTGGCTGGCCTGCGCGCGCAGGTCGGCCTCCGGGATCGCTTCCAGCAGGCCCATGCCGGTCATCGCCGGCGCCACGCGCAGGCTGGACCGCAGTCCCGCAGCGGGTTTGCCGTACGCCCAGTCGCCGAGGCGCAGCACCGGGCTGCGCAGCTCGACCTGGCTGCCATCGGGCAGGGTTTCGATCTGTGCTTTCCAGCCCACCGCCACCTTTGCCTCGGCCCGCAAGCCCGGCACCGCGCGGGTCTGAAGATGACTGCCGTAGACCGGATCAGGCGCGCCATCTGGCAGCGCGATGCGGATCACCGCCAGAGTCGGCATGCCCTCGCCACCCGGCGCATGGCCGCGGCCATCGCGGACGTGGCAATCCTGACAGGCCGCCGCGCTGAACAGCGGCCCCAGCCCATCGCGGCCTGCGGTCGAGGCATTGGCAATCACCCAGGGATTGGTGAAGAAGGAATTGCCGACCACGAACTGCGCGCGCCCTTCACGACCCAGGTTGGCGGCCGCCTGGGACAAGGCATCGGCACTGAGGGCCGAGAGCGGATGCTGTCCGACGAAGGTTGTGCTGCCACCCGGCAGGGCCTGGGGCGGCAGGCCCTGGTTGGCTTGTTCGATCTCGGAGGATTGCCGGCTGGCGCGGTTCTGCTTCGAGACCGGCGGCTCTTCCGAGGGCTTGTCGCAGGCCGCCAGCAACAGCAAGGCAGCGGCACAGACCAGCGAAAAGGCAGTGCGGCTTCGCATCGCTGGCCGGTGGCTTCAAGCGCCGCTTACTGGCGCGGCAGGAACACCAGCGGGTCGACCGGCTTGCCGTTTTCGCGGATCTCGAAATGCAGCGTCGGCTTCTGCTCAGGCCCCACGCCCAGCTCGGCGACGGTCTGGCCGGTGCGCACCTCGTCACCCTCTTTCACCAGCCGGCGGCGGTTGTGGCCGTAGGCCGAAAGATAGGTGTCGTCGTGCTTGATGATGATCAGCTCGCCATAGCCCTTCAGCGCCGAACCGGAATACACCACCTTGCCGCTCGCCACCGCATTCACCGGCTGCCCCAGTTCGCCGCTGATGTCGATGCCCTTGCTGCCAGCCGCCATGTTGTAGGTCTTGATCACCGTGCCGGTGGTCGGCCACTGCCAGCGCATCGCGGCATTGCCCTGTGGCATCGGCCTGGGGATGGGCGGCACGCTCAGCACCGGCACGGTGGGCATCACCACCACCGGGGCTTGCGTCACCGGGCCGGGCTGCGGAGGAGCCGTGGGCGGGATCACAACCGGGCTAGGGCTGGGGATGGCAGTGGGCTGGGCGATGATCGGTGCCGGGGTATGCAGCGGCTTGGCCAGCACGCCGTCGGTGCCGACCGGCGGCGTCAGGCGCAGCAGCTGGCCGGGTCGGATCAGGTAATCGCGGCCGATGCCGTTCCAGTCCGCCAGCTCGTGGTAGTCCAGCTGGTTGCGGAAGCTGATGGCATACAGCGTGTCGCCCGGCTGCACGATGTATTCACCGGCCCCGGCCACTGGAGCGGCCTGCCCGGCAACCACGCTGCTGTTGCTGCCCTCTGAGGGCGGGTAGGCATTGCTGCTGGAATCTTTTTCCCAGCCGTAGCCGCAGGCGGCGAGCGTGGCGGTGAGGGCGAGCGGGATGACATGTTTCATCGGGATTTCTCGGTATCGGATGCCGGGCGGCGGCGGAACAGGAACCACAGGCCGAACAGCCCCGTGATGGCCACCGCCGCGTAGCCCAGAAGATGCGTGTATTCGGTGACGATGCGGATGACCGGCTCGCCGAGGTAATACCCCAGCGCCACCAGCACGCCGCACCACAGCGTGGCACCCAGCGTGGTGAGAACGGCAAACGGCAGCAGCGCCATGCCAAAGGTGCCCGCCGGCAGCGAGATGAGGTGGCGGATCACCGGGATGAAGCGACCGATGAAAGTGGCCATGTTGGCATTGCGCGTGAACAGGGTTTCCGCCTCGCGATATTTGGCCTCGTTGATCAGCAGCCACTTGCCATAGCGCAGCAAAAAGGCACGGCCCACATAGCGGCCCAGCACATAGTTGGCCGATGCCCCCAGCAGCGAACCGCCACCGCCTGCCAGCACCGCCAACACCGGGTTGAGATCACCCTGCGCGGCGCGATAGCCGGCCGGGATCATCACCAGCTCGCTGGGCACCGGGAACAGGCTGGATTCGAGTGCCATGAGGAAGAAGATTTCCCAATAGCCCAGATGCTGCACGATGTCGTTGATCCACGCTGCAAAGCCGCTCATGTCATTGCTTGCCGGTTAACAGGGGCACGAAGCTGACACCCAGCAGGTTCTGCACCGTGCTGCCGGTGGCCGTGCGGGTGATGAGTTGCAGGCTGTGCGGCGAGTCGCCCGCCTGCGGCGCGCCGGGCATGGCGACCGGGATCACCAGCCGCCCGCCGATGGCGAGCTGGGCGATGAGTTCCGGCGACACCCGCGAGGCCCCGGCCGTGACGATGATGCCGTCATAGGGCGCGAACGAGCCCCAGCCCTCGGTGCCATCGGCATAGCCGAAATGCACGTTGCGGATGTTCATGTCAGCGAGGCGCTTGCGGGCGGTCTCGCTCAGTGCCTTGATGCGCTCGACCGTGAACACCGTGCTGCACAAAGGTGCGAGCACGGCGGTCTGGTAGCCGCTGCCGGTGCCGATCTCCAGCACCTTGTTGAGCTTAGCTGCACCAGCCAGCAGCGCCTGCGTCATCAGCGCCACGATGCGCGCCTGGCTCAGCGTCTGCGCATGGCCGATGGGTGCGGTGAGGTCAGGGTGATAGGCCTGGCCCTGAAATGCCGATTCGACGAACTCGTGGCGCGGCACCTTCGCCATCACTGCCAGCACGCGCTCGTCGCTCACACCCAGCGCACGCAGCTTTTCCACCAGATTGTTCCGGGCGGCGGCAGTGGGGGCGGCGCGCTGTGCGGCGGCTTCGAGTCGGGATTGCGGCTGCACCGGCTTCATCAGGCTTCGATCCACTGCTTGAGGCTGTCGAGTGCGGAGTGCTTGGTGAGGTCGACCAGCAAGGGCGTGACCGAGACATAGCCGTGGTTGACGGCGTGGAAATCGGTGCCGGGGCCGGCGTCTTCCTCAGGCCCTGCCGCACCCACCCACCAGATCGGGCGGCCACGCGGGTCTTCGCTCTTCACCGCCGACTCGGCCGTGCGGCGATGGCCGAGGCGCGTCACCAGCATGCCCTTCAGCTGCTCATAGGGCAGGTCCGGCACATTGACGTTGAGGATGGTGTCGCGCGGCAGCGGTGCGCGTTGCAGTCGCTCGATCAGATCGAGTGTCACGCGTGCGGCGGTGGGGTAATGCCGGGCGTTGTGCTCGACGCAGCTGACTGCAATCGCGGCGGTGGCGAGGCGGCGGCCTTCCATGGCGGCGGCGACGGTGCCGGAATAGATGGTGTCATCGCCCAGGTTGGCACCGGCATTGATGCCGCTCACCACCATGTCGGGCGCTTCGTCCAAGAGGCCGGTGAGCGCCAGATGCACGCAGTCGGTGGGCGTACCATCGACACACCAGCCGGGGATGTCGCCGTGGTCATGCCGGTGCGGCCGCAAGGGATGCAGGATGGTCAGCGAGTTGGACGCACCGCTGCGATTGCGGTCGGGTGCGACGATCTGCACTGAATGCTTCTCGGCCAGCAGGGCGGCCAGCACCCTCAGGCCGGGGGCGGTGCAACCGTCGTCGTTGGAGACCAGAATCTTCATGGCAGCGTGCGCCCTTATCGCGCACGTTTTGTTTGTCTTGGGGAGGCAGTATTTTAGACGCTATGAAGCCCGCCGACTCTGCCGAGAACGACTTCCGCACCGCGCTCGCAGGCGTGAAGCGCATGCCAGCCTCCGACCGCCTGCCCGCCGTGGCGCAAAGCCTGCCGCTGCCGCATCCGCGCCAGAAGATGCTCGATGAAGCCGCCGTGATGGCCGAGCTGATGCAGGAGCCGCAGAACCCGGAAGATTTCGAGAGCGGCGACACGCTGATCTATCGCGGCGAGGGCATTCAGGATTCAGTCTGGAAGAAGCTCCGGCGCGGCCAGTTTCGCGTGCAGGACGAATGCGATCTGCATGGTCTCAATCGCGACGACGCGCGGCTGGAGATCGTTCGTTTTCTCGCCCGCTGCGCCGATCAGGGTCATCGCTGCGTGCGCATCATCCACGGCAAGGGCAATGGCTCGCCCAACTCCGGGCCGGTGATCAAGCGCCACCTCGATGGCTGGCTGCGCAAGCGCCGGGACGTGCTGGCGTTTTGTTCAGCCCGCAGCCACGACGGTGGCACCGGCGCGGTCTACGTGCTGCTGAGAAGCCTTTAGCGACTGTTGCTGGTCGAGGTGCTGGTGACAGTGGAGGTGCTGGTGTTGCCACCCTCTTCCATGTCGGTCGCCAGTACCGTGATGCCCACCGCGAGTGCGGCCGCCAGCGAGCCGGCGACAGGCGCGGTGGTGAGCGCCGTATTGATCAGTGCCGATGAGGGCCCTGCTGCCGCAGCGGGTGCGGCCGCTGCGGCCGGGGCGCTGGCGGCCTGCTGGGCAGCACTCATCCAGCCCTCGGCCGCCAGAAACCCAGGCAGGGCGGGCAGCGAGACATGCACGCCCGATGCCGTGGTGAGCAGGAACTGCGAGGTGTTGAGAGTGGCTGTCTGACCGGCATTGGAGACCAGCACGATGCTGCCCTGGTCCACCGCCGAGATGGTGCCGCCGAGTGCCGCCTGTCCGCCCGGCAGGTTCTGCAACACCAGCGGATCGGCAGCGCAGGCGGCATCGCAGATCACGCTCCAGAACACCGTGCCGCGAATGCCCATGGTCGCGACCGGCGTGCGCACGGCGTATTCCTCGCGGTTGATGCGGCCGACCAGACCACTGACGGCGCGGAAGCCGCCGCGCACCAGCCGGAAGAAACTCTGGTTGCCGACGCCACCCTGATCGGCGATCTGCAAGGCCGGCACGGGCACGGCCACCGGCGCATCGACCTTGGGCGGCACCATTTTCACGGCCGTATCGACCACGCCGGGCGAGAAGCGGAACGACTCGATGGCGAACTCGGTGTTGGGCCTGAGCACCATCGAGCTGCCATCGACGAAACCCAGCCGCACGTAGCCGCCGCTGCTGGTGAAGATGCGATCACCGGAGTAGACCGCATCGTCCCTGGAGAGCTTGCGGGTTTCGCCGCTGAGGCCGACGGCAGAGACGCTGCCCGCCACCAGCGAGGCCGTGCCTGCCGGTGTGGCGGCACTGACGCTGCCCAGCAGTACGAAAAATTGCAGTCCAATGATGCTCAGCGAAATGTTTACGGCTCTCATGGCCACTCCTGTGATGCCCCTTCGATGGGTCGAGATTAGCCCTCTGCATCCAAAGCCGCCAGCAGCACCACCGCGTGGGCGGCAATGCCCTCCTTGCGGCCGAGATGCCCCATGCCCTCGTTGGTGGTGGCCTTGACGTTCACCACCGTGCGGGCAATGCCGAGATCGGCTGCCAGCACCTCGCACATGGCGGGCACATGACGGCCGATGCGCGGGGCTTCGGCGATCAGCGTGCAGTCGATGTTGACGGGGGCAAAGCCCGCCTCGTGCACGCGCTGCATGACGATGCGCAGCAGCTTGCGTGAGTCGATGCCCTTGAACTGCGGGTCGTTGTCGGGGAACAGCTTGCCGATGTCCCCCGCCGCAATCGCGCCCAGCAGGGCATCGCAGAGGGCATGGATCAACACATCGCCATCGGAGTGAGCAATGATTCTGTACTCGCAGGCGATGAACACCCCGCCGAGCGTGACACCCTCGCCCGCCTCAATGCGGTGGATGTCGAAACCGTGACCAATACGCAAGCCAAAGCTCATGCAGTGCGCTCTTTCTGCGACAGCCAAAACTCGGCCAGCGCAAGGTCTTCTGGGAAGGTCACCTTGATATTGCTCTCGCGCCCGCGCACCAGCCGGGGGTGAAAACCGGCGCGTTCCATCGCACTCGCCTCGTCAGTCACCTGGATGTCACGGGCGCGGCATTCGTCCAGCGCCTGGGTCAGCAGATCGAGCCGGAACAGCTGCGGCGTCTGCGCCCGCCAGTAGAAGGCACGGTCGACGGTCTCGACCACCTTGTTCTGCTTGCCGCGCTTGATGGTGTCGGTGCAGGGCAGCGCCAGCAGGCCGCCGTGCTTGTCGTCGGCCTCATCCACCAGCTGCTCGATGGAGGACACCTCCAGACAGGGGCGTGCGGCATCGTGAATCAGCACATGCACCTCCTTGAAGGCTGCCGTGCGCACGCTGACTTCCTTCAGCCCGGCCAGCACCGAATCGGCCCTGGCCGCACCGCCCGTGGTCACCACCAGCTTGGGGTGGCCCGCCACCGGCAGCGTCGCGAACTCCTGGTCGGATTTGGCCAGCACCACCACCACGCCGTCGATCCAGCCACAGTCGAGCAGCGCGCCCAAGCTCCACTCGATCAGTGCCCTGCCCTTCAGCGGCAGGTATTGCTTGGGCCGGTTCAGACCCATGCGGCTGCCGCCACCCGCAGCGGGCAGCACCGCCCAGTACCGCGGCGTGCTCGAACTCACGGGCGGTTCGTCGTCAGGTAAAAAGTTTCGCCCGGCAGAATCATGCCCAGCTCGCTGCGCGCACGGCCTTCAACCGCTGCCACGCCGGATTTGAGGTCATCGACCTCGGCCTGGAGAGCGGCATTGCGCACCTTGAGCTTTTCGACCTCGGCCTGCTGCTCGACCACCTGCGCGCGCAGCTTGCGCTTGTCGGCATAGCCGCCATCACCGAGCCAGAAGCGGTATTGCAGAAACAGCACCATCAGGCCCAGGCCAATCAGCACGGCGCGGCGCATGGTGGTGCTGTTCGGTGGGTGCGCTTAGATCTTGATCGGGAAGGCAGCCTTGCCCGGATACCAGGCGCGCGCACCCAGCTCACGCTCGATGCGCAACAGCTGGTTGTACTTGCTCATGCGGTCGCTGCGGCAGAGCGAACCGGTCTTGATCTGGGTGGCGGTGGTGCCCACGGCGATGTCGGCGATGGTGTGGTCCTCGGTCTCGCCGGAGCGATGGCTGACCACACTCGAATAGCCGGCGTCGGTCGCCATCTGGATCGCTTCCAGCGTCTCGGTCAGCGTGCCGATCTGGTTCGGTTTGATGAGAATGGAGTTGGCGATGTTCTTGCTGATGCCTTCGGAGAGGATCTTGGTGTTGGTGACGAACAGATCATCGCCCACCAGCTGCACCTTGGCGCCGAGCTTCTTGGTGAGCGTGGCCCAGCCGGCCCAGTCGCCCTCGGCCATGCCGTCTTCGATCGAGATGACCGGGTACTTGGCGACGATACCGGCGAGGTAGTCGGCGAACTGCTCGCTGGTGAAGCTCTTGCCCTCGCCGTGCAGGTGGTACTTGCCCTTTTCAAAGAACTCGGTAGAGGCCACGTCGAGGCCCAGATAAATGTCCTTGCCGGGCTTGTAGCCGGCCTTCTCGATGGCTTCGAGCAGGCAGTCGAGTGCCGCGACATTGCTGGCGAGGTTGGGCGCGAAGCCGCCCTCGTCACCGACGGCGGTGTTGAGCTTCTTGGCCTTGAGCACGGCCTTGAGCGTGTGGAACACCTCGGCACCCCAGCGCATCGCCTCGCCGAAGCTGGGCGCACCGACCGGCAGGATCATGAACTCCTGGATGTCGATGTTGTTGTCGGCATGCGCGCCGCCGTTGATGACGTTCATCATCGGCACCGGCAGCGTGCGGCTGCTGATACCACCCAGGTGGCGATACAGCGGCAGGTAGTTTTCAGCAGCGGCAGCCTTGGCGGTGGCAAGCGACACCGCGAGGATGGCATTGGCACCGAGCTTGGCCTTGTTGTGCGTGCCGTCGGCCTCGCACATGGCAGCATCGACGCCGCCCTGATCCTGGGCATCGAGACCGATCACGGTCCTGGCAAGCACGGTCTCAACATTCTTGACGGCCTTCAGCACACCCTTGCCGAGGTAGCGACCACCCTTGCCCTTGGGCGCGCCATCGCGCAGCTCAACCGCTTCGCGCGAGCCGGTGGAAGCGCCAGAAGGCGAGGCCGCGCGACCCGTCGCACCAGAGTCCAGCTCGACGACAGCCTCAACGGTGGGGTTGCCACGCGAGTCGATGATTTCGAGGGCGGTGACTTTGGCGATCTTGGACATGCGTGGAGGTCTCGGGTGGCGTGGGTTCGCCCGCATTTTAGTGAGCGCAGCCGCAGGCCGCGAGCATGAGCGCGATTTTTTGTGGTGCAGATAACGAAACAGGCCCCAGCCACTGCGTGACTGGGGCCTGATGGTTCAATGCTCAGGCGTCGTTGGCGCAGCCCACTTCTGAGTCTTCGCGTTGCAGGCCGTACTTGCGCAGCTTTTCCACCAGCGTGGTGCGGCGGGTGTTGAGCAGCTTGGCGGCATGGGCCACCACGCCGCCGGACTGGCTCAGGGCCTGCTTGATGAGGCTGGCCTCGATGGACTCGATGTGGTCCTTGAGGTCGACGCCGGCCGGCGGCAGCACCGGCTCCGGCTTGCTGCTGCCGAGCAGGTCCACCACGCGCATCTCGGCCATCACCGGCCGTTCAATCGGCTCGAAGGCCTGCTCGATGCTGCTCTCCAGCTCCGGCTCCGCAACCACCAGGCTGGCGGGCTTGTAGCGGCTGGGCAGATCCTGCGGGCGCACGGTGGCGCCGGGGTGAAGTACGGCGAGGCGCTCGACCAGGTTGGACAGCTCGCGCACATTGCCCGGCCAGTGATAGCCGCGCAGCACGCTGACGGTTTCGGGAGCCATTCGGACGCTGCCACGGGTGGCACGTTCGAGCTGGCCGGTAAGGTCGTCGATCAGCATCGGCAGGTCTTCGATGCGCTCGCGCATCGGCGGCGTCTCGATGGGGAAGACATTGAGGCGGTAGTAAAGGTCTTCGCGGAAGTTGCCCTTGACGATGGCGTCTTCGAGGTTGCGATGGGTGGCTGCAATCACCCGCACGTCGCAGCGCTGGCTCTTGGTGCCGCCGACGCGCTCGAAGCTGCGCTCTTGCAGCGCGCGCAGGATCTTCACCTGCATCGGCAGGCTCATGTCTCCGATCTCGTCGAGGAACAGCGTGCCGCCATCGGCCAGCTCGAAGCGGCCCTTGCGGGAATTGATGGCGCCGGTGAAGGCGCCCTTCTCATGGCCGAACAGCTCGCTTTCGAGCAGTTCGGAAGGAATCGCGCCGCAGTTGACCGCGACGAAGGGCTTGTCCTTGCGCTTGCTCTGGGCATGGATGGCGCGGGCCACCACTTCCTTGCCGGTGCCGCTCTCGCCGGTGATGAGCACGGTGGTGTCGAAACCAGCGACTTGCTCGACCATGCGGCGCACGCGGCGCACGGCGCTGCTGTTGCCGGTGGGGCCCTTGCTCGCCACCGTCTCCAGCACTTCGCGCTCCATGCGGGTGAGGCCGGCGCGCTTCAGCAGCTCGTTGAGCTGGGCATATTTCAGCGGCATTTCCAGCGGCAGGCAGGCGCTCTCGTGCAAATCGAAGCGGCTGGCGGCCGTCGACTGGTGCTCCGGCAACACCAGCAGCGGCGGGTGCAGATGGTCGCGCTTGAGCCAGTCGACAAAAGCATTGAGCGAGCTCTCGTCGGCCACCTTGCCGACGATCACGGCCACCCAGTCGGCAGGCTTGGCACCGCTGGTCATCAGCGGGCCGCAGCGCTCCTGAATCACCGGAGCGTAATCGATGAACTGGAGCAGGTTGCGCAGCTGTTGTGCGCGCTCTTCATCCGCATCCAACACCAGCACTCTGGACTCAGCCATGGGTCATCTCCGCTGTCACCTCATTCAACAGACCGTCGATGGTCTGGTCGAAATCCTGCTTGCTCAAAAAACCGTCGGCACCGGCGCGGGCGGAGTGCTCGCGGTGCTCGGCGTCGTTGTGGTGGCTGGCGATGAAGATGATGGGCGGGGCGTCCTGCGCCTTGATCAGACGGGTGGCCTGCAGGCCGCCCATGCCGGGCATCGAGAGGTCCATCAGGATCAGGTCGGGTTTCAGCGATTCGGCCATGCGCACCGCGTCGTAGCCGGTGTAGCCACGGCCGACGATCTGGATGCGGGGATTGGCCTTGAGCAGATGCATCGCGAGGGTCAGGAAAGCCTCGTTGTCGTCGATCAAAAGGGTCTTGAAAGTGCTCGTTTCGATGTTCATCGCTGCCACTCCTTTAGCTGTGCTGCATCAATCGCAATTCAGACTGCCACCGCCATCGCGGGTTCAACCTTACGCTCCGGCGCGCTGCGAATCTTCATGCCCTCGCGATACTTCGCCACTGTGCGTCTTGCAACGCGCACTCCCTGACGCAGCAATATTGCGCTAATTGCCCCATCGCAGAGCGGCTTCGCCAGATTTTCGGCGTCAATAAGCTGACGAATCATGGCCCGCACCGCCACGCCGGAGCTCTCCGATTCGCCCGCCTTCAGCGACACGCTGAAGAAGTGCTTGAGCTCGAACACACCCCAGGGGGTCGACACGTATTTGCTGGTGGTGACCCGCGATACGGTGGATTCGTGCATCTCGATGGCCACCGCCACCTCGCGCAGGGTGAGCGGCTTCATCGCCACCTCGCCCTGGGTCAGGAACAGGTTCTGGCGCTCGAAGA
>JAZKFO010000136.1:0-9639 GCA_040386395.1 Pseudomonadota bacterium | reverse complement strand
CGCGTGGCTTGAACCTGTGGGTGGTGGCCGATAACGTCCGCAAGGGCGCGGCGCTGAACGCCGTGCAGATCGCCGAGGTTCTGGTCGAGAAGTACCTGTAGCGGAAATGCCCGTAGATCAGAACCTGAACGCTGCATTGCTAGAGCCATAAACATAGGTTATAAAAAGACTTAGCGCCGGGACTTCAAGCATTACAATCAGTTTTCGGCGTCTCAAAACGTTGGGGTTTTTGAGGACTTGGAGCGGCTATGCGACGGACATTTGCGCGGATCACGATCACGGCGGCAGCAACAGCTGGCCTGGCTGCCACCACATACGTGCAGGCGCTGGGTCTGGGCGAGATTGATGTCAGCTCCAACCTCAACCAGCGTTTCCTCGCCACCATCCCGCTCAGCGAGATCAGCGAGGAAGACCTTGAAACCGTGACCGTCACGGTCGCCCCCAATGAAGCTTTCGACCGCGCCGGCATCGACCGCGCGGAATACCTGTCCAGCCTCGATTTCCAGATCAAGAACGACCGTGGCCGTCCGCGCGTCGTCGTCACCAGCAGCCAGATCGCCCGCGAGCCGGTGCTCAACCTGCTGGTGCAGGCACGCTGGAGCGGCGGCAAGATCCTGCGTGACTACACCATCCTGCTCGACCCGCCTGAATTCGCTGCGCCAGCCCCGAAGCCATCTGCTGCGCCTGTCATCGCAGCACCGGTCATTGCTGCGGCACCTGCGCCTGCGCCGGTTCAGGCCCGGCCGGTAGCGCCGGCACCTGCGCCCAAGCCAGTGGCCGCGCCGCCGCCCAAGTCCGAGTTCTACGAAACACCGATGGAGTCCAAGGCGCCCAAGAAGGCTGCGCCTGCACCGGCACTCAACGATTCGGCATTCGACGCCGCCACCGGCAGTTACGGGCCGGTCGTCGCCAAGGAAACACTCTGGAGCATCGCCACCAAGGTGCGCCCCAGCGCCGCAATCAGCATGGATCAGGTGCTGCTGGCCCTCTCCGAAGCCAATCCGGTCGCGATTCAGAAGGGCACCACCGTCAGCAAGGGCGTCACCCTGCGCGTGCCCTCGGCCGAGCGCATGCAGGCCAACTCTGCCGCAGTCGCCAAGGCCAAGCTGGCCGCCTTGCGCGGCGAGAGCAAGGTGGCTGCCGCCAAGCCGCTTGCAGCCGCCCCTGCGACCTCACTCGCCGAAAAGCTGACCGCCCCCAAGCCAGCTGAAGCCGTGAAGCCGACTGCGCCCGTTGCGCCGGCCACGTCCGCAGCACCGCCTGCCACGACCGACAAGACTGCGCCTGCCGCCCCGCCTGCGAGCGCACCCGTGGCTGCACCAGCCCCGGCGGCTGCGACCACCGCAGCGACCACGCCGGTCATTGCTGGCAGCGCCGCCCCGGCCAAACCGGAACCTGCCGCTGCATCCAGCGCGACGGCTGCCGCAGCGACTGCTGCACCAGCCCCCGCCACGGCGCCAGCTGCACCGACAACGCCCGCAGCCACGGTGCCTGCCGCCGCAGCGCCTGCCAAATCACCGCTGGCACAGCCGCTGCCAGAGCCTGCCCCCGCAGGCCTGTTCGATGGCCTGGAGCTGCCGCTGGGTCTGGGTGCCCTGGTGCTGGCGGCTGGCGCCTTCCTGCTGGCACGTCGGCGCAAAAGTGCCGCCCCATCGAAGAGTACGACCCAGTTCAAACCCGGCGATACCAGCACCGTGCAGACGCCGGTGGGCGGCAGCGGTGCGCTGGGCCGGCTGGGCGACACCACCCGACTCAGCGATACGCAGATTCTCGCCACAGGCGGTGCCGTCATCGGTGCCACCCAGCAGCTGACGCAGCCAGTGGTCGCGCCGCCGCCGGCATTTTCGGGCGATTCCACGCTGATCCTCGAACCAGAGGCGATGGCGACGCTCAACAATGCCGTCACGCAGTCTGCGGTGACCAGCGGCTCCGAAACCTTTGATCGCACCACCCAGATCCAGGTCGATACGCTGCAGATCAATCTGGGCGACAACGACCCGATCTCGGAGGCTGATTTCCATCTGGCCTATGGCCTGTATGACGAGGCGATCCTGCTGCTGAAGGGCGCTGCTGCCAAGCAGCCGCAACGCGCCGACTTGCAGGTGAAGCTGGCGGAAACCTATTTCGCCGCCGGTCGTCCGATGGAGTTCCAGGAAATCGCCGAGGACCTGCACGGCAAGCTGAGCCCGACCGAGTGGAGCAAGATCGCCATCATGGGCTCGCAGATCTGCCCGGATGTGGCCCTGTTCCAGGGCGGCGGCGACGCCATGAGCATGGATGCCGATTTCGATCTGGCATTCGACGAACCCGAAGCCCCCGCCGCCGCACCGCGCCCGGCCGCGCCCAACCCCGGCAGCATTGATTTCTCATTGTCCTTGCCGGCAACGCCGATCCTGTCGCTGACGCCAACGCCGTCACCCCCGCCCTACACCCCGCCTGCGGCACCGATCAGCAACTCCATGTCTGCTGGTGGCATGGACCTCGATCTGGATGACGACCTCAGCGATAACCTCACGCCGCAGCCGCCGGCCGGTCTCGACGATGAAGCCTCCATCGACTTCATGCTGGGGCAAAGCATCACGCCGCTGGGTGCGGGCTTGATCCTGCCAAACGACAAGAGCCTGGGTTTCAACCTGGGGTCGGCAAAGCTCAACTTTGAGATCCCGAAGGCAGGCAAGCCTGCGGCACCGTCGCTTGATGCTTCTCTATTGGCCTACGAGCTCAGCGAAAAACCGACGCTGACGCCCAGCAGCGAAGGCCTGAGTTTCAGCCTGCAGGACCTCGCCGTCAGCATCACCCCGCGCGAGAACGCCTCCGAGACGCCGGACGACGAACTCAACACCAAGCTCGATCTGGCCCGCGCCTATGTCGAAATGGGCGATGGTGAAATGGCCCGCAGCCTGCTGCTCGAAGTGCAGCAGCAGGGTGGCGAGCGTCACCAGCAGGAAGCTGCCACGCTGTTGCAGCGCCTGCCGTCCTGAGTCCGACCGGCTTCGACCAGGGCACCTCCTTGAGGTGCCCTTTTCATTTGCAAGATCCAACCCGCTGAGATGACATGACCCGCTGGGCCGCCCGCATCGAATACATCGGCACCGCCTACGCGGGCTGGCAGCGGCTGAGCCACAACATCAGCGTGCAGCAGAAACTCGAAGAAGCACTTTCGATCGTCGCTGACCACCCGGTGCAGGTGATGGCCGCAGGCCGCACCGATGCCGGCGTGCATGGGCTGGGACAGGTGGTGCATTTCGACACCCCGGCAGCGCGCAACGTGCTGGCCTGGACGCTCGGTGCGAATGTGCATCTGCCGGCGGATATCTCCCTGCGCTGGGCGCAGGTGGTGGCTGATGATTTTCACGCGCGCTATCACGCGCTCTCGCGCCGCTACCGCTATGTGTTCCACAACACCCGCGCGCGCTCCGCCGTGAGCGCAGGCCGCGCCACGTTCTGGCACCGGCCGCTGGATGCCGCCGCCATGCACCTCGCCGCACAGAGCCTGCTCGGCGAGCGCGATTTCAGCGCCCTGCGCGATGCCGAGTGCCAGTCGCCCACGCCGATGCGCAATGTCATGTCGATCCGCGTCTGGCGCAGCGGCGAGTTCGTTGCCATCGACATCCGCGCCAATGCCTTTCTGCACCACATGGTGCGCAACATTGCAGGCACCCTGGCCGCCGTAGGGCAGGGCAGGCAGCCGGTGGAGTGGGTGGCCGAGGTGCTGGCGAGCCGCGAGCGCCGGAATGCGGGTGTGACCGCGCCTTCCGATGGCCTCTATTTCGTTGGCCCCGAATACCCGGCGCAATACGGCCTGCCCGCACCGCCAGAGCCCTGGTTTCCCGCGACAATACCGACATGACGCAACAGCGCACACGCATCAAGTTCTGCGGCCTGACGCGCGCCGAAGACGCGCAGCTGGCAGCAGAGCTGGGTGTGGACTTTGCCGGCTTCATCGGCGTGCCGGGCAGCCCGCGCCACCTCAGCGCCGAAGCCGCAGCGGCCATTGCGGCGCTGCTGCCAGCGTCGATCAAGACCTTGGCGCTGTTCCAGAACGCGGAGCCAGAGGCCATTGAAGAGAGGCTGCGGCAGTTCAGGCCGGCGCTGATGCAATTCCATGGGCGTGAGTCGCCCGCTTTCTGTGCCCGCTTTGGCCTGCCCTGGATCAAGGCCGTGCCCATGGGCGAGCCGCAGGTTTATGCCCGGTGGGAGCAAGACTTCTCCCAGGCCACGGCCCTGCTGGCCGACAGTCACACGGCCGCTGGCGGTGGTGGCACCGGCCATCGCTTCGAGTGGGATCAGCTGCCAGTGGCCGCGCAGCGCCGCCTGCCGCTGATGCTGGCCGGTGGCCTGACACCTGAAACTGTCGGTGAGGCGATCCGCCGCGTGCGGCCCTGGGGTGTGGATGTGTCGAGCGGCATCGAAGGAGCCACCAAGGGGATGAAGGATCACCGTAAAATGCGCGCCTTCGTCGAAGCCGTGCGGGCCGCTGACGAAGCCTGATCCGCGGCTACCCTGCCGCATCCGAAGACGAGACATGGCTGACGATTCCATCGCTGCAAAGGCGGCACCCGACTACGCGCAGTTCCCCGATGCGCGCGGCCATTTCGGTCCCTATGGCGGCCGCTTCGTGGCTGAAACCCTGATGGAGCCGCTGCGCGAGCTGGAGCAGGCCTATGCGCGGCTCAAGAACGACCCCGCCTTCCTGGCCGAGCTGGACAACGACTACGCCCACTATGTCGGTCGCCCCAGTCCGCTCTACAAGGCCGAGCGTCTCACCAAGGCCTGGGGAGGTGCCACCATCTGGCTCAAGCGCGAGGACCTGAACCACACCGGCGCGCACAAGATCAACAACACCATCGGCCAGGCCCTGCTCGCCAAGCACCTGGGCAAGACCCGCATCATTGCCGAGACCGGCGCGGGCCAGCATGGGGTCGCATCCGCCACCATCGCCGCGCGTCTGGGTCTGAAGTGCGTGGTCTACATGGGCATCGACGATGTCGAGCGGCAGTCGCCCAATGTCTACCGCATGAAGCTGCTCGGTGCGGAAGTCATCCCCGTCACCAGCGGCACCCGCACGCTGAAAGATGCGCTCAACGAAGCCCTGCGTGACTGGGTGACCAACGTCGACGACACCTTCTATGTCATCGGCACCGTCGCCGGCCCGCATCCGTATCCGATGCTGGTGCGCGACTTCAACAGCATCGTCGGCCGCGAACTCATCACCCAGAGCCGCGAGCGCATCGGCCGTCTGCCGGATGCGCTGGTCGCCTGCGTCGGCGGCGGCAGCAATGCCATCGGCATGTTCCACCCGCTGCTGCCCTTCCCGGAGGTCGCCATGTATGGCGTCGAGGCCGGTGGCAAGGGTGTGGCGACCGGCGAGCACGCCGCACCGCTCAGCGCCGGCAAGCCCGGCGTGCTGCACGGCAACCGCACCTACGTGATGGCGGATGACGATGGACAGATCATCGGCACCCACAGCATCTCGGCGGGCCTCGACTACCCTGGTGTCGGCCCCGAACACGCCTGGCTGAAAGACCTCGGTCGCGTGAACTACGTCGATGCCACCGACGACGAGACGATGGAAGCCTTCTACGAATGCACCCGGCGCGAGGGCATCATCCCCGCGCTCGAATCGGCCCACGCCATCGCCTACGCGAAGAAGCTCGCGGTCAAGCTCGGTGCCGACAAGCACATCGTCGTCAACCTGTCTGGGCGCGGTGACAAGGACATCTTCACCATCGCCAAGCGCGAAGGCATCAATCTCCTGTGAACATCCTGTTCGAGCACCGGCCATCCCTGGCCGGACTGTCAAAAAAGAAATGAGCCGCATCGAATCCCGCTTCGCCGCGCTGAAAAGTGCCAACCGCAAGGCCCTCATCCCGTTCATCACTGGCGGCGATCCGACGCCTGCGCACACCGTGGGCCTGATGCACGCGCTCGTCGCTGGCGGTGCCGATGTGATCGAGCTGGGCATGCCCTTCTCCGACCCGATGGCCGATGGCCCCACCATCCAGCTCGCCTGCGAGCGCGCACTGGCGGCGGGCACCAGCATCACCAGGATTCTGGCGATGGTGGCCGAGTTCCGCAGCACCGACAGCACCACGCCGGTGGTGCTGATGGGCTATCTCAACCCCATCGAGCATCGCGGCATCGCCGCCTTTGCCGCGCAGGCCAGCAAGGCTGGTGTCGATGGCGTGCTGATCGTTGACCTGGCGGTGGAAGAAGCGCCGGAGTTCGCGCCCCTGTTCAAGCAGGCGGGGCTGGATCTCATCTTCCTGATCGCGCCTACCTCCACGCCGGCACGCATCGCCAAGGTGGCTGAGCAGGCGAGTGGCTATCTCTATTACGTCTCGCTCAAGGGCGTGACCGGTTCGGCAGCGCTGGATGTGGACAGCGTCGCCACCAAGCTCGCGGAAATTCGCAGCATCACGGCACTGCCGCTGGCCGTGGGCTTCGGCATCCGCGATGCCGCGACTGCCGCCGCCGTGGGCGCGGTGGCAGATGGCGTGGTGGTGGGCTCGGCGCTGGTCAGCGAGGTCGAGAAACACGCCAAGGCTCCCGAAGTGCTGCCCGCCTTGCTGCGGGATAAACTCAAGGCCATGCGTTTGGCACTCGACGGAATCGCACCATGAGCTGGCTCGACAAAATCAGCGGCAGCAAATTGCTCACCGAGGGCGTGCGCCGCAAGAGCGTGCCCGAAGGCCTGTGGACCAAGTGCGAGAGCTGCCAGAGCGTGCTCTACCGCGCCGAGCTGGAACGCACGCTGGAGGTCTGCCCCAAGTGCAGCGCGCACCGGCCGATTGGCGCGCGCGCACGGCTCAACCACTTTCTCGACCCGGAGCCACGCATCGAGATCGCGGCAGGCCTGAAGTCCATCGACCCGCTGGGTTTCAAGGACAGCCGCAAGTACACCGAACGCCTCGCCGAGGCGATCACCGACTCCGAAGAAAACGACGCACTGATTGTGCTGCGCGGCCAGCTCATGGGCCTGCCGCTGGTCGCGGCGGCCTTCGAATTCAGCTTCATGGGCGGTTCGATGGGCTCGGTGGTGGGCGAGAAGTTCACGCGCGGCGTGAATGCCGCGCTCGATCACGGCACGCCGCTGGTGTGCTTCTCTGCCTCTGGCGGCGCGCGCATGCAGGAGTCTCTGTTCTCGCTGATGCAGATGGCGAAGACCAGCGCCGCACTCGCCAAGCTGCACGAGCGCGGACTGCCGTTCATCTCGGTGCTGACGCACCCGACCATGGGCGGTGTGTCGGCGAGCTTTGCCCAGCTGGGTGATGTACAGATTGCCGAGCCGAATGCGCTCATTGGCTTCGCCGGCCCGCGCGTGATCGAGCAGACCGTGCGCGAGAAGCTGCCGGAAGGTTTCCAGCGTGCGGAGTTTTTGAAAGAGAAGGGCGCGATTGACCTGATCGTCGATCGCCGCGAGATGCGCGAGCGCGTTTACAAGATGCTCGCCATGTTCACCCACTTCAAGCCGCCCGCCATTGCAGCCTGAGCCGCAGGCAGACTGGTCGCTGCAAGACTGGCTGAGCTACCAAGAGCAGCTGCATCCCAGCCCCATCGAGCTGGGTCTGGCGCGTGTGCGGCGGGTGGCCGAGGCGCTGGGCCTGCTGCAAACACCGCCGCTGACGCTCACCATCGGCGGCACCAACGGCAAGGGCAGCAGCACCACGCTGCTGGCGCTGATCTATCGCGAGGCGGGCTATCAGGTCGGCGCCTTCACCTCGCCGCATCTCTATCGCTACAACGAGCGCATCGCCATCAACGGCGAGCCGGTGGATGACTTAGCACTCTGCCGCGCCTTCAGCGCCATCGAGCAGGCGAGGGCAGGGGACTCGCTCACCTATTTCGAGTTCGGCACCCTCGCCGCACTCTGGCTGTTCCGCGAGGCCAGGGTGGATGTGCAGGTGCTCGAAGTGGGCCTGGGCGGCCGGCTGGATGCGGTGAACATCCTCGATGCCGATGCAGCCCTCGTCACCAACATCGGCCTCGATCACCAGGACTGGCTGGGTGAGGGCCGCGATGCCATCGGCCGCGAGAAGGCGGGCATCTTTCGCGCGGGCCGCATCGCCGTGATTGCAGACCGCGATCCACCAGACGGCCTGCTGCAAGCCGCAGCGCAGAGCCAGGCGACGGTGTCGCGCTTTGACCGGGGCGACTACCGCCATCGCCGCGAGGGCCAGGGCTGGCGCTGGCAGGGGCTGGGTATTGATTCGCCCAGCCTTCCCCTGCCCGCACTCGTCGGCCCGCATCAGCTCGACAATGCGGCGGCCGCCATCACCCTCACGCAGGCCTTGCAGCTGCGCCTGCCGGTGCAATGGCCTGCCATCCAGCGGGCACTGAGCGCCCTGCAGGTGCCGGGCCGCATGGAGCGGCGCGGTCGTTTCTGGTTCGACGTGGCCCACAACGCCGAAGCGGCAAGCACGCTGGCCGCGACGCTGCGCGAACAGCTCGGCAGCCAGCGCGTGCTGTGGATTGCGGGCGTTCTGGCCGACAAACCCATCGCCGCCATCGCCGCCGCACTGGCACCGGTGGTGGAGCGCGTCATCACCTGCGATCTCTCCGGCCCTCGCAGCCTCGGTGCAGCAGTGCTGGCCAGCCGCCTGCAAGCAGCTGGCCTTGAGGCGCAGGCGGGTGGCAGTCCAGAGGCTGCCTTCGCCCTCGCATTGCGGCAAGCCGCAGCCGATCAGCCCATACTTGTTTGCGGCTCTTTTCTGACGGTCGCCGCCATCGCCCCCCTGATTGCCAATGACTGACACCGCAGCAAACCCGCTCGAAACCAGCGCCATCGTGCAGCGCCGCCTCATTGGCCTGCTGGTGCTGCTGTTCATCGCCTTCCTGCTCAGCCTGCTGCTGCGCGCCCGCCCGAATGCGCCCGATGCGCTGCCCTCGGTGGTGATTCCGCTGAACACCGGCACCGCTGCGGAGGCGAGCGCTTCCGCCCCGGTGCCCACGCTCGATGTGCCGGAGCCAGAGCCGGTGGTCACGCCCGCCGCCGCCGCAGCGCCAAAGCCGGAGCTGCGCGCGGCAGCATCCGCTGCCGCCAAGCCGGCGGCGACCCCCAAGCCTGTCCCGCCGACTGCCAAGCCCAAGCCGGAAAAGCCCGCTGTCACCGCCAGCAAGCCCGCCGCGGCAGCGGCAGCACCCAAGACCAGTGGTCCGCCGCGCTGGTTTGTCGCCGTGGGTTCCTACAAGGACCCGATGGCCGCAAAGGCCATCGCCAACCGCGTCAAGCTCGCGGGCTTCAATGTCGGCACGGCGCCGATCAGCGTTGGCGCAGAGCGCCTGCACCGCGTGCGGGCCGGCCCGTTTGCCGCCAGGGACGAGGCCGAATCAGCCCGCGTGACGCTGATCGTCGAAGGGCTCACCAAGGCGGCGATCATCAGCGAAAAGTGAGCGGCGAGGGCAGACTCCCGCCAAGTGCTGCGCTATCATTCGCGCCCCGCCGGGATAGCTCAGTCGGTAGAGCGGCGCATTCGTAATGCGTAGGTCGCAGGTTCGATTCCTGTTCCCGGCACCATGGTTACCGTATCCAGCGGGGTGCTATGCACCCCGTTCTTGGGTTAGAAGATCACTGGTGCCTCAGCGGAGAGGTGGCAGAGTGGTCTATTGCGGCAGTCTTGAAAACTGCTGAGTCGCAAG
>JAZKFO010000135.1:0-9651 GCA_040386395.1 Pseudomonadota bacterium | reverse complement strand
CCCTGCGGGCTGAAGCAGTACGTGGCACCGGTGCTCACGCCCCGCTTGCAGGACGAGATCGACATCTGGCCCGGCGTCGGCTTTGGTGTGAACCTCGATGCGGCGCGCACCATGAGCCTCAACAACATGTATGTGCGCGCCGTGCAGCGTGCTGATGTGGGCGGCAGCGAGGCGCACGCCAGATGCTGGGATGACCTTCGCTTTGCCACCGATGCCGATGCCGCCCCCTCGCTGCGCCGCGAGAGCGTGCATTGGTCGGGCAAGTCGCTGGGCGCCGTCACGGTGCAGGGCTATACGCTGTGGTGGGTGGCCGAGCTGGTGCCGGGCGTGACCATTTCCACCTCGCCCTTCAGCGAGGCGACGCACTGGGAGCAGATTTACCTGCCCCTGCTCACGCCCGTCACGCTGGATGCGGGCGACACGCTGGAATGCACGCTCACCAGCGACACCCGCCCCGACGTCGGCGTGCGGGTGGCCTGGCGCACCCGGCATTTACGCGCAGGCAAGGCGCTGCTCACACACGATCAAGACATCACGAAAGGGAGAATCTAACAATGCTCAAGAAAATCCTGCTGGGCCTGCTGATCGCGGTCGGTGCGGTGGTGGGCGGGGTGTATGCCTTCCCTGAAAAAGTGCTGACGCTGGCGATGAACAGCGAGCGCCAATCCGCTGGTCTGGTGGAAGAAACCATCACCGTCGGCGACCTCAAATGGCATGTGCTGAGCGGTGGCGCGGTCGCCGCTGATGGCCTGCCGCTGGTGCTCATTCATGGCTTCGGCGGCAATGCCGACCACTGGACCCGCACGGCCAAGGCACTGACGCCGAAGATGCGCGTGATCGCGCCGGACCTCATCGGCTTCGGCACCAGTGAAGCCCCCGCAGGCGGCGACTACACCATCCCCACCCAGGTGACGCGCCTGCACGCGCTGTTGCAGCAGATGGGCGTCACCAAGGCACACTTCGGCGGCAACAGCATGGGTGGCTGGATTGCAGGGGCCTACGCGGCTGCGTATCCGAGCGAAGTGGCGAGCCTGTGGATGCTCGATTCCGCCGGCCTCAACACCACGCCCAGCGAGATGGGCCGGGCGATGGAAGCGGGCCAGAAACTGCCGCTGGTGGTGCGCAGTGCGGAAGAGTTCGATGCCCGCATGGGCTGGGTGTTCGTCACGCCGCCGCCGATTCCTGCGCCGCTCAAGGGCGTGCTGATGACGCGCGACATCGCCAAGGCCGATCACTACGACGCGGTGCGCGCGCAGCTTTACGGCGTCTCGCCCTGGCTGGATGTGCTCATCCCCAACACGGCGGCGGTGGACATCCCCACCTTCATCGTGTGGGGCGATAAAGACCGTGTGCTGCACCCGGATGGCGCAGCGGCACTCGCTGGCCTGCTGCCGAAATCGAAGGTATTGATAATGTCCAACATCGGCCACTGCCCGATGCTGGAAGTACCGGCCCAGACCGCCTCGGATTACCTGGCTTGGCGCAACAGCAGCAATCTCTAAAGCATTACTGCTTGTCGAGCGTGACGTCACCGGAGAAGCTGGTCAGCGTGAGCTGACCACGGCCCTCGCCGATCTTCAGCACCATGCGCTTGCCATCGCTGGCATCGCGGGCGGCGTCGAAGCCACTGTGCTTGTCGCCTGAGAAGGTTTTCATCGTCACCTCGGCAGACAGTGAAGCGGGTGCATTGACGCGAACATCGCCGGAGAGCGATTCCGCCTTCACCTTCGCCTCGGCCGCGAAGCCGGCCTGCACGCCGATGTCGCCGGACACCGACTTGAGGTCAAGCTGGGTGAAGGTGCCGCCTTCAACCTCCACATCGCCGCTCACCGACTCGGCCACCAGCAAGCCGCTCGCGCCCTTCACATCGACATCGCCGGAGACCGTGTTGAGCCGTGCCTCTTTCGCCGCCGGGGCTTCCAACCGCAGGTCACCGCTCACGGTCTGCACCGTGATGACCCTGGAGCCGACGCTCAGGTCGATGTCGCCGCTGACACTGCGCGCGGTCAGCACGCCCTTGCTGCCGCGCACCACGATGTCGGAGCTGGTGCCATCGAGACTGAGACTGGCACCGGCCGGCACCCGAAGCTTCAGTCGCGTGTCGCCGTCGCCGTAGCTGCTGTGGCTCTTGCGGTTCTTCACCTCGACTTTCAGATCAGCCGCCGTGCCGCTGATCTCGATGCGTTCGGCCGAATCGCCGAGCAGGGCCGCCAGGTCGAACTCGGCCTTGTCCCAGGCCTCGATCTCGATCACGCCCGCGAGATTGCGGACCGACAGCTTGGCATCGCCATTCAGGCTGCGGTGGTCGGTGAAGCTGCGCGGTTCGGCGGCGTGGGCAGCGAGGCTGGCAACGGCGAGAAAGGCGGCGATGGTGGTGGTGCGCATGGTGTTCTCCTTGAAGCGAAACAGCATCCAGAAAAAGATCAGTCCGGATCGTGGACGAGCAGGCTGGTCAGCACGGCGCGCTTTTCCTGCGCGACGTTGAGCAGGCTTTGCAGGCTGGCGGAATTGGGGTCGCTCAGCAGCGCGCGGCGCACCTCGCGCTCGGCCTGCGCCACCAGCTTGAGGTTGGCGCGCAGGATGGCCTGCTGCCCGTGCGAGTTGCGGCCCGAACCGGCGGCATAGGTGGCCTTCATCAGGCCCGATGCCTCGGCGCGCTCGGCGACCAGCGCGGGCGCGTTGTCGAGTGATTCGCTGCGCAGCATGCGCAGGGTGCGCGGCGACAGGGCCGCAGTGGGCGAGGGACGGTCGCCATTGCTGTAGGGGTGGTTGTTGAAGCTGCCGCCCTCTGCTGCCGTGGCCACCTCGAATGCGCTGGAAGACTGCTGCGCCAGGGCCACATCATCAGGCCGGGGTGAGGGCTGGCGCAGCAGCACGCCGACGAATACGGCCAGGCATGCACTGGCTGCGAGTGCATAGGGCCAGACCGGCGTGCTGCGGCGCACGGCCACTGCGGGTGTGATGCGCGCCTCGATGCCCGCCCAGAGGTCGCGGCCCGGCTGGCGCTCGCGGAGGAGCGAATCCAGACCTTCCACGGGTGGCGCTTCGAGGCTGACGCGGTGCAGATCCTGCGGGTTCATGACAACCACTCCTTCATCAATTTGCGGGCGCGGTGCAGCTGCGCCTTCGAGGTGCCAACCGCGATGCCGGTGGCGGCCGCGATCTCATCGTGCTGCCAGCCTTCAAGGTCGTGCAGCACCAATACGGCGCGCGCGCCTTTCGGGAGGCGTGTCAGTGCGCGCTCCACATCGATGCGATCGCCCAGGCTGGCGGTCGGTTGATGCGAGGGCTCCGGCGCGCCGCCCTCCTCCGCATCTTCAAACGTGGTCCAGCGCTTGAGCAGGCGGTGCTCGCCCAGCACCACGTTGACGGTAAGCCGGTGCAGCCAGGTGCCGAAGGCCGACTCGCCGCGAAAGCTCGCGAGCTTCTCCCAGGCGCGCACGAAAGCGTCCTGTGCGGCCTGATCCGCCTTGGCGCTGTCGCCGTCGCACAGGCGCCAGCACAGGCCATAGACCTTGCCGACATGGGCTCGATACAACCGTTCGAAAGCTCTGGCATCGCCAGCAGCTGCGGCTTTCACATCCTTTTGCTCGGCGGCCTGCAAGGCGGCCTTTGCCGCGTCGGCCAGCACCGCCGGACGATGCGATGACGGCGCTTCGTTCGCGGCATACCCGCCGCCCGAAACATTGGCGAGGCTCATGAAGTCATCGGCGCTGGCGAGAGTGAGTTGCACCCCACTCTGATGCGGCTTGCGGCCCAATGGTTTGGAGCCACTGCAAAGGCAGCGAACTCCCTATCATCGGCCGGCCTGGACATGGTTCACACCTTCGCTGCTCATGGATGCCCTCACTTTATTCTCAACCGCCGCCGCCGCACACCTGATGGCGGTGGCCAGCCCCGGCCCCGACTTCGCCGTAGTCACCCGGCAGACGCTCGCCCACGGCCGCGCCGCTGGCCTGCGCACCGCCTGGGGCGTTGCGGCCGGTATCGTCTTTCACGTCGCCTACGCCCTGTTCGGCCTGGGCTGGCTGCTGCAAAAACTGCCGCTGCTGCTGGAGGTGATGCGCTATGCGGGTGCGGCCTTTCTGCTGTGGATGGGCTTCAACGCGCTGCGTGCCCAGCCCGCTGCGGTAAAGGCCAGCACTGCGGCGGCGCCGGCAGCGCAGCGTGATTTCTGGATCGGCTTCAGCACCAATCTGCTCAACCCGAAGGCGACACTGTTCTTCGTCGCCCTCTGCTCGGCGCTGCTCACCACGCCCACGCCGCTGTCGCTCAAGCTCGCCCTCGCGGCCTGGATCGTGCTCAGCACCGGCCTGTGGTTCAGCCTGGTTGCCATCACGCTCGGCCACACGCGCATCCGCGCCGCGCTGCAAGCGCATGCACACTGGATTGACCGCGGCATGGGCCTGCTGCTGATCGCCCTGGCCTTCGTCATGCTGGCGCAGGGCATCCGCTGATTCGCGCAGGCCGTAAGCTCAAGCCATAAAAACCATTCAGAGGAGAACCGCGATGGCCGCCAGAAAAGCCAGCCCCTGCGAGGAAATCGAGTTCAACAGCGGTGGCGTGCGCCTGCGCGCCGGCCTGTTCCGCCCTGCAGCCAAGGCGCTGGCGGGTTCACGCGGCCTGCCCTGCATCGTGATGGCCCACGGCCTGGGCGGCACCCGCGCGGCAGGGCTGGAGCCTTTCGCAAAACGCTTCGCCGAAGCGGGCTTCACCGCACTGGTGTTCGACTATCGCGGCTTCGGCAAGAGCGATGGCGCGCCGCGCCAGGTGGTGGATGTGCGCATGCAGTTGCAGGACTGGGCGAGTGCCATCGCCCATGCACGCTCGATGAAGGATGTCGATCCCCAGCGCATCGCACTCTGGGGCAGTTCCTTCTCCGGCGGCGTGGTGATTGCCGCTGCGGTCGAGGATGGCCGCGTGGCCGCCGTGAGCTCGCAGGGCGGCATGCTCGATGGCCGCGCCGCGCTGCTGCACCTGCTGAAGTCCGAGGGCCCGGTGCAGCTCGCCAAGTTAAGCGGCCTGGCCGCGCTCGACGCCGCCCGCGCCAAGGTGGGGCTGCCGCGCGTGACCCTGCCCGTGGTGGGCGCACCAGGCAGCATGGCCGTGCTCACCACGCCCGACTCCGAGCCGGGCTATCTCGCCATCACGCCGCCCGACTGGGTCAACCGGATCAGCCTCTCTTGGATGCTGACCCTGCCCCTGTTCCGCCCCAACATCCTGGCCAGGCAGCTACCCTGCCCGGTGCTGTTCTGCATCGCCGAGCAGGATGCCGTGGTGCCACCCGCCGCCGTCGAAGATGCCGCGCGCCGTGCAGGCGGCAAGGCCACCGTCTGCCGCTACCCGCGCGGGCATTTCGAGATTTATGTGGGTGAGGGTTTCGAGGATTCGGTGCGTGACCAGAGCGCCTTCTTTCTCAAGCACCTGAGCGCTTAATGTGTCGCCCTCTCTCCCGCTTGCGGGAGAGGAAAAATAGAAGACCGCGAGGAGAAATCGCATGAGCAGCAACGTTGCAGCGAGTGTCGTCAAGGGCGCGGGCTATACCCTGTTCGTGCTGTTTCTCATCAATTTCCTCAACTTCTTCGACCGCTTCCTGCCCGGCGTGGTGCTGGAGCCGATCCGCAAGGAGTTCGGCTTGAGCGACACCCTGTCAGGCGCGCTCGGCACCGCCTTCATTCTCATCTACGCGGTCGCGGGCATCCCGCTGGGCCGGCTCGCCGACCGCATGAAGCGCACCCACATCCTGGGTGCGGGTGTGGCGGCCTGGAGTGTCGCCACCGCCGCCAGCGGCATGGTGAGCAACTTCACGGGCCTGCTGTTCGCGCGCCTCGCGGTCGGCGTCGGCGAGGCCACCTGCGCACCGGCGGGCAACTCGATGATTGGTGATCTCTACCCCAGCCATCGCCGCGCCCGCGCGCTGGGGCTGTTCATGCTGGGTCTGCCGCTCGGCTCGCTGGCCTGCTTCGCACTCGGTGGCTGGATTGCACAGACCTATGGCTGGCGCGCCGCCTTCTTCATCGCCGCCGCCCCTGGCATCGTCGTGGCGGTGCTGGCGTGGCGGCTGACCGAGCCGGCGCGTGGCCAGCACGACAAGGCGGCCAGCACGCCCGTCGCGGGCAATGCCTTCAAGCAAATCTTAAGCATCGAAACCGTGTGGTGGATCATCGCCTCCGGTGCCGCCATCAACTTCGCGGCTTATTCGCTCAATTCCTTCCTGCCCGCGCTGCTGGTGCGCCTGCATGGCCTCAACCTCGCGCAGGCCGGTGTGGTGGCCTCGCTGGTGCTGGGTGCAACCGGCCTCGTGGGCCTGACGCTGGGCGGTATCGCCGCCGACAGGCTGCACCAGAAGTTTCCGCGTGGCCGTCTGCTGCTGGGTGCGATTGCCCTGCTCATCTCGGCCCCCCTGCTGTGGCTGGGCCTCAACCAGGCCGCGGGCGCGGTGACGGCACTGGCCCTTTTCGTCGGTGCGGGCTGGCTGCTCTACTTCCTCTACTACGTCACCGTCTACCCCGCCTTGCAGGATGTGGTGGATGCCCGCCTGCGCGCGACGGCGATGGCGGTGTATTTCTTCTTCCAGTACGTGCTGGGCGGCGCCGTCGGCTCGCTGGTGACGGGGGCCATGTCAGACCACTACGCCAAGGCCGCGATGCGGGCCGCCAATGCCACCGAGATGGCCCCGGCCTTCATCGCCCAGGGCTTGCAGCAGTCACTGGCGCTGGGCGTGCCGCTGGCGATTCTCACCACCGGACTGGTGCTGGTGATGGCCTCGCGCAGCTTCGTGCGCGATGCGGCGCGGCGCTGAATCCCAAGCATGGCTGCGCCCTCACTGACGACACTGCGCACGCTGGATCTCGCTGCCGCCAGCGGCCTGGCAATGGCACAGGCGTCACTGTGGGTGATTGCCGACGATGGCCTGCAACTGCATCGCCTAAGCCTGTCCGGCGCACCGCTCGCGCAGCACGATCTCTTTCCGGGCCAGGCGCCGCTGCCGCTTGAGCCCAAGCCGCGCAAGAAGGCCAAGCCTGATCTCGAAGCACTTTGCGCCCTGCCCGATGGCCGCCTGCTCGCCCTCGGCAGCGGCTCACGCCGCAACCGGGCCCGGTGCAGCCTGTTCGACCCCATCACCCACGAGGCGCGCCTGATCGACGCGGCACCGCTGTATGACTCGCTGGAAGTGGATCTGCCCGAACTCAACATCGAAGGTGCCTGCGTCCTCGGCAACACCCTGGTGCTGGCGCATCGCGGCAACAGCGCAGGGGCCAGCGACACGCTGGTGCTGCTGGACTGGGCTGCGATTTCGACGGGCCTGGCCGAAGGCACGCTACCGGCCGCAGCAAGACTGGCCCTCATCCCCGTGCAACTCGGCGACATCGACGGCGCGCGCCTGACCCTCACCGATCTCGCCCTCGACGACACCGGCCAGCTTTGCTACAGCGCCGCTGCCGAGGTGACCGCAGATCGCTATGACGACGGCCCCTGCGCCGGCAGCGTGATCGGCTGCTTCGACACTGACTTTCAAGCCGTGCAGCAATGGCGCGTGCCGGGGCCTTTCAAGATCGAGGGTCTCGCCTGCCTGCGGGCCGGACAGTGGCTGCTGGTGGCCGATGCCGACGACCCCGATGTGCCCTCGCCGCTGCTGCTGTTTCAGCGCTAGGTGCTTGGCTTGGCAATCGCCCGCCACAGCATCTCGAACAGCGGCCCGGCCTGCTTGGTGGGCGGCTCCTTCTGGCCGCGCAGGATGTACATCTGCACCAGCCGGAACATCACGCCCATGATGTAGTCGAGCAGGTATTTCTCGTCGACCTCGTCGGTCAGCACACCCTTGGCGCGGCCCTCGCCCAGCACCTTCAGGAAGGTGCCGAACAGCACCGGGTTCTGGAAGTTTTCCTGCTTGCGCCAGGTGCCGAGGTAGACCGAGCTCATCACGATCTGCGCCACCTTGGGGTGCTTCTCGAAGTAGTCGAGACAGACCCAGAACACCTTGCGCAGGCGCTCCTTGTAGTTCTCGATGCCTTCGAGGTGATCGACCATGCGTACGGCCAGCCGGCCCAGCGCGGTATCGAGCGCGGAGAACAGCAGCGCCTCCTTGCTGCCGTAGTACTTGTAGAGCGTTTGCAGGCTGACGTTGGCACCGCGCGCGATCTCGATCAGACCGACGCGATGGAATTCGCGCTCGGCAAAAATATCGAGCACCGCCTCTTCGATACGCGCGCGGGTGGCCGCATCCATCTTGTTGCGGTCTTCGCGGGCCTGCGCCTCGGCGGATGATTTTTCTCTTGCCATCTGGATACTTAGTAATGATCGTTGTTGTGATTTCAAGAATCCGCCAAACTTTAGTTTAGCTGGCGAGCATTGACGAACTTCCCTTGTGGTCTCTAAGCTCGAAACCGACCGCTGGGTATGCTTCACGCCTGCAAGGGTGCCAGAACCTGAGCGGTCGAACCTCCACATCGTAAATAAAATTACCGAGACGAACAATGGCCGAGGCTTACATCTACGACGCCGTGCGCACTCCGCGCGGCAAGGGCAAGAAAGACGGATCGCTGCACGAGGTCACGCCGATCCATCTGTTGAAAACGCTGTTCGACGCACTGCGCACACGCAACCATCTCGACACCTCTCTGGTGGACGACGTGGTGCTCGGTTGCGTCACGCCGGTCGGCGAACAGGGTGCGGACATCGCCCGCATCGCCGCGCTCTATGCCGGCTGGGCCGAGACCGTGGCCGGTGTTACCCAGAGCCGCTTCTGCGCCTCTGGCCTCGAGTCGGTGAACCTCGCCGCGATGAAAGTGATGTCCGGCCAGGAAGACCTCGTGGTCGCCGGCGGCATCGAGAGCATGAGCCGCTGGGCCATGGGTAGCGATGGCGGTGCGATGGTGATGGACCCGCGTGTCAACGGCGGCATCGACTTCGTGCCGCAGGGTATCGGCGCCGATCTCATCGCCAGCCTCGAAGGTTTTTCGCGCCGCGATGTCGACGATTTCGCCACCCGCTCGCACCAGCGCGCCGCCGCCGCCCAGGCCGCCGGCTACTTCGACAAGACCCGCATCGCGGTGAAAGACATCAACGGCCTCGTCGTGCTCGATCACGACGAGACCATCCGCGCCAACACCACGCCGGAGACGCTCGCGGGCTTGAAGCCCAGCTTCGAGCAGATGGGCCAGATGGGCTTCAATGCCACGGCGCTGCGCAAGTACACGACGGTCGAGAAGATCACCCACGTGCATCACGCGGGCAACTCCAGCGGCATCGTCGATGGCGCGGCTCTGATGCTGATCGGCAGCAAGGAGGCTGGCATCAAGATGGGCCTCAAGCCCCGCGCGAAGATCACCACCTGCCAGGTGATCGGCAGCGAGCCCACCATCATGCTCACCGGCATCGGCCCGGCATCGAAAAAGGCGCTGAAGAAAGCCGGCATGAATGCCAACGACATCGACCTCTACGAGATCAACGAAGCCTTCGCCGCCGTGGTGCTGCGTGCCGCGCGTGATCTGGGCATCTCCACCGACAAGATCAACGTCAACGGCGGTTCGATCGCGATGGGCCATCCGCTGGGTGCCACCGGCTGCATCATCCTCGGCACCGCACTCGACGAACTGGAGCGCACCGGCAAGTCCACCGCGCTCGCCTCGCTCTGCGTCGGCGGCGGCA
>JAZKFO010000134.1:0-7131 GCA_040386395.1 Pseudomonadota bacterium | reverse complement strand
GAGCGCCTGCAGGCCGGGCGGGGTGACCCCGCACAGGTGCGCCGCGTGCGCGACGCGGTGAAGCAGTTCGAGCGCCTGCTGGAAGGCAGCGCGTCCAAGGCTTCGGCAGCCAGCAGCGTCGCCGAACTGGCGTCGTTCGCCTTCCCCGAACGTCTCGCCCAGCGCCGCGAGGGCAGCCGCGATGGCCCGCGCGCCACCAAGGAAATCGCCTTTCTCTGCGCCGATGGCGGTGAAGCCCGTCTGCCGGAAACCGACCCGCTCGCGCGCAGCGAATGGCTCGCAATTGCGCATTGGGGCATCGAGACCGATGCCCGCAGTGCGAACACCACCCGCCGTATCCGCCTCGCGGCGGCGATGAGCGAAGCCGAAGTGCGCGCTGCGCACGGCCATCGCATCGCGACCCAGCCCGCCGTGCATTGGGATGCGCAGACCGAAGCCGTGGTCGCCGAGACGCAGACCCGCCTCGGTGCCATCGTACTGGCCGCCAAGCCGTTGCGGCTGGCGGATGCCAACGAGCAGGCCAAGTCCGCGATTGCCACCGCCCTGCTCGAAGGCATCCGCAGCATTGGCCTGCACGCGCTGCCGTGGACGGATGCGGCGCGCGAATGGTGCCTGCGGGTGCAATCGCTGCGGCACTGGCAGCCCGAGGAAAACTGGCCGGATATGAGCGAAGAGAGCCTGCTCGCCACGCTCGAAGACTGGCTGCTGCCGCATCTCGACGGCGTCTCGCGCCGCAGCCATCTCGACAGGCTGGGCTTGAGCGAGATATTGAACGCCATGCTCGACTACCCCCAGCAGCAGGCCCTCGCCAAGCGCGCGCCGACGCATCTCACCGTGCCCACCGGCAACCGCTATGCGCTGGCCTATGCACCGGGGCAGGCCCCGGCGCTGGAGGTGAAGTTGCAGGAGATGTTCGGCGAGGCGACCACGCCCACCGTCTGCGAAGGCCGCGTGCGGGTGGTGCTGCACCTGCTCTCACCCGGCCGCAAGCCCATTGCCGTCACCGCCGATCTCGCCAGCTTTTGGGCCAGGAGCTACTTCGAGGTGAAGAAGGACCTGCGCGGGCGCTACCCGCGCCATCCCTGGCCGGATGACCCGCTGGCCGCAACAGCGACCGCGCGCGCCAAGCCGCGAGGCACCTAGGCCAGCGCGCGCAGGGCGTTGACGATGAGCGCGATCAGCACCAGCGAAGAAACAAAGAACAGTCCAAAGCGCGCCTCGATCTTGTTCCAGGTGGCTTGCAGCACGCTGTGGACGACGCGCAGGCCGACGTAGGCCCAGGCCAGCGTGCAATTGATGCCCGCGCCCTGTTCCATCAGCGCGAGTGCGAGGGCAATCGCGTAGAAGAGTGTGGGCTGCTCCATCAGGTGGTTGTAGTTGTCGGCCTTCCAGCGCACCGAGGCGGGTAGCTGGCTCATCTGCTCGCCGCGCGGGGCTTGCGGGTCGAGCTTCATCCGTGATTTCTGGATGGCGGGGATGCGGGTCAGATACATCCACAGCCACATGACCATGCTCCAGGCGACCAGCGCGACGACGGGGGCGAGGATGGGGCTGTGCATGGGCGGTTCTTCGAGAACATGGGCTGGCCCCTAGCTTGTCGCGGCAGGCCCCAAAAAGAAAACCCGGAGGGCGGTCGGCCCTCCGGGTTTGTTTGCTGCGGTGTTGGCGATCAGAAGTTGACGGCCGCTGTACCGCAGCCTTCGGCCTGCCGCGAGGCGCTACTTGGGTTTGAAGGCTTTCACGAGGGCGTCATGCAAGACCTCGGCTGCACCAACCGTTGATTCACCGGAGATATCGGAATTGAGGAACAAGGCGGCATAAACGCCCGGACCGAACAAGGCCGCCGAGGTGCTGATGGTGGTGCCGTTGGCACCCCAGCCACCGTTCTTCTCCACCCAGCGGATGCCACTGCCGTCCTTGGTGACGTCCCAGCCCAGCTTGTCGGTTTCCATCTCTTTCACCTGGGCGGGGGTCAGAATGCGCCCGTCGTTGCGGTTGAGGCTGTGGAGCACCTTGTTGATGTCATTGATCGCCAGGTACCAACCGGCCGCACCGACGCCAAGGCTGTTGTCGCCCCAGTTGTGGCCAGAACTCGTGCCCGGAAACTTGTATGAAAAGGCATAGGCGCTGGCCTGCGCTCCGGTGCTCGGCGGCTTCGCATCCACGCCGATCGCGCCGACGGGCTCGAACACGTTCTGCTGCACCAGCCGGATGTAGGCCGAGGCAAAGGCCTTGGCGCGGTTGGCCGGGTCGTCGGTGAAGCCGGCAACCATGGGCAACAGCACGCGGAAGATGGCGAAGTTGTAGTTGCTGTAGCAGGGGTTCTTGTTGTTCGGGTTGATCGGGTTGGCCGGATTCACCACGGCCGCACCCTGGCAGGAGGTGTTCTTGCTGGGGTCCACCTTCTGCGTGAAAAACTTCTTGAGCGGCTCGTATTCCTGCGAGACGTTGCCGTAGTCCTTGATACCGCTGCGATGCGAAAGCAGCTCGCGGAAGGTGATCGAGGCCACGTATGGATCGAGCTTCCAGTCGCTCGGCACGTATTTGCCGATGCCGGCATCGAGGCTGACCTTGTGCTTGGCCAGCACCCGCACTGCGGCGATTGCCGTCACCAGCTTGCTAACACTCGCCATCGGGATCTTGGTGGAGGGCAGGAACAGCCGCTCCGGCGCGTTGGCCGCCGTCCGGGCGCGGCCCTGCGAGAAGGCGCTCAGTGATTCGGCACCGACACAAAGTCCGTAGCCGACCACCTTGCCCCGGAGCCGGTCGGCGACGTTCTGGTAAACCTCGGCAATACTCACGCAGCGGGTGGCATCGCAGACCTTCTCCGCCTTGGTTACCGCAGCCGCAATCGAGAAGCCGTTGCCATCGGCGTCGAAGGCGACGACGCGCACCGGGCCGAACACCGAAGTGAAGTAGCCCATGTACATGTGGGCTTCCTCCGTGATGTTGCGGTTGAAGTAGGCACCCTGGTCGTTGACGATGCTCCAGCTGTTGCCGCCGGCTGGCGGAAACGCGACGCAGCGGATCTTCGCGCCGTTCTGCGAGAGGTCCGCCATCTTGCTGTGACACTCGTCCGGGATGTTGCGGTTGAGATAGGCGCCCTGGTCGTTGACGATGCTCCAGCTGTTGCCGCCGGCTGGCGGAAATGCCACACAGCGGATCTTCGCGCCGTTCTTCGAAAGGTCCGCCATCTTCGCGTGACACTCGTCCGGGATGTTGCGGTTGAAATAGGTGCCCTGGTTGTTGACGAGACTCCAGCCGCCGCCAGGCGTGAACGCGACACAGGTGATCTTCGCGCCGTTCTTGGAGAGCTCTGCCATCTTGGCGTGGCATTCATCCGGGATATTGCGGTTGAAGTAGGCCCCGCTCCTGGCGACGATGCTCCAGCGGTTGCTGCCCGGCGCGAATGCGACCGAGGCCAGGTCATCGCCTGCGGCCAGAAAGTCCTTCATCTTCTGGTGGCATTCGTCCGGGATGTTGCGGTTGAAAAGTTTTGTCGCCATGGTGGTGAGCTCCAATCATCTGGTTTGAGAGAACGCGGATTTGCGGCGACGGTGCCGGAACCCCTCCAGTCACCGCCGCAGAGAAGTTGTAAGGGTTCTCTCTGGCGCGAAATGTCGCGGTGCCCACATTTCGGGCCTTAATGTTCTGGCGCTGCATTCCGATCAAGCCGCGAGGCGGGCAGGTGCGCGCTGAAGCGCGCTTCGATATGGTTTTGTGCGGCTTGCACCAGCCAAAAAAAGAAAACCCGGAGGGCGGTCGGCCCTCTGGGTTTCGGGTGCAGCGATTGCCGTGAGATCAGAAGTTGACGGTCGTCGTGCTACCGGCGGTGACGGTGAGGGACACAGGTGCGCTGAACACCGTTGCATTGTCGGCTTCCGGGTCATCGCCGGTCGCCTGGCAGGTGAACGCGGCGGTGTAGCTGCCCGCCGGGAGGTAGGCGACGGTGTAGCGATACGTGCCGCTCGCGGTATCGAACTTCACCGGTCCACCCACCAGAGGCTGGGTGCCGCTGCCGCCGAGGTCATCCGGTGTGGCGACCGTGCCGGAGTAGATGTAGACCGCGTTGCCGGCACCCGTGTTGACGTCGCCCGTGCAACCGGCCGCCGTGATCTGGGTGGCCGCCACGGTGCCGCTGACGAGGCCGATCTGCGCTTCGTCCACCAGTCGCAGCACGGGCTTCAGGGTGTAAGCCTCCTGACCCTGCGGCTTGACGATGGACCGACGCAGATCGAAGTCGACGATAAGGGCGCGCACGCCACCCTCCGGCACCACGAAGCCGTTGTTGAGCTTCAGGCCCGATTCGGAGCCACTCGGCACGAACAGCGGCGCACGGCTGCCATCCGCGAGGTCGATGTAGGAATCAGTGGTGTTGCGATCGCTCACCACCTTGAGGCGTGCGAACTCGTACTCGCCTGCATCCAGGGTGACACCGCCCAGCAGGACGAAGGCCGTGCCGCTGGCGGTGGCGAGCAGATCGACCGAGCGCGGCGTGCTGAGGTCGAACTGCACGGCCGAGCCATTCTTGGGCTTGACCTCGACGCCAGTGAACTTGACCACGACGGCAGTGGCGCCATCGACCGGGGCATCGGCGACCGAGAACTTGAGCTGTCCGGTGTCGTTGGAGCCACCGCCGCCGCAGCCCGCAAGCTGGCTGCCGATCAGGGCCGAGGCTGAGAGTAGGGCAATGCGTAGGGGAGTGTTGATCATGGTGGCTTCTTTTTGCGGGGGTGGGCAGCGTTATCGGCCGCAAACGCTGAATCATCCCTGAATCGGCCTGAGTAGGAGCCGATCAGACCTGCCGGTGCCCTGTGCCGGGCGGGTAAAACTCACACTAACCCTGTAGTCTCCGCGCCCTCGCGTCCCCGCTGCTCGCCATGCTCACCCTCAAAAACATCGTCCTCCGCTTCGGCGGTCCGCCTCTTCTGGACAAGGTCAGCCTCGTGGTGGAGCGCGGCGAGCGGGTGTGCGTGCTGGGCCGCAACGGCGAGGGCAAGTCCACGCTGCTGCGGGTGATTTCGGGTGCGCAGGTCGCCGACGATGGCGAGGTGATCAAGGCCCCCGGCATGCGGGTGGCGGAGATGCCGCAGGACATCCCGCGCACGCTCGAAGGCACCGTGCGCGATGTGGTGGCCTCAGGCCTGGGCAAGATCGGGCAGGTGCTGGCCGACTACCACCACACGCTCACCGACATCGAGCACGCCACATCTGAAAAGATGGACGCGCTCATCAACAAGCTCGGCAAGCTGCAAAGCCAGCTCGACTACGGCGATGGCTGGTCGCTGGATGCCCGCGTCGAGGCCATCGTCACCAAGCTGGAGTTGCCTGGCGATACGCCCTTCGACTCGCTCAGCGGCGGCTACAAGCGCCGCGCTTTGCTGGGCAAGGCGCTGGCGCTCGAACCGGATTTGCTGCTGCTCGACGAGCCGACCAACCATCTCGATCTCGAAAGCATTGCCTGGATCGAGGAGTTCTTGAAGGCTTGGGACGGCGCGCTGCTGTTCATCACCCACGACCGCGCGTTTCTACGGGCGCTGGCCACCCGCATCATCGAGCTGGATCGCGGCCAGGCGTCGAGCTGGCCGGGCGACTACGACAACTATCTGCGTCGCAAGGAGGAGCGCGCGGCCATCGAGGCCAAGACGCTGTTCGAGTTCGACAAGAAGATGGCGCAGGAAGAGGTCTGGATCCGCAAGGGCGTGCAGGCCCGCCGCACGCGCGACATGGGCCGCGTTGGCCGCTTGATGGAAATGCGCAAGCAGTATTCCGAGCGCCGCAACCAGATCGGCAAGGCCGAGTTCGCGGTGATCGAGGCCGCCAACAGCGGCAAGCTGGTGGCCGAGGCGAAGAAGGTGAGCTACGCCATTGATGGCCGCACCTTGCTCAAGGACGTGAATCTCAATGTGATTCGCGGTGACAAGATCGGCATCGTCGGGCCGAATGGTGCGGGCAAGACCACGCTGCTCAATCTGCTGCTGGGCCGCCTGCAGCCGACCACGGGCGATCTCAAGACCGGCACCAACATCGAAGTGGCCTGGTTCGACCAGATGCGTAGCGCGCTCGACCCCGACAAGCCGGTGTGGGAGAACATCGCGGGTGGCAAGGAGTTCGTCACCGTCGGCATTGGAGAGAACGCCAAGCAGAAGCATGTGATGGGTTACTTGCAGGAGTTCCTGTTCACGCCCGACCGCGCCCGCAGCCCGACTCGCGTGCTGTCGGGCGGTGAGCGTTCGCGTCTGCTGCTGGCACAGTTGTTCAGCGAGCCTGCGAATCTGCTGGTGCTGGACGAACCGACCAACGATCTCGACGTGGAAACACTCGATCTGCTGGAAGAGCTGCTGCTCGATTTCAGCGGCACGGTTCTGGTGGTGAGCCACGACCGAGCCTTTCTCGATAACGTGGCCACCCGCACCATCGCCTTCGAGGGCAATGGCCGCGTGGCGGACTATGTGGGCGGCTACACCGACTGGCTCAAGCAGCGCCCCGGCGCAAAGGTCGTTACCAGCAAGCCGGGGTCAAAGCCGGCGGCTTCCGGCGGGCCGGCCCCCAAGCCAGCCGCGACCGGCCCTGCGCTCAACAGCAAGGAGAAGCGCGAGCTGGAAAGCCTGCCCGCACAGATCGAGAAAATGGAGACCGAGCAGACTCTCATCGGCGGCCAGCTGGCTGATCTCTATGGCAAGGATGCCGCCAAGGCAGCCCTCACCCAAAAGAAGCTGAATGCCCTGCAAGCGGATCTGAATGCCCTCTACCTGCGCTGGGAGTCGCTGGAAGCGCGCAAATAATGTGCAAAAGCGCGATTTGTCTTGACACGGCAAGGCCGCATCAAGACAATCCGCGACCGCGTTGAACTGTAGATGCGGAGAGATACTCAAGCGGCCAACGAGGGCAGACTGTAAATCTGCTGACTTATGTCTACGAAGGTTCGAATCCTTCTCTCTCCACCAGTCAGCACGGTGAAGCGGTAACGGTTTAGGTAGTGCGGGTGTAGCTCAATGGTAGAGCTGTAGCCTTCCAAGCTACTGACGTGGGTTCGATTCCCATCACCCGCTCCAGTTGTAGAGAACCCAAGTTTCGCCCACTTAGCTCAGTCGGTAGAGCACTTCCTTGGTAAGGAAGAGGTCATCGGTT
>JAZKFO010000133.1:0-25218 GCA_040386395.1 Pseudomonadota bacterium | reverse complement strand
CCGGGTGCGCGACCGGGATCATGCCCAGCACCTCGTACCAGTTGCGCCAGACGAACTGGCGCTTGAAGCCCTCGGCGCGCCAGCGCCAGACGAACTCGATGGCGAACAGCGCGCAAATCACATAGTCGGCGCGAAAGATCCAGTCCTGCTGCGCGTCGCTCACTTCGCCCCAGGTCTCCCAGCACAAGAGGCCGATGGAGACGAGGGCGAGCACGAGCATCAGCCAGTCGAGCAGGCCGACGGCGGGCTTGGCGGTGGTGGGTTTGTCCATGCGGGAAGAATGCCAGACACTGCGGACATGTCTCGCCTGCTCTCACTCACCAAGCCCGTGCAGCATGCGCTGCGCGACTGGATCGTCGGTGTCTTGCAGCGCGACAGCGGCACTGCCATCAACTACGA
This sequence comes from Pseudomonadota bacterium, assembly GCA_040386395.1. GTDB lineage: Bacteria > Pseudomonadota > Gammaproteobacteria > Nevskiales > Nevskiaceae > Stagnimonas. The sequence continues at coordinate 24,819 of JAZKFO010000133.1, read as the reverse complement.
CACGCCATTGGGCGATGCCGGATTGTTCGGACCGGCGTCGGTGACCTGGCGCATCCACGCCGACTTCCCCGGCATGATGGCGGGCGGCGTCGCGGCCCTCATGCTGCAAACCCTGCATCCGCGCGCGCTTGCCGGCGTGTGGGATCACTCCGCGTTTCGCACCGACATCCTCGGCCGCCTGCGCCGCACCACGGCCTTCGTCGCCGGCACCACCTATGCGCCCACGGCCGAGGCTGAAAAGCTGATTGCGATGGTGCGCGGCATCCATCGCAAGGTGCGGGGTACCACACCCGATGGCCAGCGCTACTCGGCGATGAATGCCGATCTCTTGACCTGGGTGCATTGCACCGAGATGGCGAGTTTCCTGGCGGGTTACGAGCTGTATCGCGGGGTCGCATTGCCCACGGCGGTGAAAGATCGCTATTTCGCCGAGACGGCTGTCATCGCCCGCGCACTGGGTGCGAAGCAGGTGCCTGAATCCGAGCAGGCGATGCAGCAGTACTTTGCAGCGGTGCAAGCGCAGCTGGTCTTCAGCGAGCGCTCCAGCGCGGTGTTGCAGGTGCTGGCGGAGATCAGCCTGCCCATCCCGCTGGCCGGGGCAGCGCGCGAGCTGTTTCTGGGTGCCGGTGCGGCGCTGCTGCCTGCCTGGGCGCGCCAGCAGTTGCAGTTCAGCCGCTTGCAGCAGGCGCGCCACCAGGCGGCTGCGAGGGTTCTGAAGCAGATGGCACCGCTGCTGCGCGCGGCCCTCAGCGAGGGCGTGGGTGCGCGATCCTGCCGACGGGTGGGGCTGGCTTACTCCCAGCTCGGCCGCATGCCACCGAATCTGAATGACTGATTTAAAGTTCAGCATCAGTTCAGTGGTTTTGTTCAGGATGCGCCCAGTTGCCGCCGAGGCTTTCGAGTCAGGCGCAATGGCTGGCTCATCACCACAAGCGCCCGCACCACCATAGAAAAAGGAAGACTCGCCCATGAAGAAGAAGTTATTCGCCGCCGCCCTGCTGGCTGCATCCGCGCAGCTCGCGTCGGCTGCCAACGGTCAGCCCTATTACGGCCTGCAAGGCACTTATGTCGATCCGGACGATCTGCGCAATACCAAGGATGGCTTCGGTGCCACCCTGCTGCTCGGCCTGCCGGTCAACGCCTACCTCGCCAGCGAGCTCAACATATTCGGCCTGCGCATGGACAACAGCGACGGCAGCTTCAACAAGCAACTGGGTGCCGGCCTCGACCTGGCGGTGTACCCCTTCACCCGCACGGCGCGCTTCGCACCCTTCATCCTGATCGGCAGCGGCGCGCAATACGAAGATCGCAACGGTCCCGAACGCGGCTATACCTTTGCCAACGCCGGTGGCGGTTTCATCACCGACCTGAGCGACGATGGCCTGGTCTCGCTGCGTGTCGATGCCAAGCGTTACCTCGTCCATGACCGCGAGCTGGTGGAAGGTCGAAACCAGATCTGGGATACACGCATCAATGCCGGTGTGCAGATTGCCTTCCGCCCCGATCCGGTCGTGGTGGTGGCAACTGCCCCCGTTGCACCGCCGCCCCCGCCGCCGCCTTCCGACATGGATGGTGATGGCGTGATCGACGCCATTGACCAGTGCCCCGGCACGCCGCCGCGCAGCTTTGTGGATCGCGTCGGTTGCCCGCTGCCGCCCCCGCCGCCGCCCGCCCCGCCGGTGGACACGGACCGCGACGGCGTGATCGACCCTGCCGATGCCTGCCCCGGCACCCTGTATGGCCTGACGGTGGATGAGCGTGGTTGCGCCCTCAAGACCGCCAAGGTGGTGCTGCGCGACATCAATTTCGTGACCGGATCAGCGGCTCTCACGGTCGGCGCCAGGCAGTCGCTGGACAAGGTGCTGGAAGGTTTGCGCGGCCAGCCGACCATGAGCGTGCTGATCGAAGGCCACACCGACTCGGTGGGCAGCGATGCGCTCAATCTCAGGTTGTCGAAGCAGCGCGCCGCCTCGGCCCGCCAGTATCTGATCGAAGGCGGCATTGAAGCCTCGCGCCTGGAATCCATCGGTTACGGCGAGAGCCAGCCGATTGCCAGCAACAAGACCAAGGATGGCCGTGCGGAAAACCGCCGCGTCGAGTTCAAGGTCACCAAGCAGTAAGCCACAGCAAAAAGCCACCCCGCGCTTGAAGGCGCGGGGTGGCTTTTTTGTGCCTGACCGTTTGTGGTTTTAAGTGACCACATCCGGCCCCTTGCGGCCGGTCAGCTCCGTGAGACGCAGCAGCTTTTCGGCCACTACCACCAGCGGGTTCAGCGCCTCACGCGTCGTCATGGCCAGCTTGTCGGCTGCCTGTTCGTAGCGCTCGAAGTACACGCGCAGCGTCGCGCCCTTGGTGCCGGTGCCGGAGAGCCGCACGATCAGCCGCGCCGCATCGCCGAACACCAAGCGGAGACCTTGCGCCGTGGCGCGGCTGCCGTCGATGGGATCGTCGTAGGCGAACTCATCGGCCTGCGTCACCGTCCACTCACCGAGCTTTTGCGCGGGCAGGGCGGCGAACTGTGCTTTCAGGCCATCCATCACCGACTGCGCTTTTTCCGTCGGCAGTTCGTCGTAATCGTGGCGCTGGTAGTAGTGGCGGCCGTGCTGCGCCCAGTGCGCAGTGGCGAGTTCCAGCATGGTCTTGTTGCTCACCGCCAGCACGTTGAGCCAGGCGAGCACGGCCCACAGGCCATCCTTCTCGCGCACATGGGTGGAGCCGGTGCCAAAGCTCTCTTCGCCGCAAATCGTGATGCGATCGGCATCGAGCAGGTTGCAGAAAAACTTCCAGCCGGTCGGCGTCTCGAAGCAGGGCACTTTCAGATGTGCCGCCACCACGTCTGCCGCACGGCAGGTGGGCATGGAGCGCGCAATGCCAGCGATGCCGCCCTTGTAGCCCGGCAGCTTGTGCAGGTGCGCGGCGAGCATGGCCAGTGAATCGCCGGGTGAGATGAACACGCCCGCGCCCAGGATCATGTTGCGGTCGCCGTCGCCATCGCTGGCGGCGAGCAGCTCCGGCGAGCCTGCACTGTTCGACAAGTCCAGCAGATGCTTGGCGTAGACGAGGTTCGGATCGGGGTGACCGCCACCAAAATCCTCCAGCGGCGTCGCGTTGAGCAGGCTGCCGGAAGGTGCGCCCAGTTGCTCGACCAGGATGCGCTGCGCATACGGCCCGGTCACGGCGTGCATGGCATCGAAGCACACCCGCCCGCCACGCTTGAGCCACTCGCGCATGCGCTCGAAATCGAACAGCTTCTGCATGAGCGCGGCGTAGTCGGCGACACCGTCGATCACTTCCACTTCGCAGTCGTCCACCCGCGAGACGCCACGGCGGTCGAGGTCGATCTTCGCGCCATCGCTGATGCGGTAGGCCGCGATCTCGCGCGTGCGCGCAAAGATTCGATCGGTCGTCGTCTCACCCGCCTGGCCACCGTTGGCGATGTTGAACTTCACGCCGAAGTCGCCATCCGGCCCCGCCGGGTTGTGGCTGGCGCTGAACACGAAGCCACCGGCAGCACCCTTCAGGCGGATCAGGTGAGACACGGCCGGCGTAGAGACGATGCCGCCCTGGCCGACGATGACCTTGGCGATGCCATTGGCGGCGGCCATCGCAATGGCGGTTTGTATCGCCGCGCGATTGTGGAAGCGACCATCGCCACCAATCACCAGCGCCTTGCCGCGCAGCTCCGGTACGCAATCAAAAACAGCCTGCAAGAGATTTTCGAGGTAGTGCGGCTGCTGGAAAACCGCCACCTTTTTGCGAAGCCCTGCGGTGCCGAACTTCTGGTCGGGGTAAGGCTTGGTGCTGATTTCGCGTGTCGGCATTGGTGCGGGGCTTGCAGGGAGTGGTGTGAGTTCGCATATCTTAGGCACACATGAATATCCCGACTTTGCCAAAGCTCGCTCCTGCATCCACCACGCCACGGCGCCTGGCGCATCTGATCGACCTCTACGAGCGCAACTTCATGCTGCTGGAACAGCTCAACCCGGAGCTGGAGCTGCCGTTCGACCATGCGGTGTCGAAATCGGCCACCGACCTGCCGCTGCATTTTCTGGTGGTGGAGCGCTCGCCCTACACGGTGGAGTTCCGGCTCACCTACGAGTTTCGAGAGCCGGAAGGCATTCGCCTAGCACCGGATTTCTGGATCAAGGTCTACCGCGATGCGCGCGTGGCCGAAACGCTGCGCTACACCGGCCGCCCACCGTGGTTGTCGCAGGATGGCAACAAGGCCGAGGCCCATGCTTATCTGCACGACCAGTGGAGCCGCAACATCATGCTCAGCAAGTGGCTGCAATACCTCTTGCATCATGGCCACGGATTTGCGCATGTGGCGCGGCCGCGACTGCCGGTGGTGAGCAGCGGCTGAGTCTTACCGCGCCTTGAGGGCTTCGAGCACGCGCGATTCCAGCTCTGCGCCGTAGCCCTTGCCATACCCGTAGTAAATGAAAACCACCTTGCCTGCCGGGTTGATGACGTACGCGCTCGGCAGCTTGCGCGGCTCGAACTCGCGGCTGCCCAGGCCAAGCAGGTCGGTGATCACCGGATAGCTGATGGGGTGGGTTTTCAGGAAGGCCAGTGCGCGGTCGCTGTCGTCATCCAGATTCACGCCCAGTATCTCGAAGCGATCACCATGGCCCGCCGCAATCATGCGGCTGCGTAAGGTTTCCAGCTCCGGCATCGAGACGATGCAGGGGCCGCACCAGCTGGCCCAGAAATCGACGATCAGCACCTTGCCGCGAAAATCCGAGACCCGGTATTTGCGGTCTTCAACCAGGCTGCGGCCGAAAATATCCGGTGCCTGTTCGCCCGGCTGCACGGCATCAGCGAGCGAGGGCGCAAGCAGGCTGCAAGCCAGCAGCGCGGCATGCAGGGCGAAATGGCGCAGGCGGTTCATCAGCGTTGCAATGCAATACCAACGCCAACCCGCGTGACGCTGCGGTTGTAGTCGATGAGGCTCTCGGCATAGCCGTTGAACACGCGGATGAACACCGCGCCGACCGGGCCGATCTCGACGCTGTAATCAGCCTGTATCGCGCCGCGCCCGGTGTTGGCGTTGCCGCGCACCATCACGTCCAGCAGGGCATTGCGCCAGGGGAAATCACGGCGATAGCGCAGCTCGGCATAGCCGGTGTAGTCGGAGAGGTCCGGGTTGTCGTCGCGCTTGGGGTTGTCGAGCGCGCGGTTCTTGTCTTCCGGCAGGCGGTACCAGGTTTTAAGTTGCCAGACCTCGCGGCCGCGCGTCCAGTACGGCTGGAAGTAGAGACGGTTGTAGCTGCGCGAATCCGGCAGCTCGTTGCCGTTGGACTCGTGCTCGGCACCAATGTCGAAAGACCAGTTGGGGGCAAAATCAAAAGGCCTGGGGATGCGGGTGAACACCTCCGGATTGAAGTTGTTCTCGCGGAAAGGCTTGCTCTTGGTGGTGTTGTAGACCTGGAAGAAGGACTTCTGCGAATAGCCGAAGTAGAGCGCACCGGGGCCGTAGTCCCAGAGCTGCGCCTTGGCGGAAATCTGGAACACGAACTCTGCCTCCTTGCCGTCGTAGCGCGGCGAGTAGGTGAACGGCATCAGGAAGGTGGGCTTGTGCAGCGAGAAGCCCGAACAGGTGTTGTAGATCGACGCCGCAAGCTGCCCGCGCTCCACCGAAATGCCGTAGTCGCGAAGCGAGCAGCCGGTCTGCACCCGCTGCGGCGTGAGCAGCGTCGGGGCCTGTTCGGGGTTGGCGGACGGCACCACCAGCGGGGAAGTGACATTGGTGATGGGCGTGGTGCCGGCCGAGTTGGCGGGTGCATCGGTGGGAGCCGGTGCCGGGTTTTGCAGCGGGATGTCACCCGGCGCCACCGGCACGGATTGCGGCAGGGGAACTGCGGCTACCGGCTGCACCTGCTGCCCGGACTGCGCCCACGCGGTGGTCATCATCATGCTGGCGAGCAGCGCCATGCCGAAACGCGAGAGCAGAGGGGCTGATACGGAACAGGCGGTCATGGATGGCCGAGACGTGGGCAAGAGTCAGCAGAGCATAAGCGCATAAAATGGACGCCAACTGAAGCGAGCCAAAAAGACACGCCATGTTGCAAGAAGCTGCCCTCTTCCTCGCTGCCGCCGTGCTGTTCGTGCCGCTGTTCAAGCGTGCGCGCATGGGCGCGGTGCTGGGCTATCTGGCGGCCGGGCTGGTGATCGGCCCCTCCGGCTTCGGCTGGGCCACAGATGCCGAGGCGGTGCTGCACGTCAGCGAGTTCGGCGTGATTTTGCTGCTGTTCGTGATTGGTCTTGAATTGCAGCCCACGCGCCTGTGGCGCTTGCGTCGCGAGGTGTTCGGCTTTGGCGGCGCGCAGGTGCTGCTCACCAGCACGCTGTTCGCAGTGGCAGGCCACTTGGCGGGCCTGCCTTGGAACACCGCGCTGGTAGTGGCCTTCGCACTCTCGATGTCCTCCACCGCGCTGGTGTTGCAACTGCTCGGCGAGCGCCACGAGCTGACCGCCCATCACGGCCGCGCCGCCTTTGCGGTGTTGTTGTTCCAGGACATCGCCGTCATTCCCTTCCTGGCTCTCGTGCCGTTGATGGCCCCGCAAGCAGGTGGCACGCCGGCCGACTGGCGCATGGCGGCGGCGGCACTGGCGGCCATTGCGGCGGTGATCGTGATGGGCCGCTACCTGCTGCGGCCGGTGCTGCGCCTGCTCGCTGGCACCGAAGTGCCGGAGGTGTTCACCGCCGCCGCCCTGCTGCTGGTGATCGGCGTCTCGCTGCTGATGCAGTCGGTGGGCCTCACCGCCTCGCTGGGTGCTTTTCTCGCCGGGGTGCTGCTGGCCGATTCGGAGTACCGCCACGAGTTACAGGCCGATCTCGAACCCTTCAAGGGCCTGCTGCTGGGCCTGTTCTTCATCGCCGTCGGCATGGGCGCCAAGCTGGGCCTGCTGCTGGTGCAGCCGCTGCTGATTGTTGGCGTCACGCTCGGCATCCTGCTGCTCAAGGCCAGCGCGCTCTATGCCATCGCCCGTGCCAGCGGCCAGCAGCATGGCAGCGCCTTGCGGCTGGGCGTCGCACTGTCACAGGGCGGCGAATTCGCCTTCGTGCTGTTCGGCGTGGTGGGCGCCGCAGGCCTGCTGGATGAGCCCACGCGCGATGTGCTGACGGTGGCCGTCACGCTGTCGATGATCGCCACCGCGCCGCTGTATGCCCTGCTCAGCGTTTGGCTAAAGCGCCGCGAAGCCGCCACGCCGCCACCCTTCGACGAGATCCACACCGCCGAGACCCCGGTGGTCATCGCCGGCTTCGGCCCCTTTGGCCAGATCATCGGCCGCATCCTGCGCTTGAAGAAAATCGCCTTCACCGTGCTCGACAAGAACGCCGAGCACGTCGACTTCGTGCGCAGCTTCGGCAACCCGGTGTTCTATTCCGATGCTACCCGCGTCGAGGTGCTGCGCGCCGCCCATGCTGCCAAGGCGCGGCTGTTCGTGGTGGCGATTGCCGACGAGGCCGAGAACCTGAAAGTGACCGAGGCCGTGCGCAAGCACGCGCCGCTGGTGCGGGTGATGGCCGTGGCCCGCACCCGCCAGCACGCGGTGAAGCTGCTGGGCCTGGGCCTGAAGCCGGAAGACCTCATCCGCCGCAGCTATTTCTCCAGCCTGGAGATGACCCGCCGGGTGCTGGTGGCACTCGACCTCTCGCCGCGCGCTGCCGCCAATGCGGTGGACCTGTTCCGCAGCCAGGACGAGGACTTCCTGCTGCGCCAGCAGGCCAGCATCCCCGACGACGCCAGCCTGCGCGCCAGCGTGCAGCAGTACGGGCAAGAGCTTGAGCAGCTGTTCGCTGCAGATGCCGACCTGGCTGACGAAGTGGTGGAGCCAGTCGCCAAGTCGGTCGAAAAATCATGATCGACCTGCTGCTGTATTCGCTGCCGCACACCTTGGTCGCGGTGGTGGCCACCGGCATGGCGGCGGCTTTCCTCGCCGCCGATCGCCGCTCGGCCACCTCGCGCGCACTGGCCATCACCCTGGTCTCGCTCGGTGTCGGGCTGTTTCTCAACGTCGGCCTCACCCGCAGCGGCAGCGTGGTGCCTGCCTATGCCGGCCTGCTGGCGGTTGGCGATGGCCTGGCGATTGGCTTCTATCTGGAGTGGCTGTTGCGCGTGCGCAACACCTTGCCCGCGCGCAACTTCGACACCCGTGGCGGCGACCTGATGTTGCGGCTGGGGCAGGCGGCAGCGGTCATCTATGTCATCGAGGCGATGATCTGGCCAGACCTGCGCGTGCATGATTTTCTCGCCACCGGCTCCGAAGGCTGGGGCAATTTCGGGCGGCCCGGCTTCTGGCTGTTTGCCACCCCGGTGCTGTTCTCATCGCTGATGGGTGCGGCCAGCACGCTGCTGCTGATGCGCCGCCGCCCCGATGGCAGCGAGAGCGTGCGGGTGCTGGGCTTCGTCCTTGCAGCACCCTTTCTCATTGCCAGCTTCGTGCTGCCGGTGGCACTCGGCGCGCTGTCGGTGATGGTGGGCCTGATGGTGGTGCTGGTCGGTGCCGTGCAGTACCACGTCATGCAGGGTCAGCGCGGGCAGTTTCTCAGCCGCTTTCTCTCGCCGCAGGTGGCCCAGATCGTCAACAGCAGGGGCCTCAAGGCCGCGATGCAGCAGGCGCACATCGAGATCAGCGTGGTGAGCTGCGACTTGCGCGGCTTCACCGCGTTCTCCACCGCGCACCCCTCAAGCCGCACCATCGAGGTGCTGCGCGACTACTACAACGTGGTGGGCAAGGTGGTGGCCGACTACGGTGCCACCATCAAGGACTACGCCGGCGACGGCATCCTCATCCTCGTCGGCGCGCCCATCGCCATCCCCGACCACGCGCGCGTGAGCCTGGAGATTGCCGAGCGCATCCGCGACGAGGGCAGGGCGCTCACCAAACGCTGGAGCACCCCGCGCGGGCGGCTCGGCATTGGCGTGGGTGTGGCCAGCGGCTTCGTCACCCTGGGCGTGATCGGCAGCGACTCGCGGTTGGAATACACCGCCGTCGGCCCGGCGGTGAACTTAGCCAGTCGCCTCTGCGAAGAAGCCCGCGACAAGGAGATTCTCGTCGCCCCCCGCACCGCCGAACTGGCGGGCCGCGAAGACCTCAAGCCCAAGCGCAGCGTTGAGATCAAGGGCTTCAAGGATCTCGACGAGGTGTTCTTGTTGAAGCCCGCCTGAGGTCGTCGTCAGGCGGGCTGAAGGCCCTGTGACCCCAGCTAGCCGAATACCTCATGCAGCACATCGGGCCGCTGACTGGCAACCTGAAGCAGGGACGCTGCCGCCCCACTCGGATTGCGCCGCCCTTGCTCCCAGTCTTGCAGGGTGCGGATGGAAACGCCCATCAGCTCCGCAAACCGCTTTTGCGACAAGCCAGCCTTCTGTCGCGCCTCTGATGCCAGAGACAGCGGAACGTGACGCACGGCACCAACATGGCCCGCTTTGATGCTGCGCACGGCATCCAGTGTTTCCTGCCAGACGTCCCGCTTGAGATCACGGGCGATCAGCGCTTTTTCAGATTTAATGGCCATTGACGAGCTCCTGCTTCAAAGCCTTGACGATGTGGGCTGGTGCGTTTTCCTGCTTGGACTTGGCATAGAGGGTGAGCAACCAGATGAGGCCACTGCTGAACTGGTTGTAGTAGATCACTCTCACACCACCGCTTTTGCCTGTGCCCTGCCGCGACCAGCGAACCTTGCGAACTCCACCTGACCCTGGCACGACATCACCTGCTTCCGGGTTTTGAGCAAGCCAAGCTGCAAACTCACCGCGCTCATCTTCTGACCAGTATTCGGGCCAGAGCTTGGTGAAGACCGGTGACTCGATGAGGGTCAGCATGACGGAATGATGCGGCAATGCCGTAGTTGCGGCAAGCTACATCAGACCCCCAATCGTGGCCGTTTTTCAATGCCGAACCTAGCGAGGAGGCTCTACATGCTCAGTGAAACCCTCAAGAAGCGCCTGTCGAAAGACCGCGCCACCACCAGCATCACGCTGCGAATCCCGGTGGATGTGGTCGATAGCCTCAAGGCCATCGCCCCGCAAAAAGGCTACGCGGGCTATCAGACCCTGCTCAAGGCTTACATCAGCGAAGGCCTGCGGCGCGACGAGGCGGCTTTCAACGTCGAGACGGTCGAGAAGCTCAAGCAGGCGCTCAAGAAGCGTGGCGCATCGACTCAGGTGCTCAATCAGGCTTTGCGAGATTTAGCTACCTGAAGTGGCCGCGTAGGCAAACGAGAATATGTTTGCCCACCCTACGCAAGTAACCCGCCCTACGAGCCTAGTTACAGTGCATCAAGCTCCGCCATGAGCTGCTTCGCCAGCGCGTCAGATTCAGCCAGCGCTGTGCGTCCCTCAGACGATATCTCCCAGTAGCCTCTCCCTCCACCCATTGATGTGTGAAGTAGCAACCCCTTCTCGACCAGATGCTGACGCGCAAACTGCACACGATTGGCCCAATGACTCACACTATTTCTGTAAGGCACCGTGACCTCATCGTTGGTCAGTTGCCTGAACTGCTTGGCCAGGACTGCGTATACGTCATTGCAGTGCATGCGACCGTTCGGCGCTGTGGAAAGAAGACGCAGAAGTTCGTTTTGCACGCTCTCGTCATGTGGTAGCGACATATTGCTTCTCCGGAAATGCCCCCGATGAGGGCGCGTGCTGCGGTTATATGACTACCTTTTCGATTTGTCTCTAACGCGCCTGACACCCGTGGGTGCTCCCTTATGATTTCAGGCGCGAGCTTGACTTCTGGTTTACCCCTTCTGTTTTGCAAGAGCAGTTTGGCGTCTTGCAAAACGTAGTTGCCGAATAGCATCAGACGTCATGCCGAAAAAAGCATCAAAACCGTACTACACCGGCTCAATACCCACGCGCACCTGCCCATCGCCATCCACCCAAGCGCGATACATCACATAAGAGTTGAACGGCATCGTGATGCGCCCTTCGCGGTCGATGGCGATGCAGCCGCCGCGGCCGCCATAGCCCAGCACCTCGTCCAGCGCATGCTGCGTGGCCTTGGCGACATCCCAGCCGGAGTAGCACATGCGCGCATGCACCTCGTGGCCGAAGCAGGCCTTGATGAAGCTCTCGCCGGTGCCGGTGCAGCTGATCGCGACACTGCGGTCGTCGGCGAAGGTGCCCATGCCGACGATGGGCGTGTCGCCGATGCGGCCGGGGTGCTTGTTGGTGAGGCCGCCGGTGCTGGTGGCGGCGGCCAAGCCACCAAAGGCATCACGGGCGACCGCACCCACGGTGCCGAAGGCGGCATCGCTGCGATCCACTTTCTGCACGCGCGAGTCATCGGTGTCGTGGTCGAGCGTGATCACGCCCTTGCGCCGCGCTTCTTCCAGCTGCACGAGGCGCTCGTGGGTGACGAAGTAGGCGGGCTCGACTTCCGGCAGGCCCAGCTCGCGGCCGAGCTGCTCGGCACCGGGGCCGCTGAAGAAGACATGCGGGGAGCGCTCCATCACCGCGCGGGCGAGCCGCACCGGGCTCTGGCTGCGCATCACGCCGGCCACCGCCCCGCAGGCGCGGTCGCTGCCGCGCTGGATGGCGGCGTCGAGTTCCGGCAGGCCATCGCGGTTGAGCACGCCGCCGATACCGGCGTTGAACAGCGGGCATTCCTCCAGCAGCATCACGGCGTGTTCGACGGCGTCGAGTGCGGTCGCACCTTCGAGCAGCAGGGCCTTGGTGGTGGCGGCAATGCGTTGCAGGGCGGCGCGGTGTTCGGGCTGCGGGCCGGCGCCGGGGGCCAGGTCGCCGGCACCGCCGTGGATGGCGAGGCGGATGCGGCTGAAATCGGCGGATTGCGGGGCTTTTTCGGGGTTCATTTTGGGTTCAGGACACGAGCCAAGGCTTGCAGCGGTGCGGGACTGTCGTCAGTCTAGCCGCACCTTTCGCAGTCCTTTCGATACGGAGTCATCCATGCGCCATTTCGCCTTCATTTTCGCGGCTCTCGCCGCTTCGGCTTGCACCACGACGGCGACGGTGGTTTCGTCTTCCGACAGCGCGCCCACCATCGCGCAGGCACAGGCCGAACCCTACAACGGCCCGAAGCAGCGCATCGCCATCGAGCCCTTCGAGTACCGCGCCGCCGACAAGGGTGCGGGCGTGGGCGCTGGCATGTCGGACATGCTCACCGACTCGCTGTTCAACACCAACAAGTTCATCGTCGTCGAGCGTGATCGTCTGGGCGCGATCACCTCCGAGCAGGACCTAGCCGACACCGGCCGCTTCAAGAAGGAAACCGTCGCACCCAAGGGCGAGCTGGAAGGCGCACAGCTGATGATCCGTGGCTCGGTGACGCAGTTCGAGCCCAAGTGCGCGGGCGGCTCGATTTTGATCGCCGCGACCAGCGAGGCCTGCATTGCCATCAATCTGCGCATCGTTGATGTGAAGACCGGCCGCGTGGTGAATGCCACCACGGTGGAGGCCACCAGCGCCAACAATGGCGTGGGTCTGCTGTTCACCCGCACCACGCTGCCGATCGGTCTCGGTGCCTACAGCAACACGCCGATGGAAAAAGCCATCCGCCAGGCCATCGAGAAGGCCGTGAACCACATCGCCTCGACCAAGATTTGATGTCGAGCTGAGTGCGGAGGCGCAGATGCGCCCAATGAAGATGATGGTGCTGGTGCTTGCCGCGATGGCAGGTGCCTGTACCACGTCGTCGCAGGTGGTGCGCGGCGGTGGCGACAGCATCGCCGCCGTGCAGGCCCTGCCGGAGAACGCACGCCCGCGAATCGCCGTGCTGCCGGTGCTGGACAAGACCGCGCCCTATGGCAACAAGTCGCTGGATCTCAGCCTGGTGCTGATCAATCTCAACCGGCCGCTGGAACAAACCGTGAGCAAGGAGCAGTTCACCGGCGGCGTGCGCGAGATGCTGGTGACGGAGCTGTTCAACAGCCAGGCTTTCATCGTGCTGGACCGCGCCGCACTGCCGGCCATCGTGGCGGAGCAGGCCTTCAGCGAGAGCCCGCGCTTCGATGCCAGGACCACCGAGCCGGGTGGTGCGCTCGAAGGTGCGGAGTACCTGGTGGCGGCTGCCATCACCTCCTTCGACAGCGGCAGCGAGGGCGGTGCGCTGCCCATCCCGCTGCCGGTGGCCAAGGGCGGCCTGGCCGCACTCGGCGTGCTCAATCTGGGCTTCAAGAAAGGCTATGTCTCGATGGACCTGCGGGTGCTCGATGCCAAGACCGGTCGCGTGCTGCGCACCACGGCGGTGGAGGGCAACAACACCAAGTATGGGGTTGATCTGGCCGTGGTCGCCGCCGTGCGCGGCTTCGGCGTGACGCAGTTGCCGGAGCCGATCAAGATCTTCAAGAACACCCCCATCGAGGCGGCCCTGCAGAAGATGAGCGTGGCGGCGATCGAGGAGATTGCCAAGGGCTTTGTGCCGGTGCCGCCGCTCAAGCCTGGCGTGGCGGCACCCTGATCCGCCTTCCGCTAATTGGTAGCAGTTGCCCCAGGATTTTTTAGGCGTCCTGGGGTTTACTTTGAGCATGTCCTCGAAGACCCCCTCATCGTTGAAGTGGCTGATAACCAAGAGATCTACGCTTGCAGGAAAGCTGACAGAGGCGCTACAGCTGGATGACCGCCCCTAATCGCGCCTTTGATGGACTAAAGCCCGTGGAAGTGGTCGAAAGGCACGGAATGGAAGGCCTTGCGGCTGTGAGCGCATACCTAGACGGGGCGCTTCAGCAATAGGTCGAAAAATGGACTTCGTTGGTCGCCAGGGCTTTCAACTGCATATTCCGCAGTAACCCCGCTACCAATTCCAGAACAAACTGGCCACCTGTAACGATACTGGCTAGGCCACCCTACCGGTCAGCGAGCGCAACACAGCAACGCAGTCGCCTTCAGTGCTCGGCTACTCAAATCAACGAGCCAAGCGGAGACCATTCAGGCCATATTGGGTCACCCAGCAGCTTGCCGTTCTCGAAGTGTGCAACGACCCGATAAGGCTCCTTGGCAGAGCTGTTGTCGTAGGCAAATCCTTCGTTGGCCAGTTGGAGTGCCTGTGCGACGAGTGGCCACAGACGAGGGTATCGTTCTTGCTGCTTGCCCAGAGGAACCGCATGCCCACCGTGTCGAATCCGGGCCTCGACTCGCCGCATCGACAGCGGCAATGGCACGAGGATGATGTGGGCGATCACAATGAAACCTGCCCGCTGAGCGCGTTCGATCAGTTGCAATTTCGAGGGATGCGAAAAGACGGTCTCGGCAATGAACGACCGCCCATTGACGATCATCGCTTCGCGACGATCCGCAGCCAGCTTGGCTGCCTCATAGGAGTAATCGCGATCCGCGTCTGGCCACAGCTCTCGGGCGATCACATCTGCATTGACGAAAGGCAGGCCGGTTACGGGCTTGAGCACATGCTCGTAGAACGTCGTCTTGCCAGAACCATTCGGCCCGGCCAGTAGATGCAGTAGCGGCATGAATCAGCGAGCCGGGCGGACCAGGCGCACCGTCCGAGGCTTCCGAACCGTGACGTCCCCTTTGGCGTCCAGCTCAACTACCTCGCGGCCTTGCGCGGCCAAGATGCGATCCAGGCGAAGGCCCTTGCGCGTTTCCTCGACTTTTTCGGCCCAGTTCGCGCGAACGATGGCCTGCTCCTGCACGTTCAACTGGTCGTAGCTGCCTCGTCCCTCCAGCACGGCTTGAACGGCGGGAGCAGTGACGCCGGGACTGCGCTCCAACTCCCGCCCGATCCGCGCCCAGTGTGCGATCTGCTGGGCAAGGCTTCGACTCATGCTGCCCGCGGTGGCGCGGGCGGCGTCGGTCAGCTCTGCATCTAGCCGCATGGGACTGTTCGTGGCCATCTCGCTCTCCAGCTAAGTGACAAGGAAATGTAGCACATAGCTACAAAAAAGAGGCTTTAAGAGAGCGAAGCTACGCGGCACTGGCGATGCCTGGTGTCGGAACCGCTGGCCTACTGCATATCGTCATGCCCTGCCGATTTGAGACTGCGACAGGTGGCCGATTTGACCGGAATCTCCATTCAACCGGCGCGCCCGGAACCTGACAAGTTAGGCATTCGCAATGCAAACGAGTTTAGCTAGCCACCCAACGTAAGCCTTGGTCCCTAACACGGGTTATCCCACCTGCCATCTGGTCTTGGGTTTTCGCCCTCGACGCAAACTAGATAGATCCAACTCGGGCTCGCTGCGCGCAATTCTGCTGCTTCTCGCAAGGCCCCAGCGAGAGGTTGTGGCTTTGAGTTCCACCACCAATCAGGGGATGGCTCTACCCCAAGGTGAATGTCGATCCATACTTGGTAGAGCTGCGGCAAAGCTGTGTCGACTGTCGTCTCGTTTTCAAAGGCCAACATGCTGCTCTCCTGGTCCACAAGGCTGTCCTAGCTGAAGAGCTCTCATCAAGTTCCCTTCATTCATTGGACTTTATCTCAGGCCGGTTTTCGGCCCAGCGTAGCTTTGACGTTATTGTCCCTGGTGAGGTACCTGCCTCGACCAATTGATCCCCGACGAAAAAACCCCTCGGAGGAGGGGTTCGGCAGTTGGGGCAACTGCTACCAATTAGCGCCGCCTTCAACAAAAAAGCCCCGCATGGCGGGGCTTTTTTGCAGCGGCAATGCTCAGTATTTAACCGAGCAACCGTAGGGCTTGGTCACTGCGGTGCTCACCGGCTTGCCAGCCAGCAGCTCATCCAGTGCGTTCTTCACGTACGGGGTGGCACTGGCAATGTCGGCCGGGTCGGCACTCGGCTCGCTGTCGATGCCACCGGCGTAGGCCAGCTTGCCGTTCGTATCGACGATGAACATGTGCGGCGTGGTCTTGGCCTCGAACAGGCGGCCGACCTCACCCTTGCCATCGAGCAGCACATGCGTGGGGGCGGCACCTTTTTCCTTGACGATGGCGGCGGCCTTGGCTGCATCGACCGCGCCCTGCTTGCCGGGTGCCGAGGAGTTGATGCTGAGCCAGACCACATCCTTGCCGGTGTAGGTCTTCTGCAGCGACTGCATGTTGCCGCCGCTGTAGTGCTTCTTCACGAAGGGGCATTCGGCGTTGGTCCACTCCAGCACCACGGTCTTGCCCTTGTAGTCGGCGAGCGAATGCGGCTTGCCGTCTTCGCCGCTCAGGCTGAAATTGGGGGCGGCTTCGCCCACCTTCACGGCGGCCATCGCCGTCTGGGTGCTGAGCATCAGCAGGCTGGCGGCAGTCGTTGCAACGAGGCGTTTCATTAGGCTCATAGGGGTTCCTTAAGGTTTGAGGGCATCAACGACGATGCTGGGTGTTAGGACTTGCGGCAGCACGCGAGGTTCCCCGCCCTGGGGATAAACCAGATACAGCGGCACGCCATTGCGGCCGAAGGTGGCGAGGGCCTTGGTGATCTCCGGGTCGCTGGTGGTCCAGTCGGCCACCAGCGACACCACGCCCTGTTCGGCAAAGGCAGTCTTCACCGCCGCACTCGCCAGCGCACCGCGCTCGTTGACCTTGCAGGTGATGCACCAGTCGGCGGTGAAGTCCACGAAGATGGTCTTGCCCTCGGCACGCAGGGCGGCTACGCGCGCCTCGCTCCAGGCTTCGTGGTCGGCCGTCTCGGCAGTCGCCTTGTGCTCGCCGGGTTTGAGGAGGGGCGAGGCCAGCACGGCGAGTGCGGCGAGCAGCGCCACCGCCGCCAGCACGGTGGCGAAGCGGCTGCGCGAGGGCCGTCCCCACAGCCAGAGCCCGAAGGAGATGGCGACACAACCCACCAGCACCAGGCCAAGCGCATCGGCACCGGCCTGTCGCGTCAGCACCCACAGCAGCCAGGCGGCGGTGAGATAGAGCGGGAAGGCCATCACCTGCTTGAAGGTGAGCATCCAGGCACCGGGGCGCGGCAGCAGGCGCGCAAGCGCGGGCACGAAGCCGAGTACGAGAAAGGGCAGTGCCAGGCCGAGGCCGAGTGCGGCAAAGATGGCGAGCGCGACGGTGACCGGCTGCGTCACCGCAAAGCCCAGCGCGCTGCCCATGAAGGGCGCGGTGCAGGGGCTGGCGACCACCACCGCGAGCACGCCGGTGAAGAACGAGCCGGAGAGGCCCTGCTTCTGCGCCAGCGAGGAGCCGGTGTTCATCAGCGAACCGCCGAACTCGGCCACCCCCGACATCGAGAGGCCGAGCGCGAGCATGAGGTAGGCGAGCACCGCGATGAAGAGGGGCGATTGCAGCTGGAAGCCCCAGCCCAGTGCCTCGCCACCCGCGCGCAGCGCCAGCAGCACGCCAGCGGCGGCCACACAGCTGAGCACCGCGCCAGCGGTATAGGCCAGCGCCTGCGCGCGCTGCTCGCGGCCGCTGCTGTCCTGCGCCTTGAGCACGGCCATGGCCTTGAGCGACAGCACCGGGAACACGCAGGGCATGAGGTTGAGGATGAGACCGCCGAGCAGTGCCAGCCCCATCGCCAGCAGCACGCCGGGGTTGCTGCTGTTGCTGGCGGGAGGCGTTTCGCCCAGCGGCGGTGCAGAGGCCGCAACCGTCACCGGCACCACCGCGCCGGGTTGCGCGGTGAGGGCGTAGGACTGCCGCGTGCCATCGGCCAGTGTCAGCACCCACAAGCCCTCGACAGTATTCGGCTCGATGAGGTGATAGGCCGACAGCGCCTGCGTCAGCCGCCACTCGCCGTCGACTTCGGCCATGCGCTGGGGTGCGGCGTGGTTGACCAGATCGCCTGCCAGCGGGAAGAAGGCGATGGCCTGCGCCTTCTGCAAGGCGGCACCCGCCAGCGCCAGCGAGAAGGCGCCATCCGCCACCGCGAAGCGCGCCTTGGCGCTGGCAGGCATCGCCTGAGGCAGCAGCGCGCGGTCGCGCTCGAAGCGCGCCAGATGACGCTCATCAAGTTGCACTGCATCGGCAACCGGCAGCGTCAGCTCCAGGTCGGCACTGTCGGGGATGCAGACATCCTTGCAGACCAGCCATTTGGCCTTGGCCTTGAGCGTGATCGGCTGATCTTGGGGCCAGTCGGCAGGCAGGCTGATGCTGACGAGATGCAGCGTCTCGCCGTCGTAACCATAGTTGGTCAGCTCGCCCAGCGGTGCAGGGTGGGGCGCGGGCCACTGGATGGGGCCGGCCGTCACGCCCTGCGGCAGCGTCCATTCCAGCTTGGTCGACAGGCCGGAGTCGCCGGGGTTGATCCAGTAGGTGTGCCAACCTTCTTCTGGTGTCAGCATCAGCGCCACGGTGGTTTCGCCGCCACGCAGCAGGGCGGTGGTCTCGGCAATCAGCTCGGCCTTGGCGTGGTCGGGTTCCGAGGCCTGCAAATGGAGGCTGAATACGCAGAGCAGGGCAGCAATAAAACGAATCATTGGCGGCGGAACAGGTCTAGAGTTGGCTTGAGACAACATGGTGGAGACGGTGGTTCAGGATGCAAAAAACATCAGCACCTTACGCAGCCGCATTTGGCATCTTAGCTTTGGTGATCAGCCAGGCCGCGCTCGCTGCCGGGTCGCTGCGCTGTGGCTCCCGCTTGGTCGATGAAGAGGCTCTGGCGGCAGAGCTGATTGCCGCCTGCGGCCAGCCGAGTTTCAAGGACGCCATGCTGGTGCAGGCCCCGAACGGCAGCTACGTCAGCGACCTGGAAATCTGGACCTACGACTTCGGCCCGCAGAAGCTGCTGCGGCTGGTGACCCTGCGTGATGGGCGCATCAGCAACATCGACAGCGATGGCTATGGCTTTCCACCCAACATCACGCCGCGCTGCGAGCCCAGCCGGGTGGTGGAGGGTCTCTCCAAGTACCGGCTGGTGGCGCAATGCGGCGAACCACTGACCAAGCGCAGCGAGAGCGTGCTCAAGCCGCTGTATGCACGGCCGGAGATTTACCGCAGTGACGAGCGTGCCTATGCTTATCGAAACCAATACGTCACTCCCGTGTATCGCGAGGAGTGGGTTTACAACTTCGGCAGCCGCATCCCGATGCGGCGCGTCATATTTGAAGATGGGAGAGTGACAAATGTTGAGAACATTGACCGCGGCTTTGACCGTTAGCACCTTGTTGTCGGCCTGCGGTGCGGGTTCGCCGGTGCTGCGTTCGACGGTGACCGGGGACTTGGCACCTTGCCCCTCGGCACCACACTGCGTCAGCTCGCAGGCCACCGACGAAGACCATGCCATAGCACCCCTCAAGTACAGCGGCAGCCCGGTTGCGGCGCGCGAAAAGCTCGCCCGCGTCCTGGGCCGCATGCAGAGCATGGGGTATGCCGTGGTCACCAGCGAGGGTGACTACCTGCATGCCACGCACACCAGCGGCATCATGAAATATGTCGACGACATCGAGTTTGTGTTCTCGCAGAAGCAGGTCGGCGTCATCCACGTCCGTTCATCCAGCCGCATCGGCTATGCCGACCTGGGTGCGAACCGCAGGCACGTCGAAGAAATCCGTACGGCGTTCACTGTCGCCAAATCCTGAGAGCGCCTGAGATGACCACTCGCAGCTACGACCTGGTGCTGTTCGGTGCCACCGGCTTCACCGGAGGGCTGACGGCGGAATACCTCGCCCGCAACGCGCCCGCCAAGACGCGCTGGGCCATTGCCGGCCGCAGCCGCGCCAAGCTGGAGGCCGTGCGCGACCACCTCGCCAATCTCAACCCGGCCTGCGCCGCGCTGCCGCTGCTGGTCAGCGATGCCGACGATGCTGTTGCGCTGGCCGAGATCGCCCGCAGCACCAAGGTGATCGTCACCACCATCGGCCCCTACCTCAAATATGGCGAGCCGCTGGTGCGTGCCTGCGCCGAGGCAGGCACGCACTACTGCGACCTCACCGGCGAGCCGGAATTTGTCGACTCGATGTGGTTGCAGTACCACGAGACCGCCAAGCGCACGGGCGCGAAGCTCGTCCACTGCTGCGGCTTCGACTCGATTCCGCATGACCTCGGTGCGTACTTCACCGTGCTGCAACTGCCGGGTGACAACGCCATCCGCGTGCAGGGCTTCGTCAATGCCGGCGGGCAGTTCTCCGGCGGCACGCTGCACTCGGCGATCAACCAGTTTTCGCGACTGGCGCAGTACGCCAAGGTGAAAAGCGCGCGCCGCAAGCGCGATGAATGGGCACTCGATCGCAAGATCGGCGGCATGGCCGTCGGCGTGCGTTTCATGAAGGAGCTTGGTACCTGGACCGCACCGATGCCCACCATCGACCCGCAGGTGGTGCTGCGTTCGGCCGCCGCGCTGGAGCGCTATGGCCCGGCCTTCCGCTACGGGCATTTCGTGCAGCTGAAAACACTCGGCGCGGTTGCCAAGCTGGGTGCGGGTGTGGGTGCGGCGCTGGTGGGCAGCCAGATCAAGCCCCTGCGCGAGAAACTGCTCGCGCTCAAGCAGCCGGGCGATGGCCCCAGCGCGGAGCGGCGCGCCAAAAGCTGGTTCAAGGTCACCTTCATCGGCGAGAGCGCCGGGCATCGCGTGGTGACCAGTGTCTCCGGCGGCGACCCTGGCTACGGCGAGACCTCGAAGATGCTGGCCGAGAGCGGCCTGTGCCTGGCCTTCGACAAGCTGCCGGCCAAGGCGGGCCAGCTCACCACGGCGGTGGCGATGGGTGATGCGCTGATCAAGCGCCTGCAAAAAGCCGGCATCGTGTTCAAGGTGGAACAGTCCGCATGAGTCTTGCGCAGCTGGCGGTGCTGACGGGTGCGGTGTACGGCTTCCTCGGTGTCGGCTTCGGCGCTTTTGGTGCGCATGCGCTGAAGACAAGGCTGGCACCGGAGATGCTGGCGGTGTGGAAAACCGCCGTCGAATACCAGCTCTACCACGCGCTCGCCCTGCTGCTGGTCGGTCTGATCGCGACGCAGAAGCCCTCGATTTCCATCAGCAATTCGGCGATCTGCTTCGCCCTCGGCGTGCTGGTGTTTTCCGGCAGCCTCTACGTGCTGGCGCTGAGCGGCGTGCGCTGGCTGGGTGCGATCACACCCATCGGCGGGCTGCTGTTTCTGATCGGCTGGGCCTTACTGTTCTGGGCCGCACTCAAGCGGTTCTGAACACTACAGCCTGCGCATGTTGGAGAGCTGCGGCCCCAGGGTCTTGAGGATCGACTCCGCCATCTGATCACTGATGCGCTGTGCGGCCTTCATCACGGTTCGTTCGGCTTCTTCGGCGGCCGTCTGCCGCGAGCTTTGCAGCAGTTGCTCGATGCGCTCGTTCTGAGCGCGAAGGATCGCGTCGAGATTGCCGCGCAAGGCCGACAGATGCTGTTCGAGGCTCGATGCCAGCGCATTGGTGCGGGCCTTGGCGGCTTCGGTGGCCAGCAGTCGCAGCTTCTCGTCGATGGCATTGCTGTTGAAACCGCTGAGCTGAGAGCGCAGCGCGCCCAGCTCGGACACCACTTCCTTGCGCAACTGGGCCATGCGCTCGTCCATCTCCTCGCGCAGCGACACCATCGCAGCCGGTGCATCGCCGCTTAAGGTCAGCGAGGGCATCGGCGACAGGCCACTCATGGTGGCGGTCGCCGTGGACTGTGTCTCTTCGCGCGGCATCGAGTCGCGGATGGACTTCATCACCGCCTGCTGGATCGTCACCGAAGGCTCGCGCAGCGACTGCACGTTGGAAGGCGGCGGGATCGCCACCGACGGCAAGGGCATGGTGGCCGACATCGCGCCCGGCATCGGCGGCTGCTGATTGCTGGGGTGCAAGGAGGCGGCCAGCAGGTGCGCGGTGGGGATCATCTTCGGCGGGATGGTCGCCATCAGGCGCTCCATCGCGGTCTGCTCGCGCTTGGGCATCAGCGTCGGTGCGAGCGTCATCGCCAGCGGGTTTTCCGCCAATTTCGGCGGCAGGGTGGCGCTGTAGTTGACCGGGCGGCTGCTGAGGTTGGCCAGCACACCGGCCAGTTGCTCCGGGCTTGGCGGTTTCTGAAGTACGTCAGAGGCGCCACGCGCCTTGGCCTGTGCGATGAAATCCTCACCTTCGTTGGAAGAGCAGATCACCACCGGCACTTCCGCCGTGCGCGCGTCCGATTTCAGCACCCGCAGGGCTTCGAAACCATCGGTGCCGGGCATGATGTGATCCATGAAGATCACCTCCGGCAGGGTGCCGCCCAGGATGCGATAGGCGTCGCTGGCGCTCTCGGCGGTTTCAACCTTGTAGTTGAAGCCCTCCAGAAACTTGCGCAGCGCGAACCGGGCTGATTTGGAATCGTCAACGACGAGTGCGTTCTTGCTCATGCGGTCCCTGTTTCAATGCCTTTACATCCGAGGGTCTGTATACGAGTGTTCGCAAGGCTTGGCAAGCCTCAAGGCCGTAAAATGCACGGCCGCGATATGCCCTCCACCCCTTCCGTGCTCGAACCGATCTTCATTGGCCCGCATCGCATCGACCCGCCACTGGTGCTCTCGCCGATGGCCGGCGTCACGGATCGTCCGTTCCGCGTGCTGTGCCGGCGACTCGGTGCTGGTCTCGCGGTGGCCGAGATGGCCCATGCCGACCCCAAGCTGCGCGATACCGAAAAATCACGCACGCGCCGCGATCATCAGGGCGAGCCGGGGCCGATTGCGGTGCAACTGGCGGGCAGCGATCCGCAGCTCCTGGCCGAGGCTGCGCTCTTGAACATCGGCGAGGGGGCCGAGATCATTGATCTCAACATGGGCTGCCCGGCGAAGAAGGTCTGTGGCGCGGCGGCGGGTTCCGCACTGCTGCGCGACGAGGCGCTGGTGGCGCGCATTCTCTCGACCGTCGTGGGCGCGGTGCGGGCAGCGCATCCTCAAGTGCCGGTCACGCTCAAGTTTCGCACCGGCTTCTCGCGCGCCGCGCGCAATGCCCTGCACATCGCCCGCATCGCGGAGGACTGCGGCATCGCCGCACTGGCGCTGCATGGCCGCACGCGCGAAGACCATTACGAAGGCTCGGCCGAATACGACACCATCGCGGCGGTGAAGCAGCAGGTGCGCATCCCGGTGTTTGCCAATGGTGATGTCACCACGCCCGACAAGGCGCGGGCGGTGCTCATGCACACGCGGGCCGATGGCTTGTTCATTGGCCGCGCCGCGCAGGGCAATCCCTGGATCTTCCGCGAGATCAGTTGCGGCCTGCGCAGCGGGGTGGCCCATGCGCCGCCCACCGACATCGAAGTGCGCGAGACCCTGCTGGCGCATCTCGACGATCTGTATGCGCTCTATGGCGAGGCGCGTGGCGTGCGCGTGGCGCGCAAGCACATCCAGTGGTACTGCGCCGGCCGCAAGGGTGTCGAGGCGTTCTGGCAGCGGGTCAATCACATCACCGAGACGGCGTTGCAACGGCAGGCGGTGAGCGAGTTCGTGCAGGCTTAGTTCCGGCCGCAGCAATGAAAACGGCGTGATGCCCGAAAGCATCACGCCGCAAGGATGACTCTTGATGCTTAGGCTTTCTTTGCGGCCGGCTTCTTTGCAACTGCCTTCTTGGCAGCAGGCTTCTTGGCAGCAACCTTCTTCGCAGCCGGCTTCTTGGCAGCGACTTTCTTCGCGGCGGGCTTGGCAGCGGGCTTCTTTGCAACTGCTTTCTTGGCAGCGGGTTTAGCAGCAGGCTTTTTCGCAACGACTTTTTTCTTTGCAGCGGCCATGGAACTTCTCCTTACGTGTGAGTCAAGATCTGGTGAACGACCCCGCCCCATGCAGAGCCAGACCCCACCACTAGGGACTGTGTCTGAATCAATGTCTTGACACAATAGGTTGTACGCGCTCTTCAAATAAAATCCGACGAACGGCGGTTGACGTGTGCTTTGCAAATGTCGATTTCAGACCAGTCCCTTTTCGCGAAACTCATCCTTGAAAAAAGCGTACGCCATCGGCGCAATGATGAGTCCGGCAATGCCGAGCGAAGCCTCCATCACCAGCATGATCAGCAGCAGCTCCCAGGCGCGCGCGCGGATGTGGCTGCCGATGATTCTTGCGTTCAAGAAGTATTCGAGCTTGTGGATCACGAAGAGATACATCAGCGAGATCACGGCCAGTGTCAGCGACTGGCTCATGCTGACAATGAAGATCGCGGTGTTGGAGATCAGGTTGCCGATGATCGGCATCAGCCCCGCCACGAAAGTGATTGCGACGAGTGTCTTGGTGAACGGCAGATGGATGTCGAATGCCGGCAGCAGCAAGGCCAGGTAGGCCCAGGTCAGCAGCGTGTTGATGGCAGAGATGTAGACCTGCGCAAACACCACGCGGCGGAACACATCGGCCAGCCGGGCTGCATGTGCGGTAATGAGTACGGTGAGTGGCTTGTCGCTGTCACAAGCCCCCGCGCGCATGGCCAGCATGGCACCGATCACCATGCCGATGATGGCGTGTGCCGTGCCGCGCAGCAGTTCGGTGCTGGCCGTCTGCACGCCCTTGGCGTTGTGACGCAGCCACTCGACCATCGACTTGCGCAGGTCTTCGGCGTTGTCCGGCAGATTGCTCAGCACCCAGTCGGGAAAGTTGTCGCGTGACTGCTCGATGATCTCGGCCATGCGTTGGAACAGCGCCGGGATGCTCTCGTTGCTGCCGCGAAAGAAGCTGGCGATGCCAAGGCCGGCGCCGGTCATTGCCGCTACAACGGCCGCAGCCACCAGTCCCAGCGCAAGCCAGCGACGACTTTCGCCATCGAGCGTGGTCACCCGCAGCCTCGGCGTGAGTTGGTGGATCAGCGAGTAGACCACCAGACCCGCCAGCAGGGCCGGCAGCAGGTGCCATTTGATGATCAGGACCAGTGCCAGTGCAGCAGCAGCCCAGATGACGAGATCGGCACGGGTGACGCGGTGTTGGACGATGATGGACATCAGGGGAAAAAGAGCCTTTTGGAGACGCAAAAAGCCGGGCTTGCAAGGCCTGACGTGGAATTGGTTAGAATGCGCCTCGCAGCATATTCAAAAAAAGCTTTCCGGGAATCTC
>JAZKFO010000132.1:0-33449 GCA_040386395.1 Pseudomonadota bacterium | reverse complement strand
TCCGCCCCATCACCCTCGCCGACCTCCCCGCCCTCGTCCATCTGGCCGAAAGCGCCGGCGCGGGCTTCACCTCGCTGCCCACCAACGAGGCCTTTCTGCGCGAGAAGATCGAGCTGTCGATCCATTCCTTCGCCAAGGACGTCAGCGTCGCCGGCCACGAGCGTTACCTGTTCGTGATGGTGGAAACCGACACCAGCGAGGTGGGTGCCTGCTGCGCCATCGAGGCCGCCTGCGGACTGGACGAGGCCTTCTACAACTACCGCATCGGCCTCACAGTGCATGCCAGCCGCGAGCTGTCGATCTACAACCGCGTGCCGACGCTCTACCTGAGCAACGATTACACCGGCACCAGCGTGCTCTGCTCGCTCTACATGCAGCCGCATTTCCGCGGCGTGGGCGCGGGCAAGCTGTTGAGCAAGTGCCGCTTCCTGTTCATGGCGAATTTCCCCGAACGCTTTGCGGACAAGGTGATTGCCGAGATGCGCGGCGACTCCGATGAGAAGGGCCGCTCGCCGTTCTGGGAAGGGTTGGGCCGACACTTCATGTCGGTGGAATACACCGAGGCCGAGCACATCGTCGGCATGGGCAACAAGGCCTTCATCGCCGAGCTGATGCCGCCGCACCCCATCTACGCCGTGCTGCTGCCGCAGGCCGCGCAAGACGTGATGGGCAAGGTGCATCCGCAGACCGCACCGGCGCTGCACCTCTTGCAGCAGGAGGGCTTTCGCTACCAGGGCTACATCGACATCTTCGACGGCGGCCCGACCGTGGAAGCACCGCGCGAGGAGATCCGCAGCATCCGCCTCTCGGAAGCCGTCACCGCACGCGTCGGGCAGCCGCAGGGCGGCGCGCCCTGCCTTGTGGCCAACCAGTCGCTGGGGGATTTCCGCTGCGCCTACGCCGAGCTGGAGCCCGACGACGGCAGCGTGACCCTGAGCGCCGAACTGGCGCAGCAGCTGGGCGTGCAGGCAGGCGGCGCCTTGAGGGTGTCGCTGCTGTAGTTGAGCGGTTCGGATGCCTTTCCGCGAAAAAGAATTATTCCCATTTATCTTGCTATTGCGAGGCATTCGCACTTACGATTCTGCCCGTCAACTGGACACCCGCAGGCAACGGCGCCGGCATCAATCAAGTCCAGTGACATGCGCAGGGAGGTGCGTGCTGCACGGACATCCCTGATCCGAATCAAAGCCTCACTGGGATGTTCTCACCATGCGTTTTCGCTTGAAGCCACTCGCTGCCGCCGCCCTCGCGTTTGCCGGCCTGCCCGCCCTTGCCCAGACTGTGGAAGTCGCCGCCGCCGAGCCGGTGCAGCTCGAAAAGGTGGAAGTCACCGCCGACGCGCCCACGCCGCGCAGCTACCAGGCCACCCGCAGCAGCACCGGCACCCGCACCGATACCGCGCTGGTGGATGTGCCGCAGTCGATCACGGTGGTGACGCGCGCCCAGGTGCAGGACCAGTCCGCGCAGAACATTGCCGACGTCATCCGCTATGTGCCCGGCGTGGGCATGGCGCAGGGTGAGGGCAACCGCGAGACGGCGGTGTTCCGCGGCAATGCCTCGACCAGCGACTTCTTCGTCAACGGCCTGCGCGATGACGTGCAGTACTACCGCGACCTCTACAACATCGAGCGCGTCGAAGTGCTGAAAGGCCCGAACGCGATGATCTTCGGCCGTGGCGGCGTCGGTGGCGTCATCAACCGCGTCACCCGCGTGGCTGATGGCCGCACCGTGCGCGAGGTCTCGCTGCAGGGCGGCAGCTTCGACAACAAGCGCGCCACCTTTGACCTGGGCCAGCGCTTCAACAGCAATGTTGCCGGCCGCGTCACCGCGCTGATCGAAGACAGCGAGAGCTACCGCGACGACGTGACGCTGCAGCGGCGCGGCATCAACCCCAGCCTGCGCTTCAACGCGGGTGCGAACACCAGCGTCACCCTGGCCTACGAATACTTCCGCGACGAGCGCATTGCCGACCGCGGCGGCCCCTCGCAGAACGGCAAGCCCTTCCCCACTGAGGACTCGACCTTCTTCGGCGACCCCGGCAACAGCCCGACCGATACCGAGTTGAACACCACCAGCATCAGCGTGGCGCACGACTTCGGCGGCGGGCTCACGCTCACCAACCGCACGCTCTACGGCGCCTACGACAAGTTCTACCAGAACGTTTTTGCCAGCGGCACGGTTGCGGCGAATGGGGATGTGCCGTTCCAGGCCTACTTCGCAGCGACGGATCGCCAGAACCTGTTCAACCAGACCGACCTCGTCTACAAGCTGAAGACCGGCTTCATCGAGCACACCCTCTTGGGAGGCGTGGAGATTGGCCGCCAGCTCACCGACAACCTGCGCCTCTCCGGCCAGTTTGCCGATGGTGCCGATGCCGACAGCAACCCGGACACCACCCTCATTCGTCCCGTCACGAGCTCCAATTTCAGCGAGCCGCTGGTGGGCTTCGTGCAGGGCGGCACGGCCGATGGCAACAACGAGAGCGAGACGCAGATTGCAGCGATCTATCTGCAGGATCAGATCAGCTTTGGCCCGCAGTTCGACGTGGTGCTCGGCCTGCGCTACGACCAGTACAACACCGACTTCACCAACCGCCGCACGGGTGTCGCCGCCGCCGACCGCGAGATCGAAACCGAAGACGGGCTGCTGTCGCCGCGCGTGGGCCTGATCTACAAGCCGCTGGAGCAGGCCTCGCTCTACGCCAGCTACTCGCTCAGCTACCTGCCGCGCTCCGGCGAGCAGCTGGGTTCGCTCACGCCCGCCAACCAGGCCTTCGACCCGGAAGAGTTCACCAACTACGAAGTGGGTGCGAAGTGGGATTTCCGCCCCGATCTCTCGTTCACCGTCGCGGTGTACCAGCTCGACCGCAGCAATGTGGTGCTGCCGGGTGCGACGGCGGGCACCACCTTCCTTGGCGATGGCGCGCGCACCAAGGGCATCGAGCTGGGTGTGAGCGGCCACATCACCAAGGCCTGGAGCGTGAGCGGCGGCTATGCGTACCAGGACGCCAAGCTCAGCGCGACGACGGCCGCCACCGCGCAGGACGGCGCCACCCTCGCCAACCTGCCGCGCAACACGGTGTCGCTGTGGAACCGCTATGACTTCACTTCGCAGTGGGGCGCGGGCGTGGGTGTGTTCAACCGCAGCGCGATGTTCACCAGCACCAGCAATGCCGTGAAGCTCGACGGCTACACCCGCGTCGATGGCGCGGTGTTCTACCAGCACAGCCCCAGGCTGCGCGCGCAGCTGAATGTCGAGAACCTCACGGGCGAGGACTACTACGTGAACGCCCACAACGACAACAACAGCCTGCCCGGCGCGCCGCTCAACTTCCGTCTTGGCGTCACCGCCAACTTCTGAAGCAGCTTGCTGTGAATGCCCCCGCTGGCGGCCTGCCATCGGGGGCGTTTTTTTGGAGGCACGGCCTGCTCTTTTTTGAGAATATTTCTCATTTGATCTTTTATTGCGAAGCATTCGCAATTAGAATTCATACCGTCACAATGGCAAAAGCAGGCATGGATGCGCTGCGAAGTACCGGGGAGTGACACACGCGAAGCCTGGCCAGTGAAGGCCACTTCAACTCCATCATCTCACCGGGATTTCCACCATGCGTTTCCGCCTTCATCCGCTCGCTGCGGCTGCCCTCGCCTTTGCCACCCTGCCCTCCTTTGCGCAGCAGACTGCCGCAGCTGGACCTGAGGTGGCTGCCCTCACCACCACCGATGTGCTGCTGAACGAAGTGAAGGTGGTGGATCGCCAGGCCGGCCGTGATTTCATCCCGGAAACCACCACCGTCGGCCGCCTGCCGCTAGTCATCAGCGAGGTGCCGCAGGTGGTCACCGTCATCAACCGCGCGGTGCTCGATGCCCAGGTCGCCACCACCCTGGGCGATGCGCTGCGCAACGTGCCGGGCATCACCCTCGGCTCTGGCGAGGGCGGCAACATCGGCGACAACCTGGTGCTGCGCGGCTTCACGGCGCGCACCGATATTTACCTCGACGGCGCGCGTGATCGCGGCCAGTACAGCCGCGACACCTTCTCGCTCGAAAGCGTGGAAGTGCTGAAAGGCCCCGCCTCGCTGTTCTTCGGGCGCGGCTCCACCGGTGGTGTGATCAACCAGGTGAGCAAGACGCCCCTGAAGCAGGACCGCAGCCAGGTCACCGCCTCGCTCGGCACCGACGCCTACTACCGCAGCACGGCGGACTTCAACCGCGTGCTGTCGGATACCGCGAGCTTCCGCGTGGCGATGTTCGTGCAAGACGTGGGCTCGACCCGCGACGTGGTGGAGAAGGAAGATTTCGGCTTCGCCCCCTCGCTCGCCGTGGCGCTGAACAAGAACACCGACCTGACACTGACCGGTCTCGTGCAGCGCAACCGCGACATCCCCGACTACGGCCTGCCCTTCATCAACGGCGCGCCGGCCAAGGTGCCGCACAGCCGCTTCTACGGCAACACCGACGACCAGTTCGACCAGGATGCGAACGTCGGCAAGGTGAAGGTCGAGCATCGCTTCAACGACTGGCTGTCGCTGCAAAACCAGACCCAGATCAGCGAGAACACGCTCAAGGCCAGCCCCACGCCGTACCGGGTTTGCACCAATGCCTTCAACAACCCGGCAGGCAGCTGCCCGGTGGCCCCGGCGGGCGCGCCTTATGACCAAGTCACGGTGCAGTCCGACCGCCGCGACCGCGAGCTGCGCGACACCAGCGTGTTCAACCAGCTCGACGTGATCGCCAAGCTGAACACCGCAGGCATTGCGCACACCCTCGTGGGCGGCATTGAAGTGGGACGCGATTCCACCGCCAACCAGTCGTTCACCGCCTCGCGCCGCCAGCTCGACAATCTCGGCAACTTCGAGCCCAACGCCACGCCTTCGGACATCACCCGCACCCAGGCGGCAACGCGCACCGAAGGCACCGCGCGCACGCAGGCGGTGTACCTCAACGACACCGTGACCCTCACGCCGCAATGGAAAGTGGTGGGCGGTGTGCGGCGGGATCGCTTCGACGCCGATGCGCGGACCATCACCAATGCCACCAGTGCCGCCACCGGCTTCGCCCGCACCGACTACGGCACCAGCCTGCGCGGCGGCGTGATCTTCGAGCCGATCCCGACCGTGAACACCTATGTGTCATATGGCACCTCGTTCAATCCCTCGGCAGAGGCGGTCACGATTAGTGCGGCGCAGTCTTCGGTCGCACCGGAGAAGACCCAGTCCTACGAAGCCGGTGCGAAGTGGGAGGCCCTTGGCGGCAACCTGCTGCTCACCTCGGCGGTGTTTCTCATCGACAAGACCAATGCCCGCACCACCGACGGCCTCGGCGTGGTCACGCTCGACGGCAACACCCAGGTGCAGGGCTTCGAGTTCGGCGCGGTCGGCCGCATCACCCGCCACTGGCAGGTGATCGGCGGCTACACCCGACTCGATAGCGAGCTGAAGAAAACCAATGACGGCAGTGGCACGGGCGCGGCACGCATCAGCTTCCAGGGCAACCAACTCGCCAACACGCCGGAGAACGCGGCTTCGCTGTTCAGCACCTACCGCTTCGGTGGTGGCATCGAGGTGGGCGGCGGCGCGTATTACATCGACGAGCGTTTCGTGAACACCGCCAACATCACCAAGGTGGACAGCTACGTGCGCGTCGATGCGCTCGCCGCCTACCGCCAGCCGCGCTACGAGCTGCAAATCAACCTGCAAAACGTGCTGGACGAGGAATACTTCGAGGGCATCATCGGCTCTGAAGGCGGCCGCGCCACACCGGGCATCGGCCGCACGGCGATCCTCACCGGCACCTATCGCTGGGGCAAGGCTTAAGTTCGAGATATTCATGCTGCTGCATATCCCGCAAGTCCTCGGCGCCGAGCCGCTCGCGCACCTGCACCAGCACCTCGCCAACGCGGGCGAGGCCTGGGTGGATGGGCGGGTGACGGCCGGCTCGCAGGGGGCGAGCGTGAAGCAGAACCAGCAGCTCGCCGAACAGGCCGCCGTCGCGCGCCAGCTGGGCGATGTGGTGCTCGCCGCACTCGAACGCAACACCCAGTTCATCAGCGCCAGCCTGCCGCACCGGGTGTATCCGCCGATGTTCAACCGCTACCAGGGCGGCATGCATTTTGGCGACCACATCGACAACGCCGTGCGCCTGCTGCCGGGCAGCGGCATGAAGATCCGCACCGATCTCTCCGCCACGCTCTTTCTCAACAACCCCGCCGACTACGACGGCGGCGAGCTGGTGGTGGAAAGCAGCACCGGCAGCCAGCGGGTGAAGCTCGCCGCTGGCGACCTGCTGCTGTATTCGGCCAGCACCGTGCATCGCGTAGAGCCAGTGACGCGGGGCGAGCGGCTGGCCTGTTTTTTCTGGGTGCAGAGCATGGTGCGCGACGACGCGCAGCGCATGCTGCTGTTCGACCTGGATCGCAGCATCCAGCGCCTCACCGCCACCGGGGCCGACGAATCGGCGCGCGTGCAGCTGGCGGGCAGCTATCACAACCTGTTGCGGATGTGGGCCGAGGTATGAAGCGCAAGGCCTTCTGGACCAAGCAGCTGCACCAGTGGCACTGGATCAGCTCGGCGATCTGCCTCGTCGCGATGATGCTGTTCTCGGTCACCGGCATCACGCTGAACCATGCGGCGGATATCAGCGCGAAGCCGGAGACGGTGAGCGTCAAGAAGGCGCTGCCGCCAGACTTGCTACAGCAGCTTGCTGCGGTGCCAGACGATGCAAAAACCGCGCTGCCACTGCCGCTGCGCGACTGGCTGCGCAGTAGCTTCGATCTGCGGATGAGCAGCGCCCAGGCCATCGAGTGGAACGATGGCGAGATTTACCTGAGCCTGCCGCGCCCCGGCGGCGATGCCTGGATCAACATCAATCTCGACGACGCCGAAGCCGAATACCAGCGCACCGATCGCGGCTGGATTGCCACCCTCAACGATCTGCACAAGGGCCGCAACACGGGTGCGGTGTGGAGCTGGTTCATCGACATTTTCGCCGTCGCCACCCTGCTGTTCTGCCTCACTGGCCTGCTGCTCTTGCAGGTGCATTCCAAGCACCGGCGCAGTACCTGGCCCCTCGTCATCGGCGGCTTCTTCATCCCGCTGCTGATCGCCCTTTTGTTCATGCACTGAGAACCCCATGCGCAACAAAGCACCCCTCATTCTTTGCGGCCTCATCGCCAACCCGGCGATGGCTGCGGGCCTCGAACTCCACATCGAAATCCCCAAGGTCGACATCGCCGAATACCACCGGCCCTACGTCGCCGCCTGGGTGGAGCGCGAGGACAAAACCGTCGCCGCCCAGCTCGCCCTCTGGTACCAGGACAAGGCCAAGCCGGGTGCGATGGTGAAGCCCGGCGAAGGCGGCGAGAAATGGCTGCCGGATCTGCGCCAATGGTGGCGGCGCGTCGGCCAGCAGACCACGCTGCCCATCGACGGTGTGAGTGGCGCGACGCGCGTGCCCGGCCGCTACAAGGTGGAGCCTGCCGCACCCGCACTGCCTGCCGGTCAATACAAGCTGGTGGTCGAAGCCGCCCGCGAGGATGGCGGCCGCGAAGTGCTCAACCTCCCCTTCGCCTGGCCACCAAAGAACAGCGAGACCCTGAGTGCCAAGGGCACCGCCGAGCTGGGCGCACTGACGCTCGTGCTCAGGCCCTGAACCCACGCATCCTTCGGAGCAAGCAAATGACCCGCACCCTCTTCGCCGCCGCCCTCGCCCTGCCCCTCGCAGCCCAGGCCCACACCGCCTGGCTACTGCCCTCCGCCACCGTGCTGCCCTTGAAGGCCTGGGTGACGGTGGATGCCGGCATCTCCACCGATGCCTTCATCGCCAACCACAACCCGCTGCGGCTAGACACGCTCGTCATCACCGCGCCGGATGGCAGCACGGTGCAGCCAGAGAACGCGCTCACCGGCAAGTTCCGCAGCACCTTCGATGTCAATCTGGCCGTGCCCGGCACCTACCGCCTCAGCCTGCTCAACAGCGGCCTCAACGCCAGCTACGAGCTGGGCGGCGAGCGCAAGCGCTGGCGCGGCAAGGCGGAGAATCTGACGAAGGAAATCCCCGCCGAGGCCAGCAAGCTGGAAGTGGGCGAGACGCTCGGCCGCGTCGAGACCTTCGTCACCAATGGGGCCAAGAGCCTCGATGCACTCAAGCCCACGGGCAAGGGGCTGGAGCTGGTTCCAGTCACGCATCCCACCGATCTGTTCGTCGGCGAAACAGCCACCTTCAAGCTGCTGATTGACGGCGCACCGGCCGCCGCACAGAAGCTCAGCGTGGTGCGCGGCGGCATGCGCTACCGCAACCAGCAGAACGAGATCGAGACGACCACCGATTCGACGGGTGCCTTCCGCATCACCTGGCCGGAAGCAGGCCCGTATCTGCTGAGTGCGAGCGCCACCGACGACAAGGTGACTGCCAAGCCCGCCACCCAGCGCCGCCTCAGCTACACCGCGAGCTTCGAGGTGCTGCCGCAGTAAGCCGCGCGATGCGGCACCTGCTGCTGCCGCCGACGCTGGAGGGCTTGATGCCCAGCGTCGGCGAAGTGGTTTCGCTGCAAGGCGAGACGATGGGCACCGGCTGGTCGCTGCGCTATGTCTCGCCTGCGAACTTGCCGCGCGAACAGGTGCAGAGCGCAGTACAGGCCCGGCTCGATGCCCTCGTCGGCGAGATGAGCAGCTGGGATTCCGGCTCCGACCTTTGCCGGTACAACGCCGCAGCGGCTGGAAGCTGGTGCGCGCTGCCAGCGGACTTCTTCACCGTGCTGGCGGCCGCGCTCGACCTCGCGGCCGAAACCCAGGGTGCCTGCGACCCCACGGCCGGCGCACTGGTGAATCTCTGGGGTTTCGGCCCTGCTGGGCCAGTCAATGCACCGCCCTCGCCCACTGTTCTTGCCGAGGCGCAGGCGCGTACCGGCTGGCAGCGCGTACAGCTCGACCCCGCGACGCAGCGCGTCTTGCAGCCCGGCGGGGTGCAGCTCGATCTCTCCGCCATCGCCAAGGGCTATGCCGTCGATGCCATCAGCCTCGCACTGACCGCCCTCGGCATCGCACACCATCTGGTCGAGATCGGCGGCGAGCTGCGCGGCACTGGTCTCAAGCCCGACGGCCAGCCCTGGTGGGTGCAGCTCGAAGTGCCTGTAGTGCAAGGCCTGCCACTGCCCGAAATGGTGGTCGCCCTGCACGGCCTCGCCATCGCCACCAGCGGCGACTACCGGCAGGGCTTCACCCACCAGGGTCGGCACTACTCGCACACGCTCGACCCCCGCAGCGGCCACCCGGTGCAGCCCGATCTCGCCGCCGTCACCGTGCTGCACGAGCAAGCCATGCAGGCCGATGCGCTCGCCACCGCCCTGGTGGTGCTGGGTCTGCCCGCCGGTCTCGAATGGGCCGAGCAGTACGGCGTCGCGGCGCGCTTCGTGCAGCGCAAGCGCAGCGGACTGGAGCAGCACTGGAGCAGCGCGCTGAAGGCTCTGATGAAGTAGTTGGCGGCAGGGCACAGCGCGGGCGGATAATGCATGCCTCTCCATCGCGGACATCTCCATGCTTTTCATCAACGGCCAGTGGCAGCAGGGCCAGGGCGCAGCCTTCGAGAGCCACAACCCTTCGACTGGCGGCCTGCTGTGGCAGGCACAGAGCGCCAGTGCGGCGGATGTGGATGCCGCCTTCAGCGCCGCCCGCGCGGCCTTCGAGACCTGGGCGGACTTGAGCTTCGACGAACGCGCTGGCTTCGCCCGCAAGTTCGCCGCCGTGCTCAAGCAGCGCAGCGAGCAGATCGCACTCGCCATCGCCCGCGAAGTCGGCAAGCCGCTGTGGGAGGCGCGCACCGAGGTCGGCGCGATGGTGGGCAAGATCGAACTCTCGATTGCGGCCTACCACGAGCGCACCGGCACCCGCGAGACCGCACAACCTTTCGGCCGTTTCATCCTGCGTCACAAGCCGCATGGCGTGGTGGCGGTGTTCGGGCCGTACAACTTTCCCGGCCATCTGCCCAATGGCCACATCGTGCCGGCGCTGCTGGCGGGCAACACCGTGGTGTTCAAACCCAGCGAGCTGACGCCGCTGGTGGCGGAGGAAACCGTGAAGTGCTGGGAGGCCGCTGGCCTGCCCGCCGGTGTCATCAACCTCGTGCAGGGCGAGCGCGCCACCGGCGAGGCGGTGGCGGCGCACCCGCAGCTCGATGGCCTTTACTTCACCGGCAGTGCGCGCACCGGCGGCATCCTCTCGCAGCAGTTCGCAGCACGCCCGCACGTCATCCTGGCGCTCGAACTCGGCGGCAACAATCCGCTGGTGATCGGCACGGTGGGCGATGTCGATGCCGCCGTCCACGAGATCGTGCAATCGAGCTGGATCACCAGCGGCCAGCGCTGCACCTGCGCCCGGCGGCTGATGGTGCCGCAGGGTGCGAAGGGCGATGCCCTGCTCGCACGCCTGGTCGAAGTCACCAAGGCCCTGCGCATTGGTGGTGCCGAGGACGAGCCCGCGCCCTTCATGGGACCGGTGGTCTCCGCCCGTGCAGCGCAGGGGCTGCTCGATTCTCAAGCCCGCCTCATCGCACTGGGTGCGACCCCGCTGCTGAAAATGCAGCGCCTCGAAAACGGTGCGGCGTTTGTCTCGCCCGGCCTCATCGACATCACCGCCTGCGTGGCCGACGTGGCAGACGAAGAAGACTTCGGCCCGTTGCTCAAGGTCATCCGCACCGCCTCGCTCGACGAGAGCATCGCCCAGGCCAACAACACCCGGTTCGGCCTCTCCGCCGGCATGCTCACCGACGACGACGCCGAGTGGGCGCGCTTCTTCAGGCGCATCCGCGCCGGCATCGTCAACCGCAACCGGCAGACCACGGGGGCCTCCGGCAGCTTCCCTTTCGGCGGCCCCGGCCATTCAGGCAACCACCGGCCCAGCGCCTACTATGCGGCGGACTATTGCAGCTACCCGGTTGCATCGAGCGAAGCGTCCAAGCTGGAGAAACCCTCATCACTCTCACCCGGTCTGACTTTTTGAACCCACTGTGGCTGCTGGCGGCTGCGCTCTGGCTTGCCGGCTGCGCCACCGTCACCCCGCCGCCGGTGCGGGCGGGCAGCAACTGGATCCAGGTGGTGGACGAGCGTTGCAACTGCAACGAGGTGGCACCCTCGCCCGACGCCGTGCTGCGCAAGGCGGTGCAGCAGGATGCCGCCGCCTACGAGTACGCCCGCAAGGTGGGTGCCGCCGAAACCGCCCTCACCCGCCGCCCCGCCATCGCCGGCAACGAGGTGAAGCTGCTGGTGGATGGCCCCGCTGCCCATGCCGCGCAGCTCGCCGCCATCGCCAAGGCCAAACACCACATCCATCTCGACATCTACATCATCACCGACGAGGAAATCGGCCAGAAATATGCTCAAGCCCTGAGCGAGCGCGCCCGCGCGGGCGTGGTGGTGCGGCTCATGTTCGACTCCATCGGCGGCAGCGGCGCCGGCGGCAAGTTCCTGTCGGGGCTCAAGGATGCCGGCGTGCAGATGCACGAGTTCCACAAGGTGGAAGACCTGCGCGTCTGGCGCATCAACCGCCGCAGCCATCGCAAGCTCCTGGTGGTGGATGGCCGCATCGCCTTCACCGGCGGCATCAACATCATGGATGAATACAGCGAGGCCTCACCCGCCAGCAATGGCCCAAGCAAGTCCAGCGGCAGCGGCAGTAGCAGTAGCGGCGGCGTGATGAGCAGCGGCGGCGATGCGGCCGCCAAGCCCGCCGCACTCGGCTGGCGCGACACGCACATCAAGGTCGAGGGGCCGGCGGTTGCATCGTTCCAGCGCGCCTTTCTCGAAGCCTGGGAGGAAAACAAGGGCGAGATTGATCTCAGCGGTGCCTATTACCCGCCGCTGTCACCGGTGGGTGACGACATCGTGCGCGTGCTCACCAGCGAGGGCACCGATCTGCTCAGCGTGTTTCTCGCCGTGCCCAAGACGGTAGCCAAGGTACTGCTCAACCAGCGCGAGAAGCGCAACGTCATCTATGGCACCTATTTCAATGCCATCCAGCTCGCCGAAAAAAGGGTGTGGATCACGCAGAGCTACTTCGCACCCAATTCCGCTTTCTCACGACTGCTGCACGACACCGCCAAGCGCGGTGTCGATGTGCGGCTGATGGTGCCGGCCGACTCCGATGTGGGCATGCTGCCGCTGGTCACGCGCAACTACTACGACCGCCTGCTCAAGTCCGGCGTGCGCATTTATGAGTACAAACCCGTGATGCTGCATGCCAAGACGGCGGTGGTGGATGGCGTGTGGAGCACGGTGGGCTCTGCCAATCTCGACTACCGCAGCTTCATCCACAACGACGAGGCCAACGCCGTCATCATCGGCAAGAGCTTTGGCCGCGAGATGGAGCAGCTGTTCGAGCGCGACCTCGCCGACGCCAAGGAAATCACCCTCAAGGACTGGCGCGCGCGTCCCTTGCTGGACCGCTTGAAGGAGCGCGGCGCTTCGCTGATCAAGTACTGGATCTGAGTGCGCACCATGAAAACGATCGACCTGCGCAGCGACACCGTCACCCGCCCCACCGCCGGCATGCGCGCCGCCATGCACGCGGCCGAACTCGGCGATGACGTCTATGGCGACGACCCGACCGTCAACCATTTGCAGGCGTATGCCGCCGAGCGCTTCGGCTTCGAGGCGGCGCTGTTCTTTGCCACCGGCACCCAGAGCAATCTCGCCGGGCTGATGGCGCATTGCGGCCGTGGCGACGAGATGATCGTTGGTGCTGAGGCACACACCTATCGCTGGGAACAGGGTGGTGCGGCGGTGCTGGGCAGCATCCAGCCGCAGCCGCTCGCCAACCAGCCGGATGGCACGCTGGCCCTCGCCGATATTGCGGCTGCCATCAAGCCGGACGATGTGCATTTCGCCCGCACACGCCTGCTGGCGCTGGAGAACACCATCGGCGGCAAGGTGCTGCCCGCTGCGTATGTGGCGCAGGCCACTGCCCTTGCCCACGCGCGCGGCCTGGCAACGCATCTCGACGGCGCGCGCATCTGCAATGCCATGGTGGCCAGTGGCGTCAGCGAGCACGAGATCGTGGCCGGCTTCGACTCGGTCTCGCTGTGCCTGAGCAAGGGCCTGGGTGCGCCAGTGGGCAGCCTGCTGCTGGGCAGCAGGCCACTGATCGAACAGGCAAGGCGCTGGCGCAAGGCACTGGGGGGCGGCATGCGCCAGGCCGGTGTGCTGGCTGCGGCCGGCCGCTATGCCTTGGAGCATCATGTCGCCCGCCTCGCCGACGACCATGCGCTGGCGCAGCATCTGGCCGAGGGCCTGCGCCAGCTGGGGCTGGTGGTGGAGCCGGTACAGACCAACATCGTCTTCGTGCAGATTCCGGCTGAAAAGATCGCGCCGATGGCGGCGGCGGTTCAGGCTGGGCAGGTGCTCGCCAGCATCGGCGCACGCTCGCGACTGGTCACCCACCTGGACGTCACACGCAGCGACATCGACCGCGTGCTGATGCTGCTGGGTTCCGCCTGAGTCCAGGCGCGAGTGACGCAGTGTCATCAGACCGGTGCTTGTGCTTCAAATTATTGAAAGACCGCCAAGCAGATTTTCTATTGCTGATCTCTGCTGATCATTCGAGCCAGGCTGTTGGGTTGCACCACGGCCATCGCGACGCCTTGATTGCCGGGGATGGCAGCAGCCTTGCAGACACGATTCCGACCGGTTCGCTTGGCGCTGTACAGGGCGGCATCGGCTCGCTGCATGATCGAGAGCTTCTCGCGCCCATCTGCGGGGAATCGCGCAATACCCATTGACGCAGTGATGGAGGGCATCGGAATCCCATTCCAGGTCAGCGGGTTGGCTTCGATTTCCTTGCGCAGACGTTCGGCACAGCCCTCCGAGTCAGACCCCAGGCCCTCATTGAGGATCATCACGAACTCTTCACCGCCGAGACGAAATACAGCTTCATCAGCACGAGCTGCCTTCTGAAGCAGCCGACCCGTTGCGCGCAGCACCTCGTCACCCGCATCGTGGCCAAACGTGTCGTTGATGGACTTGAAATGATCGAGATCAATCATCAACAAGGAAAATGCACGATCGGCGCGCGTGGCTTCAGCAATGCGGGAAGCCAGATACTCGTCAAAGTAGCGCCGGTTGTACAGACCCGTCAGCGCATCATGCATCGCCTGCTGCCGCAGCTTCTCGCGGAGCCTCACGTTGCCGATGGCGAGGCCGATCTGCTCTGCAGCGGACTCGACAAATGCCTGTTCGGGAGGGTTCACCGCACTCTGCAAGTCTTCCGACCATTCGAGATAGATCATCCCCACGATCTCTCCCAAGGCGACGATCGGCGTGCAGGCGTGCGGTACTTGTTCATGCCTGTGGGCGTGGGGGCATGCCAAGGGGTCCAGTGGGTCTTCCACACGCAGTGGACGTCCTCTACGCAGTGCCCAGCAATCCTCGGTGACTATCGTGGAGGCTTGCTCAGACCGAGCGCCCCATTGCACCAGCAGATGAAACTGGTCTGGCACTTCGTCTTCGAGCCAGATGACACCGGCATACTGATTGAAGAGACGGGGCAAGTAGCGGCGGATGATTGCGCTGGCCTCCGGTAAATCCTGCGAGGCGGGAAGATTGCTCATCATCTCGTTGAGCAAGGCGAGTTCAGTGCTTCTTTGCTGCCAGTTACCCAGAGTCTCGCGGAGCTGCTCCGTCCGTTCGACAACCTGCTGCTCCAAGTTGGAGTTCAGTCTCTGCACGTGCGCCTCTGCTGCCTTGCGTTGACTGATGTCCTCGATGACAGCCACATACAGGGCGGGCTGGCTTCCTGTCACATCGATGCGGCTGGCAAACACCTTCACCCAGATGATCGCACCGTCCTTGCGCACATAGCGCTTCTCGATGTCATAGCGATCAATCTCGCCCTCAATCAGCTGACGTGCGCGCTCCAGGTCTACAGCGAGATCCTCAGACAGAGTGATGGTCTGATAGTCGGTCGCCAGCAACTCACTCTCGGAATAACCCGTGATCTCGCAAAGCCGCTGGTTGACCTTGTTCCAGCTGCCATCGGCATTGAGCAAGGAAACACCGACTGCAGCCTGCTCAAACACGGCATTGAGACGTCCCTCGCTGTCGCTCAGCGCCTCCAAGGTAAATTGAAGCTGGCTGACATCGCTGCCCATGGAGTGGATCGAGTCCAGCGTGCCGTCTTCGCGATAGAGATTGACGTTGTGCCAGTGATACCAACCGTAAGAGCCATCCTTGCGGTAGTTGCGCAGCAGTTGCCGAACGCTGTCTGGCTTCTTGTCGGTGAGCGTCTCGGCAACGTCTTCTGTGACTTTTCGATCTTCCTCATGCATGAAACCCCACTCGAACGGGGTCTTGCCAAGCAACTCGGCCTCAGTCCAGCCAAACATCTCTTCGGCCTTTTTTGACCAGCGCTGCACGCGCAGATCTGGAGTCCACTCGATCAGTGCCAGCGGGATGTGCGCGAGATGAAACTCCCGCAAACGCTGCTGAGCTTGCGCACTTTCCTCTGCCAGTTTTTTCTCGGTGATGTCGACAGCAAACAGCACACCCTGGGCGAGCTGTCCGGGGGCAGGGTCGAGTCTGCGCATCTGTGCCAGAAGCCAGATCGTGCTGCCATCCTTGCGTATTGCGCGTCGCTCTACCGAGTACTGCGGCGCAGGCCCTGACATCAGCGTCTGCACCCGAAGAAGGAAGGACTCGTGATCTTCGACGGGTGTCACGTCGGTCATTGGCATGCCGATGAGCTCATCGGCGGAACGTCCCAGCATCTCGCAGAGCTTGAGATTGACCTCCTGCCACCGTCCGTCCATGCCAAACAGGCCGATGCCAGCGGCGAGTTGGTCGAAAACACCGCGAAACCGGGCCTCGCTGGTTTCGAGTGAGCGTCGTGCTTCGCTCTCAGCAGTCGCCAGCGAAGACTTGGCCTCCATGAGCCCCTTTTGCTGCTTCGCCCAACTGAATAGCAGTGCAACGAAAAGGCCATGACCCAGCCAAACGTAGATCAGCAGTGCTGCCAGCAGCTGTCGGGGCGGGTTGGCATTCCAGTAGGGAGCGGCTCCCAGGGTGGTGATGCTTGCCATCACCAGCCAAGCCACAACACTGAATCTGGCTGACTGCGGGTATGGCAACAGCAAGAGGAATAAGAGGTAAAGCGTGGCGTAATGCGCATGCACCGGCATGAACATGCTGCGCGATGAGTCATCAAACGCACCGCTAGTAAAAGAGGTAACCAGCCGACTGAGCAGCAAGAAGGCCGTCAGCATGATCGTGAGGCTGGAGGCAAATGCGTAAGGCACTCTTCGGTAGTAGAAGAGCATGGCGTTTAACAGCAGTGCCACACCGATCGCGGTGAAGATCGCCATCTCGACACGACCGGCGCCAGGCAGCTCGTGAACTGCGAGGGTGGTTGCCAGGCAAATGCCCCCGACCAAGGGGGCAGCCAGCAGCAGAATCTTCCGCCGAGCAGCCAAGGCGCTGTCAGCCGACTCTAGATCTCCTGTCTGCCTCTGGAACATCACCGATTTTCTCTCTCGCGTGCAATCACTAACGGATGAGCATGGGAAAGCTGAATTTGAAGCCTGCCTATTGAACCCGCACTCAGTGCATCAAGGCGCGATTCCGCCCGGCCGTTTTCGCCTTGTAGAGAGCCAGGTCGGCACGCTGGAGCAAAACCTCCTTGCCACGCACATAGTCGCTTCCAATCTGCGCAGAGGCGCCACCGATCGAGATGGTGATGATCTTGGACTGGCTGCCCGGGTGCGGCATGCGCAAACGCTCAACAGAATCTCGAAGATGCACTGCGACGCCTGCTGCATCAGCCGCACTGGTCTCCGGAAGCACAATCACAAACTCTTCTCCGCCATAGCGAGCTGCAAAATCACCGCCGCGACGTAACTGCGTGGAGAGTTGATGAGCTACCAGCTTGAGTGCGGTATCTCCCTGCTGGTGGCCCAGATCATCGTTGTATGACTTGAAGTGATCGACATCGACCATCAACAACGACAGCGGCGATGAGCTTCTGCACCCTCGGCGCCACTCTCGGTCGAAAAACTCGTCGAAGTAGCGCCGGTTGAACAAGCCTGTCAATTGATCGCGCGAGGACAGGGAGCGCATGATCAGTGTGTCTTCGAGAACATCGCGCACGTCGAGCAACATTTTCAGCTGCTGCTCGGACAGCTGCTGAGGCTCAGAGTCGAGAGCGCACAAGGTGCCTACCGGAAGTCCGTCATGACCTCGGACCGGAACCCCGGCATAGAAGCGGATGCCTCCGCAAGCAACCAGCGGGTTGTCGGAGAATCGGGAATCTTTGCTGGCATCGTTGATGACCAAAGGAGCCTGTCCGAGGATCGTCGAAGAGCAGAATGCGATGCCTCTGGGCATTTCACGGGGCAGCTGCCCTTGCAAGGATTTAAAGTAGACACGATCCATGTCCACAATCGAAAACGCGGCCACTTCCACGTTTAGGACATGCTTGATCAGGCTGGTAAGGCGGTCGAAACAGGCCTCCATCGATTCCGTTGTGAGCTGAAGAACCTCGATTTCTTGCAGTCTACGAAACTCCTGCGGGTGCAAGCGGCTCAGGCCCATGGTGGCGATCTCGATAGCAAATTTTGGCAATCGCGATGATAGTTTGTGCTGCAGAGGCACCGAGAAAGTCGGACCAGCGGCCCTTGTCGGGCTATGAAAGGTGGGCCTGAAACCACATGCCCAGAAACATCCACAGCATTGCGATGCCGATCGCCATCACGGACGTTTAGCCGTCACTTGAACCCACGGCTACCCATGTAATCGCCGATCATGGGCGCAAGCCTTCCATCGCCTGCCGCCATGTCCCGCCACTCTGCCCTGCTGCCGCTCTGCGGCTTCTTGCTCGCCTCCAGCCTGCCAATCCTGGCCACCAGCAGTGATGCACTGCCGGCCAGCAACCCCTTCGCACAGCTCAGCACGCTGCCGTATCTCTTCCCCGCTTTCGACCGCATCAAGGACAGCGACTTCCGCCCCGGCTTCGATGACGGCATGGCCGAGCAGCTGCGCGAGGTGGCCGCCATTGCGAACAACCCGGCAGCGCCGACCTTCGAGAACACACTGGTGGCGATGGAGAAGAGCGGGCAGCTGCTGGATCGCGTCTCCACCGCCTTCTTCAATCTGGCCAGCACCAACAGCACGCCGGCAATGGATGCGTTGCGCGCCGAACTCTCGCCGCAGCTGGCCGCGCACCGCGACCGCATCACGCTCGACACCGCGCTGTTCGCAAGGGTGAAGGCGGTCTACGAGGCGCGCAACAGCAGCGGGCTGGATGCCGAATCGCTGCGTCTGGCCGAGCGCTATTACACGCAGTTCCTGCGTGCCGGTGCCGAGCTGGACGAGGCGCAGAAAACCCGGCTCAAGGCCATGAATGCCGAGCTCTCCTCGCTCGGCAACAGCTTTCGCCAGAACGTGCTGAACGCGACCAAGGCCGGTGCGGTGAGCGTGGCTTCGCTGGCGGAGCTGGAGGGTCTCTCAGAGCCGCAGATTGCCGCCGCCGCCGATGCCGCCCGCCAGCGCGGCCTCACCGGCCAGTGGCTGATCACCTTGCAGAACACCACCACGCAACCCGCACTCACGCAGCTGACGAATCGCGCGCTGCGCGAGCGGCTGTACAAGGCCTCGGTCAATCGCGCGCCGGAGAACCATGCCGTCGTCGCCAAGATCGTCAAGCTGCGTGCCGAGCGTGCGGCACTGCTGGGCTATGCCAACCATGCGGCCTATGTGGTGGCCGATGAAACGGCGCAGAGCACCGAGGCGGTCAACCGCGTGCTCACCCAGCTGGCACCTGCCGCGCTCAACAGTGCGAGGGCGCAGGCGCTTGAGATGCAGAAGCTGATCGACGCCGAAGCCAGGGCCAACAAGACCAGATCCTTCAAGCTGCAACCCTGGGACTGGGCGCTGTATGCCGAGCAGTTGCGCAAGGCGAAGTACGACTTCGACGAGGCGGCGGTGAAGCCCTACTTCGAGCTGAATCGGGTGCTGGTGGATGGCGTGTTCTATGCCGCCACCCAGCTCTACGGCATCACGTTCAAGGAGCGCAGCGACCTGCCGCTGTACCGCAAGGACGTGCGCCTGTTCGAGATCTACGACCGCGACGGCAGCCCGATGGCGCTGTTCATCAGCGACAACTACGCCCGCGACAACAAGCAGGGCGGCGCCTGGATGAACAGCTACGTGCGGCAGTCGAAGCTGTTCGGCAACAAGCCAGTCATCGCCAACCACCTCAACATCCCCAAGCCGCCGGAAGGCCAGCCGACGCTGCTGACCGCCGATGAAACCGGCACTCTGTTCCACGAGTTCGGCCATGCCCTGCACGGGCTGTTTTCGGATGTGCGCTACCCCCTGCTGTCCGGCACCGCCGTGCCGAGGGACTTCGTCGAGTATCCCTCGCAGGCCAACGAGCAGTGGGCCAGCGACCCCAAGGTGCTGGCCAATTTCGCCAAGCACTACCAGACCGGCGAGCCGATCCCGCAGGCCCTGCTCGACAAGCTCAATGC
Organism: Pseudomonadota bacterium; assembly: GCA_040386395.1. GTDB lineage: Bacteria > Pseudomonadota > Gammaproteobacteria > Nevskiales > Nevskiaceae > Stagnimonas. The sequence continues at coordinate 13,944 of JAZKFO010000132.1, read as the reverse complement.
CGCCGGCAAGTTCAACCAGGGCTTCGACACTGGCGAGGCACTCGCCGCCACCCTGCTCGACCAGGCCTGGCACCAGATCACCGCCGCGCAGGCACCCGCCGCCCCGGAGGTGATGGCCTTCGAGGCCGCCGCGCTCAAGAAGGCCGGGGTCGATTTCCATGCCGTCGAACCGCGCTATCACACGCCGTATTTCTCGCATGTATTCGCGGGCGGCTACTCGGCTGGCTACTACGCCTACACCTGGACTGCGGTGCTCGCCGCCGATACCGAGCAGTGGTTCAAGCAGCACGGTGGCCTGCAACGCGCCAACGGGGATTTTTACCGCGCCAAGATCCTGAGCCGTGGCAACACCGCCGATGCGGGCCAGCTGTTCCGCGAGTTCTATGGCGCGGAGCCGGACATTGCCCCGCTGGCCGAGAAGCGCGGGCTGCTGCTGCCCCGGCGCAGCGGACAGAAATAGCCCTGGCGGACGCTGCACGCCGCGCTGATACGATGCCGCCATGGATATGACCCGTCCTGCGGCGAGCGTTGACGCGCGCTGGCGTCCGCGCCTGCGGCCGGCCGTGCAACTGCTCATCGTCTGGGTGCTGCTGGCCTTCACTGCCTTTGCCACCTGGCAGACCCAGCAGCTGATCACGACCCTGCAGCAGACCCGCTTCAGCAACGAGGTGCAGCGCATCGACTCGGCCATCGAGCAGCGCATGGTGGCCTACATCCAGGTGCTGCGCGGCGGCCTGGCGCTGTTCCAGTCCTCGGACGATGTCACCCGCGCGGAGTGGAGCCATTTCGTCGAGACGCTGCGGCTGGGCGAGCACTATCCGGGCTTCAAGAACTTTACCTACGCGCCGGTGGTGCGGGGTGAAGACCTGCCGGCCTTTCTCGACAAGGTGCGTGCCGAGCCACCGCCACCCGGCATGGCCGACCCGCTGCTGCTGCAAAACTTCAAGCTCAGCTTTGGCGGGCGCGAGGTGGCTGCGGCACCGCTGCATGCGCCCATCCTCTATGTCGCGCCGTTCACACCGGACAACCAGCTGGCCTTGGGGCTGGACCTGATGCAGGAACCCATGCGCCGCTCGATGCTGGAGCAGGCCGCAGCCAGTGGCGATGCCGTGCTCAGCCCGCGCATCCGGCTCATGCAGCGCACCAACCCCGTCGCGGGTTCGATGTCAGAGGCTGGCTTCATCGCCTTTCTCGCCATCGAGCGCGGTGGCGAGTTGATCGGCTGGCTCACCGCCGCCTGCAAGGCCGAGCAGTTCATGCAGGGCCTGCTCGGCCAGGGTCGGCCGGCGCTGGATTTCGAGCTGTTCGACGGCGTGGCCACCGAGCCGCAATCGCTGCTGTATTCCACCGCCGGCATTGATGCCCAGCGCGGCCCGGTGCCGCTGGGGGTGGATGTGGCCTCCTCGCTCAATCATCGCAGCCGCATCAGCATGGCCAGCCGCGAGTGGACGGTGCGCTACCGTGCGCCGGCGTCGTTCTTCCTGCTCAGCGAGCAGATCGCACCCTGGCTGGTGGCGGTCGGCGGCGTGCTGGCCACGCTGCTGTTCTTTGCGGTGGCGCGCGCCGGTGCCGAGTGGCGCGCGCAGGCCGAGGCGCTGCGGCTGGCGGAGTCGGCCGTGCGCCACCAGGCCACGCATGATCCGCTCACCGGCCTCGCCAACCGGGTGCTGTTCATGGAGCGCCTGCAGCCCTCGCTGGAACGCGCACACCGCCGTGGCCAGCGGCTCGCGCTGATCTATCTCGACATCGACGGCTTCAAGCCGGTCAACGATACCCACGGCCACCATGTCGGCGATGCGCTTTTGAAGCAGATCGCGCGGCGGCTGGAGGTGCGCCTGCGTCGCGAGGACACCGCAGCCCGCCTGGGTGGTGACGAGTTCGCGATGATTCTCGAAGCGGCGGTGATGCCGGCCGAAGAGGCAGAGCGCATTGGCGACGGGCTGATCCATCTCCTGAAGCAACCCTACGAAATCAGCAGCGGCGGCAAGACGCTGATCGTGCAGGTCGGCGCCAGCGTCGGCATCGCGCATTTCCCCGAACACGGCCGCGATGCCGACAGCCTGATCATCGCGGCCGATACCGCGATGTACCAGGCCAAGCGCGGCGGCGGCAATCGCTGCGTGCTGGCCGGCAGCGGCGCCTGATCGCTCATTGGTGTCGCCGCACAGAGCGATAATGCCGGCATGACTCTTCCAGCACTGGTTCCCGCGATCGAGGCCAACTTCGACGGCCTCGTCGGCCCCACCCACAACTACGCCGGTCTCGCGCAGGGCAATGTCGCCTCGGCCAAGAACGCCACCCTGCCCAGCAACCCGCGCGAGGCCGCACTCCAGGGCCTAGGCAAGATGCGTGCGCTCGCCGCCATGGGCATGGCACAGGGCGTGCTGCCGCCGCAGGAGCGCCCGCACATCCCCACCCTGAAAGCCCTCGGCTTCAGCGGCAAGGATGCCGAGGTACTCGCCAAGGCCGCGCGCGAGGCCCCCGGCCTTCTCGCGGCCGTCAGCAGCGCCAGCAGCATGTGGACGGCCAATGCGGCGACCGCCTCGCCGGGCGCGGACTGCGCCGACGGCCGTGTGCATTTCACGCCCGCCAACCTCGCCAGCCATCTGCACCGCTCACTGGAGCCTGCAACGACAGCCCGCGCGCTGGCCGCCACCTTTGCCGATGCGCGGCACTTCGCCCATCACGCGCCCCTGCCCGCCACGCCCGCAATGGGCGACGAGGGTGCGGCCAATCACACCCGTCTGTGTGCGGACTACGGGGCGGCGGGGCTGGAGTTCTTCGTCTACGGCCTGGGCAGCGATGCCGAGCCGAAGCCGGAGAAATACCCGGCGCGGCAGACCCGTGCGGCTTCGGAGGCAGTAGCGAGACTGCATGGCCTGGATGCCGCGCGCACCGTGTATCACCAGCAGCAGCCCTCGGCGATTGATGCCGGCGTGTTCCACAACGATGTGATTGCGGTGGGCAACCGCGAGCTGCTGTTTTTCCACGAGCAGGCCTTTGTCGATGCCGCCGGCCTGAAGCAGCAGTTGCAGGCTGCGCTGCCGGCGGTGCGCTTTGTCGAGGTGGCAGCACGCGATGCGAGCGTGGCCGATGCGGTGTCGAGCTACCTCTTCAACTCCCAGCTCCTCTGCCTGCCGGGCACCAGCGGCCACACGCTGGTGGTGGCGCAGGAGTGCGCCGAGAACAAGAAGGTCTGGGCCTGCATCCAGCGCCTCGTGGCCGAGCCGGGCTGCCCCATCAACGACGTGAAGGTGTTCGACCTCAGGCAGAGCATGCACAACGGCGGCGGCCCGGCCTGCCTGCGGCTGCGGGTGGTGCTCAGCGAAGCCCAGCGTGCTGCCGTCAATGCGCAGAGCTGGATCACGCCAGAAAAGGCCGATGCCCTCGAAGCCTGGGTGAAACAGCACTACCGCGACCGCCTGGTGTTTGCTGATCTGGCCGACCCTGCTTTGCTGGATGAAAGCCGCACCGCACTCGACCGGCTGACGCAGCTCCTGGGGCTGGGGTCGATTTATGACTTTCAGCGGTAGGTGCTGAAGCGATGGCAACTGGCGTAAACGTGCCAATAGCGGTCCCTAGAAAAAGATAGCTTTCGCCCCATCGAGATCGAACAGTCTTTACGCGAGCGCGTTCCAGCGTGCAAAGCGTCGAGACCACTTCAGCGTCGGTTCTGATACCGCTCCAGCTCGTCCGGATCATAGCCCTGGTCGAGCAGCACCATCTCGTCGAGATCGAAATTGAACTTCAGCACCCGCTCCAGTACGCGGCGCGCGAGGCGATCGAACCAGGTCTGGTTGCGCGAGGCTTTCTTGGCGAGTGCGAAGCCAACCTTGGCCAGCACCACCCGCAGCGCATAGGGCTTCATCGCGCAGCCCTGGCGAGCTTGTTGATGCGGCAGGGCAGGCCCTTCAAATGCGGAATGCCCTGTTCGCGGTCGATGAAATCGCTGTCGTCCGGGCAGAGCATCGCATCGGCATAGCGCAAAGCGCCGGAGAGATGCCCAAGGCCCTGCGTGGTCTCCGGTTTCCACCAGCCGTGCGGGATGCGCACCAGGCCATCCGGCATGTTGCTGCGCACGCCGACCATGATCTCGATCTTGCCGGTGCGGGTTTCGACCTCGACCCACTCGTTCTCGACTAGATGGTACTGCTGTGCCGTGCCAGGGCTGACGAACAGCACCGGCTCCGGCTTGCGGGCGCGCATTTCCGGGATGTGCCGGCCGCCGGTCTGGAAGTACTCGCCCTCGCGCACGCCGGTGAACATCGCGAGCGGGAAGGCCGGATCGGCCGGCGGCTCGTCGCGGAAGTACGGCAGCGGGTCGAAGCCGAGGTTTTCGAGTATCGAGGAATACAGCTCGACCTTGCCGCTGGGTGTGGCGAAGCCGGTCTTCTCGTACTTGCGGAACTCCAGCGTATCGGCATGGACTTCGTAGGTGCTGGAGAACTCCTCGAAGCCGATACCGAGTTTGGCGATGCGGTAGTCGTAGAACGACTCCAGTGTTTCCCAGGGCACGACATCGGGAATGCCCAGCGCATTTGCCGTGAGCTTCCACAGCTCGAAAGTGCTCTTGCATTCGCCCGGCGGCTCCATCGACTTCTGCGAGGGCTTGTAGATCGACAGCCAGCCGTAGCCGTCGAACATCCAGGGTCGCTCCAGCCAGGAGTCGCCGGGCAGCACGTAGTCGGCAAGCTGCGCGGTGGGCGTCATCACATGCTCCTGCACCACGATCAGCTCCTGATTGAGCATGGCCTTGAGGATCAGCGGCATGTTGGCGAAGCCCATCAGCGTGTTGTTGCCGAACGAGAACAAGGCCTTCACCGCATACGGCCCTTCGCCCGCCATCGCGCGAAACACGGCGGAGGGATTGGCCATGAAGCAGCCCGTCACCTGGTTGGCGTATTCGTGGCCCCACACACGCTTGCAGGGTTCGCGCAGCGCCGCCTGCCCGCGATAGGTGAATGCGGGGTGCTCGTCGGAGCCAAGCTGCTTGGCCTTCTGGCTTTCCGGCAAGACGTGGTGCATCTCGATCTCGGACTCCGAGACGATCTGCGGATGGAAACCCATCAGTGCCTCGCCACCCGGCACGTCGATGTAGCCGCAGACCGCGCGCAGGATGCTTTGCAGGCGAATGGCTGAGGTGCTGTTGCGCTGCTGGTCGGTGATCGGTGTCCAGGGGATCACCGAGGGCCCCTGCGTCGCATACAGGCGTGCGGCTTTCGCGATCATCGCCGCATCGCAGCCGGTGATCTTCGCGACGCGTTCCAGCGGGAACTCATCGACTCTTTTCTTGAGCGCCTCGAAGCCCACGGTCCAGCGCTCGACGAAGGCCTTGTCGTACAGCCCCTCGTCGAGAATCACCTTGAGCCAGCCGAAGGCCATCGCCGCATCGGTACCAGCCTTGATCGGCAGCCAGAGGTCGGCCATCTCGGCGCATTCGCTCTTGCGCGGGTCGAGCACGATGAGCGTGCCACCGCGCGCCTTCACACGCTGGATCTGGTTGTAGATCGGCACCCAGCTGTTCTTGCCGGGGTTGTGGCCGAACAGCACGATGAGATTGGTGTTGTCGTAGTCCGGCCAGGGATACCAGCCGTAGGTGAGGCGGTTGATCGCCGCCGTGTTGCCGGCGCACAGGGCCACACCGCTGATCCAGTTCGGCGAGCCGACGTGATTCATGATGCGGCGCCCCAGGCCGTGGTCGGTGCCGGTGTTCCACTGGCTGGTCGAGACTGCCCAGGCTTCGGGGCCATGCTCAGCGATGATCTTCTTGAGGCGGAGACCAATGTCGGCCATCGCCTCTTCCCAGCTCACCCGCTGCCACTGCCCTGATCCGCGCTCGCCGACTCGCTTCTGCGGGTAGAGCACACGGTCGGGGTTGGCGAAGTTCTTGGGGGCCACGATGCCCTTGATGCAGATGTTGTCCTTGAACAGCGGGTTGTCGGAGGAGCGCACGCGCGTCACGCGGCCCTTCTGCACCTCGGTGACGACACTGCAGGCGATGTCGCAGCTTGCGCACAAGGCTTTGCGGGTTTCGATGCCCGGCCGCTGGTGTGGTCGCGGCACGCTTCGGCTGCCGGCCGCGCTCGGCCCGATTGAAGGCACTCCAGGCACAGGAACTCTCCTTGTCGACACTGCGATTTGCAATCCCGGACGACGGCGATGGCCGAGCCCCAGATAGCAGTTGATATTCGTAAGGTGTATATACACGCTTATGAGAACCAAGCGCCAGCAGCTGCCCTACCTGGAAGAAGTCCGCACCCGTCGCCATGTCTGCTTCGCCGAACAATTGCGCTCGGCGAACCGGGCCATCACCAAGCTCTACACCCGGCATCTCGGCGACGCTGATATCGGCATCGCGCAGCTGTCGTTGCTGATCCGTCTCTATTACTTTGGCGAGATCAGCGTCTCGAAACTGGCGAGTCAGCTGGAAACGGATCGCACGACCCTGGCGCGCAGCATCCAGCTACTCGAAGGCAGCGGTCACCTCGTCATCGGCGAAGGCGAGGACCGTCGCGCGCGGCTGGTGCGGCTGACAGACAAGGGACACGGCTCTTTGAAGAAAGCGATCCCGCTCTGGCAGGAAGCACAGAAGGAACTGCATGCGCAGCTGGGCGCCGAGCAGTGGGATCAGCTGTTTACTGGCCTGCGGCTACTCGCGAAGCTGGATGCTCAAGATTCATCGGCGAGCCGCAAACAGCGATCAGAACGAGAACTGACGCAGCACTCTCGTTAGCCAACAGTTCGGCTGTCAGTGGCAGCTTTGGGCTGATTCCCGTCTGATTGCACACATACGCCCGCGAAAAAAGCCCCGGCCACGGCCGGGGCTTTGCCCACCCCAGTAATTCTCAGCAACCGTGCAGCGACAGAGTCTCTCCTCCGTCGGGGTGAGCTGAGCCTAGCTGCCGTTAGACTGCGCGGCCGCTGCCCGCCCGCCAATCCTCATGTCGCCGACCACCGAATCTTTCTGCTGGAAACCCTTTGACGCGCTCAGCAACACCGAGCTGTACGCCCTGCTCAAGCTGCGCAGTGAAGTGTTTGTGGTGGAGCAGAACTGTGTGTTTCTCGACCTCGATGACCATGACCAGAACGCCCTGCACCTCTTGATGCACGACGCCGCTGGCGCGCTGGTGGGCTACACGCGCCTGCTGCCACCGGGCGAGAAATACGCCGAGCCTTCGATTGGCCGCGTGGTGGTGTCCCCCATGGTGCGCGCCACCGGTGCGGGCCGGCGCTTGATGGCAGAGAGCGTGCGCGGCGCGCGCCAGCACTACCCTGCGCTGCCGAATCTCATCTGGGCGCAGCACCATCTGGAACGCTTCTATTCGAGCTTCGGCTTCGTCACCGAGTCGGAGCCCGAACTGGAAGACGGCATCCTGCACGTCTTCATGCGTTTGCCTGCGTAAAATCGGGCGCATGTACACCCAATTCTTCAACCTGCGCGAGATGCCCTTCAGCATCGCGCCTGACCCCGCCTATCTCTACATGAGCCCGCGCCATCAGGAGGCGCTGGGCCATCTGCTGTATGGCACCGGCAAGTACGGCGGCTTCGTGCAGCTCACCGGCGAGGTGGGCACCGGCAAGACCACGATCATCCGCACCCTGCTCGCGCAGCGGCTGGACAACGTCGACGTCGCGATGATCCACAACCCGCGTCAGTCCGAGCGCGAGTTCGTGCAGAGCATCTGCGACGAGCTGGGCATCGCCTACAACAAGGCTGATCCCACACTCAAAACCTTGGTGGATGCGCTCAACGCCTACCTCATCGAGCGCCACACGGCGGGCCGCCGCACGGTGCTGATCATCGACGAGGCGCAGCAGCTCGCCCCCGATGTGCTGGAGCAGGTGCGCCTGCTCACCAATCTCGAAACCGACAAGGAAAAGCTGCTGCGCATCATGCTGGTCGGCCAGCCGGAACTGGCCGAGCTGCTGGGCCGGCAGGACCTGCGCCAGCTGGCCCAGCGCATCACCGCGCGCTACCACCTCACACCACTCTCCGGCGACGAGACCACCGAGTACATCGCCCATCGCCTGCAAGTGGCGGGCGGTGCGCGCGACCTGTTCACACCGGCGGCGATCAAGCTGATCCACAAGCACGCGGGCGGCATTCCGCGCCTCGTCAACATCCTCTGCGACCGTGCCCTGCTCGGTGCCTATTCGCAGAGCCTGCGGCAGGTGACGCCTGAGCTGGTGACGCAGGCCGCTGCCGAAGTGCTGGGCACCACCGCCACGCTCAGCGCACCGGCGCGTCGCAGCAAGACTGCGCGCCAACCCTTCGCCTGGCCGCGCATCGCCCTGCCCGGCGGCTGGCTGCGCTGGGCCGAGGGCTTGCTGGTGCTGGTGGGACTGACGCTGGCCGCCGTGCTGCTGATGCGCCAGTGGCCGCAGCAGCCTGCGGTCGAAACAGCAGCGGTGCAGGCCGAGGCCGCCGCCATCCCGGAAGCACTGCCCAGCGTCGAGGCCGCGCCCAGCACCACCCCGCCCGCCCCGGAGCCTATTGCTGTTGTTGCGCCTGAATCTGCCAAGGCTGCCGCACCGGTCAATGCTGCTGTCACCGGTGCCTATGCCCCGCTCAATGGCCTGGTGCAGAAACTGGCCCAGCTCTGGCAGCCCGGCATCCGCCTCACGCGCGGTGAAAAAGCCTGCTTCTCGCTGCGCCGCGATCGGCTCGAATGCCTGAAGGGCAATGCCGAGTGGAGCGATCTGGCAGCGATGAACACGCCGGCCATCCTCACCATTTCGGAAGCCGGCGAGCTGCATTACGTGCTGCTGCGCGCGCTGGCGGGCGACCAGGCGACGCTGCTGGGCCCGCGCGGCACGGTGCGGGTGCCGGTGAGCCAGCTCGACAGCCTGTGGACCGGCGAATACCTGCTGCTGTGGCGGCGCGAAACCGACGAGGCGAGCATCGGCCCCGAAGTGCGCGGCGAGCCGATCCTGTGGCTGCGCCGGCAGCTGGCCGCGCGGCTGGGCGGCAGCGCCAGCAATCTCGAAGACAGCACCTGGGACGAAGCCCTGCGCAAGGACGTGCAGCGCGCGCAGGCCCGGATGGGTGCGAGGCCCGATGGCATTGCCGGCCCGCGCACCCTACTGGGGCTGGCCAGCCAGCCCGGCCCGGTGCTCAAGCCCCGCAAGGGCTCCGCCCCATGAGCCTGATTCTCGACGCCCTCAAGAAGGCCGAGCAGGACCGCCACGCCGGTCAGGCGCCAGTACTCGACGAGTTGCTGGTGCGCCGCACGCCAGTGGCCCGCCACCGCCACGATCCGCAGCAGGAAGTGCTGCTCGCCGCCGCCGCGATTGCCGCGCTGCTGTTCGCGGCGGCTGGCCTTGCCTACTGGTTCTGGCCGGTTCCGCAGACCGCCGCCGAGACCACCGCCGTGCCTGCACCCGCGAGCAGCGAAGCGGCAGCAAGCCCAGGCTCCCCGCTGCGCATCGACCCCGAACGGCTGGAAGCACCCATCGCCGATGTGCCACCCGACGCGGTGGAAACCATCGACACCGGTGCTGCCGAAGCCATGACCATGGACGAGCTGGATGGCGACACGCCCCCGCCCCGCAAGCCCGCCGCAGCACCGGTGGTGATGGCGCCTGAGGCAGCAGCGCCAGTGCAGGTCCGACCCGCCCCCGAACCGGAACCGGACGTGGTGGCCACGCCACCGCCGCCGGCTGCACCGGTCGAACCCGCCGTGCGTGCGCTCAAGGACATGCCACCGGCATTCCGCAGCGAGTTCCCCAGATTGAGCGTCGACATCCACGTCTACGACGACAACCCGCTGCGCCGCTTCGTGCTGGTCAATGGCAAGAAATACCGTGAGACCGATACCCTCATCGACGGCCCGCGTGTGGTCGAGATCACGCCCGATGGCGTGATCGTCGAGCAGCGCGGCAGCCAGGTGTTGCTGGAGCTGCCGCGCTAGCGCACCTCGTAGTCCGCCAGCTCGAAGCGCTGCATCTGCTGCGCGAACTGGGTGGCAAAGCCGGGATACATGGTGGCGTTGAAGCCATCGGCGGTGAGATACCAGCTCTTGCAGCCGGTGTTCCAGTTGGTCTTCGCCAGGCGTTTCTGCAGGCCCTTGTTGTGTGCCAGCTGCACCTCCGGCTTCACGTCCAGCGCCTTGTAGCCGCCCCGCAACAGCATGGTGATGCCCTGCACCAGATAGTCGATCTGCGACTCCATGTAGACCAGTGCCGAGTTGTGACCGGGGCCGGAGTTGGGGCCGAAGGTGACGAACAGATTGGGATAGCCGGAGACGTTGATGCTTTTGAAGGCCTGCGCGCCGCGCGACCACTCTTCATTGAGCTGGCGGCCGCCGAGACCGGTGATGGGGAACGGCGTGCCGCTCTTGCACACGTCAAAGCCGGTGGCGAACACGATGCAGTCCACCTGGTGCTCGATGCCCTCGACGGTGCGCACGCCCTGTTCGCTCAGGGTCGCAATCGGCCAGGTGATGAGCTTGGCATTGGGCGCTTGCAGCGCGCGGAAGTAGTCATTACTCATCAGCACGCGCTTGCAGCCGATGGTGAAGTCCGGGGTCAATTGCCGGCGCAGCCAGCGGTCTTTCACCTGGGCTTTCAGGTGCAATTTGGCGATGCGCTCGATCAGCGGCGTGACCGGGGTCTTCCAGACAATGCCGGTAGCCATCGCCTCGTGAATCCAGAACATCGCCTCGCGCACGGCCTTCTGGGTGACGGGCAGGTAACGGAACAGATCCTTGAGCTTGCTGCCCGGTGTGAAGTCGAGGCGCGGCAGCACCCAGCCCGGCGTTCGCTGAAACACCGTGACCTTGTCCGCGATCTTCACCAGCTCCGGGATGATCTGCACGCCCGATGCCCCAGTGCCGATCACCGCCACCCGCTTGCCGTTGAAGTCGTAGCCGTGATCCCACTTCGCGCTGTGGATCTTCTGGCCCTTGAACTGCTCGATACCCGCCATCTTCGGCAGGCTGGCATTACTCAAGGGGCCTGGGGCCATCACCACGCTGCGCGCCGCATGACGCTCGCCGTGCGCGGTCTCGATGCGCCAGAGGCCAGCAGCTTCGTCGAAGGCCATCGCTGTCACGTTCTGGCCGAAACGGATCAGTTCTTCGAGCTGGTATTCGGCCACGAGGTGGTGGATGTAGCCGAGAATCTCCCGGCTGCCTGAGTAGGCGCGCGACCAATCGGGATTGGGCGCGAAGGAATAGGAGTAAAGGTTGCTGGGGATGTCACAGGCCGCACCCGGATACTGGTTGTCCCGCCAGGTGCCGCCCACCGCCGTGCCGCGTTCGAGGATGGTGATATCGCTGATGCCTGCCTTGCGCAACTGGATGGCGGCACCCAGACCGGCAAAGCCGGCGCCGATGATGAGCACATCGTGCAGGGTGGATTTAGTAGCGAGCGTTTTGGGTTTGCGACGGGTGGCTGTGGTCATGGTCACTCCTTTTCTGTCATTCCCGCGCAGGCGGGAATCCAGGTGTCTGTTGCGCTGAGGTCAGTCAAAGGCATTGCGCTGTGCGCAACCTGGGTTCCCGCTTTCGCGGGAACGACAAGATCAAGCCGCAGGCTTCCAGGTCAGCTCATTGACCCAGCTCGGCGGCTTGGGCAGCCAGCGCGCGGGCACCTTGCTGGTGAGCCAGACGAGGCCATCCACCGGCCGGTGGTAGGCGGTGTAGGCGCGGTTGGCCACCAGCGCGCCGTGCCGCGAGATGATCTGGAACCAGGCATTGCTGCGCCCCTGCGCGGTGCGGCCGCCGATGGTGCGGTACTTGCGCAGGGCGACGTTGAGGCGCTCCTCCGGCAGGCCCAGCGCCATCAGGTTGTCGCGCATCTTGTTGAGCAGGGGCGCGTAGCTGAGGATGCCGATCATCAGCTTGGGGTTGAGCAGATTGCCCACCGCCTTGATGGCGTTCTGATACCTGGCACCAAAGCCCAGCAGCTCCAGCACCATGAAATCCACACCCAGGTGCCGCGACTCGTCGTTGTTGATGTGCCCGAAAGCCTCATGGCAAACCGGGTCATGCACGGTCTCCAGCAGGAACTTGCAGAGCGAGCCGTCGAGCACGATCTCCAGCATGGGGATGACGCTGCCCAGCACTTCCAGCGGCTGCTCGTCGGCGTAGCGGTCGAGCCATTCGACGACGAGACGGATGTTGATGTTCGGCTCCGGCAGGGTGTCGCCGTCGAGCATGCCCCAGCGTTTCATCAGCGCCATTTCGGCATTGGCGTGGCGCTGCTCCTCGGCGTGGAAATACTGGTAGATCTCTTTCAGCGTGTCGGTGGGTGCGACCTTCGCCATCGCCGCAAAGCCGCGTGCGCCGACGTGCTCGATCCACATCAGATCAGCCATGAAAGCCTTGAGCTTGGGGTAGAGCACCGGGTCTTCGGTGACGATCTCGCGGCCAGGGGCATCCCAGTCGATGTCTGCCAGTGCCCATTGCGTGGCCTTGATCTTGACCAGCATCTTCTCCAGCTTGGCGTGGATTTCGGCCTCGCTGTGGGCGGGCAGTTCCTTGGGATTGAGAGCTTTCATGGCAATTCCTTTCAGGCAGCGACTTTCTTGAGGAAGAAGCGGTTGAGCAGGCCCGCACCGCGGGTATACAGAGCGGGCGTCAGGCGCTTGGCCGTCCACACCGCCTTGGCTTCGAGCTGGGGCACCACATACAGCTGGTTGCGGTCGAGTGCCGCGAGGGTTTTCAGCACCACGCTCTCCGGCGACACGCCGGTGCGGGCGATGAGCTTGGCGGCGAAGTCGGCGCTGCCGCCCTCGATGCGGCCATCCTTGACGATGTTGGTTTTCACGAACGTGGGGCACAGCGCGCTGACGTGGATGCCGGTGCCGGACATCTCGGCCGCGAGCGTCTCGGTGAGTGCGAGCACGCCGGCTTTGGTGACGTTGTAGGGGCCCATCGTCGGCGCAGCGGCGAAGCTGGCGGTGGAGGCCACGTTGATGATGCCGCCGCGCCCCTGCGCGCGAAGCAGCGGCGCGAACACATGGCAGCCGTGAATCACGCCCCAGAGGTTCACATCCATCGTGAACTTCCAGTCCGCCATGCTCACCTCGCCGATGGCCTTGCCGCCGATGCCGATGCCGGCATTGTTGATGATGAGCGTGGCGGGGCTGCCAAAGTGCTTTTCAGCCGTGACGGCCAGCGCCTCGACCTGCGAGAGCACGCCAACATCGCACTTCGCCGCCCAGGCCTTGCCGCCTGCCGCTGCGATGAGTGCCACGGTTTCTTTCGCGGCGGTGAGGTTGATGTCAGCACACAGCACCTGTCCGCCACGGCGGGCCAGCTCAAGCGCAAACGCGCGGCCAATGCCACTGCCGGCGCCGGTGACCACGGCCTGTGCCTGCTTCGTAATCGGGTGGCTGCTCATGCTGGAGATCAATCCTTGGGGCTGGTGAGAGCCGGACGATCCCACGTAAAACAGTTACAGTCAACACTGTAATTGTCATTGTTTTTTGCAAGCGCTTTGCAGCGCCCACCACAAAAAAGCAGGCAAGGCCTTTGGGGCCTTGCCTGCCGTGATGATGCTGGTTCTTACAGCGCCGCGATCAAGCCAAAGCGCGCAATCAGGCTGCCTTGGCGAGCGCCGTCACTTCCGCACAGGCGGCATCGAGGCGCTTCAGGCCCTCGGCGACTTCGGCCTCGGTGATGTTCAGCGCCGGTGCCATGCGCAGCACATCGGGGCCGGCCACCAGCGTCCACACGCCGTGCTTCAAGCCTGCATTGACGATCTCTTTCGCCTTGCCCTTCCAGGCCGCGCTCATCGGCGCGCCGACCAGCAGGCCCAGGCCGCGCACCTTGTCGAACACGCCATAGCGCGCGCCGATGGCCGCGAGGCCCTCGTGCAGCTGCGCGGTGCGTGCCTTCACATTGGCCATCATCTCCGGCGTGTTGATGGCTGTGAACACCGCATGCGCCACCGCGCAGGCCAGCGGGTTGCCGCCATAGGTGCTGCCATGGGTGCCGA
>JAZKFO010000131.1:0-2757 GCA_040386395.1 Pseudomonadota bacterium | reverse complement strand
TGGTGATTCTCGTGGTGGCAGGCGATGACGGCGTGATGCCGCAGACGCGCGAAGCCATCCAGCACGCCAAGGCCGCGAAAGCGCCGATGGTCGTGGCCGTCACCAAGATCGACAAGCCGCAGAGCGACCTGATCCGCGTCAAGAATGAGCTGCTGAAAGAAGAGGTCGTGGCCGAAGATTTCGGCGGCGACACCATGGTGATCGGGGTATCCAGCCACAGCGGCGAAGGCATCGATGCCCTGCTTGACGCCATCCTGCTGCAATCGGAAGTGCTCGAGCTCACCGCCCAGGTCGACACGCTCGCCCGTGGCGTGGTGATCGAATCCGCGATCGAAAAGGGCCGTGGCCCGGTCGCGACCGTGCTGGTTCGCAGCGGTACGCTGCGCCAGGGCGATGTGATCCTCACCGGTCCGCATTTCGGCCGCGTGCGCGCGATGTTCGACGAGAACGGCAAGCCGGTGAAGGAAGCCGGTCCGTCCATCCCCGTGCAGGTGCTGGGCTTGAGCGGTGCGCCCGATGCCGGTGACGATGTGGTGGTGGTGGCCGACGAGCGCAAGGCGCGCGAACTGGCCATCGTCCGTGAAGGCAAGATGCGCGACACCAAGCTCGCAGCCAGCAGTGCCGTGCGCATGGAAAACGCATTTGCCAACATGGGTGCGGGCGAGAAGAAAGTGCTCAACCTCATGGTCAAGGCCGACGTGCAGGGTTCTGCCGAGGCCATCACCGAAGCGCTGCGCAAGCTGCCGAGCGAGGAGGTTCACGTCAATGTGCTCTCCACCGGCATCGGCGGCATCAGCGAGAGCGACATCGAACTGGCGCTGGCCTCGAAGGCGATCATCATCGCCTTCAACGTCCGCGCCGATGCCCAGGCCAAGAAGCGCGTGCAGGACACCGGTGTGGACCTGCGCTACTACTCGATCATCTACAACATCCTCGATGACGTGACGGCCAGCATCACCGGCCTGCTCGGCATGGAAACCCGCGAGCAGATCGTCGGCACCGCCGAGGTTCGCAGCGTGTTCCGCAGCTCGATCCTGGGCAACATCGCTGGCTGCCTGGTCATGGATGGCCGCGTCGAGAAGAGCCTGCCGATCCGCGTGCTGCGCAACCAGACCGTGGTCTACGAGGGCGTGCTCGAATCGCTGCGCCGCTTCAAGGACGACGTCGCCAAGGTCGAGGCCGGCACCGAGTGCGGCATCGGCGTGAAGGACTACAACGACATCAAGCCGGGCGACCAGATCGAGTGCTTCCAGCGCGTCGAGTTCAAGCGCCAGGTCAAGGCAGACGCTTAGTTGAGCAATCAACGCGACTATCCCCGCGCCGCGCGATTCAACTCGCAGCTGCGCGAGGAGCTGGTGCAGCTGCTGCGTAATCAGGTGATTCACGACCCGCGGGTGGCGGGCGTGGATCTGTCGATCACCTCGATTGACACGATTGCCGACATGCGGGAGTCGCGCATCCTGATGTCCTCGCTGTCCGATGACGCGACGCTGGCCAAGGCGGTGCAGGGCTTGAACCATGCGGCCGGCAAGCTGCGCCATGAGGTCGGCTTGCGGCTGCACATCCGCTACATCCCGGTGCTCACCTTCGTGGTCGACGAGGCCACCCGCGAGGGCGACCGCGTCAACGCATTGATTCGCACCGTGATGGCGAAAGACCGTGCGGCTGCCGAGGCGCGCGGTGATGCGCCAGAGCCCGCCGCACCAACTGCGAAGCCCAGCGCCGACGAGTAAAAGCGCGTGTCCAAGCCACGCCGTCCACTCCGCCGCGACATTCACGGCGTGCTGCTGCTCGACAAGCCCAAGGGCATCACCTCGCATCAGGCGCTGCTCACGGTGCGAGTGCTCTACAACGCTGACAAGGCGGGCCATACGGGCACGCTCGATCCGCTGGCAACCGGCTTGCTGCCGATCTGTTTCGGCCAAGCCACCAAGCTCACTGCGCACCTGCTCGACTCCACCAAGCGATACCTCGCGGAAGTGAAGCTGGGCGAAGCCACCAGCACCGGCGACAGTGAGGGCGAAACCATCGCGCGCAGCGATCCCAGCGACCTCACATTCGGTGCCTTGCAAGCCGCAGCACTCGCCTGCACCGGCCGCATCCAGCAAGTGCCGCCGATGTATTCCGCCATCAAGCGCGATGGCACGCGGCTCTACGAACTCGCGCGCGAAGGCGTGGAGGTGGAGCGCGAGGCGCGTGAGGTGGAGATTCATGCTCTGACCGTCGTCGCCTTCGATGGCGTGACCGCGACGCTCGACGTGACCTGCAGCAAGGGCACCTACATCCGCACGCTGGCCGAGGATTGGGCGCGGCACTTCGGCCAGGTCGCGCACCTGTCGGGCCTGCGGCGGTTGGCAGTGGGGCTCTTTGGTGCCACGGAACCTGCGCAGATGGTCACGCTGGCTGCGCTCGAAGCCTCATCGGACTTCGCCAGTCTCGACCGCCATCTGCTGCCCTCCCGCACCGTCATCGCCGACTGGCCGACGGTGACGGTCACGCCCGAACAGGTCGTCCGGCTCGATTTCGGCTTCACCATCGAAACCAATGCAGCGCCCGGTTGGGTGGCGATGCTGCGGGAATCCGGCGAATTGCTGGGACTTGGCGAGCAGCGTGCCGACGGCGTTTTGCAGCCCCGGCGCTGGTTCGGGGCCGAGGGCGTTTGAGGTTGCCGGCGCCCCAACATGGCGATTGTGTGATCGCCAATCGCCCTTTATACTTTCGCGCTCGAAAAATCGACCGTTAATTCATCAGCCAGTT
>JAZKFO010000130.1:0-6839 GCA_040386395.1 Pseudomonadota bacterium | reverse complement strand
GAGCGCCAGCACCATGTCGGCAATCCACATCCACTGGTAGTCGCCGAAGCGCGACATGGTCACACCGCCCAGCCAGGCGCCGAAGAATCCACCCAGCTGGTGCGATAGCAGCGTGAGGCCGAACAGCGTGGCGAGGTAGCGCGTGCCAAATAATTTTCCGACCAGCCCCGCCACTGGCGGCACGGTGGCGAGCCAGGTGAAGCCGAGCGCGGCGGCGAACACATAGAACACCAGCGGCGTGCGCGGGCTGAGCAGGAAGACGCCGATCATCACCGCGCGGCTTGCATAGACGGCGGTCAGGATCCACTTCATGCGATAGCGCGTGCCGAGCCACCCCGCCATCAGGCTGCCTGCGATGTTGAAGAGGCCAATCAAGGCGAGCGAGACGGCCGAGACATTGGCCGAGAGTCCGCAGAGCTGCACCTCGCCCGGCAGGTGGGTGACGAGAAAGGCGATGTGGACGCCGCAGGTGAAAAAGCCCAGATGCAGACACCAGTAGCTGCGGTCGGCAAAGGCGGCGCGGATGGCGCTGCCCATGCCGGGGCCTTCGACCACGGGTGCGGTGTTGGCAGCGAGCGGTACCGGCGCCCCACCGCGCAGGCTGCGCGCGAGGGGCAGCGTCAGCAGGCTGGTGGCGGCGAGTGTCCAGAGTGCTGCGGCCCAGCCGAAGGCGGCAATCACGGCCTGCGCCAACGGTGCAAACACGAACTGCCCGAAGGAGCCACCGGCATTGATGAAGCCTGCCGCAAAGGCGCGCTTCTCCACCGGCAGCTGCCGCGAGGTAGCCCCGATCAGGATGGAGAAACTGCCGGCACCCGCACCCGCTGCCGACAGCAGGCCGAGACAGAACAGCAGGCCCCATGACGTGGGCAGGAAGGGGGCCAATGCCAGGCCACCCGCGAGCATCAGGCCCCCCAGCTGCACAACGCCCACCGAGCCGCGCTGGTCGGCATACATGCCGAACAAAGGCTGCGCCACGCCCCACATCAGCTGCCCCACCGCGAGCGCGAAGCTGATCGCCGCAATCCCTAAGCCCGTCGTCTCGTTGATCGGCACGATGAACAGGCCCAGCGACTGCCTGGCACCCATCGTCAGCGTGAGGATGAGTGCGGCGACGCACATCAGCCACCAGGCGCCGCGGTTGGCTTCGGTCATGGCGCGGGCGCGCCGCTGTCGGCCAGTGCCGCATTGAGCCGCGCGCGCCGCCCCCGCCACAGGCCCTCACCGGCATAGACCACGAGTGCGGCCCAGATCAGCCCGAAGCCGATGAGCTGGATCTGCGAGAACGGTTCGTGAAACGCGAACACGCCGGTAATGAGCTGCAAGGTGGGCCCGACGTACTGCAGGATGCCCACCGTCGACAGCGGCACGCGCCGCACGCCATAGGAAAACAGCACCAGCGGAATCGCGGTGATCGCGCCGCCGAGAATGAGAAACCCATCGACATAGAGACTGTAGTGACCGAAGGTCATGGTGCCGCTGGAGAGCTTCCACATCAGATACACGAGCATGAAGGGTGCGATCAGCAGTACCTCCACACCGAGGCCGGTGACGGACTCGACCGCCACCTGTTTGCGGATCAGCCCGTAGATGCCGAAGGAGAGTGCCAGCGCGATGGCGATCCACGGCGGGCGGCCCACTTGCAGGGTGAGCCAGAGCACGCCGAGGGCCGCGAGGGCAACGGCAATCCACTGCCAGCGGTTGAGTTTTTCCTTGAGCACGAACACGCCCAGCAACACGCTGACCAGCGGGTTGATGAAGTAGCCGAGCGAGGCCTCCACGACATGGCCGTTGCTCGCCGCCCACACATACACCAGCCAGTTGATGGTGATGAGCACGGCGGAGGCTGCGAGCCTGAGGCGCGCCTTGGCATTGCGCAGTGTCGTCCACACCGTGCCGACCTCGCCCTTGATGGCGAGGTAGCTGAAGACGAACAGCAGCGCCCACAGCACCCGGTGCGCCATGATCTCCACGGCCTCGGTGGGCGCGAGCTGGCGGATGTAGATGGGCAATAGGCCCCAGATGAAGAAGGCCGTGAAGGCGGCCCAGAAGCCGCGTCTTGCGTCCTGCTCGGCGGCGCTCATGCGGCGCTGGACTGCAAGGTGAAGCCCTCATCCAGCCAGCCGGTGATGCCACCCGCCATGAGCTTCACGGGTCGCCCCAGCTGGGCAAGACGAATCGCCGCGCGCGCCGCGCCATTGCAGTGCGGCCCGGCGCAGTAGACGACGAACAGCGTGTCGGCAGGCCACTCGCCCATCTTGACGGCAATGATCTTGGCGTGCGGCAGATTGACTGCGCCTGTGACATGGCCACGCGCGTAGAGGGCGGGGCCGCGCACATCCAGCAGCACGAAGCCCGGCGTGCCGCTGGCCATCGCCTCGTGGGTGTCCCAGCAATCGGTTTCGAAGCGCAACGTGGCCTCGAAATGCGCGAGCGCGGCGGCGGCATCGGCGGCTGGGGTCTGGGTGACGGCGTTGCGCATCTGGAGGCTCTGCTGGCGGTGTGGTGCGATTGGCGGCGCGGAGTTTACGCGCCTGAAAGGGTGACTATTCCGGCACGTTGTGCAGTTCCAGAATGCCGCAGGCCGCGAGCAGGCTGAAGGCATTGACGCTGCGGTCACGCAAGGCGCTGACGAGGTTGACTTGTGCTGCCAGCAGCTCGCGTTCGGCATCGAGCAGATCGAGCGTGGTGCGACTGCCCACCTTCAGCTCCTTCTGCACGCCGTCGAGTGCGGACTCGGCCGCCGCAATCTGCAAGCGCGTCGCGGCAATCACATCCTCGCTCGCCTGCAGCAGTTCCCAGTCCTGCGCGGCGGCTTCGGCATAGGCGGCGGATTCGTCTGCCGCCGCAGCGGCGGCGCGCTCGGCCTTGGCACTGGCCTCGCCCCGGCGCGCGGCGGTGAGACCGCCGGTGACGATCGGCACGTTGAGCTTGAGCTGCACCGCCCAGGTGCTCAGGCGCTCGTAGCCGAACTCGGTGTTGTCCTGCGTGGCGGCATGGGCATCAAGCGAGAGCTGCGGTCGGGCAGCGGCATCGGCGATCCGGATCGCCGCCTTCGCGGCCCGCTGCTCATGGCCGGCGGCGACCACGGCGGGTGCCCGGTGCGACTGCGCAACGGCTTCGTCGCGGGTCTTCGCGGTGGGCAGCAGCGCGGGCCAGGGCACGGTGCTGGCATCGGCCGGCAGCGGGCCGGTGAGGCGCGCAAGGCGGATCTCGGAGGTTCTCAGCTGTGCCTCGGCACGGCGCACATTGGCGCTGGCTTCAGCGCGACGTGCATCGGCCTGGGCGAGATCGGTCTTGGTCGCCTCGCCGGCCTGATAGCGCTTGTCGACATCGCTGCGGGCGGCATCGAGCGTGCTGCGGCTGGCTTCGGCGAGCTTCAGCGTTTCGCGGTCGCGCTTGAGGTCGAGCGTGGCGGTGAGCGCGGCGAGGATGATCTTGCCGCCCACATCGCGGCGGTGCTCGCCGGCGGCATCGAGTGCGAATGCGGCCGTACTGCGCTCGGCCGCGCTGCGGCCCCCGTTGTAGAGCGGCTGGCTGGCGGCGAGGCCGAGCGAGTTGGGCGTGCGGTAGCCAGACTGCGGAAACGGCGCATCCGTACGCAGCTCCGAGCGGCCAATATCTGCGGCGAGCCCCAGGGTGAACCGGTCGCCCGCATCCGCCACCGCCGCGCCATATCGGGCGGTCTCGATCTGCGCCGTGCTCTCGGCAAAGCGCGGATCGTGCTTGAGCGCGGTGAGCGCGATTTCGCGCAGGCCAAGTGCCTGCGCGCTGCCGCTGATCAGCAGCAGGCCAGCGATGAGGGTGCGCTTCATTTGCGGCTCCGATTCTTGATTGCGGATTTGGGATTGCGGAGGGCGGATTGCACGCTGCCGCCGCAGCCTTCGAGAAAGAGGCGCACGGCCTCGTCGATGAAGGCGGTGGGCGTGATGTCGAGTGCCAGCGGCGAGAGTCCGAACAGGCTGCGGAACTGGCAGTGGCCCTTGACCAGCGTGATGAACTGGATCGCGGCGAGATCGGGGTTGGGCGCATCGAGCAGGCCATCGGCATGGCATTGCTTGAAAAAGGCCGAGAGGCCGATGCGCACCTGCTGCGGGCCTTCGCGATAGAGCTGCTCGGCGAACTGCGGGAAGCGTGTGGCCTCGGCGATCACCGTGCGCATCAGCTTCACCCGGCCCGGCTCGGTGTAGAGCCTGAAGAAGCGCAGGCCGAAAGCCTTGAGCGTTTGCGGCAGGCTGCCTTCGACCGCAGTGGGGATGGCGACGTTGCGCAGAAACTCCTTGCAGCCCGCGCTCACCATCTCGCCGAACAGGCCTTCCTTGCTGCCGAAGTAGCTGTAGAGGCTGGCCTTGCTGCCGCCGGTACGGCCCACCACGTCTTCGATGGAGGCACCTGAAAAGCCGTGTTCCAGAAATACATCGCGTGCGGCAGCCAGCATGGCTTCGCGGCGGATTTCGCCGCGCGACGCTGCCGCCACCACCGGCTTGCTGGCCTTGCTGGATTTCCGCACCGGGGGTTTGACTCTCGTTGCCATCGTCGCCTAAAGTGAACTGTAACGTTCGTTACAGTAACCGCCGCAGTGTGGCGCTGCAAGCCGCACTGCCTTCATGGAGCTGCAAGAGATGGCCGCGAAAAAGATCGTGCGTGGAGTGCTGCTGCTGGCTGCGGTAGGCGGCGGTGCCTTGTGGGCGCACCACTACTACAGCGTGGGCCGCTGGCAGCAGAGCACCGACAACGCCTATGTGCGCGCCGACATCGCCAGCATCACGCCGCGCATCGCCGGTGAGGTGGTCGAAGTCGCGGTGCGCGACAACCAGAGCGTGAAGAAGGGCGACGTGCTGGTGCGCATCGATCCGCGCGATTACGAAGCCAAGCTCGCCACCGCCCGCGCCCGCGTCGCCGAAGCCGAGGCCGCGCTCATCACCAACGAACGCCAGCAGGCCATGCAGGCCGCGATGGTGGAAGAAGCGCGTGCGGGTCTCGCCAGTGCGCAGGCCGACCAGGGCCGCATCCGCAAGGACTACGTGCGTGCCGATGCGCTGGTGCGTGAAGGCGTGGCCACACAGGCGCGGCTCGACACCGCCACCGCTGCGCAGAGCGCGGCCAATGCGGCCGTGACGCGCGGCAGTGCCGGCGTGAAGGCCGCGAGCACGCAGGTGGCGACGGTCGTCGCCCAGCGCGCCAGCCTCGAAGCACAGGGTGCGGCCCTGCAGGCCGCCGTCAAACTCGCGGAACTCGACCTTGAAGCCACCACCATCCGGGCGTCTTCCGATGGCCTGATCGGAAACTTAAGCGCCAAGCTCGGCGAGCGCGTGGCCCCCGGCCAGCGCCTGCTGTCACTGGTGTCGCCGATGGTGTGGGTGGAAGCCAATTACAAGGAAACACAGCTCACGAAAGTGGTCGTCGGTCAGACCGCAACGGTCGAGGTGGATGCCTTCCCCGACCACCCCATTCCTGCTGTGGTGGAGAGCGTGGCCCCGGCCAGCGGTGCGGAGTTCGCCTTGCTGCCACCCGACAACGCCACCGGAAACTTCACCAAGATCGTGCAGCGCGTGCCGGTGAAGCTGACGCTGCAAGTGCCCGCCGAACTCGCGGGCAAGCTGCGCGCGGGCATGAGTGTTGAGGCCGTGATCGACACCAAGCCCAAGGGCTGATGCGATGAGTGCTGCAAGCCTGCTGAGCCGGGAGGAGGAAGACGCCAAGCGCAAGCTGCGCATGGCCTGGTTCGGCTACATCGGCATGATCTTCGGCAACTTCATGGCGATCCTCGACATCCAGATCGTGGCATCGTCGCTGCGCGAAATCCAGGCCGGCTTGTCCGCGAGTGCCGACGAACTCACCTGGGTGCAGACGAGCTACCTCATCGCCGAGGTGATCGCGATTCCTCTCAGCGGGTATCTCAGCCGCATGATGTCCACGCGCGTGTATTTCGTGGGCTGCGCCATCGGCTTCACGCTGGCGAGCCTGCTCTGCGGCTTGGCCTGGAACATCGAGAGCATGATCTGTTTCCGCGTGCTGCAGGGCTTCCTCGGCGGCGGCATGATCCCCACCACGCTGGGCGCGATCTTCCTCATGTTCCCGCCCGACAAGCGCACGCTGCCGACGGTGCTGGTGGGTCTGGCGATGACCACCGCGCCCGCACTCGGCCCCAGCATCGGCGGCTATCTCACCGCCACTTTCAGCTGGCACTGGCTGTTCTTCATCAACATCATCCCCGGCGTGCTGCTCAGCCTCGTGGTGTGGAACAACGTGCGTTTCGACAAGGCCGACTGGAGCCTGCTGAAGAGCATCGACGTATTCGGCCTGGCCATGATGGCGGTGTTTCTCGGCAGCCTGGAGTTCGTGCTCGACGAAGGCCCGCGCCACGACTGGCTGCAGGACGAGACCGTGCGCAACATGACCATCGCCATGGTCATCGGCGGCCTGCTGTTTTTCTGGCGCGCCTTCACCTCGAAAAACCCCATCGTCGAACTGCGCACCTATCGCAACCGCAACTTCGCCTTTGGCTCGGTGGTCGCCTTCGTGGTGGGCGTGATGATCTACGGCATGGTGTTCATCGTGCCCACCTTCCTCGGCGGCGTGCGCGGCTTCAACTCCATGCAGATCGGCAAGGTGATGATGGTGATGGGCACCTGCATGTTCTTGACCGCACCGCTGGTGGGCAAGCTTGCCGCCAAGGTGGACCTGCGCATCCTGCTGGCCTACGGGCTGTCGATGGTCGCAGCCGGCACTTATCTCAACGCCCAGCTCACGGCCGATGCCGGCTTCGACCAGTTCTTCTGGCCGCAGGTGATGCGCGGGCACGGCTTCATGTTCTGCATGATCACCATGACCGGCCT
>JAZKFO010000129.1:0-39938 GCA_040386395.1 Pseudomonadota bacterium | reverse complement strand
TCACCAGGCCGTTGTAGATGCCGATGACGAAGAACACCAGCACCGCGATGACGCCAAAAAAAATGATGGCTGACATGTCCACTCCCTTTCAGTGATATGCGTCCAGAGAATAGCCGGAAGCGGGCGAACTCTTACAATCGCCGCCATGGAATCCATCGCCCCCAAAAAACTGCTGCTCGGCGTCACCGGCGGCATCGCCGCCTACAAGAGCAACGAGCTGGCGCGCCTGTTCGTGAAGGCCGGCTGGCAGGTGCAGGTGGTGATGACCGCGCACGCCACCGAGTTCGTCACCCCCCTCACCTTTCAGGCCCTCACCGGCTTCGAGACGCGCGGCGCGCTGTTCGACCCCGCACACGAGGCGGCGATGGGCCACATCGAGCTGGCCCGCTGGCCGGATGCGATTCTCATCGCCCCCGCCTCGGCCAATACCTTGGCCAAGCTGGCGCAGGGCATGGCCGATGACCTGCTCACCACCCTCTGCCTCGCCACCGACAGGCCGATCTTCGTCGCCCCCGCGATGAACCGCCTGATGTGGGCCAATGCCGCGACCCAGGCCAACATGGCCGTGCTCACCCAACGCGGCGTGCGCGCCCTCGGCCCCGGCAGCGGCGCACAGGCCTGCGGCGAGGTGGGTGAGGGCCGGATGATGGAGCCCGAAGAAATCTTTGCCGCGCTCAGCGCGCAACTCGCGGGTCCCAACCCCCATCCCCTATCCCCCATCCCCGCTTCCTCCTTGAGTGGTCTCCACGCCGTCGTCACCGCCGGCCCCACCCGCGAGCCGCTCGATCCGGTGCGCTTCATTACCAACCGCTCCTCCGGCAAGCAGGGTTATGCCGTCGCGGCTGCGCTGGTGGCAGCGGGTGCCAAAGTCACGCTCATCTCCGGCCCCACCAACCTGCCCACGCCGCAGGGCGTGCTGCGCATTGATGTGGAGAGTGCCGAACAGATGCTGGGCATGAGCCTCGCCGTGGCCGCCGAAGCGCAGCTGTTCGTCGGCACGGCGGCGGTGGCGGACTATCGCGCCAGTGCCGTCGCCCCTGAGAAGCTGAAGAAGTCCGGCGAGACGATGACCGTCACCTTCAGCAAGAACCCGGACATCCTCGCCGCCGTGCGCGCCGCCCAGCCGGGGCTGTTCATGGTTGGCTTCGCCGCCGAAACCGAGAAGCTGGCCGAGCACGCCAAAGACAAGCTCGCGCGCAAGAAACTCGACCTGATCGCCGCCAACTGGGTCGGCGATGGCAAGGCTTTTGATACCGAAGACAATGCACTCTCGCTGTTCTGGAACGGTGGCGAGGCCGAGATTGCCAGCGCACCCAAGGCCGAGATTGCCAGCGCCCTGGTTGCACACATCACCACGCGCTATCGCGCCAAAACTCCATGAAATCCATCCAGCTGAAAGTTCTCGACCCCCGCGCCGCCGCACCCGCCTACGCCACGCCGGGCGCTGCCGGCCTCGACCTGCGCGCCATGCTCGATGCGCCGCTGGTGCTGGAACCGGGGCAGACCACACTCATCAAGACCGGCCTGTCGATCTACATCGGCAACCCGCATTTCGCCGCCATCATCCTGCCGCGTTCGGGTCTCGGCCATAAGCACGGCATCGTGCTCGGCAACGGCACGGGCCTGATCGACAGCGACTACCAAGGCGAGCTGATGGTGAGCTGCTGGAATCGTGGCAGCGCCGCCTTCACGATCGTTCCCGGCGAACGCATCGCACAGCTGGTGATCGTGCCGGTGGTGCAGGCGCAGTTCGAGCTGGTGGACGAGTTCCATGCCGCATCGGATCGCGGTACCGGCGGCTTCGGCTCTACCGGTACCCACTGATGCCGCTCGACATCAGCAACGCACAAAACATCGCCAAGGTCCTCACCGAGGCGCTGCCCTACATCCGCCGTTTTGCGGGCAAGACCTTCGTCGTGAAGTACGGCGGCAATGCGATGAAGGGCGACGACATGATCCAGTCCTTCGCGCGCGACATCGTGCTGATGAAGGCCGTGGGCATGCACCCGGTCGTCGTCCACGGCGGCGGGCCGCAGATCGGCGCGCACCTGGAAAAGCTCGGCAAGACCAGCACCTTCGTCGAAGGCATGCGCGTCACCGATGCCGAGACCATGGACGTGGTGGAGATGATGCTGGGCGGCCTGGTCAACAAGGCCATCGTCTCCGCCATCAACCAGCAGGGCGGGCAGGCCGTGGGCCTCACCGGCAAGGATGGCGGGTTGATCCGGGCGAAGAAGCTGACCATCAAGGGCCAGGATATCGGTCAGGTCGGCGAGGTGGATGCCATCGACCCGCGCGTGGTAGCGCACCTCGAAGCCGGTGGCTTCATCCCGGTCATCGCACCCGTGGGTGTGGGCAGCGCGGGCGAGGCCTACAACATCAATGCCGATCTGGTCGCCGGCAAGCTCGCCAGCGTGCTCAAGGCCGAGAAGCTGATGCTGCTCACCAATGTGCAGGGCGTGAAGGACAAGGCCGGCAATGTGCTGACCGGGCTGAGCGTCGGGCAGGTGCAGGCGCTGATTGACGACGGCACCATCTACGGCGGCATGCTGCCCAAGATCCAGTGCGCGCTCGATGCGGTGAACAGCGGCGTGAAGACCGCCGTCATCATCAACGGCGAACTCGAACACTCGGTGCTGCTGGAGCTGTTCACCAACGATGGCATCGGCACGCTCATCAAGAGCCACTGACGCTTGAGCACCGCTCCGCCCATCATCGAAGCGGAGCTGTGGACGGCCGGCCAGCGCCGGGCGGCGACTATCCACGAGATCAGCTACCGCGCCTGCTTCAAGCCGCAGCTGCCGGCCTATTTCATCGAGCGCCACACCCGCGCAGGCGATGTGGTCTACGACCCTTTCAGTGGCCGTGGCACCACCGCCATCGAGGCCGCCTTGCAGGGCCGCAAGGTGATCGCCAACGACATCAATCCGCTCTCGGCACTGCTGGCCTCACCACGCCTCGCCCTGCCGGATGTCGATGCGATTTCGCAGCGCCTCGCCGAGATCCCGAAACACATCGCGGGTCGCGCGCCGCCACTCGCCATGTTCTACGAGCGCAAGACCCTGCGAGAGCTGATGGCCCTGCGCGAGTGGCTGCTGCGCCGCCGCGAAAGCGGCGAGGCCGATGCGCTCGATGGCTGGATCGGCATGGTCGCCACCAACCGGCTCACCGGCCATTCGCCCGGCTTCTTCAGCGTCTACAGCTTTCCGCCCAACCAGGCGGTGACGGCGGCGCGGCAGACCCGCATCAATGCCCAGCGCGCGCAGAAGCCGGTGTATCGCGATACCCACGCACTCATCCTGAAGAAGAGCGCGCAACTGCTGCGCGGCCTGGACGAGCTGCAGGCAAAGGCCCTGCGCAAGGCCGGCAAGAGCGCGCGCTTTCTCACCGGCGATGCGCGTCATACGCCGCAGATCAGGCGCGGCAGCGTCGCGCTCACCGTCACCTCGCCGCCGTTTCTCGACGTGGTCGACTACGCCGGTGACAACTGGCTGCGCGGCTGGTTCAACGGCCTGCCGGTGCAGCAGATCGCCAAGGCCATGACCGTGCCGCGCACCGTGCCGCAGTGGTCGGCGGTGATGGGCGAGGTCTTGCAAGAGCTGCACCGCATCACCCGCCCCGGCGGCGTGGTGGCCTTCGAGGTGGGCGAGGTGAAGAAGGGCGCGATCAAGCTCGACGAGGTGGTGCTGCCGCTCGGGCTCGCCGCTGGCTTCGCGGCCGAGGCGGTGCTCATCAACACCCAGCGCTTCACCAAGACCGCCCACCTCTGGGGTGTGGCCAACAATGCCGCCGGCACCAACAGCAACCGCATCGTGGTGTTCCGCAAGCCATGAAGCCGGCACTGGTCATCGGCATCAAGCCCTGGAAACGCTGGCAGATCACGCCCTTCCTGGCACCCCGCTTCGCGCCCCTGCAGTACCTGCGCTCGCCCGCCGCCGCCCTGCGCGAGCCGATGCTGGAAAACCGCATCCTAGTCATCTGGGCCGCGCGCGAACCGCCCGGCTTTGCCGAGGCGGTGATGCTGCGGGGCGCGACGCTCATTCGCATGGAGGACGGCTTTCTGCGCTCGGTGGGGCTGGGCAGCAACCACATCGGCAGCAGCTCGCTGGTGGTCGACGATGTGGGCATCTATCTCGACCCGCGCAGGCCCTCGGCGCTGGAGCTGCTGCTGCAGGACATCGTGCTCGATGCCGATCTGCAACAGCGCGCCACGGCGCTGCGGCAGTTGCTGGTACAGCATGGGCTGACCAAGTACAACATTGGCAGCCGCATGCCCATCGTGATCGCCGCCGGGCAGAACCAGCAGCGCCTGCTGGTGCCGGGCCAGGTGGAAAACGATGCCTCGCTGCGGCTCGGCTCGCCGGAGGTGCGCGGCAATCTGGCGCTGCTGCAAAGAGTGCGCGGGGCGCATCCAGAGGCCTGGATTGTCTACAAGCCCCACCCCGATACCGAAGCCGGCACCCGGCCCGGCCGGCTCAGCGACAACCAGGTGCTGCTGTATGCCGACCAGATCGTGCGCGGCGTGTCGGTGACGGCGCTGTTCCCGCACATCGACGCGGTTCACACCATGACCTCGCTGGTGGGTTTCGAGGCCCTGCTGCGCGGCGTGAAGGTGCATTGCTGGGGCCTGCCGTTCTACGCCGGCTGGGGGCTGACCAGCGACCATCTGCCCAGCCCGCGCCGCCGCCGCCGCCTGCACCTCGACGAGCTGGTAGCCGGCGCGCTGATCCGCTATCCGCTCTACCTGCACCCCGATACCGGCCTGCCCTGCGAGGTGGAAGACCTTGCCCGGCATCTCGCCACCCAGGGCAGCGCCGATGTCGGCCAGCAGCGCTCCTCGCTGCGTCGCCTGGGGCGGCAGTCGATGGGGGTGATCCGCGCCTTCAAGGCCACCCGTGACGCGAAATAGAGTCGCCGTCTGCTTCGACGCCACCCGCCTGCGCGCGCGGCTGAAGCTGGCCCAACCCACCGGCATCGACCGGGTCGATCTCGCCTATCTGCAAGCCCTGTCGGCGGACGAGGACATCGCGCTCAGCCTGGTGGTGCGCGGCACTTTCGGCATCCGGCAGCTCAGGCCGGCGGCGGCGCAACAGCTGGTCGAGGACATCTCGCGCTGCTGGGCAGTGCCGCCTGAGAATGCGCAGCCGCTTTTTGCGGCGGTGCGCAACTGGCTGGAAGCGCCGGGGCTAATAGCTTGTGCGGCTCCGGCGAAAACCCCCTCCCCGGCCCCTCCCCGGAAGGGGGAGGGAGTCAGATCGCAGTGGCTTCTCAGTTCCCCTCCCCCTTGCGGGGAGGGGGTGCTGTGGCAGGAAAAACCCAGCCTCTATCTCAACACCTCCCACGGCCAGCTCTACCGCCCCGCCTATGCACGCTGGCTGCGGCGCAGCGGCCTGCGCGGGCTGTTCTTCGTGCATGACCTGATTCCCATCCAGCACCCGGAGTTCAGCCGCGCCGCCGAGCCCGCACGGCATGCCGCCAGGCTCGCCACCATCGCAAAGCATGGCGCGGGCGTGCTGGTGAACTCGGCCGCGACCAGGGCCAGCCTGCTCGACTACTGGGGCGCACTGGATGTGAAGGCGCCACCCATCACCATCGCCCCGCTCGGCATCCAGCTCGGCAGTAGCACCCTGCCGGCACCTCAAGCGAGCAAGCCCTATTTCGTCATGCTGGGCACCATCGAGCCGCGCAAGAACCATCGGCTGCTGCTCAGGCTCTGGCGGCAGATGATCGAGACCGACGCGGCGCAGGCCCCCAGGCTGCTGCTGATCGGCCGGCGCGGCTGGCTCAACCGCGAGGTGTTCGACCTCATCGACCATTCGCCGCAGCTCGCCAGCCATGTGATGGAGTGCGAGGGCCTCGATGACGCCGCCGTGCTCGCCCTGCTGCGCGGCGCGGCGGCGCTGCTCAACCCCTCGTTCGCCGAAGGCTTCGGCCTGCCGGTGGCCGAGGCCCTCGCCGCCGGGGTGCCGGTGCTCGCTTCTGACCTTGCCGCGCACCGGGAGGTCGGCGGCGACTGCGCCGAATACCTCGACCCGCACGACGAAGCCGGCTGGCTGCGAGCCTTGCGCGATTACGCCGCGCCGCAGTCGCCGCGCCGCGCCGCCGCCCTGCAAAGGCTGGGCGCTTACCAGGCCCCCAGCTGGCAGGCGCATTTCCGCATCGTGCGCGAGAAAATCCAGCAACTGGCATGAAAATTGGTCGTTCAATCGACTTTGTGAAGGCGTCTACACTGGTTGCAATGACCACCTTATTTTTCAAGCTGCTGCCGCTCGCGCTGCTGCCGATCACCGCCTGCTCGCTGCTGCCCAGCGCCGGGCCGGACAAGGGCGACATCGACGCCCAGCACCAGGCCGCAGCGCCTGCCTTCGAGCTCATCGACCTCGGCAACGCCAGCCTCGCGGCCGCACAGCGCCGCACGCTGCCCGGCTTCGCCAGCCAGTTCGGCAGCGGCAGCCAGCCCCCGGCACGCCTGATCGGCGTCGGCGACGGCCTGACGGTGGAGATCTGGGAAGCCGGGTCCGACACCCTGTTTTCAGCCCGTGCCGCCAGCAGCAGCGGCGGTGCCCGCAATGCCAGCCTGAGCGAACAGCTGGTGGCGGCCGATGGCAGCATCCATCTGCCCTTCGCCGGCCGCGTCATGGTCGCGGGTCTCAGCCCCATCGCGGTGGAGCAGAAGCTCACCGAGGCCCTCGCCGGCAAGGCCAGCCGGCCGCAGGTAGTGGTACATGTGCGCAACCTCTCCGGCACGGTGACGGTGGTGGGCGATGTCGCCGCCGGCGCCAGGGTGCCGCTCACCAGCAAGGGCGAGCGGGTGCTGGATGTGCTCGCCGCCGCCGGTGGCGTGCGTGCGCCCAGCTACGAGACGCGCATCCAGCTCACGCGCGGCACTGCCAGCCTGTCGCAGCCGCTGCTGCGCCTGCTGCAAGACCCGGCCGAGAACATCTACCTGCAGGCCGGTGATCTCATCGCCGCCACCCGCCAGGCGCAGAGCTTCACCGCCTTCGGTGCCACCGGCCGCAATGCCCAGATCGAGTTCGGGGCCGAGACCATCTCGCTGATCGAGGCCGTTGCCAAGACCGGCGGCCTGCTCGACAACCGCGCCGATCCACGCGGCGTGTACCTGTTCCGCAGCGAGCCGCGCGCGGTCGTCGCCAGCCTGCAGGGGCAGGCCGCCGCCGCCGGGGACGAGGACGTGCGCGTGATCTACCGGCTCGACCTCACCCAGGCCAGCAGCTATTTCATCGCCCAGCAGTTCGCCATGCGCGACCGCGACATCGTCTACGTGTCGAGTGCGGCCACCAACGAGTTGCAGAAGTTTCTCGAACTGGTGGGCCTGGTCACCCAGCCGGTGATCCAGGGCGCGGTGATCCGCGGGGCGCTGAAATGAGCCGCGCCGAACCACAGGGCTGGGCAAGGCGGCATTGGGGATCGCTGCTGTTCGTGGCCCTGCCGACGCTCGTCGCCGCGCTGTATTTCTTCGTCATCGCCGCTGATCTCTATGCCTCCGAGGCGCAGTTCGTGGTGCGCTCGCCCTCGCGCGTACCGGTGGGCGGCCTGGCCGGGCTGCTGCAACCGGGGGCCGGCCATGGCATGGAGGATGTCTACGCGGTGCAGAGCTTCGCCGGCTCGCGCGATGCGCTGGCCCTGCTCGGCAAGGAGCTGGATCTCAAGACCATCTTCGCCCGCGAGGAGGCTGACTTCATCGCCCGCTACCCCAACCTCATCGAGCGCGACAACGCCGAAGATTTCCACCGCTACTACCAGCGCCGGGTGGAGGTGATCTACGACACCACCACGGGCCTGAGCACCCTCATCGTCAAGGCCTTTCGCGCCGAGGATGCCCAGCAGATCGGCAACGCCCTGCTGCGGCTGAGCGAGGCCCTGGTCAACCGCCTCAACCAGCGCGCCCACGACAGCGCGGTGCGCCTTGCCGAGGCCGATGTGCGGGCCGCCGAGCTGGAAGTCGGCAGCGTGCAGGGCGAGCTGCTCAGCTACCGCAACAAGGAGTCGCTGCTCGACCCCGGCAAGACCTCCGGCGCGATCTTTGAGGCACAGGCCAAAACCGAGGCCGAACTGACCGCCACCCGCACCCGCCTCGCCGAGCTGCAACGCAACGCGCCGCAAAGCCCGATGCGGGCCGATCTCGAAAGCCACATCCGCGCGCTGGAGGCGCAGCTTGCCAACCAGCGCGCGCGCCTCACCGGCGGTGCGGGTGCGATGGCACCCAAGCTCGGCCGCTACGAGCAGCTCACGCTGCAGAAGGAGTTCGTCACCAGAAAGCTCGCCTCCAGCCTCGCCTCGCTCGAAGCCGCGCGCGCCGAGGCACGCCAGCAGCAGATCTACCTGGAGCGGGTGGTGGAGACCAGCCTGCCGGATCGCGCGCTCTACCCCAAGCGCTTCCGCGCGGTGCTCATCGTCTTCATCAGCTGCTTCCTGATCTTCTCGATCGGCAAGCTGCTGCTGGCGGGCGTGCGCGAACATGCCCAGCAGTGAGGCCATCGCCACGCCGCGCGGTGGGGGCCTGAACCGCCGGGGCTCTATCCTGCTCGACGCCGCGCGCCTGCAGGTGATCGTCATCGGCGCGCTGATGATGCGCGAGCTGCACACCCGCTACGGCCGCGAGAACCTGGGCTTTCTGTGGATGGTGATGGAGCCGATGCTGTTCTGCCTGGGCGTGGTCATCATCTGGTCGGTGGGCCAGGGCCAGTACACCCACGGCAGCCTCGCCGTCACCGCCTTCACCATGACCGGCTACCTGCCGCTGACCCTCTGGCGGCACATCAGCAACCGCGCCGTGCATTGCTTCCGCGCCAACGCCACGCTGATGTACCACCGGCAGGTGCGCATGCTCGATCTGCTCAGCGCCCGCGTCATCCTGGAAATCTATGGCACCGCCATCGCCTATCTGGTGATGGGCTTCGCGTTCTGGGCACTGGGGTTCTACGAATGGCCACGGGACTGGGGCCTGTTCTACCTCGGCTGGTTCTACTTCATCGTGTTTTCGGCGGCGATGGGACTGATCGTCGGCTCGCTCACCGAGATGTACGAATGGACCGAGAAGATGGTGGGCCCGATGATGTATTTCATGCTGCCGGTGTGCGGCTGCTTCTTCATGGTGGACTGGCTGCCCGGCTACCTGCAGCAGTACGCGCTCTACATCCCCACCGTCAACGCCTTCGAGCTGATCCGCAGCGGCCAGTTCGGCCCCGGCGTGCGCGCGCATTACGATCTGGAGCTGGTCAGCTACACCTGCTTCTCGCTGCTGGCGCTGGGCCTGCTGCTGTGCCGCAACGTCCACAAGCATCTGGTGATCGAGTGAGCCTGCCGTGATCCGGGTCGAGAACATCCACAAGGTCTACGACGGCCACCGTGGCCCGCACACGGTGCTGCACAACACCAGCTTCACGGTGCCGCGCGGCTTTCGTCTGGGCATTCTCGGCCGCAATGGCGCGGGCAAGTCCACGCTCATCCGCCTCATCAGCAAGATCGAGCTGCCCACCAGCGGCCAGGTGACGCACGAGATGTCGGTGTCCTGGCCGCTGGGTTTCGGCGGCACGTTTCAGGGCAGCCTCACCGGCATCGACAACATGCGCTTCATCGCCCGCATCTACCGCACCGATTTCGCCAAGCTACGCGAATTCGTCGACGAGTTCGCCGAGCTGGGCAGCTTCCTGTATGAGCCGGTCAAAACCTATTCGTCCGGCATGCGCGCACGACTGGCTTTTGCACTCTCCATCGCCATCGACTTCGACTGCTATCTCATCGACGAGGTGATCATGGTCGGCGATGAGCGTTTCCACGAGCGCAGTCGCGGCCATCTGTTCGCACCTGACAGCGGCCGCGCGCTGGTGATCGCCTCGCACGATGCAAGTTTTATCGAGAACACCTGTGACGGCGCGGTGGTGATCAGTAATGGTCGTACGCGCTACTTCACAGATGTCTCCCAGGCCTTGCAGCTCTACAAGGCCTTGCAGCAAGTCTTGCCCACTCCGATCAACCAACCGGCATATCCGTCATGAGCGCCAACAAACCCACCCGCATCCTCATGGAGCTGCGCACCTGCTTCGAGGGCTTTGCGGGCATCCCGCAGGAAACCCGCCTGCTGTTCTCGGCGTTTCTGGACCGCCCGGAATTGCAGGTGCATGGCCTCATCAACCACACCGGCAACCGTTTGGGCAAGGCGCTCAAGCCGGGCCTGGTGTTCGAGGCCGATGACGACCACAAGCGTTACGACAAGCTCTCCAAGTTCGTCGCCTCGACCCTGGGCCGCGACAGCAACACCTGGTTCAGCAAGAAGCGCGACGAGACCGACCGCGAGGTGACGCCCAGCCTGCTCGCCGCCCGCGCCAAGCTCGGCCTCGCACTGAAGCTCTACAGCTTCGACGCCAGCGACTACTCGGACTTTGTCTGGGAAACGCTGTTCAGCGCCAGCCTGCAAACCGACGATCTGCCGAAGATCGCCAAGGTGCCGTACCGCACGCTCGGCACGCCCTGGCGCGCCATGCACCGCGCCGGGCTGATCGGCCGCCCCGGCCTCGCCCAATACCCGACGGTGGATACCCGCGGCTACGACATCGTGTTCGTGCAGACGCCCTACCCGGCCCGCATCAGCAAGGGCTCGCAGCTGGTGGTGCGCTACCACGATGCGATCCCGATGTTCCAGACCAACACCATTCCCACCGCGCACTTCCATCGCAAGTCGCACTACCGCGCCCTGCTCGACAACGCGCCGCACGCGGTGTTTGCCTGCACCTCGCATGCGGTGCGCGGGGATCTGCTGCGCATGTTCCCGGCGCTGGAATCGCGCTCGACGGTCGTGCATGACGTGGTCTCGCACAACTATTTTCCAGAGGCAGTGAAGCCAGGTGCTGCCGCCGAAATCATCCGCTCGCGGCTCAACCCGCACACCGAGCCGAAGATCGGCGCGGCCAGCGGGCCGGGTGCCGGCACGGGGTCTTCCACCGCCGCCGCCGGTTTCTACGAAAAGCACCTGGGCGGCAAGCCGCTGCGCTTTCTGCTGATGGTGTCTTCCATCGAGCCGCGCAAGAACCACGACCGCCTGGTGCGCGCCTGGGAAATATTGCGCGCACGCGGCGACAGCAACCTCAAGCTGGTGCTGGTCGGCTCGCTCGGCTGGCACATCGGGCCGATTCTCGAATCGTTCAAGTCCTGGCAGGCGCGTGGGCAGCTGTTCCATCTCAGCGGCGTGCCATCGAGCGATCTGCGCCAGCTGTATGCCAGTGCGGAGTGCGTGATCTGCCCCTCCATCGCCGAGGGCTTCGATCTTTCCGGCATCGAGGCGATGGCCTGCGGCGGCGTGGTGGCCGCCTCGGACATCGCGGTGCATCGCGAGGTCTATGGCGCGGCGGCGCAGTACTTCGACAAGTTCGCACCGGAGCACATCGCCGACACCATCGGCGCGCTGATCGACCCGGCCAAAAAACGCCAGACCACGGCGCTGCGCAAGCGGGGCATCGCGCACGCCGCGCAGTACCAGCGCGAGGTGATCGCGCCGCAGTGGGGCGAGCTGTTCGCGCGCGTGCGGGCGGGCGAGTTCAAGTAGTCCGTCGCCCATGACCGTCTCTACTGAAGAAGTGCAGTGGTGCTATCGCCTGCTGCTGGGGCGCGAGCCGGAGTCCGCGCAGGTGGTGCGCCAGCGCGAGGAAACCGCCAACCGGCTCGATCTGCTGCACTCCTTCCTGGACTCCGAGGAGTTTCAAAAGAGCAACCCCGAATACCGCAGTGTCCATCAGGCGCTGAACCGCTTCGAGGGCAAGCCGTTTGCGGTCGACGTGCAGGTCTCCCCTGCACAGCTCGCCGAGCTGCTGCAGAAGGTGAAAGCCTGCTGGACGCATCTCGGCGAGACCCAGCCGCACTGGTCGGTGATGAGCGATGAGCAGTTTCGCCCCGATCACATCGAGGCTTCCATGCAACGCTTCTGGGCCAGTGGCAACGCACCGGTCAAGGCGCTGAAACGCATTCTGGATCGGGTCGGCTTCGGTGATCTGCAGAACAAGGTCTGTGTGGAATTCGGCTGCGGCATGGGCCGCATGAGCGGGCCGCTGGCTGCCCTGTTCGACAAGGTCATCGGCTACGACATCTCGGCCAGTCACCTGCAGCATGCGCGGGCCAGGGCGGGCGAGCTGGGCATCGGCAACCTTGATTTTCAGCTGGTGGCCGACGATCCCCTGGCGCCGCTGGCCCGCTGCGATGTGTACTACTCGCGAATCGTCCTGCAACACAATCCACCGCCGCTGATCCGTCAGCTGCTGGCCAATGCCTTCGCGGCACTCAAGCCGGGCGGTATCGCCGTGTTCCAGGTCTCCACCTATCTCGCCGGCTACCGCTTCGAGATCGGCGAATATCTCGGCCAGCCGGAGGATGCGCAGAACGAGTTCGAGATCCACTGCATTCCGCAAGCGGCGGTCTACCAGCTGGTGGCCGAGAAGCGCTGCAAATTGCTGGAAGTGCATGAAGACGGGGCGGCAGGCCAACCCGGCATCTGCGTTTCCAATCTGTTCGTCGTGCAGAAGCCGCTTGGCCCGTGGTCGCGCCTGCGTCAGAAGCCCGCCGTCACAAACCGGTAGCCCCCATGTTTTTCAAGAAGCCGCCTCTTCCCGAATCGCTGCCGCCGCAGGGCTTCGCCGATCTCGTCAAACAGCACGCACCGGACTTCGTACAGGCGGCCTACCTCGCCATACTCAACCGCGAAGCAGATGCCGGCGGCCTGCAGCATTACGTCGAGTATCTGCGCGGCGAAGGCAGTGGTGATGTCGGCAAGGCGCTTCGCCGGCTGATCGCCTCGGACGAGTTCCTCGGCGTCTTCGAGGAACGCAGCCAGTTCCATACCCGCGCCATCACCGACTCGCTGCCGCCGCCGCAGAAGCGCATCGCCATCTTCACCAACTGTCAGGGCAATAACCTGGGCCGCTGCATCCAGGCCCTCACCGGCACGCAGCCGCCGAGCTTCAAGTTCGTCACTGCCGAGGACATCCTGCATCCCGAACGCGGACTGCCGGGCGTGCAGGCTGCACTCGCCGAGACCGACGTGGTTCTGATGCAGCCGCTGTATGCCGACGTGATGCTCAAGCAACTGCCAGCGCTGGCCGGCAAGCTGGTGATGTTTCCTTCGGTGTCCTTCCCCGCCTTCCAGCCCGACCAGTGCTATGTGCGCATCAGGGGCACGCTCAACGAGGTGAGCGGGCCGCTGGGGCCGTATCACTCCTCCATCGCCTACTACGCCTGGCGTGCGGGCATGAGTCGCAGGCAGACGGCGGATCTGTTCTGCGATGCGGTCTATCGGGAGCTGCGCTTCTACGACTACTGGGACAGCGCCACGCAGGCGCTGTTCGACGAGGGCGAGCGTTGCGGCATGTCGCTGCAGGGGCTGCTCAAGCAGTGGCGTGCGCGCGGATGCTTCATGCACTCGCCCAACCATCCCAAGCTGTTCGTGGTGGCGGACATCGCCCGTGAGCTGATGCGCAAGCTCGACATCGAAGCCCTGCCCATCGACCCGCTGGAAGTGGTGTGGGACAACCTCGCCGACACCTCGATCTGGCCGGTGTACCCGGAGATTGCCAGGCGCATCGGCATCGAGGGCAATCTCATCTTCAAGGGCAACAACCCCGGCTTGCCCAGCAAGTCGCCCATCGTCTCGTTCGATCTCGAGGCCTTCATCGCGCGCTCCTTCGAGTCGTTCGAGCATTACAGCCAGAGCCACGAAATTGTCTGTACCCGCGCCTTCACCGCGCGCTACCAGCGCGTGTTCGACAGCGGCCGTCTGGCCGGCACCACGACGGTCAGCGTCAAATCGGCAACGGTCGCGCGCGTGCATCCCTATGCGGGTCTGCCCGCGCGCCAGTTCTGGAAACAGGCCATGCAGCTCACCGCCACCGGCGAGGTCGATCCGGTCGGTGAGGCTGCATTCCGCATCGAGCCCGCGACGCGGGTGGCGACAGCGGGCAGCTGTTTTGCACAGCACATCTCGCAGCGCCTGCAACGGCATGGCTTCAACCATCTGCAAACCGAGACTGCTGCTGAGAGCCTCACCGCCGCCGAGGCCCAGCGACGGCATTACGGGGTGTATTCGGCACGCTACGGCAACCTCTACACCGCGAGGCAGTTGCTGCAGCTGTTCCAGCGCGCCTACGGCGACTTCGCCCCTGTCGAGTCGGTCTGGCTGCGACCGGATGGACGACTGGCCGACCCCTTCCGCCCGGAGATCGAGCCCGATGGCTTCAGCGATGTGACGGCGCTCGAAGCATCGCGCGCACAGCACCTGGCGGCAGTGCGCGAGATGTTCGAGACAGTCGATGTCTTCGTCTTTACGCTCGGTCTGACCGAGGCCTGGCGCAGCAGGGCCGATGGCGCCGTGTTCCCGCTCGCCCCTGGTGTGGCGGCGGGGGTGATGGATGTGAGCCGCTACGAGTGGGTGAACTTCGGCTTCGCCGAGGTGATGGCGGATCTCGATGCATTCATTGCCCTTCTGGCGCAGAAGAATACGAAGGCACATGTGCTGTTCACGGTGTCGCCGGTGCCGCTTGCCGCCACCTATGACCATCGCCACGTGCTGGCCGCGACCACCTACAGCAAGTCGGTGCTGCGGGTGGCGGCGGAGGAAATGGCTCGGCGGCATGCGCACTGCGCCTACTTTCCCTCGTACGAGATCATCACCGGCCATTTCAACCGTGGCGCCTACTACGACTCCGATCTGCGCTCGGTGAACTCGGCAGGCGTGGATCATGTGATGCGCCTGTTCTTCGCACACTACGCACCGGGTGGTCGCAGCTCGGTACCGGATGCCGAGCTGCTGGAAGAAGCCCGCGACAACTACCGCATCGTCTGCGAGGAAGAATTGCTGGCGGGGGGCGCACGCTGATGCTCTCCGCGCTGCGCCGCTCCCGAAATCAGGCTTCGACACCAGCCTTGCTGCCGGCGCCGCGGTCACCGCGCGAGCTGCTGCTGGCCTTGGCGGACTACGAGGATGCGCGCGGCATCGACGCCTGGCTAGAGCGCTTCGACTTCAGCGGTGTGACCCCGCATCAGATCTATTCCTGCGCACTGGGCAGGCTGCCGGAGTCGGCGCCCGTCGCCCGGCAGGGCGCAGGCTATGACGCGCGTCAGCATCTGCGCGCCATGCTGTGCTGCGAGGAGTTCCAGGATCGTCTGATCACTTTCGTGCTGCGCGCCCTGCCCGAGAAGCAGCGCCTGTTCTTCGTGCATGTGCCGAAGTGCGCGGGTTCCGATTTATCCAGCCACTTGATGCAGCTGTTCGATGGTTCCTACCTGGGGCAACTCGATCAGAGCCCGCTGCACATCGCACCCGAGCGCTTGCCCTGGCGATTGCAGACACTCATGGCCAGCCTGCCCCGCCAGCCCACCATCGCCGTGATGGGACATATCGGCCTCAACTGGCTGTTGTCGGAGCAGCTGCTGCGGTTCGGCGACGTATCGTTCACGGTGATCCGCGACCCGATCGACATGGCCATCTCCAAGGTCAACTACGTGCTGACGCTCATGCAACGCGACCCTGCCGGCAGAACACCTCTGGTGCTGGAGTGGATCAAGCGCTTCAACCTGAGCCGCTACGGCAGCGGACTTCCCGATGATCTCGCTGCATTGAAACCGCTGGCGCTGGGCATGCTGCGCGATACCCGCATCGTGCCGCGCGACAATCTTTGCGGATTTCTGGGGCGGGGCGATGCCGGCACGGCGACCGACCTTTGCGCCTCGGCGAACATCGAGCTGACCACAGTCAGCCGCTACGATGCCTGGCTGCAGAAGCGCTGGCGAAATATCGCGAGCGCGCGAATCAACGAATCTCACAAAATCCTGACCAGGGCAGATTTGCAGGACGACGACATGGAATATCTCCACGACCTCACCGCCCAGGACCGCCTGTTCTACCAGCGCGTTGACGCCGGCATCGCCAGCTCGGGCCAGCTCTCCATCTTTGGTGCCCAACTGACGCCATGAAAGCGGAAAAGCCTCCCTACGAAGAAGATTTCTGGCAGGGCTCCGACCGGCTCTACATCATGTTTTCGGGTGCCCGCGGGCACCTGGGCCTGCCCAAGCTCGAATATGCGCGCCGTGCCGGCATCATCGACCACAACCGCCTGCTGATCCGCGACCCCTATTCCGCCTGGTATCAACGCGGAATCCCGGGCGTCGGTGACGATGTCCATGCGATCGCGCGTTTCCTGGAACGCAAGATCACCGAAAGCGGCGCCAGCGATGTCTGCTTCGTCGGCAACAGCATGGGCGGATTTGCCGCCCTTCTGTTCTGTTCGCTGACTGCCACCGGCCGGGCAGTGGCGTTTGCACCGCAAACCTTTCTCTCGCCGGAGAAGCAGAAATCCTCGGGCGATACCCGTCGGCCCGAAGCCGTCGCGGAGATGTATCGTCATCGCAGCGCCAACCATATCTACGACCTGCAACCCTGGTTGAAACGACATTCGCCGGACATCCAGGCCGATCTCTACTACGACGCCAACTATGCGTTTGATCTCAGTCACGCCAATGATCTGAAAGGGTTCCCAAACGTTCGCCATCATCCCTTCCAGCAGGGCGGTCATCGCATCATCATTTCTCTGTACCAGCAGGATCTGCTCGAAGGCATTCTCAGCCCGAAGAAGGCCAAGGCCCCATCCCGCCTACTGGACAAATTCAAGCGCTGAAACCTCCTGGCGCCAGCGCCGGGCAAACCAGGTGTAATCCTGCCGTTCGCAGACCTGCTCGACGAAGGGACGTGCATCGGGAATGGTGTCCAGCAGGAATTGATTCTGAGGCTCGGTGAGTTCGCGATGCCGATCCTTCACCGCCTTGTTCCGGAGCGTGTGGCCCCGGTTGAAAACCCGATCTCTCACGGCCTCGCGCTCGAGCTGGTCGAGCATGCCGATGCCGAGGTCGGCACAAAGGCGGGTAATCACCGGGTCGGGATCGAAAGCCACCTCGTTGTAGGGTAATAACAGGGCATCGGATACCGCAGCCCAGCTGACGCAATGCCTGATCTGGTTCTCGATGAACCGAGCTGCCTGCTCCAGCGTGTGAATCGCACCGAAACCCTGGGCGCCGCTGCCCTCGCGCCCTCGCGCCCGCGCGCCGGCATCGAGCAGGGACAGACAGATTTCGCGCGGGTCTCTGAAGCTCACCTGCAGCCGTATAGCACCCTGCGCCTGGCCGGCCAGAATCGCTGCGCGCGTTTCCAGCGGCAATGGCGCATG
Organism: Pseudomonadota bacterium; assembly: GCA_040386395.1. GTDB lineage: Bacteria > Pseudomonadota > Gammaproteobacteria > Nevskiales > Nevskiaceae > Stagnimonas. Next base: position 22,716 of record JAZKFO010000129.1, on the reverse strand, counting down.
GGTCTTGATCGCGATGATCTCGTCCGGCCCGACCGCCGCCTGCAAACCCAGAAGCTGCTCCGGCAACAGCTTGCCGATGAAATTGCCCGCGTGACCAGCACGCACCACCTCATCGGGCAGGCGGCGTTGCACCAGGCCCTTCGCCTCCAGCACCGCCTTGCACAGCTCGAAAGCCAGCGTGCTGCCGGACTTCAGCATGCCGTAGCAGAGCACGATCACGGCCTGTCGCTCCGCAGATGGCGGCAGCAACCACGCCCTCTGTGAGTCTCACACATAGCCAAAGGTCTGGAACTCGAAGGCATAGAGCTCGCGCACGCGCTTTTTCGTCGCCTCGGTGTGCAGGGTTTCAGCCAGGCCCGTCGCGGGCCTTTGATGGGATTTGTATCGGGGCAATACCGCGCCCGCAGGCAGGCCGAGCCGCTTCGAGAGTTCCTGCAGGTCATGCTCCAGAGACTCGTAGCGGATGAAAAAATCCATGCAGAGCTGGCCGTCGATCATGAACATGTCGCGGTCGAAAATGTGCTCGGGGGACGAGATCAGCCAGTTCTGGAATTGCACTGCGTCACTGGCGCCCTGGTCGACCGTGATCCAGCCATTGGTCCGACGGAAATAGAACAGCGAGATGATCTTCTCGAACGGATGCCGGATCACGCAGAACTTGGTGTACTGCGACCAGATGGCGTCGCCCAGTTGATCGCGGATCAGCCGGGCCGGCATGTGGTTCCACCACCGGATCTCCGGCCGCATCTGGCCACCGCGCTGTCCGATGATGCCGGCCGCGGTGTCGTACTCGTTGCGGTGGATGTCCTGCTGCCACTCACCCTCCGGCATGCAGTAGCGCTCGAAGTACGACTCCACCGAAGTGCTCGCCGTCTTGATGGTCTTTGTGTAGATGAAGTGATAGCGGTGACTGACCAGCATGTTCAACCCAGGTTTGAGTGATGGTTGCAGACGACCTCAGCCAAAACGGTAGCCGAAGGTCTCCAGCTCGAATGCAAAGGTGTCCGCCACCTTTTGCCGGGCGGGCTCGGTGTAGAGCGCCGCCACGCTCGCCCATTCTGGCCGGATGCCCGTCTTGTAGGTCGGCAGTGCCTGCGGATTCCAAGCTACGCGCAAGTGGCGACACACCGCTTCGAGATCTGTTTCTATTTGTTCGTGTCGTACCAGCGCGTCCATGCAGATCTCGCCATCGATCAGATACATCTCGCGATCCACCGGCAGTGCCGACGTGAGTACCCAGTGCTCGAAAGCAGCCGCAGCCTGTCCGGGTGACACTTTCTCGATCAAGCCTCGACGCTGATCGAAAAAGAACATCGAAACCACTTTCTCAAAAGGGTTTCTCACCACGCAGAACTTGTAGTAGTTGGACCAGATGGCTTCACCCAGTTGCTGACGTATGAGCTGCGCCGGCATGTGGTTCCACCATTGATGCTCTGGTTTCACCTGCCCTCGCTGGCCGACGATACCGGCTGCCGACACCGACTGCTCACGCGCGTGGCTCGCACTCCAAGTATTTTCTGCCATGCAGTACGGTTCGAAGTACGCCTCGACCGAAGTGCCCGCCGTCTTCTTGGTCTTGGTGTAGATGAAGCGATGGCGGTGGCTGACGAGCATAGTCGCCGCTCAGGCGCGCAGCAGCGCGGCCCCCAGTTCGTGCGCGGCGATGTCCTGCCGCTGGCCGCTGCCGCCATCCGCACGCCAGATCAAGTAATCGCTGCGCGAATCGGTCATGCCCAGCTTCGGGAACAGCGTCGGGAAACTCGGCAGGTGATCGCCGTAGAAGCCCAGCGTGCCGGGCTGCGGCAGGGCTTCGAGCGTCTCGCGCAGCAGGCCGAACATCGCATCGGCATTGGCGAGGCTGCCGAGATAGTGGTTGAGGCCGCGGCGCTCGTCAGCGTCGAGCGGCAGGGCTTCGAGTGCCGCCAGCTTCTGCGTCGGCACACCCAGCCAGGGGCCGTGGTTCTCGATGGTGATGACGAACAGGAACAGCTTCGGCCCCCGTTCACGCAGCAGGCGCGCCGCAACCTCGGCCACTTCCACATCGGTGACGAAGCCGTTGACGCGCGGCGCATCGGCGAACGCCTCTTCACCCAGAAACTCGTCGAAGCCGAGCTGCGGCATGACCTGGTCGCGGCGGTAGAAGCTGCGATCGAAAGGATGCAGGCAGACGGTGTGATAGCCGGCCGCGCGCAGGGTCTGCGCCAGCGAGGCGATGGGTGCATCGGCGAAACGGTAATAGGGGTTGAAGCGGTCGAAGCCGGTGGCTTCTTCAGTCAGGCCGGTGAGCACGGCGAACTCGGTTCGCACGGTGTTGGCACCCCAGCTCGGCACCGCGAAGCGGCCCCATTGCAGGCTGTCGCGGCAGCCACGGTCGAACTGCGGCAGCAGGCCCTGCGGCATGTCGGGGTGCAGGCGGCGAGCATCGAAGAAGGACTCGCTCTGCACCAGCACCACCGGGCCTTCGTGGGTGTGGCGGGTGGTGGCGGGCACGCTGAGCGCACGCCGCGCGGCGCGCTCGTGGCGGGCGAACAGGCCATACAGCAGCAGCGTCGCAAAGGGCCCGTGACGGGCGGCATCGCGCGTCGGGTCGGCGCTGAGCTGCGTGGCGCGAAACCCGGCGTAGAGATGCGGCAGCAAGCGCCGCGCCAGCAGGGTGGCGGCGATGGCCATCAGCAGCAGGCAGAGTGATCTCCAGACATTAGCTCGCCACTGCGGCGGCTCGGCCCAGATCACCAGCGAGAAGAAGGCGATGGTCGCCAGACCCGCCAGCACCAGCGGTGCCTTGTGCGGGAACGGCATGGCGAGCTGGGGGTGCCGCGCGATGTCGAAGGTCTGGAACACATCGGTGAAGACGATGGGCTCGGCCAGCACGCGGCGCTTGTCGCGGTCGGCGCGCGCCCAGCCGGCACCGGCGGCCAGCGTCACCACGCCGGCCAGCAGGGGTCGCGCCGAACACAGCAGCACCAGGGCGAACACGGCGAGCGGCAGCACCAGGTCCAGCGGCAGCGCGGGCGAAAGTTTCAGCGGCGTGCCGGCGGCGCGGCGCGGCAGCAGCCAGGCGATCAACAGCAGCAGGATGGCTGCGCCCCAGCGCAGGTCAGCAGGGGTCACGGTGAATCAAGCCTGCACGGTGTATTCCGCCGCGGCGACGACGGCGGGCGGCACCCAGTCCTGGCTGTCATCGGGCGTCGCGGCGTTGGCCGGCTGCGGCAGGTAGCGGATGACGTCCACCTTGGTCGGCAGCGGGGCGGCGTGCAGCAGTCTTTGCAGCGCGCCCTCCACCGCCAGTGCGATGCCCTGCACGCTGTAGAAGCCGCCATTGATCTGCGTGCGCGCCGCCACCACGCGGCGGAAGGCATCGAACAGCGCCGCATCGGGCGGCTGGGGTGCCGCCCAGAACTGGTCGATGTGCGGCTGGTGGGTGAGGCCCGGCAGGTTGTAGATGGCAGTGCCGAGCGTGACGACGGGGATGCCGGCAGCGAGTGCGCTGATGCCAATGGTGCTGTTGACGGTGACCAGACCACGCGCGGCATTCACCAGCGCGGCCGGGCTGCCGCCACGCAGAAACACCACCCGCTCGCCCAGACCCTGCGCTGCCGCGAGGCTGGCCACCACGCTGGCGAAATCGACCGGGCCGTAGTCCAGCGGATGCTCGGTGATGACCAGCAGGGCTTCGGGGGCAGCATGGGCGGCAAACGACTGCATCACCCGCGCGATGGCCGCTTTCATGCCGCCGGGCGCGGCGTGAAAGCGGATCTGGGTATCGGCATCAATCTGCAGCGGAAACACGAAGTACGGACGCTGACCCTGCTCGATGGCGCGTGCGCGGCGCTCGGTCTCGCGCCGCGTGAGCGCCTTCATCGGCAGGCGGCGCACGCCCACGCCGTATTCGGCAAAGGCACTCCAGGGCCGGTGGCTCTGGTACCGGGGAAACCGCCAGCCGCCCAGCGCGATGCCGAGGTTGTAGAACACATCATCCACCGCGCGGCGCGCGAAGCTGGCCTGCACCGGCGTGCTCGCCGTCACGGCAGGCAGTTGCGCCGCCGCCTGCCGATACGCCCTGGCATCGCGCGGCAGGCTGGAATGGCCGTTGACGCCGCCCGACTCCAGCGTGATGAAGTCCGGCCGCAGATAGCCTTCTTCAAACACATGCACCGCGATGCCGCGCAGCCTGGCGAGCCGGATGGCAAGCGCATGCAGCGGCCGGCAGTCGCCGAACAGGATGAGATCGGTGATGCCCCAGGCGCTCAGCTGTCCGGCGAGAAAGTCAGGCCACTCGTCCTGGGTGCCGGTGTAGTCGAGGCCGCCCGGCAGCGACCAGAACAGGCCATCGCCGCTGTTGAAGTTGATGCGGCGCACAGCGTGACCTTCCCGCTGCAGGCGCGAGCCCAACTCGGAGAAGAAGCGACTGATCTGGCCCTGCAAAAACAAATAGCGCGATGTCTTCACAGCCTGTGTTTCCCGCGAAACGCCCCTGACTGGTTCAGGGCATCTCAATGATTTTGAAGTGCTTTGGCGATTCTATAAACAATGCTTTTGATCCTGCGCGGCGATGCCCCTGGTGGGTTGATATTTACCCACGCGAACGCTCTTGATGGGCAATGTGCAGCATCTTTGGTGCCAACACCGCTTCAAGCCCGGTGGTAGGGATGGTTGGCGTTCACGCTCCAGGCCCGGTACAGCGCCTCGGCCACCACCACCCGCACCAGGGCATGCGGCAGCACCAGCTTGCTGAGCCCCCAGCTTTCATCGGCGCGCTTCAGCACCTCCGGCGCGTGGCCGTCCGGGCCGCCGATGGCGAGCATGACGTCGCGGCCATCCTGCAACCAGGCACTCAGCCGGGCGGCCAGCTGCTCGGTAGTCCACTGGCTGCCGCGCTCGTCGAGCGTCACCAGCCGCGTGTCGCGCGGCAGGGCTTTCAGGATCTTCTCGCCCTCGTCACGCTTCAGTCTTGCTAAGTCGGCGTTCTTGCCGCGTGGGGTCACGGCAATTTCTTGCAGGGCGAAGCCGTACTCCGGCGGCAGCCGCCGGGTGTAGTCGGCGAAGGCTGCGTCCACCCAGTCCGGCATGCGCGTGCCGACGGCGATGAGACGCAGCTTCATGCCTTACCGCTTTTTGGCTTTGACCACGGGCTTCTTGACCGCCGACTTCTTGATGGCTTTGACAGGTGATTTGGCCGGGGCTTTGGGCGCAGGCTTTTTGGCGACGACGATTTTCTTCGCCGGCGCTTTCTTGGCCGCGACTTTCTTGACGGGTGCCTTCGCCACCGCCTTCTTCGCCGCTGCCTTGACCACCGGCTTGGCCGCAATCTTCTTCACCGCTGCCTTGGGGGCTGGCTTGGCTGGGACGGCCTTCTTCTTCGGCAGTGCCTTCGCAGCCACTTTCTTGCCGCCCGGCTTCTTGTTGGCGGCGGGTTTCGGCGCTGATTTCTTCCCCGCCTTCTTGGCCATTTTCTTGGCGAGCTTCTTGGCTTTTTTCACCGCGTCGAGCTTGGGCTTGGGCTGGCCCAAGTCCCACAGTTTTTCGAGCTGGTAGGTGGCGCGCGCACTGGCGAGCATGATGTGGACGATGGTGCCGTTCAAATCCACCAGCGCCCAATCACCCGTCTCAAGCCCCTGCGAACGCGGCCAGCCCACGCCAGCTTCGCTCGCCTTCTTCATCACCGAATCGGCCAGCGCCTTCACATGCCGGTTGCTGGTGCCGGTGCAGATCACCATGTGGTCGGCAATGCTGGTGAGCGGAGCGACATCAATCAGTTCGATGTTGATGCCCTTCATGTCTTCGAGGGCGGCGATGGCAAGTTTGGTGAGTTCGGCTGGAGTCATTTGAGTGGTTATTTCCTAGTGTTTTGAGGGGGCATCTTCGTGCGTGAGCAGCTCGATGTCTTTCGGCGTGAGGGCATCGAGAATCGCATCGGGCAGCAGGCCTCGCACGGAGGCATCGGCCTTGAGCAGGCGGCGGATGCGGGTGGAGGAAATCTCCATCAGCGGCAGCGGCAGTTCCATCCACAGGCCGGCGGGCACGGTGCGGAAGGCCTCTGCCGTGTCGGTGTGACGGCCGGAGAGCACATCGGCTTCCACCGGCGGCAGCAGCGAAGCACCGGGGCGCGAGACGACGGCGAGGTGGGCCAGTTCGAGAATCTCCTTCCACATGTGCCAGGTGTGGAAGTGCGCGAAGGCATCGGCCCCCAGCAGCAGCACCAGCGGCGTGCGCGGCCGCCATTTCTTGAGTTCCAGCAGGGTGTCGATGGTGTAGCTCGGCCCCTCGCGCTTGATCTCGCGGTCATCGGCGACCAGGCCCTTTTCCTTGGCGATGGCCATGCGCACCCACTCCAGCCGCTTCTGCGGCGAGATGTGCGAATCCGGCCGGTGCATGGGGTGGGCGGTGGGGATCAAGCGCACCTGGGCGAGATCGAGCCGCTCCATCGCTTCGAGTGCGAGGCGCAGGTGGCCGTTGTGGAAGGGCGCGAAGGCGCCGCCGAAAATGCCGATTGGCGTATTGGCCATCGCGCTTAAGCAGCCTTGGTCATGCGGGGAATCACCTTGCCGCGCAGTGTGTATTTTTCGGGATGCAGAAGATTCTCCACCGCCAAATCCACATCCAGCTCTGGCCACCAGAGATGCTCGGCGTGCGGGCGCTCGACATGCAGGATTTCAGCCACGGTGCCGTGCATGAACCAGGGGAAGGTTTCGTAATCGAGAAAATGCTCGACGCCGTCCACGAGCATCCACAGGCCTTGCGGCCCGATGTTGGTCACTTCAGCCTTCGAGCTTGAAGTGCTTGCGCCAGGCACTACGGATTTCTTGCTCATGTGATCTCACCAGTGCTTTAAGCCTTGCTCAGCGATTTGGCGCTGAGGCCTTTGTTGAGCGCGAAGGCAATCTCCGGTTCGAGCCAGAACTTCGCCTCGCCCTCCGGGGACTGCACATGCACATGCATTCTCGCCTCCTCGCGGGAGAAAAAGTAGAAACGCAGCGCGCCTTCGATGAAGACGGTTGGCGGCATCAGCGAATGTGCCCATCACCCAGCACGATCCATTTCTGACTGGTGAGCCCCTCAAGCCCCACCGGCCCGCGCGCATGAAACTTGTCGGTGCTGATACCAATCTCGGCGCCTAAGCCGTACTCATAGCCATCGGCGAAGCGCGTGCTGGCATTGACCATCACGCTCGCGGAATCGACCTCGCGCAGAAAGCGCCGAGCACGGGTGCCGTTCTCGGTGACGATGCAGTCGGTGTGGGCACTGCCGTAGGTGTTGATGTGCTCGATGGCGGCGTCGAGGCCATCGACGATGCGGATGGAGAGCACGGGGGCCAGATATTCGGTGCGCCAGTCTTCGTCGCTGGCGACCTTGATGCCGGGCAGGATGAAGCGCGTGCGATCGCAGCCACGCAACTCCACCTTGTGTTCGCGGTAGCTGCGCGCGAGTTCGGGCAGCACCTGGTCGGCGATGGGCGCATCGACCAGCAGCGTCTCCATGGTGTTGCAGGTGCCGTAGCGCTGGGTCTTGGCGTTGACGGCCACCGCATAGGCCTTTTCGACATCGGCCTGGGCGTCGATGAAGACATGGCAGATTCCATCGAGATGCTTGATGACCGGCACCCGCGCGTGCTCACTCACGAAGGCCACCAGCCCCTTGCCGCCGCGCGGGATCACCACATCGACGAACTGCGGCATGGTCAGCAACTCGCCGACAGCAGCGCGGTCGGCGGTCTGCACCACCTGCACCGCCTCGGCGGGCAGACCAGCGGCCAGCAGCGCGCGGCGGATGGCCTGGGCGATGGCTTGATTGCTATGCAAGGCCTCGCTGCCGCCGCGCAAGATGCAGGCGTTGCCACTCTTGAGGCAAAGCGCAGCGGCATCGGCCGTGACGTTGGGACGCGACTCGTAAATGATGCCGACCACACCCAGCGGCACGCGCATCTTGCCCACCTGGATACCGCTCGGCCGATAGGCCATGTCGCTGATGGTGCCGATGGGGTCGGGCAGGCCTGCTACCTGGCGCACGCCATCGGCCATCGCCTCGATGCGCGCGGGCGTGAGTTCGAGGCGATCCAGCAGCGCGGCTTCGAGATTGGCGTCGCGGGCGGCGCGCATGTCCTGGCGATTGGCTTCGAGGATGGACTCAGCTTCTTCCAGCAGGCGATCTGCCAGCGTGAAGAGCGCGGCGTTCTTGGTGCCGGACTCGGCCTTGGCCAACGCGCGGCTGGCGCTGCGCGCCTTCTGGCCCACATCGAGCATGTAGGCCTTGATCTGCGCCGGTGATTCTGTTTTTGCTTTTGCCACTTTCGATTACGCCGCTTTCGCGGCCGGGAGCGCGGCCCCACTGGCCGCCAGCACCAATGCTAGCAAGTCCTCCCAGGCGGCAGACTCCTGCCCCGACTTCACCGCCTGATCGACCTTGGCCAGGCGTGCGAGCGCGGTGGAGGGCGAGAAGCCCTTGCTGCGCCGCAGGGCCGCTTCATAAGGCCGCGCGCGCACACCGAACAGCTTGGCCTGCGCGCAGGCGCTGCTCACATCGCGCGACTTGGCGAATGCCGCACCCGCCACCGCCCAGGTGCGCAGCGCATAGGCGAGCGGGCCCTGCACGGCGAGCGCATTCACGCCCTCCTCGCGCAGGCGCGCCAGGGCGTGCGTGGCACCGGGCGCATCGCCAGTGAGCATCTTGTCGATGAGGTCGAATGCCTCGAAGCGCGAAGAATCCGCCACCGATTTCAGCAAGTCTTCGGCGCTGACTTGCTGTGCGGGGAACAGCAGCGCGAGCTTCTCAAGGTCCTGCATGCAGGCCAGCAGATTGCCCTCGGTGCGCTCGGCCAGCACCTGCACGGCCTCTGGGTGCAGTTGCAGCTTGAGCTGCGCGGCGCGCTCGTTGATGAAGCCAGCAAGCTGCTCCGGCTTCACCGGCTCCGCATACATCGAAAGCCCGGCGGCATCGAGCGCCGAATACCACGGTGTCTGGCGACCCTTGTAGTCCAGCGGGTCGGCCACGATCAGCAGCAGGATGTCGCGCGCGGGCTTCTGCGCGAGCGCGGCCAGGGCCTTGGTGCCGTCTTCCGACTTGCCCATGGGCGCCTCGTCGCCGTCGTCCTCACCCTCGTCTTCATCGGCGGCGGCCTTGCCCTTTTTCTTGTGGCCGTTGGGGCCCTTGGGCATGCGCACCTCGATCACGCGGCGCTCGGCGAACAGCGACATCGAGGCGCACTCGTCATACACCTGCTGCCAGCGGAAACCAGGCTCGACATTGAGCGTGATGCGCTCGCTGTAGCCCTGCTTCTTCGCAGCCAGCCGCACCGCATCAAGCGCCTCCTGGATCAGCAGCGGCTCTTCGCCCGCCAGCAGCACGATGGGCGGCAGGGGCTTGGCGAGGGCAGCGACGAACTGGGTGTGGCGCAAGGCGGTCATGGCCGCATTATCGCCGACGGCCCTTCAGAAGAATGCGAGCAGCGCATCTGCCAGCGCATCCGGCGCATCGAAGTGCAGCATGTGGCCGGCATCGGGAATGACCACCTCGCTGCGTTGCTTGAAGCACTCGCGGCGCGCCTGCTTTTCTTCTGCCGGGATGGCCTTGATGAAGGCCGAGACACCGCCGTCGATAAAGGCGGTAGGTGCGGTGATGGCCTTCCAGATTTCCATGCTCTCGGCATTGCGGTAGAGCGTGGGCATGTCGCGGCGGTGCTTGGGGTCGGCCAGCAGGCGGATGCGGCCATCGCCACCTTTCGCGCCCCAGCCTTGCGCCACGAACAAGGCGCGGGCGTCGCTCAACTGTGGGTGCTGCTTGCGGATGCGCTGGGCCAGCTCTTCAAAGCTCTCGTAGGTTTTCTCGCGCGGCCTGTCCTTGAGCTGGTCGAGCCAGCGGCCCACCTGCTTCGGCGATTTGCTGGCCGGCATGTCGGGCAGGAACAGGCTGTCGATGATCGCCAGCTTGCCGATGCGCGCGGGCCGCAAACCCGCATACACGCTGGCGATCTGCCCGCCCATGCTGTGGCCCACCAGCTGGACGGGCGCTGTCGGTGAGAGGTGATCCAGCAGGGCATCGAGATCACCGAGATAGTCCGGGAACCAGTAGCCATCCTGCGGCCACTCGCTGTAGCCGTAGCCGCGCTGGTCGGGGGCGATGACGTGGAAGCGCTCGCCGAGGCGGGCACCCACATCGCTCCAGGTGGCGCTGGTATCGAGCCAGCCGTGCAGCAGCACGAGCAGGGGCTTGTCGATTTCACCCCAGGTTCTGAGGTGAAATCGCAGCCCGCGCAGGCGGACGAAGCGCGAGCTGCCCTGACTCATGCCTTGATCAGCAACTTGCCGAAGTTCTCGCCGGTGAACAGCTTGTTGAGCGTCTCCGGGAAGGTCTCGATGCCTTCGACGATGTCTTCGCGGGATTTGAGCTGGCCCGAAGCCAGCCAGCCGCCCATGGCCTGCATCGCCTCGCCGTAGCGGTTGGCCCAGTCGAACACGACGATGCCTTCCATGCGCGCGCGGTTGACCAAGAGGCTCAGGTAGTTGGCGGGGCCTTTCACGGCGGTCGTGTTGTTGTACTGGCTGATGGCACCACAGATGACGATGCGGGCTTTCATGCGGATGAGGCCCAGCACCACGTCGAGAATGTCGCCGCCGACATTGTCGAAGTAGACGTCGATGCCCTTGGGTGCTGCTTCTTTCAACGCGGCGCGCAGGTCGCCGCGCTTGTAGTCGACGCAGGCATCGAAACCCAGTTCATTGACCACGAAATCGCATTTGTCCTGCCCGCCGGCAATGCCCACCACGCGGCAGCCCTTGAGCTTGGCGACCTGGCCGACGACCTGGCCCACGGCACCGGCGGCACCGGAAACCACCACAGTCTCACCCGCCTTCGGCAGGCCCACATCCAGCAAGCCAAAGTAGCCCGTGAAGCCGGGCATGCCGAGCAGGCCGAGATACTTGGGCAGCGGTGCCAGCTTGCCGTCCACGGCATAGAGGCGCTCGATGCCATTGGCAGCGCCGATCACGGCATAGCCCTGCACGCCCCAGTTGCCGACCACATGGGTGCCAACCGGCCATTTGGGGTGGTGGCTGGCGATGACCTCGCCCAGTGTGCCGGCGCGCATCACTTCGCCGATGGCCACCGGGGGGATGTAGCTCTTGCCCTCGTTCATCCAGCCGCGCATGGCGGGGTCGAGCGAGATGTAGAGCGTCTTGACCAGAATCTCACCCTCACCCGCGGTGGGGATGGCGGTTTCCAGATACTCGAAGTTGCTGCGCGTGGCGTTGCCGATGGGGCGTGAGGCGAGCTTGAACTGCTTGTTCACTGCGCTCATGCAAGCTCTCCCTTGATGAAGGCGGACATCAGCGGGAAGCGGTCGTTGCCCCAGAACATCTGCTTGCCGATGAAGAAGGTGGGCGCGCCGAACACGCCGCGCGCAATGGCGTCTTCGGTGTTGGCGCGCAGCACGTCTTTCACCACTGCCTCGCCGGTGGCGGCAACAATCGCCGTGCCATCGAGGCCCAGCTTGCCGGCAATGGCAGCAACAGTGTCAGGCAGGGTCAGGTCAGCGCCTTCGGCCCAGTAGGCGGTAAGTGCGGCCAGTGTGAACGGCACGCCCTGCCCGGCCTGGTCGGCCGCGATGCAGGCGCGCGAGGCCAGCACGCTGTTGAGCGGGAAGTTCTTGGGAAAGGCGAACGGCACCTTGTAGAGCCTGGCCCAGAGGGTGGCATCCTTGAACAGATACTTGCCCTTGGCGGGCACCAGCGCCGGCATCTTGTTGCCAGTGGCCTCGAAGGCCTTGCCGAGCAGGAAAGGTTTCCACTGCACGGTCGTGCCGTGCTCTTTCGCAAAAGCCTCGATCTGTGTCGCGGCCAGATAGCTGTAGGTGCTGGCGGGGTCAAAGAAAAATTCGATGGGGGTGCTCATGTGCGGCTCTCCTCGTTGGTCTGGTGCTTCATACCGTCCAGTATTCCGGCTGCACGCTGCCGCCACAAGCACCGCCCGGCACCGGGCGGGCGGCATGGAATGTGCAGGCCCTTTGGCTGTGACCGATTGGGTGCCGGGAGTGGGGCGAGCCACTACAATCGCCACGCTTCAATCCAACGGCGGGTTGCTACGCACAGGTTTACTTGCAGCGGGATGATCCAAAGAGTGACGGGACAATGACGTATTGCGTGGCAGCGAAGGTGAACGACGGCCTGGTCTTTGCGGCAGATACCCGCACTTCCGCCGGCGTTGACGACGTGCGCACCTACAACAAGATGCATGTGTTCGAGACGCCGGGCGAGAGCGTGTTCGTGATCATGTCGTCCGGCAACCTGGCCACCACGCAGACGGTGCTCAACCATGTGCGCCGCGACATCGCCGACCCCAAGGCGCCGGCCAGCCTGCGCACCCTGCGCCACATGTTCGACGTCGCCGACTACATTGGCGGCCTGTCGGTGCGCTCGCAGCGCGAATCGGCGGCGCACACGCAGTCTTCGGTGGACTTTCGCACCACCATGATTCTCGGTGGCCAGATCGAGGGTGAAGACCCGGCGCTGTATCTGATCTATCCCGAAGGCAACTGCATCTCGGCCAGCCCGGAGACGCCCTACATCCAGATCGGCGAGAGCAAGTACGGCAAGCCGATTCTCGACCGCATCATCCGTCCCTATGTGTCGCTGGAAGACGCCGCCCGCTGCGCGCTGGTGTCGCTCGATTCGACGATGAAATCGAACCTCACCGTCGGCCCGCCGCTGGACCTCGCCTTCGTGCCGCGCGACGCCCTGCGGGTGACGCACAAGGAACGCTACGACCTCGATACGCCGTTCTACGCCCACCTCAAGAAGTCCTGGGGTGATCTCTTGGTTCGCAGCTTCATGGAACTGCCGCGCTTCGACTGGGAACAGTCTCAGAACCAGAACCAGCTGCTCTAGATCGTCAATGCGCGCCGGGGTTGAGCGGCTGCGCCAATATCCATAGCCCGCCGCCGGTGTAGAGCATCATCAGCAGCAGCATCGGCAGCTGGCTGAGCGTGGCCTCGCGGCGGCTGGCAAACAGCGCCAGCGCCACCCGGTGCGCCAGCACCACGCTGACGATGTGCCCGGCGACGATCAACCCCACCTGGGTATGCCAGACCACGCCCGCATCGGGGATGTAGGCACGCGGCAAGCCCAGCCAGCGCCAGGCCCACTCGCTGCCGGTGCCCAGCGGATCAGCCAATAGCCAGGGCAGTTGCGCGCCCTGGGTGAACAGCAGCGTGTAGTAGTGGGTGAGGTGATAGACCAGCGCGATGGGGATCAGCGTCGGTGCAAAGCGCAACGCCAGGGTCTTCAGCGAGAGGCTGCTGCGGGTGAGCCAGAGCGCGGCCTGCAGGCAGGCCAGATACACCGCGAGATAGGCGAAGGGCGAGAGCAGCAGGGCCGCACCCTGCCACCAGGCATAGAGCGTCACCAACCTTGGATAGCTGGCGATGCGGTCTTCACCGAACAGCGGCGACCACAGCAGGGTGTGGAGATCCTGCCAGTAGAGGCTGACCCAGGGCACCGTCTCGCGCAGGCCGTCGAAGGCGGTGGACGAGAGCATGAACAGCACGAACAGCAGCAGACTCCAGTGCGCTGCGCGCTCACGCAGCAGGCCCGCAAACGGCCATTGCAGGCCCACCCCATCGCGCCGCCAGACGAGCGGCGAGCAACGCCCCAGCAAGCGCATGAACACCGCAAAGAACTCGCCCTGCGCAAACCAGTATCGGCTGCCAAACCACCAGGCACCCGTGAGGTTGACGCCGGTGTAGCCGATCAGCAGCCAGGACAGCTGGCGCGGCCCGGTGCCGCCGAACAGCTCCACCCAGATGAAGGCCAAATACAGCAGCAATGCCGGCAGCACGCCGAGCCGCTCCGGCGCTTTCACATGGCCGAGCCAGGGGCCGCTGAAACGTTCGAGCCCGCCCACCATCAGCCGCCAGGGATTGACCACCGCATACAGCGGTCCGACCAGCGCCACGAGGTAGGCGAAGCCGAGCACGAAGCCGATCCAGAAGCCGCTCATGTTGAAGTTGGCGTAGGCATCCTGGCTGCCAAACAGGCCGCTGACGATGGCGAGCGCCAGCAAGCCGAGCGCGCCCGCTTGCAGCAGGTGGCGCAGCCACCTGGGCAGCACCGACATCGTCTCGTCTTCGGGATCAGCATCCACACCGGCGGCGGCCGGCTGCGAGGCCAGCCAGGCCATCACCAGGAAGGACAGCAACAAGGCCGCCACCGCGCCATAGAGATAAAGCCACAGCGGCACCGGCAGGTTGTAGAGCTTGCCGAAGGAATGCGCCCCGGCGGGCGGGGCCAGCAGCAGCGTCAGCAGCGCGGCGACACTGCGGCGGGCGGTGTGCATCTTCAGCGCGGCTGCACTTCCAGCGCGCCGAGGTCGAGATGGGCGTGGTGCAGCTCGTACTCGAAGCGGCCGGAGCGGTCGGCCACAAAGCTCAGCTCCGCAGCCTGGCCCTTGGGCAGCTTCAGCGTCAGGTCGTAGCCATGCAGATGCAGCTCGTCGGCATGATCGGTGGTGATGCGCAGGGTCACCGGCGTGCCCTGGGTCACCGAGATCACCGCCGGGCCGCTGGCCAGCTTGCCACCTGCAACGACGATCTCGAACACCGCCGCCACCGGTGCGCTGGCCACGGCGACCGGCGTGGCCAGCACGGTGGCGAGTGGTGCGGCGGCGATGGGCAGCGGCATGGGTGCAGGCGCGGGCCGGAACCACAGGAACAGGCCCACCAGCAGGGCGGCACCAATCAGCAGGGCAAGGATGTTTTTCATGAGCGTCGACGCAGGTCAGGGCAGGGATTCAGAACACTATTCTGGCAGCCGCACTGGCCCGGCCTTGGCGTTGGGTGCCGCGCGCTTCATCCAGCGGTTGTGGCCACGCAGGGCGATGCGCTCGCGGCCCACCAGCAGGGGCACCTGCCAGTCGTTGAGTTGGCCGCTGTCGGGCATCGGCTGCGGCAGTCTGCCGGTGAAGGCGGCGCGCGGCTCCAGCCAGCTGATGCTGCGGGCCCTGGAGAGCTGCTTCCAGCCCCGGTCGCTGCCCAGCGACTTGGTGCTGGCGGTGCGCCAGCTGGGGCTGTCGAGATCGGCCCAGACGCCGTCGGCACCCACTTTGAGAAACGCCTTGCCGGCCGCGTCGAGCACCTGCACGGTCTTGTCCCCGCTGTTGCGCAGGAACAAGGCCGGCACCGGCCCCGGCACCAGCTGCACCAGCACACCAGGTGCGATGGCCGTGGTCGATTCGAGCGCCGACACGGCAATGCCCAGCGGCGGCGGCGTGTAGGTGAACACGCCGCGAATCTCCAGCGGCTGGCCATCCAGCCGCGCCGGAATGCTCCACTGGCCAAACGGCATCTCGCGGCCGATCTGCTTCACCGCGTAGGGGATGTCGAGCGTGACGGTGGCGATGCGGCTGTCGAACCAGCCAAACGCCGGCTCGGTGGCGATGGTGCGCCAGCGCGGCGTTGCCGAGAGTGTGTTGGCGCGGGCATTGCCGCCGCCGGCGACACGCGAGAGGTGATAGGCCTTGGCGGCGAGATCAACCGCCGCCTTGCCGTCCCCGATGCGGATGAAGCTGCGGCCTTCGGCATCCAGCACTTCCAGCAGCTTGCCGCTGCGGTTGGAAACCACCAGCTGCGGCTGGAAGGCGTCCTGGTGCAGCTCGACCGTCAGCCCTTCGACCGCGATGGGTGTGATGTCCACGCGGATGTCGTTACGCACGCCATGCGACCAGGCCGCACTGCTGACGAGACCAAAAAACAGGGCTGCCCAGAGGCAGCCCCTTTGCACGCCACTGCGCATCATGTGCCGGGCGTGCTGGTGCAGGCGAGCTCTGCACCCTTGACCAGCACCGAGGAAGACACCGAAGGCACCAGGCCGCTGGCCGTGCGCTGGTTGACGAACAGCATGTAGTAGCCGGGCGGTGCCACATGATTGACGCTCGGCATCTTCAAGGTCAGACGGCCGCCGTCCCGGCTGGTGATGGGCAGCACCACGCTGCGCTGGTCACCATCGACGATGTGCGTCATCGCCGAGCGGCGCATCAGCACCACCGACTCGATAGCGGCCGCGTTCGGCACGCTGATCGCAAACGACTCGCCGTGGCTCAGCTCGCTCGGAGCCTGCGAAATCACCGGACGCGGCTGGAACACATACGGCGGGCTGTAGATCTCGAAGCTCGGATCACGGCCGCGCTGCGGCGACTTGCCCGGCAGCTGCAGGTCGTAGGCGTAGCCGGTGCTGATCGGCGCGTGGCCACCCACCAGCACACGGCCATCCGGCAGCAGGACTTCGGTATTGTGGTAGGTGCGGGCCTGGCCCTGCGTGGCCATCACCGTCCAGGTCTCGGTGGCCGGGTCGAACATCTCGGTCTCCACGATCGGCACGCCGGTGCCGGGCAGGATCACCTCGTCGAAGTCGGCACCGGAGAACAGCATCACCGAGCCGGTCGGCAGCAGCACCGCGGTGCCATACCAGCGGGCGCGATTGAGCGAGCCGGTGGCGCGCGAACTGAGTGCCAGCGCGTTGTCGCTGCCGATGTCGATGGTGTCGATGCGCGACTGCGCGATCGGCACGCCGGAACCGGGGTTGGTGGCAGCGACCAGACCCAGCGTGCCGCCAGCGGTGAGGAACTCCGCCCTGGTGTAGTTGCCCTCGGCGTCCGGCACCAGCGGCATCATCATGTTGAAGGTGGAGCCACGGAAGCCGGCCGTCAGTTCGGGTGCGGCATCGAGCACCGGCGTCAGGCCATCGGCCAGCGTGCTCACGGGCGGGAACGGGATGCTGTTCAGCACGGTGAAGAAGGCCTCGGCCGCAGCCGGCATGTCAGGCACCGGCAGTGGCGGCAGCGCCGGCCCCAGCGCGGGTTGTTCCACCACCGGGCCTGCGACCGGCAGGTTGGGCAGGGTCAGGTCCATCGGCAGTGCGGCAAAGCCGGAATTGAAGGCTGCCGGCAGGCCGGGGATGCCGATATCCGTCCACTGGTTGGCAACCGGGTCGTATGCGGAGGCGATGTTCCATAGCGGCTGGTCCACCGACTGGCCGAAGGGATTGAAGGCCTGGCCGGCCGCGCCGTAATAGACGTGGCCGTTGGGCAGCAGATGCATGCGGGCATACAGCGGCAGCGACTTCTGCCCGTCGATGCCGTGGTCGATCCAGGTGCCGCAGCCGAGGTCGTAGCGCTCGGTTTCCAGCACATTGCGGCCGGAGGCGAGCGGCCGGTCGGGATACACCGGCTTGATCAGCTTGGTCACCCCACCGACGATCATCACGTTGCCATCGCCGAGCGTGACCATGGTGGGATACCAGCGGCCGTACTTCATCGAGCCGGTCTGGCTCCAGGTGTCGTTGCGATAGTCGAACAGGCGGGCGTTGCGCAGGCCCTCCAGTTCGACGATGCCCAGCTCGGTGTAGTAGTCGGTGCCACCGGCGGCCATGATGCGGCCATCGTAGAGCTGCACGAGGTGCGAGCAGAACAGTGCGCCATCGTTGCGGAACTCGTCATCGGGCGAGAGACCCGTGCCGATGTTGGGATTGATCGAGCCGGTATCGTTGTTGATGGGGCGCGCCCAGCTGGCCCGGCCATTGCCACCCATCGACAGGATGCGGGTCTGGTCGCTCACCGCGACATCACCGAACTCCTTGACGATGTTGAACTCGACGTTCTCGGTGCCTTCCAGCGCGTTGAAGTACACCACGCGGTTGTCCGGCAGCAGTGCCACGCTACCGGCCGAAGGCTTGCACTCGAAGAAGCCACCCTCCTGCCGCACGCAGTTGGGGTACTCGGTGTCGGCACGCACTGGATTGTTGAACACCGGCGCGGTGCCGTAGTCGTATTCACTCAAAAACTTTTCTTCGCAGAAGGGGGCTGTGAATCCGCCCTTGCTGGCCATGGCGGCGGCATCGCCCACCAGCTGGTTGTAGTTGTTGGCGTTGTCGGCGCAGGTCTTGGCACCGGGTGCGGGCGCAGGGCTGGGTGCGCCAGGGCTCAGGCCGGGGATACCCGGCAGACCTGCAATGGGAGAAGGTGCGGCAGGCTGTTCTGCCTGCATCGGCTCAGGGCTGCCGGTACCGCCGCAGGCTGCAAGCAAGCCGGTCACGAGCAAACCGGGCGCGAGCGCGCCCATCAGATTCTTCTTCATCTTCAAATCTCCTCCAGGCGGGTTGCGATGCACCCGCCGGGTTATGGGTGAACTTCGTCAAGGACTTACCGGTTGCTGGCCGCCATCGAGACGGCGTATCAGCACCACGGATCGGAGTATGGGTAGCGCCGCCGTCGAGAGCATTGGCGAGCGGCACAAGCGCGACTGTGAGCTTTCACAACGAAATGCCATTAGGCTGGTCTCAACACAGGGCGCGCGGGCCGAGGAACCCGGAGTGGCGCTGAATTGCCAAGGAGGCAAGCAAGAATGACCGTGTCAATCCCGCTGGAAGCGGGCGTGGGTGAGCTGTCGCCGATCCTGAGAGCGCATGTGGAAAAGCTGGTCGAGCACACCGATGCCGTGGTGCAGCGTGCCCTCATCGCCATGCGCGGCGCGATCCCCGAATATGCCGACATCGGCGATTCGGCGATCCAGCTCGATGTGCAGCAATCGGTCGCGCACAACGTGCGCATGTGGTTTGGCGCACTGCTCAGCGGCCGCCCACCCACTGCGAAGGAGCTGGAGCCGCTGATCTCCTTCGGCCGGCGCCGCGTGCATCAGGGGGTGTCGCTGCAAAGCCTGCTGCAGGCGTTTCGCACCGGCTCACGGGTGCTGTGGGATGTGCTGCTCGAAGAGGCCGGCAGTGATGCGGAGATTCACCGCGAGCTGCTGTTCAAGGTCTCGCCCTACATCCTGCTGCACTTCGACCTCATGGGCCGCACCATCGGCGAGGCCCATGCCGAAGAACAGCAGAAACGCGCGCGCTGGCGCGACCGTCTGCAGCACGAATTGTGTGGGGTGATCTTCAGCCATCCCGACGATACCGAGAGCTTCCGCGAACACACGCTGGCGCTCGGCATCGACGCCAATGCCGCGCATCTGGCCGTGGCATTGCGCTTCCACGCACAACTGCGCGAGCGCATCACGCCAGAGGCCGGGCTGGACAAGCTCATGGCCTCGATCAGCCGGGTGCTGGCCATCGAGCGCAGCAACATCCTGCGCACGCTGCGCAATGGCCATCTGCTGCTGTGGGTGCCACTGGCACCCGGCGAGTCGGTGAGTGAATCGGAACGGCGCTGCGCAGCACTCTGCGAAGACCTGCTCGACAGCGGGCAGGAGATCACCGCTGTCGGCATCGGCCTGCCCGACACCGGCGCACGCGGTTGGCGACGCAGCTGCGAACAGGCCCTGCGCGCACTCGACATCGGCCTGCGAATCGAGCCCTCGCGCGGCGTGCTGCGCTATGCCGAAGTGGCACTGGATGACGCACTGAACAGCACCGACAACGTGGTGCGCTACTTCGACAGCCTGATGGAAAAGCTGGCACCGGAGCCGCATCTGCTGAAGACCCTGCAAGTGTTTTTCGAGCTGCGCCAGCACCGCAAGGCAGTGGCCGGCGCGCTCAACATCCACCCCAATACCCTGAGCTATCGACTCGAACGCATCGAGACGATTCTGTCGGCGCGGCTCGATGATATCGGCTGGCTCTCGCGCCTTTACGCGGCACTGCGACTGCGGCAACTGAGCCAGCCCATCAGCCCGAAACAGTGAATGCAGCAGCAGGTTCGGTTGCTGCACTGCGTCATTTTTTCTTTGTGTATACCCACAGCCCCTTTCGTCGTTTGCCCAGTGGCTGTTTGCAAATTAGGCGCAGATACTCGGCCCACTTCGCAATGACCCGCCGCAAACGCGGGCTTGTGAAGGGTGCGAGGAAAAATAACCAACACATCGAGGAGAAACACGATGAAAAAAAGTCGTCGGGTGCTGCTGCATGCAGGCACCGGTGTAACCCTTCTGTCACTGCCTCTGGCAGCGATGGCCATCCCCTTCCAGCTTGGGCCCATCGCGGCCACCATTGACAGCACGGTGTCCGCCGGCGTGTCGATGCGTACACAGGACCCGGATAGCAGCAACATCGGCATCACCAACGGCGGCACGGCGCGCTCGGTGAATGAGGACGACGGCAACTTCGGCTTCGAGAAAGGCGACATCACCTCCGCCAACGTCAAGGCCTCACACGATCTGGAATTCAAGTACGACCAGTTCGGCGTGTTTTCGCGCGTGTCCTACTTCTACGACCAGACCTCGTCGAACGCCGACAAGCTGGAAAATCGCAAGAACGCTGCCGGCAATATCGCCACGCCACGCTCGCAGGGCAGTTATGAGCTGGGCCCGCGCGGTCGTGACCGCCTTGGTGCAGAGTTCCGTCTGCTTGATCTCTTTGCCTACGGCAATTTCGATGTCGCAGGTCGCGGGCTTTCGGTCCGCGCCGGCAAGCAGGTGATCAACTGGGGCGAGAGCACCTTCATCGGCAACAGCATCAACTCCATCAACCCGGTCGATGTCTCGCGCCTGCGCGCACCGGGTGCGGAGCTGAAAGAAGCGCTGCTGCCCACGCCCATCATTTCGGCACAGTTGCAGCTGACGGGTGATCTGAGCATCGAGGGCATCTGGCTCGCCGCCTACGACAAGACCCAGATCGACCCGCGCGGTGGGTTCTTCTCCACCAACGATTTCGTCTCTGACGACGGTGATCGCGCCGTGGTGAGCTTCGGCCGCCGCGAAGACGAGAACGAGCGCACCCGCGCGCCCACCGGCATGGATGGCCCTGCGGGTTCCGCCAGTGTCTGGGTGCCGCGCGAGGCCTCACGCGACCCCGAAAACACCACCAACCAGTACGGTTTCGCACTGCGCTACTTCGCCGAGCCGCTGAACAACACCGAGTTCGGCTTGTTCATGCTGAAGTATCACAGCCGCACGCCGCTGGTCTCCGCCGTTCGCGGCGGTTCCGGCACCGTCATGGGCCAGCCCGGCGGCAACTCCACCAACACGCTCAACGGCGGTCTGCCCACCTGCTCGGCCTCGCCGACCACGCCCAACTGCCGCGCGACCTTCTTCTCGGAGTTTCCTGAGAACATCGAGCTGTATGGCCTGAGCTTCAACACCACGGCGCCGTATGGTGTGGCGGTGCAGGGCGAGTATTCGTTCCGCCCCAACCAGCCGCTGCAAAAATCGGGCGCGGAAGTGTTGCTGACCGCACTCGGCGTGCGCAGCAGCATCAACGACTCGGCCACGCCCCTGGCAGCCGGCACCTATGTCCGTGGTTTTGACCAGGTGCCGATGCACCAGATGCAGATGACGCTGACCAAGGCCTTTGGCCCTACCTTCGGCGCGCAGCAGTTCGTGATGCTGGGCGAGGTCGGCGTGACGCATCTCGACTTCGACACCAGCCAGCGCTATGCCGCGCCGGGCACTTCGCTGCCTTCTTGCACGACACCGCAGGCGTCTTTGAATGGCGTCTCGAATGGCTCCTGCCAGGAGCGTGTCGGCGGCGGTTATGCCAGCAAGGACTCCTGGGGCTATCGCCTGGTCAACCGCCTCGATTATGAGAACGTGATCGGTGCGGTGCAGATGTCGCCCCGTCTGGTGCTGTCGCATGACGTCAACGGCAATGGCCCGAACTTCACCGAAAAAACCGGTGCGGTCAGCCTGGGGCTGGGCTTCAACTACCTGCAACGCTGGCAGGCCGACATTGGTTACACCGCGTTCATCGGCGGTCGCACCTACGCTGGCACTGATCCAGTGCCGCCCGGTGCAGCGGCAGGCGTGCCGGGTGATGCCACCCAGTCGCAGAGTTTTGCGACCAGCGCCAACCCGAACAAGGATCGTGACTTCGTCGCGGTCAGCGTTTCCTACGCATTCTGATTCAAGGAGAACTCCCATGAAACTTCGATTGATCGCCGCGAGCCTGCTGACCGGGCTTGTCACCTTCACCACCGCACAGGCTGCGGTTTCTGCCAGCGAGGCCGAAAAACTCGGCACTTCGCTGACCCCACTCGGCGCTGAAAAGGCCGGCAACGCCGCCGGCACCATCCCGGCCTGGGATGGCGGCAACAGCAAGGCACCTGCCGGTTTCGTCACCGGCGGGCACTACCCCGACCCTTTTGCAGGCGACAAGATGCTGTTCAGCATCGATGCCAGCAACGCCGATAAGTACAAGGAAAACCTCGCACCCGGTGCGATGGCGCTGATGAAGCGTTATCCCAGCTGGAAGATGAATGTTTATCCCACTCGCCGCAGCGCCGCCTACCCCGCCGGCCTGTATGCCGAGACCAAGGCCAACGCCACCAAGGTCAAGCTGGTTTCTGGCGGCAATGGCATCGAGGGCACCAATGGCGGTGTCCCGTTTCCCATCCCCAAGGACGGGCTGGAGGCGATCTGGAACCACCTGACGGTCTACAAGGGTGATACCTACGCCACCTCCTGGGCGCAGGCCCCGGTGACGGCCACGGGCGATTACAACCTGGTGAAGTTCGACTACGAGTACGACTTCGTCTACTCCAACCAGAAGAAAACACCGGCGCAGCGCGAAGACAATCTGCTGTTCTACTTCCTGCAGATCATCAAGGAGCCGGCACGTCTCGCAGGTTCGATCCTGCTGGTGGATGACTTCGTCGATCAGGTGAAAACGCCGCGCAAGGCCTGGACCTACAACCCCGGTCAGCGTCGCGTGCGCCTGGCCCCGACGGTGGTCTACGACAACCCCGGCACGGCGGCCGATGGCCTGCGCACCAACGATGACTTCTTCATGTACAACGGCG
>JAZKFO010000128.1:0-2455 GCA_040386395.1 Pseudomonadota bacterium | reverse complement strand
TGCAAATCATGCTCGAAGCGCCCATCGGTGCTGCCGCCTACAACAACGAGTTCGGCCGGCCCAATCTCACCGGCTACTTCCGCACCTACGAAGCGCTCGCGCCGGATGGCAGAAACCGGGGCTTCCACAAGCCGATCATGATTGCCGGCGGCTACGGCAACATCCGCGCCGAGCATGTGCTGAAGAAGGTCGTCGTCGAAGGTGCTGCACTCATCGTGCTCGGCGGCCCAACGATGCTGATTGGCCTCGGTGGTGCGGCAGGCTCCTCGATGGCCACCGGCGCGCAGACCGCCGACCTCGACTTTGCCAGCGTGCAGCGTGCGAACCCGGAGCTGGAGCGCCGCTGCCAGGAAGTGGTCGATGCCTGCTGGGCACTCGGCGAAGCCAATCCCATCCTCAGCATTCACGACGTCGGCGCGGGCGGCATCAGCAACGCCCTGCCGGAGCTGGTGCATGCCGATGATCGCGGCGGCCACTTCAAGCTGCGCGATGTGCTCGCCGCCGACCCAGCGCTCTCTCCAATGGAAATCTGGTGCAACGAATCGCAGGAGCGCTATGTGCTCGCGGTCGCACCCGAATCGGTGGCGCAACTGAAAGCCTTCTGCGCCCGCGAGCGTTGCCCGATGGCCGTGGTCGGCACGGCCACCGCCGAGCAACAGCTGCGCGTCGAAGACACGCTGCTGGGCAGCGACACCGTGCAGATGCCGATGCAGGTGCTGCTCGGCAAGCCGCCACGCATGCGTCGCAGCACCACACGCGCGCCGCAGACCTTCGCCGCACTCGATGCCGCGCGCATCGACCCCAAGGATGCCGCCCAGCGCGTGCTGCGCCACCCCAGCGTGGCGTCGAAGAACTTCCTCATCACCATCGGCGACCGCACGGTCGGCGGGCTCACCGTGCGCGACCAGATGGTCGGCCCCTGGCAGGTGCCGGTGGCCGATTGCGCCGTGACGGCGACTGGCTTTGAGGCCACGACCGGCGAGGCGATGAGCATGGGCGAGCGCCCGGTGCTGGCGCTGCTCAACGCACCCGCTTCGGGCCGCATGGCCGTCGGCGAGGCCATCACCAATCTCGCCGCCGCCCACATCGCCCAATTGAGTGACGTGCGCCTCTCCGCCAACTGGATGGCCGCCTGCGGGCAGGGCGACGAAGACGCGCGCCTGTTCGATACCGTAAGGGCCGTGGGTGCCGAACTGGCACCCGCACTCGGCATCGCCATCCCGGTCGGCAAGGATTCGCTGTCGATGAAGTCGCAGTGGTCACAGAACGGCGATGCGAAGTCGCAGACTGCGCCGCTCTCGCTCATCGTCTCCGCCTTTGCCCCCGTCGCCGATGTGCGCAAGTCGCTCACCCCACAATTGGCGGCCGAGCCTTCGACCGCGCTCGTGCTGATCGACCTCGGCAACGGCAAGAACCGCCTGGGCGGCAGCATCCTCGCGCAGGTCTACAACCAGGTCGGCGATGTCGCGCCTGATCTTGATGAGCCAGCACAGCTCAAGGCCGCCTTCGCGCTGGTGCAGAAGCTCAACGCCGAAGGCCGCGTACTGGCCTATCACGACCGCAGCGACGGCGGCCTGTTCGCCGCCGTGGTGGAGATGGCGCTGGCGGGCCGCAGCGGTGTGACGGTGCAGCTGGATGCGCTCGGCAGCGATGCGATGGCGGCTCTGTTCAACGAAGAGTTGGGCATGGTGCTGCAAGTGCGCGCGGCGGATGTCGATGCGCTGCTGGCGGAAGCCAGCGCTCTGAAGCTCAGCGCCACTGTGATCGGCGAACCCACCGCCGAGGACTACGTGCGCTTCAAGCACGGCGCGCGCGAGCTGTTCGCCGATACGCTGGAGCCGCTGCACAAGACCTGGGCCGAGACCAGCCACCGGATGGCCGCACTCCGCGATCATCCCGACTGCGCGCGCGAAGAGTTCAATGCGGTCGGTGCGCTGCACGATCCGGGCCTGAGCGTGAAGCTCACGTTCGATGCGACGGTGCGAGCCCCCGCCATTGGCAAGCGCCCCAAGGTGGCTATCCTGCGCGAGCAGGGCGTCAACGGCCACATCGAGATGGCCTATGCCTTCCACGCCGCCGGCTTCGAGTCGGTGGACGTCCATATGTCCGATGTGCTCGAAGGCCGCGTGCAGCTCGCCAACTTTGCCGGCTTCGCGGCCTGCGGCGGCTTCAGCTACGGCGACGTCCTGGGCGCAGGGCAGGGCTGGGCGCGTACCATCCTGTTCAACGAGCGCGCGCGCAAGGAGTTCCAGCAGTTTCTCGCCAACCCGGAACGCTTCGCCCTCGGCGTCTGCAATGGCTGCCAGATGATGGCTGCACTCCAGAGCATCGTGCCGGGTGCTGAACAATGGCCGCTGTTCCGCAAGAACCGCAGCCAGCAGTTCGAGGCACGCTTTGGCATGGTGGAGCTGCTGCCCTCGAAGAGCCTGTTCTTCAAGGGCATGGAAGGCTCGCG
>JAZKFO010000127.1:0-7542 GCA_040386395.1 Pseudomonadota bacterium | reverse complement strand
AGCGGATAGATGCCGCGCTCGGCGGTCTCCAGCACCTGGGTGTCGATGTCGGTGGCGAGGATGGCGACCGGCGGCGTCAGCGTGCCGAAGGCCTCGATGGCGGTCATCGCGATCGAGTACGGCTCTTCACCGGTGGAGGCGGCGGCCGACCAGATCAGCGTGCGCTCGCCGCGCGGGCGCTTGCCCAGCAGCTCGTGCAGCGAATCGAAGTGATGCGACTCGCGGAAGAAGGCGGTGAGATTGGTGGTGAGCGAGTTGGTGAAAGCCTGCCAGTCGTCCTCGTTGCCGCTGGCCTCCAGCCAGTCCAGGTACTGGGCGAAGCTCTGGCACGCTTGCGCCTTGAGCTGCCGCACCAGGCGGCTGTAGACCATGTCCTCCTTGCTCTCGGCCAGGGCAATGCCGGCCTTGGCGTGGATGAGCTGGCGCACGCGCTCGAAGTCGCGCGGCGTGTAGGCAAACTGCCGGTCGTCGGCGGCTGAGGCCATGGGCAGGCTCAGTGGGGTTTGCGAAGGTTTTCGGTCAGCCGCAGCGGCTGTTGCACGGCGGGTGCGGTGCTGACACTCGCGGGCTGGTCGAGGTCGGCCGGCATGCCGGCGAGGCCCAGACCCCAGACCGCGAACAGCATGAGAAAACTCTCGGCAGAACTCACTCGAAGGGCTTGGCGCATGGCGATGACTCCAGATCGGTGGGGGTTCGTGGCGGTGCGGAGGGCACGCCGGCTTTCACTCTCTGCTTCGGCCGGGGCGAGGCGGACTTGAGGGCGCGCGGCCCAGCGGCAGTCATGGCCGGATGAAGCGCGGCGCGCACCGCGCGCCAGTAGCGCTCGTGTTCGCTGCGGTAGTTCGGTGCGCTGGCGGCAGGGAGTGAAATGGTGCTCATGCCTCCCTGCTGCAAGTTCGGTTCCCGCTCTCCGGCTGACGACTTTCCAGCACCAACAACCCACTGCAGCGCCCACGAAAAAGGGCGGCACCTTGCGGTGCCGCCCCTGTTTCTGACGCTCTCCCGAACCTTAGAACTCCGACCACTGGTCGTCGGCCTTGCCACCGCTGGCGGCGCGCTTGGGCACGGCGGCCAGAGGCTTGGCGGCAGGCTTCATCGGCGGACGGGCGGCACTGGGCACCGGGCGCAGGCTGCGGGCCGGCGGCGCACCGCGCGGCGGGGCCGAGCGGGGTGCCGGTGCGCCGTAGGCCTGCTGTTCCGACTCTGCCAGCTTGAACTGGCTGACCGAGTGGGCGAGGCCACCGGCCTGCTCTTCCAGCGAGCGGGCCGAGGCGGTGGCTTCTTCCACCAGAGCAGCGTTCTGCTGGGTGACTTCGTCCATCTGCGTGATGGTCTGGTTCACCTGCTCGATGCCCTGGCTCTGCTCCTGCGAGGCCGCGGTGATCTCGCTCATGATGTCGGTCACCCGCTTCACGCTGCTGACGATCTCGTCCATGGTCTTGCCGGCCTGGTCGACCAGCTTGGCACCGTTGCCCACCTTCTCCACTGAGTCGCCGATGAGACCCTTGATCTCCTTGGCGGCTGCGGCCGAGCGCTGGGCGAGGCTGCGCACTTCGGCAGCCACCACCGCAAACCCGCGGCCCTGTTCGCCGGCGCGGGCGGCTTCCACCGCGGCGTTCAGCGCCAGGATGTTGGTCTGGAAGGCGATGCCGTCGATGACGCTGATGATGTCGACGATCTTGCGCGAGCTGTCGTTGATCGCACTCATCGTGGTCACCACCTCGCTCACCACCTTGCCGCCCTGCACCGCGATGCTGCTGGCGCCGATGGCGAGCTGGTTGGCCTGCTTGGCGTTCTCGGCGTTCTGCTTCACGGTCGAGGTGAGTTCTTCCATGCTCGATGCGGTTTCTTCCAGCGAGGCCGCCTGCTGCTCGGTGCGGCTGGAGAGATCGGTGTTGCCGGCAGAGATTTCCTTCGCGGCCGTGTTGATGGTTTCGGTCGCGTTCTTGATCTGCGTGATGATTTGCGTGAGCTGGTCGACCGTGGTGTTGGCGTCGTCCTTGAGCTTGCCGAAGGTGCCCTTGAAGTCACCCTCCACCGTCTGGGTCAGGTCACCCTTGGCGAGCGAGCCCAGCACGCGGCCCACTTCGTCGAGACCGACGCTGCTGGTTTCGAGCAAGAGGTTGATGTTCTCGGCCAGGCCCTTGAAGAAGCCCTCCTTGCCTTCGAGCGCCACCCGCTGGGTGAAGTCGCCGTTGGCGGCCGCTCCCACGATGTTGCCCACTTCGATTTCAACGGCCACTTCGGTGGTGCGGTTGCGCCACTCGACCACCGTGCCCAGACGTTCGCCGGCGGCGTTGACAATGGGGCTGGCGATGAGGCCGAAGGTGAGGGTGCCCACCTTGATCTCGGTGCGATAGGTGCTGCGCAGGTTGGCGAGCATCTGGGTCTGGTGCGCCGGGTTCTTGTGGAACACGTCGATCAGCGCGCCTTGCAGCTTGCGGGCGTCGAAGCTCGGCAGCACCTTGCGCAGCTCGCCTTCGGCACTGACCATCATCTCGCTGACCGCCGTGTTCATGTAGACGATTTCGCGGTTGTTGTTGGCGATCATCACGTTGCCGCTGACGTTGTCCAGCGCGTTCTTGATGCGCAGGTTTTCATCGGCGATGGCGCGCTCGGCCACTTGCTTCTCGGCCTCGCGGGCGGCGGCGGCGAGTTGCGCAGTTTGATCCTGCCACTCCACGACATAGCCCAGGCGACCGCCCGCTTCGTCGTTGATGGGGTTGAGGATGAGGCTGAAGGTGCGGCCACCCAAGACCAGCTTGGCCTGGTGGGTGCTGGTCATCTTCGCCAGCAAGCCGCGCTGGTGCGCCGGGTTTTTGTGGAAGGTGTCGATGTTGGTGCCCACCACCGTCTTGGCGACGAAGCTCGGCACGTCTTTCTTGATGTCGCTCTCGGCGACCGCCAGCATCTCCTGGATCGAGCGGTTGACGTAGACCACATTGAGGTCGGCGTCGGCAATCATCACGTTGGTGACCACCGCATCCAGACCCTGCTTGACGCGCGCAGTCTCGGCCGCGAGCTTGGCGACGCGGTCGGCGGCGGCCATCTCTTCGGTGAGGTCTTTCCACTCCACCACATAGCCCAGGCGCTCGCCATCGACACCGCTGATGGGGTTCAAGATCAGCGAGAAAGTGCGCCCACCGAGTGTGAGCTTGGCCTTGTGGGTGCTGTTCATGCGCTTCAGCAGGCCGCGCTGGTAGCCGGGGTTCTTGTGGAAGGTGTCGATGTTGGTGCCAATCACCGAGTCGGCGGCAAAGCTGGGCACGTCCTTGCGGATGTCGTGCTCGGCCTCGGCCAGCATGACCTTGATCGACTGGTTGACGTAGACGATGTTGAGGTCGGCATCGGCAATCATCACGTTGGTGACGACGGCATCGAGGCCGGTCTTGACGCGGGTGGCGGCAAGCTCACGCACGCGCTGCTCGGTGATGTCGGTGGCGAACTTCACGACCTTGAAGGGCTTGCCGTTCATGTCGTAGATCGGGTTGTAGCTGGCCTGGATCCACACCTCGCGGTTGGCCTTGTCGACGCGCTTGTAGATGCCGCTGCTGAAGTCGCCGGCGCCGAGCTTGGCCCAGAAATCGCGGTACTCCTTGGTGATGCGCACGGCAGGCTCGACAAAGATTGCGTGGTGCTTGCCCTGCACTTCTTCCAGCGTGTAGCCGAGGGCGTTGAGGAAGTTCTCGTTGGCGACGAGGATGTTGCCCTTCAGATCAAACTCGATCACCGCCTGCGCCTTGCCGATGGCGGCGAGCTGGCCCTGGTGATCGGCGGAGACGAGCTTTTGCGAGGTGATGTCGGTGGCGTACTTCACCACCTTGAACGGCTTGCCGTTCATGTCGAAGATCGGGTTGTAGTTGGCCTGGATCCACACCTCGCGGTTGCCCTTGGCAATGCGCTTGTACTGGCCGGCGTCGTATTCGCCCCGGCCGAGCTTGTCCCAGAACGCCAGGTATTCCACACCCGTGCGCTCTGGCAGCGGCACGAAGATGCTGTGGTGCTTGCCGACGATCTCGTTGAGCGTGTAGCCCATGGTGGCGAGGAAGTTCTCGTTGGCACTGACGATCTTGCCTTCGAGGTTGAACTCGATCACCGCCTGCGCCTTGCCGATGGCCGCGATCTGGCCCTCGTAGTTGGCGGCCATGAGCTTGGCCTGGGTGATGTCGGTGGCGTACTTCACCACTTTGAACGGCCGGCCGTTGTGATCGAAGATCGGGTTGTAGCTGGCCTGGATCCACACCTCGCGGCCGCCCTTGGCGATGCGCTTGTACTGGCCCTGGTCGAATTCGCCGCGACCGAGCTTGTCCCAGAAGGTGCGGTACTCGCTGCTGTTGCGGTAGCTGGGCTCCACGAAGATGCAGTGGTGCTGGCCCTTCACCTCGGCCAGCGAATAACCCATGGCCATCAGGAAGTTGTCGTTGGCATGCAGAATGGTGCCGTCGAGCGAGAACTCGATCACCGCCTGCGACTTGTGGATGGCGGCGAGCTGGCCTTCGAGGTCGGCGCGGCGCAGGGCCTCGCTCGCACCCTTGGTGGACGTGATCGACTCAGCACGCTCGCGGTGAACGAGCTGCGAAGGGCGGCGCGGGGCGGCCTTCTTCACGGTGGTTTGGGTGGACTTCACCGGCTTAGCGGGGGTTTTGGCTTTCATGGATTTCTGCCGGATCAGAGCGTGGGAGTGGTGGCTGCTTTCGGCAGGCCATGGAGGGTGTTCTGCTGCGGACGCAGCAGGGTGAGCAACTGGTAGGCGCTGTAGCTGCCAGCGGCAATCGCCGCCACCAGCACCGCCAGCAGGCTGTAGGAGCCCATTGCACCGTGGCCGTGCGCGAAGCAGGCGGTGGCAACCGCAGCCGGCAGGCCCATCAGCAGGGTGGCCGCAAGACGCAGCCGGGATTCGAGGGTGGGCGTGGCGTGGGTCATGTCGGATTCCTGTCGTGGAACGGTGGTGTGTAGGGGTTTGCGGAAGGTCTACTGCAAGGCCTGGGCCTGCACATCCATCAGCGCCATGTCGGTGGCGCCCATCAGTTTTTCGATGTCGACCAGGATCAACATGCGTTGCTCCAGGGCACCGAGACCGGTGATGTACTTGGTGTTGATGCCGCCGCCGAACTCCGGCGCGGGGCGAATCTGGTCGGGGTTGAGCTGCATCACGTCACTGACGCCATCCACCACCATGCCCACCACGCGGCGGCCGAGGTTGAGGATGATCATCACGGTGAACTCGTCGTAGACGACCTTGCCGAGCTTGAACTTGATGCGCATGTCCACCACCGGCACGATGGTGCCGCGCAGGTTGATCACGCCCTTGATGAAGTCCGGCGCATCGGGCATGCGGGTGATGGTGTCGTAGCCGCGGATCTCCTGGACCTTGAGGATGTCGACGCCGTATTCCTCCTCGCCGAGCGTGAAGGTGAGGTACTCCTGCACCATCGCTTCGATGGCCGAGCGGCTCTGGCTGGAGGGGGCGAGTTCAGTGGCAGCGGTCATGGGCGGCTCCGGTGTTGCGAAGGATTGAATGGGTTAGGCGGCGAGCGCAGGCGCGGTGCGGCGCACCAGCTCGGCGGCATCGAGAATCAGCGCGACACGGCCATCGCCGAGGATGGTCGCGCCCGACATGTAGGGCACGCGGCGGTAGTTGCTCTCCAGACTCTTGACCACCACCTGCTGCTGGCCGAGCAGCTCGTCGACTTCCAGCGCCAGCTTTCGGCCCTCGGACTCGATGAGGATGAAGAGGTTGTGCTCGCGGTTGGCGGTCAGCGGCAGCTGCACCAGTTCGTGCAGGGCCATCAGCGGCACCATCTCGTTGCGCACCCGCACCACGCGGCCGGCACCGCCGACGGTCTTCACGTCGTCGTTCTGCGCCTGCATGGATTCGACCACCGAGGCGAGCGGCACGATGAACACCTCATTGCCGACGGCGATGCTCATGCCGTCGAGGATGGCGAGCGTCAGCGGCAGGCGGATGGTGATGTGGGTGCCCTGCCCCGGCTTGCTGGCGAGGTCCACCTGGCCGTTGAGCGCGATGATGTTTTTCTTCACCACGTCCATGCCCACGCCACGGCCGCTGACGTCGGTGACCACCTCGGCGGTGGAGAAGCCGGGCGCGAAGATGAGCTGGTTCACCTCGCTGTCGCTCATGCCGTCATGCACGTCCAGGCCATTGCTGCGGGCCTTGGCGAGAATCTTTTCGCGGTTGAGGCCGCGGCCGTCGTCGATGATCTCGATGACGATGTTGCCGCCGCGATGGCCGGCCTTGAGGGTGATCGAGCCTTCCGCCGGCTTGCCCGCTGCAATGCGCTCTTCCGGCGTTTCGATGCCGTGGTCGAGCGAGTTGCGCACCAGGTGGGTGAGCGGGTCGGCGATCTTCTCGATCACGCTCTTGTCGAGTTCGGTATCGGCACCGATGGTGTCGAGGCGGATCTGCTTGCCGAGCTTGGCGGCGAGGTCGTGGACCAGACGCGGGAAGCGGCTGAACACGAAATCCATCGGCAGCATGCGGATCGACATCACCGATTCCTGCAGCTGGCGGGTGTTGCGGTCGAGCTGGCCCAAGCCCGCCAGCAGCTTCTCGCAAATGGTGGGGTCGAGCGCCCCGGCCTGCTGCGCCAGCATGGCCTGGGTGATGACCAGCTCGCCGACCAGGTTGATCAACAGATCAATCTTTTCGGTGGGCACGCGGATGGAGCCACCGGGTGCGGCAGCAGCCCCGGCAGCCACAGGAGCAGCATCGCCACGACGGTCGCCGACGCGGCGGTCCTGGGCGCGACGCTCGTCCGGCAGCTCGCGGCCCTTGCCGCCTTCGATGACGGTGAGCTGTGGTTTGCTGTTCTTGACTTCAGGTGCCTTGAGCGCCTCGATGACCAGGGTGCATTCGTCCTCGACCCAGCTGAACACCTCGCGCACCACCGCCTCGCTGACGGGTGCTGCGAGCGTGAGCTGCCAGCCGAGATGGGCGTCTTCGGGGTTGGTGTCGACGAGCTTGAGTGTTTCATCCAGCACCGGCTCGGCACTGAGCGGGCCCAGGCTCGCCAGCTCGCGCAGGATGCGCATCGGCTCGTTGCCGCTGCGGAACAGCGAGGGCTGCGGCAGAAAGCGGATGCTCCAGCCGAGTGCGGCCTCGGCCACCACCGCGACGGGTTCGACCGCTGCCGGCTCGGCAGGGGCGGCACCGCCATCGGTGGCGAGCGTGGTTTCCAGCGCCCGCTGGTGGCCGGCGATGAGTTCAAAGTTCACCTCGCGCGCATCCTTGGCCGCATGCAGCAGCTCGCGCACGGCATCGCTGCTCTTCAGCAGCAGGTCGACGTTCTCGGCGGTGATCACGCGCTTGCCGCTGCGCATCTGGTCGAGCAGGGTTTCGAGCAGGTGGGTGAAGCTGGCCACGGCCGTAAAGCCGAAGGTGCCGCTGCCACCCTTGATGGAGTGGGCGGCGCGAAAGATGGTGTTGATGGTTTCGGCATCGACCGCAGCCGGGTCCAGCCGCAGCAGCGCGGCCTCCATCGTGTCCAGCCCTTCGAAGCTCTCGTCGAAGAAGGTCTGGTG
>JAZKFO010000126.1:0-5661 GCA_040386395.1 Pseudomonadota bacterium | reverse complement strand
ATGTGCCTGGCCGAAGCCCTGCTGCGCATCCCGGACGACGCCACCGCCGACAAGCTGATTGCCGACAAGCTCGGCGATGCCGATTGGGAGAGCCACTTCGGCAAGAGCGACTCGCTGTTCGTGAATGCGGGCACCTGGGGTCTGATGCTGACCGGCAAGATCGTCAAGCTCGCACCCGAAACCACCGGCAGCTTCCGCACCGCCATCAACAAGCTGGTGGCGAAGTCGACCGAGCCGGTGATCCAGCTCGCGGTGCGGCAGGCGATGAAGCTGATGGGCTCGCAGTTCGTCATGGGCCGCACCATCCATGAGGCTCTGAAAAACGCCCGCAGCAAGGCGCACCGCGCCTATCTGCACAGCTACGACATGCTGGGCGAGGCCGCTCTCACCGGTGCCGATGCCGAGCGCTACTTCAAGGCCTATCAGGATGCGATCAGCGCCATTGGTGCCGCCGTGCGCGCCGATGCCGTGTTCGCCGCAGCCCCCTTGTATGCGCGCCCCAACATCTCGGTAAAGCTCAGCGCCCTGCATCCGCGCTACGAGTTGGCCAAACGCGAGCGGGTGATCGCGGAGCTGACACCCAAGGTGCTCAGGCTCGCGCAGCAGGCCAAGCAGGAGGGCATCGGCATCACCATTGACGCCGAGGAAGCCGACCGGCTCGAACTCTCGCTCGACCTCATCGAGATCGTGTTCAGTGATGCCAGCCTCGCCGGCTACGAAGGCTTCGGCATGGCCGTGCAGGCCTTTCAGAAGCGAGGCCTCGCGGTGATCGAGTGGCTCGAAGCCCTCGCACAAAAAGTCGGCCGCAAGCTGGCCGTGCGTCTGGTGAAGGGCGCGTACTGGGATACCGAAGTGAAGCGCTCACAGGAGCAGGGCCTCAGCGGCTACCCGGTGTTCACTCGCAAGGCCAATACCGATGTGGCGTTTCTGGCCTGCGCGCGCCGCCTGATCTCGCGTCGCGATGTGTTCTACCCGATGCTCGCCACCCACAACGCGCACACCGTGGCTCAGGTGCGCGCTTATGCGCAGGACGACAGCGGCTACGAGTTCCAGCGTCTGCATGGCATGGGTGAGGCGCTGTACGAGGTGGTGAAGCAGGACCTGCCCATCCCCTGCCGCGTCTATTCGCCGGTGGGCAGCCACGAAGACCTGCTGCCCTACCTGGTGCGTCGCCTGCTGGAGAACGGTGCCAACACCAGCTTCGTCAACCGCATCTTCGACGAGGCGACGCCGCCGGAGGCGCTGGTCGCCGATCCGGTCGCCGCCGTTCGCGCGATGACGGTCAAGGTCAATCCGCAGCTGCCACTGCCGGCCGAACTCTATGGCGCGGAGCGTCGCAATTCGGCGGGCCTGTTCCTGACCAGCGAGCCTGATCTGCTGACACTGGCGAAACTGCTGCGCGAAGCCCTACCGCTGAAAAGCGTGCGCTCGCTCACCGCCAGCGAGGCCATGCCCGGTGACACGCATTCGATCAGCAACCCGGCCAACCGCAGCGATGCGCTCGGCAGCTGGATGGCTCTGCACCCCACCGCCGTGACGCAACTCGTCGCCGATGCCCGCGCCGCCCAGGCACGCTGGAATGCGACACCCGCCGACAGCCGCGCCGCCGCACTCGAACGCGCGGCAGATCGTCTGGAAGCCACTCCGGCGCTGTTCCTGAACCTGCTGGTGCGCGAGGCCGGCAAGACGCTGGGCGACGCCAACGCCGAAGTGCGCGAGGCGGTGGATTTTCTGCGCTACTACGCAGCGCAGGCACGCCGCCTGATGAGCACGCCGACGACCCTGCCCGGCCCCACCGGCGAGCACAACGAGCTGCAGCTGCATGGCAAGGGCGTGTTCGTCTGCATCAGCCCCTGGAACTTCCCTCTCGCCATCTTCGTCGGCCAGATCGCGGCGGCACTCGTGGCCGGCAACAGTGTCATCGCCAAACCCGCCGAGCAGACCAACCTCGTCGCCCATGCCATGACCACCCTGCTGCATGAGTGCGGCGTGCCGGCTGGCGTGCTGCAATTGGCGCTGGGCGATGGCCTGGTCGGCGGCACGCTGGTGGCGGCCGAGCACATCGCCGGTGTCGCCTTCACCGGCTCGGTGGAAGTGGCGCAGAAAATCAACCGCACCCTGGCCGCCAAGCCCGGCCCCATCGCCACGCTGATCGCCGAAACCGGCGGCCAGAACGCGATGATCGTCGACAGTTCGGCGCTGCCGGAGCAGGTGGTGAAGGACTCGATCAACTCCGCCTTCTACTCGGCCGGCCAGCGCTGCTCGGCACTGCGCGTGCTCTGCGTGCAGCAGGAGATCGCCGACAAGGTGAAGCATCTGCTGGCCGGTGCCATGCAGGAACTGGTGGTCGGCAATCCGGCCTTCATCGCCACCGACATCGGCCCGGTGATCGACGAGGAGGCGCGCACCAAGCTCGCCGCGCATGCCGATGCGATGCGCGCCAGCGGCAAGGTGATTGGTGAAATCGCGCTGCCTGCCGATACCGCGAATGGCACTTTCGTCGCCCCGATGGCGGTCGAGATTGCCAGCCTGGCTGCGCTGCGCGAAGAGCAGTTCGGGCCGATTCTGCATGTGCTTTCGTACGAGGCCGAGCAGCTCGATGCGCTGGTCGATGGCATCAATGCCATGGGCTACGGCCTGACGCTCGGCGTTCACAGCCGCATCGAACGCACCTGGCGCACGGTGCAGGCGCGGGCGCATGTGGGCAACGTCTATATCAACCGTGGCATGACCGGTGCGGTGGTGGGTGTGCAGCCCTTCGGCGGCGAGGGCCTCAGCGGCACCGGTCCCAAGGCCGGTGGGCCGCACTACCTGCTGCGCTTCATCTCGGAGCGCACGCTGACCGTGAACACTTCAGCCGTGGGCGGCAACGCGCGCCTGCTGGCGGCAAGCGGCTAGCGGGAGCCGGCGCGTTTCCCGCCAGGGGACGCGCCGGGCGGTCGCAGCGTTACTTCACCACCCGCAGGTGAGCGCGGCCCTTGGGCCTGGGTGCTTCCGGGTCGGCCCCGGCAGGTGAGGGCGCGCCAGCAGGCGCTGGCGGCAGCGGCGCATCGCCACCCTGCGGCGGCTCCACCTCGCCGAACACCAGGCCTTCGCCGTTCTCGCGCGCGAAGATCGCCAGTACCGCACCGGTGGGCACGATCACGTCGAAGGGTCGGCCGGAGAAACGCGCCGAGAACCAGATTGGATCGTCTTCGATGTTGAGGGTCTGCACCGCCATCGGCGAGAGGTTGAGCGTGATGCGCCCCTCCTGCACGAACTGCAGCGGCACGTTGACACCGGGGTAGTCGGCGGCGACCAGCAGATGCGGCGTGTGGCCGTTGTCGACACACCATTCGTAGATCGCGCGGATGAGATAGGGCCTGCGCGACTTGTGCGAACGCGCCACTTCAGATGGCCTTGAAATAGGCGGCCAGCACCGGGCGGGTGGCGAGCTTGGCGCGGTAGAGCACAGCACTTTCCGGCAGCTTGAGACCCAGCGACTGCACGCCCTTGAGCCACACGGCCCAGGCGAGATCGGCACGGGTGTATTCCACGCCGAGGAAATAGCCCTTGCCGTTGAACCAGCGTCCGCAGTTGAGCGCCTGCTGGGCAATGGGTGAACGGGCCTTGGCACTCTTGGTCGCCAGCGCGTCCTGTAGCACGGGGAAGAGATCGGTCGCGAACTGCTCCAGCACCATGCGCACCTTGGCGCGGCCGGCGGGGTCCTGCGGCATCAGGCGCGGATGCGGGTAGCGCTCGTCGAGATACTCCACCACCACCCGCGCACCGGTCAGCAGCAACTCGCGGTCGGCCAGTGCCGGCAGGCGCAGTTCCGGATTGATGACCAGAAGATCTTCATTGGGACGGCTGGGGTCGATGCGCTCGCAGCGGGCGTCATCGACATCCTTCTCGGCAAAGGCGAGTGCGGCCCAGTCGTTCCAGCAATCGCCGGGGGCGACATACAGCATCAGGCCCGCCTGCGGCGCGGGTTTTCCCAGCGTGGCAAGGCGCGAACGGCGCGTGACCATGCTCATGACGATGACAACCGAGGCGTAGTCACTTCGGTTTCGAGCACGGTGACGCGCTGCTGATCAATGGATGTCCTTCCAGTATTCCTTCTTCAGCAGGTAGGCAATCGGCAGGAAGATGGCAAGGAAGATGAACACGTTCCAACCCGTGCTGATGCGCTGGTTGCGACTCGGCTCACCGGCATAGACCATGAAGTTGGTCAGGTCGGCGACGAACTTCTTGTACTCGTCCGGCGACAGCTTGCCGGCCTGCACCAGCTCGAACTTCTTGGCGGCATGGCCTTCGGCGGCGTGCGCATCAGCGGCGGGTTCGTGGTGCTCGACCTTCGCTTGCAGGCCCTGCAACTCCCACAGCACATGCGGCATTGAGGCACCCGGCAGCACGGTGTTGTTCACGCCGAGCGGACGGCTTGCATCGACATAGAAGCTCTGCAGGTAATCGCTGATCCACGCCGGGCCGCGCGAGCGGGCGGTGAGGCTCAGGTCCGGCGGCTGCGCGCCGAGCCAGTCCGCAGACTCCTTGGGCATTGCCGAGAGGATCGGGTCGCCTGGCTTGTCGGTGGTGAACATCAGGTTGGCCTTGAGCTGGTCTTCCGAGAGGCCAAGGTCCTGCGCCACGCGGTTGTAGCGCAGGTATTTCATGCTGTGGCAGCCCGCGCAATACGACATGAAGTCGCGTGCGCCGCGCTGCAAGCCGGCGAGGTTGCTGGTGTCGACACGGAAATACGGATGGTCGCCACCACCGCTGGCGAACGCCGCCGGCGCCGTGACGAGGCCCGTGGCGAGACCGATCAGCAGTGCAGCAGCGGTCTTAATGGGCTTCATAGGTCACGCGCTCCGGAACAGTCTTGTAGGAATCCCATTTGCTGTAGAACGGCATCAGCAGGAAGAACCCGAAATAGATGCCCATGCCGATGCGCGACAACAAGGTGCCCATCGCCGTGGGCGGCTGCATGCCCAGATAGTTCAGCGCGATGAAAGCCACCGTGAACAGGGCCAGTGCAATCTTGAAGAACGGACCCTTGTAGCGGATCGACTTCACCGGCGAGCGATCAAGCCAGGGCATGAAGAAGATCACCAGCACCGCGCCGAACATCGCGATCACGCCCGGCAGCGCCGAACCGAACATGGGCGGCATGGCGCGCAGGATGGCGTAGAAGCTGCCGAAGTACCAGGCCGGGGTGATGTGCTCCGGCGTGGACAGGCTGCTGGCCGGGGTGAAGTTCGGCTTTTCGAGGAAGTAGCCACCACCATCCGGTGCCCAGAAAATGATCGCGCAGAAGATCATCAGGAACACCACCACGCCGACGATGTCTTTCACCGTGTAGTAGGGGTGGAAGCCGATGCCGTCGAGCGGCACGCCCGTGGCGGGATCCTTGTGCTTCTTGATGTCGACGCCGTCGGGGTTGTTGCTGCCGACTTCGTGCAGCGCGATGAGGTGTGCCACCACCAGGCCCACCAGCACGAAGGGGAGTGCGATGACATGCAGCGAGAACAGGCGGTTGAGCGTGGCATCGCCCGGCACGAAATCACCCTGCACCCAGACCACGATGTCGGGGCCGATGACCGGGATGGTGCCGAACAGGCTGATGATCACCTGCGCGCCCCAGTAGCTCATGTTGCCCCAGGGCAGCACGTAGCCGCAGAAGGC
>JAZKFO010000125.1:0-18882 GCA_040386395.1 Pseudomonadota bacterium | reverse complement strand
GCAGGCGTGCCACACGAAAATCGGAGAGGACGGTGGCGCTGGGGAGAACGTGCAGGGACATGGTGGCGTGAGGCCATCGGCAGACAGACCGCAATTTTACCAGCCGGGGCCGTCTAAACTCCCCCCAACGCAGCCATTCAAGCCACGCCATGACCCTCCTGATCGCTGGACTCGTGCTGTTTCTGGGCATCCACTCCGTCGCCATCGCCGCCCCCGGCCTGCGCGCGAGCGCCATCGGCAAGCTGGGGGCGAACGGCTGGAAAGGCCTCTACAGCCTCGTCGCGATTGCCGGCTTCGTGCTGATCTGCATCGGCTATGGCGAGGCGCGCATCAGCAACCCCCTCTGGCTCTGGCAGCCGCCCAAGGCGATGCGCCACATCGCCCTGCTGCTGATGCTGCCGGTATTCCCGCTGTTGCTCGCGGCCTATCTGCCGGGCCGCATCCGCACCGCCACCAGGCACCCGATGCTGGTGGCGACCAAGCTCTGGGCGCTGTCGCACCTGCTCGCCAATGGCGGGCTGCACGACGTGCTGCTGTTCGGCGGCTTTCTGGCCTGGGCAGTGGCAGATCGCATTTCGCTCAAGCGCCGCGCTGGGGTCACCCCGCCGCCGGGTGCGCCGGCCTCGCGCTGGAATGATCTGGTGATCGTGCTCGGCGGGCTGGCGCTGTATGTGCTGTTCGTGGGCGGGCTGCACAAGATGCTGATTGGGGTTTCACCCATCTGAGGCCTTGCGCAGAGCCGCGACAGCCGGTCTCGCTACTGCGGGGTTGGCGCGGATTTCCGCAAAAACGCCTCCGTAAACGCATCCGCCGGAAACAAAATCTCCACCCGCAGATTGTCGGCGGTGAGGTCCAGCGGCGTGCCAAAACTCGCCAGCATGGTGATGAAGCTCAGCGTCACGTCGCCGATGCCCACGCGAGTCGGCAGCACGGGTGCGAGCGGCGTCC
The DNA here is from genome assembly GCA_040386395.1 of Pseudomonadota bacterium. GTDB lineage: Bacteria > Pseudomonadota > Gammaproteobacteria > Nevskiales > Nevskiaceae > Stagnimonas. The sequence continues at coordinate 17,934 of JAZKFO010000125.1, read as the reverse complement.
ACACCTCGGCCAGCCGCCAGCGCGCGGGGATGCCGGGATAAGCCAACACCGTTGCCAGCACGGCGGCCGCCGCTTCGTTCTCGCGCGCTTCGCGGATGGCGCGGGCGAGCAGGCCGGGGCCCAGCTCGTCGACATTCTTGATGAAGGGCCGCAGGCCTTCGGGGTGGAAGGTGAGCTTCATCAGGTTGGGCGGGCCGTCGCCGCAGACGCGCTGCCACAGCGCGGCGGGATCACCAAACACCGACAGCAGCCGCTGTGTGGCCTCGTTGGTTTGCAGGATGTTCCAGCCCGCGTCGAGCACGATGGCGGGGTATGGCTCCTGCTGCTTCAGCAGCAGGTCGAGTGCGAGCTTGATCGAGGCCATGTCGGGGCTGTTCAAGGGCCGCTCGGCGAACAGGGGCGCGAAGCCCGCCGCCATCAGCCAGCGGTTGCGCTCGCGCAGCGGCAGGGCCAGCGCCTCGGCCAGTTGCAGCACCATCGCCCGGCTGGGGCGGGCCTTGGCGGATTCGAGAAAGCTCAGGTGCCGCTGCGATAACCCCGCATCGGCGGCGAGCGTCATCTGGCTGAAGCCGGTGCCGCGCCGCCGCTCGCGCAGCAGCTGGGGGAAGTCATTGGCGGCAGCAGGCGCGCTGGCGACGGGGCGGAGGGAGTGGCTGTTCATGGCAGCGATTGTGCGCTGGTGCCCACGGGTGGTGGTATTACCTGCCACGTCATTGAGGCCTGTCCGCAGGCCGCCGAGAGTGGCGGCACACCAACCCCAGAAAGAGATACCCCATGCAACTGCCCAAGGCCCTCATCCTCGCCATCCTGCTGCCGTTCTCGCTCTATTCGACCTACGTGATGGTCGAGGTGGGCTACGTCGGCATCTGGACCAGTCACTTCCATGCCGCAGGCATCCAGGTGCTGGGCGATCTGATCATTGCCTGCACGCTGGCGATGGTGTGGATGTGGCGCGATGCCGCCGCCACCGGCCGCAATGTCTGGCCCTATCTGGTGCTGACCCTGGTTGCCGGGTCCTTCGGCCCGCTGCTGTATCTGGCGCTGGCGCCGCAGCCTCAGGCCGTCGCGGCACGCGCGCACGGCTGAAGCGCGATGCCCTTCAACCACCAGACCGCGCTCGCCGCCGCCCTGCTGCTGGCGGGCGTGATCAATGCCCTGCCCTTGATCGGCGTGCTGGGGGCGGAACGGCTGCAAAGCCTCTACGCAATGCGCTTTGACGACCCCAGCCTGCGCATTCTCATGCGGCATCGCGCCGTGCTGTTCGGCCTGCTGGGCGGGGCGATGATGGCGGCGGCCTTCATCCCGCACTGGCGTGTTCCGCTGGCGGTGGCGGGCCTGCTGAGCATGGTCGGCTTCATCGTGCTGGCACAGCTGGAAGGTGGTGGCAGTGCCGCCATCCGCCGCGTGGTGCTGGCCGATGTGATCGCCAGCCTGCCGCTGGCAGCCGCCCTGCTATGGGGCTGGTGGCGGGCTGCCTGAATCCATCGGCTGGCCATCGCTCAGGCTCACGCCCAGGTGCGCCAGGGTGGCCAGCCCCAAGCCACCCGTGGGCAGTGCATTGCGTTCCTGATACAGCCGCATGCCCGCTGCCGTCTGCGCGTTCATGCGCCCGTGTGCGGGGCCCTTGTAAACGCCCTCGCGATGCAGGGCCTGCTGGAGGCTCTGCACCAGCGCGGGCGTGAAGTTGGTTTCGCACAGCACCCGCTGCCAGTCGGCCTTTGCGGGGGTGATGAGTTCGCGGCGGGCGACGGTCTGGTACTTGGCGGGCACCGGCACCATACGGGTGCTGGCGGGGGTGACCAGCTTCTTCACCCGTTTGGTGACCGTGCGCGCCGGCACCGCCACCCATTCGGTGACAGCCGGCTCCAGCACCTTGCGGCGCTTCACCACCTGCTCGCGCGCGGGCTGCCGCACCAGCTTCGAGCTGGCGGGCTTGTCGAGCACGCGCTTCTTGCGGGTCTGGGTGGTGGGCTGCTCCACCACGCAGAGCGCGCCGCCCTCCTGCCCCTTGAACAGCGCGCCGGGCTTGAGCACGGTGTCCTGCGACACCGTCACCTGCTCGCTGATGGTCCTGTAGGTGGCCGGCACCGCCACGCGGCGCTGACCGCCGGGCACGGTGACGGTTTCTTCGCTCGTCTCGGTGACAGCGGGCCTGATGACCTTGCGGCGCTTGCCGGCCGGGATCAGCACCTGCTCTTCGACGTATTCGTACACCGCCGGCACCACCTCGCTGCGTTCGGTCGCCTCGGCGACCCGCTGCGATTCCTCGGTGTTGCGGTACTGCGGCGGCACATAGACCAGGCCATAGCACTCGCCAGGCTTGGCGTCGGGCGGGGTCTCCGGCAGCGCACCCAGCTGGGCTGTGGCCGTGCCGGCCCACAGCAGCGCGGCCAGGGCAAACAAGGAGCTGCGGTGGATGAGTGCGGACATGTCGAGGCTCCAGTCGATGCCTTGATTGTCCTTGGCCGTCGCATGCGCAGCAATGGCCTGAATCACCTAGACCTCAGGCAATCTCGCGCCAGGCCAGCCCGCCCGCCTGCTCGGCACAGACGCACCAGTCCGGGTCCTGCTCCAGCGCCGCGCAGATGGTGCTGCGCGCGAGTTCGGGCGTGTTGTTCTGCTCGGAGAGATGGGTGAGCACCAGATGCTGCAAGCGCTCGCGTTGCACGCCGCTGATCAGCCCTGCGGATTGCACATTGGAGAGATGGCCGAGGCCACCGCCGACACGCTCCTTGAGCTTCTGCGGATACGGGCCTTTGGCGAGCATGGCGGTGTCGTGGTTGGCCTCCAGCAGCAGCGCATCGCAGTCGCTCAGCACGTAGCGGATGTGCTGGGTGATGGCACCGAGATCAGACACCACGCCGAGCTTCTTGCCCGCGTGCTCGAAGGCGAACTGGCAGGGCTCTTTCGCGTCGTGCGGCACCGGGAAGGGCCGCACTTTCAGCGCGCCGATGCAGAAGGGCTCATGCGGCGTGATGAAGCGGATGTCTTCCACCTGCGTATCGCGCCAGCCCTGATAGCTGCCGCGCGTGAGGTAGACCGGCAGATCGTAGGCACGGGCCAGCCGCGCCACGCCGCCGAGATGATCGCCGTGCTCGTGGGTGACCAGAATCGCGTCGAGACTGTGCAGATCAAAGTCCAGCCGCGCCGCGCGGGTCTCGACCTCGCGCACTGCGAAGCCGCAGTCCACCAGCACCCGCACACCGCCCGCGTCCACCAGGGTGCCGTTGCCCTTGCTGCCACTGCCCAACATGGCAAAACGCATTTTCAGCACGCTCTCGATTTCGGTTTTTCGCCGCGCATGGTAGCGCGCTGCCGGGGGTGATTCACGCCGGCTTCAGAAACACAGGCCAGTCTCTGCAAACACCTCTCACCGACTGATCGTCATGCTCAAGTCCGCCTTTGAACTGCTGCCGCCGCTGGTCTTCATCGCCCTGCTGGCGTCCTGCTACGGCACCGCCGGTCCGGGTGGCGTGCAGCCCTATGGCACTACCGGCACGGGTGCCATCGTGCCGGCACCGGGGCAGGAAATCGTCCACGACTACGGTCGCACCTGCTACATCCAGTGCGGCGGCAAGGACTACGTGGCCAACTGCCCCGCCGAGTCGAAAGCCAGCTGCCAGTGCAACCAGCAGCCCTATGCGGTCTGCCAGTAGCGCAGCCGGCAATCAGCTCGCCGCGCTGCCCAGAAACAGCGCGTAAGCCGGGTTGTCGCGCTCGTCCCAGAAGGGATAGCCCAGCGCATCCAGCGCCTCGCGGCACTCGCGGCCCTTGCCGCGTGGCACCTGCAAGCCAGCCAGCACACGGCCATACGCCGCGCCGTGGTTGCGGTAGTGGAACAGGCTGATGTTGAAGGCCGAGCCGACGGCATCGAGGAAGGCAAGGCAGGCACCCGGCCGTTCCGGGAATTCGAAGCGGAACAGCTGCTCGTCTTCCAGCCCTGGCGCGCGGCCGCCGACCCCAGCCGCCGGCAGGCGGCCTCCAACCATGTAGCGCACATGCATCTTCGCCATCTCGTTGTGGCTGAGATCGGTGACGGGATAGCCCAACTCGACGAGCTGCGCGATGAGCCCGGCCGTCTCGGCCGCGCCCTCGCTCAGCTTGAAGCCAACAAAGATGTGCGCCTCACCCGGTGAGGCGTAGCGGTAGTTGAACTCGGTGATGACGCGCTTGCCGAGCTGCTTCAGGAAGCGGCGGAAGCTGCCGGGTTTTTCCGGGATGGTGACGGCCAGCAGTGCTTCGGTGTGGTCGCCGATCTCGGCGCGCTCGGCGATGTGGCGCAGGCGGTCGAAGTTGACGTTGGCGCCACTCACGGTGGCGGCGAGCGTGAGGCCCTTGGCCTCGTGCAGGGCCACCCATTTCTTGAGGCCGGCGACAGCGAGTGCGCCCGCCGGTTCCGGCACGCTGCGGTTCTCGCTGAAGCAGTCGCGGATGGCCGCACAGATCTCGTCGGCATCGACGCGGATCACTTCATCGACGAGACGCCGCGCAACGCGCCAGGGCTCGACGCCCACCTGCTTCACCGCCACGCCATCGGCGAAGAGGCCGACGGTTTTCAGCTCGACGCGACGGCCGGCTTCAAAGGCGCGGGCGAAGCAGTCGGAGTCGTCCGGCTCCACCGCAATCACGCGCGTCCTGGGGCTGACGGCCTTGATGTAGCTCGCCACACCGGCAAGCAGCCCACCACCGCCGACGCAGACGAACACCGCGTCGAGTATCTGCCCCTGCAACTGTTCGAGCATCTCCTTCGCCACCGTGCCCTGCCCGGCGATGACGTCGATGTCGTCGTAGGGGTGGACGAAGGTCAGGCCCTTCTCGGCGGCGAGCTTCTCGGCATGCTCGCGCGCATCGTCGTAGGCATCGCCGTGCAGCACCACCTTGCCGCCGAGCGCACGCACCGAATCCACCTTGATGGCGGGCGTGGTGCGGGGCATGCAGATGAGGGTGGCGATGCCAAGGTGCTTACCGGCCAGTGCCACGCCCTGCGCGTGGTTGCCGGCACTGGCGCAGATCACGCCCTTGGCGCGCTCGGCCGGTGTGAGTGAGATGATCTTGTTGAACGCCCCGCGCAGCTTGAAGCTGTGAACCGGCTGCAGGTCCTCGCGCTTGAGCAGCACGGTATTGCCCAGGCGGGCGCTGAGCTTGGCGGCGGTTTGCAGCGGCGTGACCACCGCCACGTCGTAGACGCGGGCGCCGTCGATGCGGCGCTTGAGGTCGGCGAGCAGCTTGGTGGTGGGCGCGGCGAAGCGCGTCAGCGTCTTGGTCTGGGTCATCGGCCGCTATGATACGCGGCGCATTTTCAGACTCCCGCTCCCGCCCATGCTCGCCGCCCTGCCCTCGCACCCCAAGATCGCCTTCTTAGGCGGCGGCAACATGGCGGCTGCGCTCATCGGCGGCCTGCTGAAAACCGGCTGGCCGGCGGCGCGGATCGTGGTCGCCGAGCCAGTGGCCGAGCGCGCCGAGTGGCTCAAGGCCAGCTTCAATGTCGAGGTGCAGGCCACGGGCGCTGCACTGCCTGCCGATGCCGACGCCCTGGTGCTGGCCGTCAAGCCGCAGCAGATGGCGGCTGCCCTTGCAGGTCTCTCGCTCAAGCCCGGCGCGCTGGTGGTGTCGATCGCCGCCGGCGTGCGGCTGGGCACCTTGCAGCGCTTGCTGGGCGATCAGCTGGCTTACGTGCGCACCATGCCCAATACCCCGGCGCTGCTGGGCGCGGGCATCACTGGCCTGTTCGCGCCTGCGGGTACCTCCGCGCAGGCGCGCGCCCTGGCCGAGCAACTGCTCGCCGCCGCCGGGGCCTGCGTGTGGGTCAATGCGGAATCGCAGCTCGATGCCGTCACCGCACTCAGTGGCTCTGGCCCGGCCTACTTCTTTCTGCTGGTCGAGGCGCTGCGCGATGCCGGTGTGGCACTCGGCCTGAGCGAGCAGGTGAGCGCCCAACTCGCAGCCCAAACCTGTGTCGGTGCCGCGCGCATGGTGGGCGAGTCGGGGCTGGATGCGAGCGTGCTGCGCGCGAATGTCACCAGCAAGGGCGGCACCACCGAGGCCGCCATCAATCACCTTGAATCCGCCGGGCTGCGCGCCATGTTCAAGCAAGCTCTGCACGCCGCCGATGCCCGCGCCAAGGCGCTGGGCGACGCGCTCGACCAACAGTAAAAGGACACACCATGGGTGCCGGCAACGCGCTGTTCTTCCTCGTCAACGTCCTGTTCGATCTGTTCATGGGCGCGCTGCTGATGCGCGTGCTGCTGCAGCTGGTGCGGGCGGACTTCTACAACCCGCTGTCGCAACTGGTGTGGAAGATCACCAACCCCCTCGCCCAGCCGCTGCGCCCCCTGGTGCCGCGCTACCGCAATCTCGACACCGCCACGCTGCTGGTGCTGTTCGTGGTCGCGGTGATCTACATCGCGGTGGTGGGCTGGATGCTCGGTGCCGCCGTGCCGCCACTGGCGATGTTCTGGTTCGCACTGCTCAAGTGCATCGTGCTCGCCATCAACCTCTACACCCTGTCGCTGTTCGTGCAGGCCATCCTGAGCTGGATGGGCCCCGGTGGCCGCAACCCCGCCGCCGACATCCTGCTGAGCCTGAACGAGCCGCTGCTCAAGCCCGTGCGCCGCTTCATTCCGCCCATCGGCGGCTTCGATCTCTCGCCGCTGGCGGTGATGCTGGCACTGCAAGTGCTCATCCGCCTCGTGCCGCTGCCGGTCTTGTTTCGTTGATGGATAGCCAGTCGGTCGGCATCGTTGCGCCGCAGAAAATCGTTTTCGACACCCCGCTCGCGCTCGACTGCGGCCGCACGCTGCCGCGCTACGAATTGATGGTGGAAACCTACGGCCGTCTCAACGCGACGCGCAGCAATGCCGTGCTGATCTGCCATGCGCTCTCCGGCGATCACCACGTCGCCGGCGTCTACAGCGAGGACGACAAGAAACCCGGCTGGTGGGACAACTGCGTCGGCCCCGGCAAGCCGATCGATACCGACAAGTTCTTCGTGGTCGCGCTCAACAATCTCGGCGGCTGCAAGGGCTCGACCGGACCGAACACCACCAACCCGGAGACGGGCAAGCCCTGGGGGCCGGACTTCCCCCTGCTGACCGTCAGCGACTGGGTGCGCTCGCAGGCGGCTCTGGCCGATCACTTCGGCATCGCCGCCTGGGCGGCGGTGGTGGGCGGCTCGCTGGGCGGCATGCAGGTGCAGGCCTGGGCCATCGAGTATCCGGCGCGCATCCGCCACGCCCTCATCATCGCCAGCGCGCCGGAGTTGTCGGCGCAGAACATCGCCTTCAACGAGATTGCGCGCCAAGCCATCCTGAGTGACCCGGAGTTTCATGGCGGGCATTTCTACGAGCAAGGCGTGGTGCCGAGTCGCGGCCTCAAGCTCGCGCGCATGCTGGGTCACATCACTTATCTCAGCGACGCCGCCATGCGCGCCAAGTTCGGGGTGGAGCTGAAGGCGGCGACCCCCAGCTTCAACTTCGATGTCGAGTTCGAGGTGGAGAGCTATCTGCGCCACCAGGGCCAGAGTTTTGTGGATCGCTTCGACGCCAACACCTATCTGTTGATGACCAAGGCGCTCGACTACTTCGACCCTGCGCGCGACCACGGCGGCGAGCTGGTGCAGGCCTATGCCAAGGCCAGCGCGCAGTTTCTGGTCATCGCGTTTTCGAGCGACTGGCGCTTCTCCCCCGCCCGCTCGCGCGAGATCGTCCAAGCCTTGGTCGCGGCGGGCAAGGACGTGAGCTATGTCGAGATCGAGAGCGAACTCGGCCACGATGATTTCCTCATGCCCATCCCGCAGTACCACCGGGTGCTGAAAAACTATCTTGACCGCGTGGCGCAGGAGGCCGCATGAGCACGGCAGCGGCCTTCGAGCGTTCTGACCTCGCCCTGATCAGCGAGTGGATCGACCCCGGCACCCGTCTGCTCGATCTGGGCTGTGGCGATGGCGCGCTGCTGGCCTACCTCGCCCGCCACAAAGAGGTGCGCGGCTACGGGCTGGAGATCGACGCCGACAACGTGGCCACCTGCATCGCGCGCGGCGTCAACGTGATTCAGGCTGATCTTGATGAGGGCCTGAGCGATTTTGGCGATGCCGCCTTCGACGTGGTGGTGATGACGCAGGCGCTGCAAGCGCTGCAACGCCCGGACGAAGCCGTGGCCGAGATGCTGCGGGTGGGCAGGACGGTGATCGTGACCTTTCCCAACTTCGGCCACTGGCGCGTGCGCTGGGCGCTGATGCGCGGGGCGATGCCGGTCACGCCCTCGCTGCCGGAGCAGTGGTTCAACACCCCCAACATCCATCTCTGCACGGTGAAGGATTTCGAGGCGCTGTGCCGCACGCGCGGCTGGCAGATCACCGACCGCGCGCTGCTCAGCCATGCGCGCGAGGGCGGTTTCTTCAATCGCTGGCTGCCCAATCTGTTTGCCGAAGTCGCCCTGTTCGAGCTGCGGCCGCAGGCCTAATAGCGGGTAGCCAGCCGCTCGTGGGTCAAGAGGTTGCTGCCGCCCTGCGGGTCGGCCAGCACGGCCCGGCTCTTGCCGCTGCGCTTGGCGCGATACATGGCGGCATCGGCGACATTGATGAGGTCGTTGCGGGCGCGGCCGTGGTCAGGGAACAGCGCCACGCCGATGCTCGCCCCGATGCGCACCTGCACCAGGCCATCGAGCATGTCCAGGTCATAGGGCTGCGCCAGTGACTCGCAGAGCTTGAGGCCCACTTGCAGCGCCGCGTGGCCGGTGCCCACTTCTTCGAGAATCACCGCGAACTCGTCACCACCCATGCGCGCCACGGTGTCGGTCTTGCGCACCGCCTTGGCGAGCCGCTGGGCGATGTGGCGCAGCAGCTCGTCGCCCACCTGGTGGCCGTGGGTGTCATTGACGGGCTTGAAGCCATCGATGTCGATGTAGAGCAGCGCGAAGTTTTCGTGGTGGCGGGTGGCGCGTTCGAGTGCGGTGTCGAGCCGGTCGAGGAAGAGGATGCGGTTGGGCAGGCTGGTGAGCGCATCGTGCTGGGCCTGGTGCCGCACGAGTGTCTCGATGCGCTGGCGCTCGGTGATCTCCTGTTCGAGTTTCTTGTTGCGCTCTTCCAGAACCCCCAGCAGCTGGTGCAGCTGGCGCTTGCTGCGCCACAGCTCGACGAACACCCGGAGCTTGCTGGTGAGCACCTGCTCATCGACCGGCTTGGTGATGTAGTCCACCGCGCCGAACTGGTAGCTCTTCAGGCGGGCCATGTCGCCACCATCGGCCGCAGTGACAAAAATGATGGGGGTCTCGCGGGTATGGGCATCGCGCGACAGCGCTGCCGCCAGCTCGAAGCCATCCATGCCGGGCATGCGCACGTCGAGCAGGATCAGGGCGAACTCTTCATCGCGGCAGATGGCCAGCGCCTGCTCGCCGCTGCTGGCCTCGACCGCTTCGACCTCGCCCGGCGGCAGCGTGTGGCGGATCAGCGCCCGGTTGGCGGCGACGTCATCGACAATCAGCACCTTGGCGCGGTGCGCGCTCGCCGGCAGCTCCCTCGGCGGGGCGGGCGGCTGGATGGGGTGCATGGCGCTCAAGATCGACCCAGCGCAGGCAGCAAGGGCCCGGCATGCCCGGCATCAAGCCAGCGCATCGCCATCGAAACCTCCCTGTCTGCATCACGGTCTGTCGTCATTGCTGGATACCTGAACTGGCAGCCACCTCCGAAAAGGCCTGCGATCAAGTGAACTTGAGCACGGGCCAGGCGGTGTCAGGGCCCGAAAACAGGGGCTTGAGGCTCAGCCCTGCAAGCGCCGGGCCTGAATGGCATGGACAGCTGCGCGCCGGTTTGACGGCGCGCAGTGATTGACTAGAAACCCAGCGACAGCCGCAGGTTGAAGATGTCGCTCTTGCCGATCTTTTCGTATTCCGGCGTGAACTCCAGGAAGCCCAGCGACACGCGGGCACCGGCAAACAGCCGGGCCTTCTCGACATCCACCGTGCTGAGGCTGGGAAAGTTATCGCTGGGATTCACCGAACCCCAGACATAGCCGACACCGGCATAGGGCGTGAGAAACAGGAAACCCTTGGAGACGGAAACATCCAGCGTGCTGGAGTTGGCCTTCAGGTCGTCCTCGCCCGTCAGCTTCACGTAAGTGCCGCGAACCGCGAGCGCCGGGGTGGCAACACCACCCGGCAGCACCGCCCAGCGCACTTCACCACCGTAGAGCTTGGCGTCGGTGCCGGGAATCTGCGAATACATCGCGCCCACGTCGATACCGAACGGCAGGCCCTTGCGGGCGCTCAAGCCCACCATGCCGACGCCGTCGACTTCCTCGCCCACCAGACGCTCCCAGGCATTCTTGTCCTGCGTCGGCGAATAGGCACCGTAGGCCCCGACGCTGAAGCCCGTCACGCCGCCGGCTTCGGCCGGGCCGAGAGCCTTGTAGCTGATGACCGAAATCACATCCTTGGAGACGCTGGCGAAGTCGGCCTGCTGGGGCGCCGGGCCGAAATCGAAGTCCTGCGCCGAGACGGCACCGGTGGAGAGAGCGAGGGTGAAGGCAAGTGCGACGCGCATTGAAGTGAGCTCCATATGAGGGTGAATGCAGCCGGAGAATATCAGCGTGTTGCCAACACGCTGGCGATCAGCTCGGCGAAGGCGGTATTGACCTCCGCCAGCCGGCCGTGAAAGAAATGCCCGGCACCATCCACCATGGTGAGCACCGGCGGCGGATCGTATGACGCCAGCGCGCTGACCGTATCGGCATAGGCCACGGTGTCGTCGTCCCGCGAGTGGATCACAGACCAGGGGCAGCCGGGGTGCGGCGGCGGGTTGCTGTCTTCGGCGTAGATGGGCCGGGTGAGCGAAAATGGTGGCGCCACGCTCATCAGACCCGCAGCCTGCACCCGCGATGCGGCCTTGAGCGAAACGAAAGCGCCGAAGGAAAACCCCGCCAGCAGCAGTGGCGCGCCAATCGGCAGCAGCTGGCGCAACTGCTCCACCAGCCAGACGGTGTCGTCGGTCTCGCCCAGCGTTTCGTCATGCAGGCCAGTGCTCTTGCCGACACCGCGAAAGTTGAAGCGCAGCGTCACCAGGCCCGCCTTGTTCGCCGTCGAGGCCAGGCTGTAGACCACCTTGTTGCTCATCGCCCCGCCATACAGCGGATGGGGATGGCAAACCACGCAGCCACCGCGCACTGGCGTGGCCGGGGCCTGCAGCAAGGTCTCGATCTGGCCCTGGGGCCCGTGCAGCAAAACGGCAGCTGACTGGCCGGGGGGGGGTAGCACTGAAAATGACGTTGTGGACATGAGCCCCAGCGACCGCCGCGCGGCTTGCAGGAAGTGAAGCGACAACTTTATAGTGCATTGAAGATGTTGCGCGCACAGTCAGATCAGCATTCATAACAAAGACTGTCGTCAGCCTTAATTGCAGGCACTGGAGAAGCTCGATGCGGAAGTCAACACAAATTGCTGTGTCCACTGGGTTGTTGTGCGCGGCAACTGCCAGCCTGGTCTGGGCGGTTCAGCCCGGTGAGGTCGGTTTTGTTCCCCGCGCCTACATGACGGCGCAATTCGGCGGCACCACGCAGCAACAGCGTCAGGGCAATTTCTTCTACGGCATGCGCCTCGATCGCGATGCCACTTTCGACACCCGCAATCTCAACCTGCCGCCGGTCATGCAGCTCGCATTCGACCGCTATGGCATGACCGCAGCCTCGCTCTACGGCATGCCGTTCGCCCAGCGCAAGCTCGCCCTCAACCAGAGCGAAGGCGAGGCCGCTGTCGAAGGCACCAGCTACACCGCCATCGACTGGACCCTGCTGGCCCTGGGTGCCATCGGCATCGGTTACACCATCTCTGAAGTCGTGAACCAGAAAGACACGCCCGATGCCACGAGCACCGGTGGTGGCGGCGGCGGTGGAACCGACACGGGGACTGGGACTGGGACTGGGACTGGGACTGGGACTGGGACTGGGACTGGGACGGGCACAGGAACTGGAACCGGTACAGGAACTGGGACGGGCACTGGGACCGGTACGGGTACAGGGACTGGGACCGGCACGGGCACCGGTACGGGCACCGGCACGGGTGGCTTCGCAGCCAGCAGCTCGACGCCGCTGGACCACAACTACAACTCGCAGGCCGAGGCCATCGAGGAATACCAGAAGTGGCTTGATGAAGACAACGGCCACATGGGCGATCTCAAGCCGAAGTAATCGTCAGCAGCAACCGTCACCAGCAAGGGAGCCGAAGGGCTCCCTTTTTTTGCCCGCTTCAAGGACTTCAATCCACCGGTTTTCATGCTGCCCAGCACCTCGAAAATCCACATGAGCACCACGCAGCGCATGACCCTGCTGGCCATCCTGCTGGCCTCGGCTGCGCTCAAGCTCGGTTATGTTTTCGGTCTCACCGAGTATTCGAAGTACGTGATGAGCGACAGCGCGCACTACTACCAGCGCGCGCTGGCCTTGCTGCAAGGCCAGTTGCCCACGCATGTGGACTGGGACATCTACCCGATGGGTGCGAGCAGTCTCCTGGCGCTGTACTGGGCGGCGCTGTCCGTGCTGGGCATCAGCAGCCACACCCTGGAAACCGCCCTGCTGCTCAACGTGCTCGCCAGCACCGTCTGCGTCGCCCTGCTGTGGCACCTGGGCTGGCGGCTGACCGGCAGGCCCAGGCTCGCACTGCTGATCGCGGCAGCCTACAGCGTGTTTTATCCGCTGGTTTACCTCAATGCCTTCACGCTGTCGGAGAGCCCGGCGCAGCTCTTTTTCATGCTCTCGGTGTGGACCTTCATCGAGGCCTATCACCGACCCCATGCCGCGCGCTGGCTGATCGCATCGGGCCTGTGCTGGGCTGTTGCAGCGCACTGCCGTGGGTCCTTTCTGCCCTGTGCGGCGGCGAGCCTGCTGGTGCTGCTGTGGTACCCGCCGCCGTCACTGCGAAGGACTGGTGCCAGCTGCGCCTTCCTGCTTCCCGGCGTGGCCGTATTCCTGCTCGCATCCGCAGCGCTGTGGTGGGCCAGCGATGGCGCCAGCTACAAGCCCACCGGCAGCAACGGCGGCTTCAATTTCTTCATGCAGCAATGTCATTTCTTTGGTGCCAAAACCTACGAGCCGGGCTGGGTCTGGCAGTTCTACCCGCCGGTGTTCCGCGACCAGCCGGAGCTGGGTATCTTCGAGACCACGGTGCCCTTCCTCAACCAGGGCTTCTATTACCGCGAGGGCCTGAATTGCCTGCAGCGCCTGCCCGGTGCGTGGTCAAGGGTGCTGGCCCTGGGGCCGGAGATGATCTACGGCAATTTCTATCCGCACTTCGTCACCGCCAGTGGGTTCGAGGCCGGCATGCGGATTTCCCGCCATATTTCGCTGGCGCTGATCCTGCTCTCGCCCGCCGGCTGGTGGCTGCTGCAGCGCCGCCACCCCGCCATCGCGCTGTTGCTGCTGGCGCAGAGTGCCTGCCTGCTGCTGACCTTCGTTTTCTTCAGCGCCGACCACCGCCATCTCTACAGCCTGGCGTTCGTGTACTTCCTGCTCGGCATCAGCGGCCTCGCCGCGCTGCTGGCACGCGGCTGGCCAGCCAGGTTGCGCTATGCCGCCCTGGCCACGGCAACGCTGGCGATGGCGGTGTTCCTGTTCTCCGGCTCCGGCTGGCTGTCACTGAAACACCACCGGGAGACGAGCTTCCCGCGTCATCTCATCGACACCCCGCTGGGCGATGGCACGCCCTGGTATGCGCTGGAGGCCATGCGCTTCTGGGCGCCGGTCAACATCGAACTCGGCGGCATGCGACACCATGCCCTGCTGGATCTGGCACTGGACCACAACGATGTCTACACCCTGAGCTTCTGGCATGGCGACGAGAAGCTGGGGGCGGTGCAGCTCTCGCTGGCGCGCGATCCGCCACCACCGCAGGGACTGGTGGCGCGCCATGTGCGCATCCCGCCAGCCATCGCTGCCAGGGGCTATGACCGCCTGCGGCTGGAAGCAATCTCTGGTGATGGCCGATACAGTGTCGGCGACCTGCGACTCAGGGATTGAGGCGAGGTCTCACCAACTGCCCATGAACCCCCAACACAACCTCAAGATCGTGACTTTCCCGCGCTTCATCGCCGGCCTGGGCGCGGTGTGCTGGCACTTTATTCTCAACACCAATTTCATCGAGAAGGTCGAACCGTTCCAGAGCTGGTGGCTGGCACGCGCCTTCACGCACTGCGCGCCCATCGGCATGGCGTATTTCTATGCGCTGTCGGGCTTCGTGCTGGCGGCGGTGTATTACCGGCCGGGCATGGCGCCGCTCAATTTCCGCCAGTTCTTTCTCATGCGCATGGCGCGCATCTACCCGATCTTCTTTCTCGCGCTGGTCATGTATCTCGCACTGACCTGGGATCGCAGCATCGAGGACCCACTCGGCATCGGCCTCAACCTGCTGCTGCTGCAATCCTGGGTCTCGCCCTACCCCTTGAGCCTCAACTACCCGGCCTGGACGCTCTCGGTGGAAGTGTTCTTCTATCTCGTGTTTCCGTTTTTCCTGCTCAGCTTCGACCGCTACAGCACCCGGCAGCTGTTCGTGTTCACCGGCGTGGTCTGGCTGATCAGCAACCTGCTCCAGCTCTACTACACCGTGCGGCTGCACCCGGCCGAGAACACGCTGGCGCAGGACCTGCTCATCTTCCTGCCGCCGATCAACTTCAACGGTTTTCTGGTCGGCATGCTGGGCGGCATCTGCATCGTGCGGCATGGGCAGCCACCCAGCCGCTTTGCTGGCGTCAACATCGCCATCGTCGTGCTGTGTACTGCCGCACCCATCGCCATGACGCTCGCCTTCGGCCGTCATGTGAATGTCGGGGCCACCGCCCCCTTCCTCACCCTGCTGATGTACACCCTGGTCACCCAGCGCTCATGGCTCTGGGACTGGATGTCGAACCGCCACATGGAGACGCTGGGGCAGGTGTCCTACGCGATGTGCATCTTCCAGGTGCCGCTGTTCCTGCTGTTCCTCAAGTTCGCCACCCACCGGGTGCGGCTGAGCCCGACCGAACTCTTCTATCTCTACTTTGCGGCGCTGATGGCGCTGTCGTACCTGGTGTATTTCTTCTACGAAGCGCCGCTCAGGGACTGGGCTCGCGACAAGATCAAGCGACCGTCCAAAACCCAGGCCACCGTCCCTGCATGATCGACATCGGCGCCAATCTCGCCCACGACAGTTTCGCCAGCGACTATCCCGCCCTGCTCGAACGCGCCTGGGCTGCGGGGGTGTCGCACATCGTGCTCACCGGCAGCTGCCGCAGCTCCAACCGCGCGGTGTCGCTGCTGGCAGCCGCAGACCGCACCCGCCTGAGCTGCACGGCCGGCGTGCATCCGCATCACGCCTCGGACTGGACCGACGAAGACGCCGCATTGATCCGCGAGCTGGCCGCCCTGCCACAGCTGGTGAGTCTGGGCGAATGCGGGTTGGATTATCACCGCGACCTTTCGCCGCGCGAGGTGCAGCGCCGGGTGTTCGTGGCCCAGCTCGAACTCGCCATCGCGCTTGGCAAACCAGTGTTCCTGCACCAGCGCGGCGCGCACGAAGACTTTCTCGCCATCCTCGCCGAGCACCGTGCCGCATTGGTGGATGCCTGCGTGCATTGCTTCACCGACACGCTGGCGGCGATGCAGAGCTACATCGTGCTCGACTGCCACATCGGCATCACCGGCTGGGTCTGCGATACCAAGCGTGGCGCACCGCTGCGCGCGGTGGTGCCGCACATCCCGGCCAAGCGGCTGATGATCGAGACCGATGCTCCGTATCTTTTGCCCAACAACGTACCTCGCGGGCAGCGGCCATCGAGCCTCCACAGCGACAAGCCCGGCATCGACGGTCGCCGCAACGAGCCCGCCTACCTGCCCTGGGTGGTGCGGGCGCTGGCCGAGCTGCGGGGCGAAGCCTTCGAGGCACTGAGTGCGCAAACCGCGCGCAACGCGCAACGATTTTTTCGCATGCCGGCGGCATAATCCGGGCATGGCAATCCCCAGAATCAGCGTCGGCGAACCCGTTTTCGCACCAGCCCGCATCAAGCTCACCGTGCTGCTCGAAGGCGGCGGTGGCGAGTCGCTCATCCTCGATGCCGATGGCGCCCTGCACCGCCAGCTGCGCGCCGCCCTCGCCGGCAGCCTGCCCACCGGCAGCCTGCTGGACCTGCCGCTGCGCCCCGATGTGACGCTGACCATCCCCGCCACGCGGCTGATCGGCATTCTGCAGGAGCCGGAGAACGCGCCCAGCATCGTGCAGACCCAGGCCCCGCCCGCCGCCAATGCGGCGGTGGCAGCCCCCATGGTGGAAGCCCCGGTGGGCGTGCCCGCACCCGGCCAGCCCAATGGCGTGAAGGCGGTGTTCTGCGCCCAGATCCCCGATGTGCTGAGTCCAGCCGAGCATGCGCAGCTGCTGGCCTTCGTGCAGCGCAGCGAGTCGACCTTTGTCGGCACCACGACCTCCACCGCGCGTGGCAACTACCGCGAATCGTCGGTGCTGTACCACTTCGCGCCCTTCGACGAACTGCTGCGCGCCAAGGTGCGGCAGCTGATGCCGGCGGTGTGCGAGGCGCTGAAGATCCCGCTCGTCAACGGCAACATCGAAGCACAGCTGACCAGCCACAACGACCGCAATTTCTACAAGGTGCACAACGACAGCGGCTCGGCCGACACCGCCCACCGCGTGCTCACCTTCGTCTACTACTTCCACCGCCAGCCCAAGGCCTTCAGCGGCGGTGATCTGCGGGTCTATGACCACAAGGTACACAACGGCTATCACTACGCCGCCGACACCTACCGCACGGTGCATCCCACCGACAACAGCATCGTCTTCTTCGCCTCGGAGGAGATGCACGAGGTGATGCAGGTAGACTGCCCCAGCCGGCTGTTCATGGACAGCCGCTTCACCATCAACGGCTGGGTCGGACGCTGAGCCAAAGTTCACAAAAAAGCCCCGCAGCGCGGGGCTTTTTCGTGGGGGATCAGTCTTTCGGCGGGATGCGCAGCACCTGGCCGGGGAAGATCTTGTCCGGGTGCTTCAGCATCGGCTTGTTGGCCTCGAAGATGGCGTTGTAGGCATTGGCATTGCCATAGTGCGTCTTGGCGATCTTGCTCAGCGTGTCACCCTTCTCCACGGTGTAGAACACCGAGGTCGGCAGCACTTCGGGCGCTACCGGTTCGGCGGCGACGGCTTCTGCCACCGTGGTTGGCACCGGGGCCACGTTCACCGGTGCGGCCGGCACGCCGATGCGGATGTGGTCATTGACCTTGCCGACGCCGTCGATGTTGCCGATGGCGAGAATGAGTTTTTCCTTCACCGCCAGTTCCGGCACGTAGCCGAACACATCCACCGTTTCCTTGTCCTCGCTCACCGACAGCAGCAGCTTTTCCACCGGCAGGCCGAGTGCTTTGACGTGGGCGGCGAGCGAGGCGGCATCCACCTTGGCACCGCCGCCGAGTTTTTCGCCGATGGACTTCACGAAGTTGAACAGACCCATTCGATGCTCCTGTGTGTTGCTTAAAGGGCAGACAGTCATAGCAGACGCCGTCGCATCTGCCATGAACGTGCGGGCCTAGTCGGTGACAGCCCCCTTGCTCGCACTGCTCACCAGCTTGGCAAACTTGCCCAGCACGCCGCGCGGGTAGCGCAGTGCCGGCTGCACCCATTTGGCCTTGCGGGCTGCGAGGGTGGCCTCGTCGACATTCAGTTGCAGCAGCAATTGGCGTGCGTCGATGGTGATGGAGTCGCCCTCTTCCACCAGGCCAATGGTGCCGCCGACGAAGGCTTCGGGCGACACATGGCCGACCACCATGCCCCAGGTGCCGCCGCTGAAACGGCCATCGGTAATCAAGCCCACGGTCTCGCCAAAGCCCTTGCCGATGAGCATCGCGGTGGGGGCGAGCATCTCGCGCATGCCGGGGCCGCCCTTGGGGCCTTCGTAGCGGATCACCAGCACGTCGC
>JAZKFO010000124.1:0-24292 GCA_040386395.1 Pseudomonadota bacterium | reverse complement strand
CTCCCTAACCCTCTCCCGCAAGCGGGAGAGGGGATCAAGATTGAAACTACTTCGAGGCGCGCTGCTGCACGGCGCTGTCGGTGAAGAAGCCGTCGGGGTAGTCCACGCTGTAGTCGTTGGGCGCGCCCTGTGCCGAGAGCGCGGTGACGAAGTAGCGGCCCGAATCGAAGTGGTAGATCACCTCTGGCACCGTGAAGTGGGTCAGCACGTTGCGCTGCGGCGTGCCCATGCCTTCCTGGAAGTTGAACAGCCCGCCCTGGCCGTCATAGAGGTCGACCATCATGATGCTCCAGCTGTCCTCGTCCACGTAGAACACGCGCTTGGCATAGGTGTGGCGCTCGCCGGGTTTCAGTGTGGCTTCGACCACCCAGACGCGATGCGCCTCGTAGCGCGGCAGCTCGGCGTTGAGGTGGTTGGGCTTGGCGAGCGTGTCGTACTTGGCGCGGGCGATCTTGAAGTTGTTGTAGGGGATGAGCATTTCCTTCTTGCCCACCAGCTTCCAGGTGTAGCGTTCGAGCACGCCGTTGAACATGTCCACCTGGTCATAGAACTGCTGACCATCGGTGCCCTCGTACGGGTTGTCGCAGCACACCGCCGGTGCGCGGCGGATGCGCTTGAGCGCCGGTGCATACAGCCAGGCCGCACGGCCGGTGGCCCCGGTGCCGCCGCTCTCGTTGACGAGAATCATGGTGCCGGCGGTGCGCGAGGGCGCGATGATCTTCGAGAGGTAATACAGGAACAAACCCTTGCCATCGGTGAGCGGCACCGGGTTCTTCTCGTTGGCGTAGAGAAACTTCACATCCTCCACCAGCTGGGCCAGCTGGAACTTGCCGGCGGCATCGACATTCATCTGGTCGTTGTTGCGGCGCACGGTGTTGCCGCGCCACTTGATGCGGTGGTTCCAGATCACCTCAGCCCCGGTCTTGGGGATGGGGTACGGAAAGCCCTGAACGCACTTGTCCGGGTTGTCGGTGCCGATCAACTCGCAGGTAGTGGCATTGACGGCGGTGGACTTGTAGATGAAGTCCGGCCAGCCCACGGTGCGGTGACTGGGGTAGACCTGCATCTTGTAGCTGGGGAAGGTCTTGAGCAGGTACTTGTGGCCCTCGCTCAGCTTGCCGGCATGCTTGGCGGCATCAGCGCCGGTGATGGTGTAGATCGGCTTTTCGGCCTCGATCTTGGCGTCGCTGGCGTACTCGCCAGAGAGCTTGCCGCTCTGCTTGGCAGGCGTCCACGCCGGGATGCTGCCGTCCTTGTTGGCGCCGGCCTCGGCACCGATGGGCGTGAGCACATTGCCGAGCTTGGCGGCTTCGGCGGCGGTGGCCTTGGCAAAGGCCGTGTTCGAGAGCGGCAAGAGTGCCGCTGCAAGCAGAGCCAGTCTGAGCGCAGGGCTGCGCCATTGTGCTGGGTTCATGTTCTTCCTCCGGGGGTGATGGTGATTAAAACGAGTACTTCGCAAAGGCTTTGATCGTGTCGCGGTCACGGAACAAATTGGCATTGCCCGCACCGCTCCACAGCTGGTAGCCAATGTTGAAAGAGGTCTTGTCGCGGTAGCGCATCTCGATGTTGGTGTCCCACAGCGTGCGGCCCTCCACGTAGTTGGAGAGATAGCCCGGCGAGTGGCCGAACAGGTCGTGCTTGAAGATGATTTGCGGCGCGATGCTGATGTCCGGCAGCACGTTCTCCCAACGGATCAGCCAGACAAAGCCGAGGCCGCCGGAGAATTTGGTGGGGTAGAGATTCAGCGGTGCCTGATGCGGGTTGAAGCGCAGGCCATCCGCGCCGAACACACAGGCCTGGTTACTGGAGCAGGCCTGCTGAGAACCATCTGCACCCGAGCCATCGGCGCCGGCAGTGGGGCTGGTGAAGGTGCCGGGTACGGCGAGTGCCAGTTCTTCCAGATGCGGGATTCCCACATAGCGGATGCCGATCTCTGGCAGCCAGATCACCTGGTCGGCACCGAGCAGTCGGGCGGTGAAGTCGGTGTTGCCCTCGACGTAGGTGGCACCGAAATCCAGCGAGAGCGTCTTGAACTTTTCATAGCCGCGGATGTAGCTGTTGGCTGGGTTAGTGCCCAGCGTGCCGCCACGATACGGAATGATGAAGTTGGGGAAGGAACGCCCAGAACCGGGCAGATGGCCGACGGCGAGATCGAAGGTGTCTGGGAAGGCACCCGCACCCTCTGCTGTGGTGAAGTTGCTGGAGGGATAGACCCCAGACAAACCATTGGCCTGGGTGCCGCTGCCGGCGGTGCTGCCGGTGCAGCCTGGTGCCAGGTGACAGTTGGTGAGCGTTGGCCCCAAACCGGCAAAGACGAGATCGACGATGTCCACCTGCAAAGGGTCATGGGGCCGGTAGGCCACCTCGCCCTGAAACGACACGTCACCGAAGCTGGTGTTGAAGCTGAAACCGAACATCTTGATGTTGCGCGGGTATTCGAGCTGCACCTTCACTGTGTCCAGTGAAAGGGCGCTATCGGTGGCCCCCGCCGGGTCATTCAAGGGTTGGTGCAAAACCGGAATATCGGGACAGTCGTTCAAAAACTCAGCCGTGCTGGTGGAGTTTTTTGAGCATGCCTCGTCGGCAGAGAACACGCTCACTATCGGAATGCGTGAGGTGTAATTGGCAAAGTAGAAGCCGAGGTTGGTGCCGTTGTTGAGCCAGTCAGCGGTGTAGCTGAGCTTGAGGCCGTAGTTGTTGTCGATGTCCTTGGGGTTGTCGTCGCGCAGGCGCTCGGCGCGCGAGGTGGTGTTGGTGATGAGCGTTAATGGGTTGTCGATCAGCCTGCCCACGCCATCCTCATCCGGCGTGAGGTTGCCGAAACTGATGCTGACGTAGTCCGGCCCCTCGTTGAGCGTGCCGAGATTGACGGGTGAGTAGAAGCCGCCATAAGCCGGCAGCTCGACCGGGCGAAACTCCAGTGCATACCAGCCAGAGATGTTGGTGTTGTCGGTGGGATTGGTGCCAAAGCTGAAGGCATTGAGTGGCTGATAGAAGTCATCCAGCCCATTGCCGCCGACGCGGAAGAAATTGTTGAGGTCGGGCGGATTGAGCACGTTGATGGAGTCGAAGAACTGCAAGGTCGCCTCACCCCAGATCACCTGCTGCTTGCCGAGGCGCACCGCGACATCGAGCTGATCGAAGAAATTGATTGAGCCCGTGATGTTGATATCAAGCAGCTGGATACCGAGTCCGATCTCCCGGTCTACCCGGCTGCCGCGCGAACGCTCCACCCGGCCGCCCGGCCCATAGACGATGCCGCAAGGCAGGCTGAGCGGGTTGCGATTGGCCGGGCAAGGCGTGGAATCGGTGCGCGCACCACCGACTGGCAGCGCGATGCTGCCGGGAAATGTGGTGTAGCCCACATCCTGCAAGTTCTCATCGGTAATGAGGTTGGGGTGGGTTTGCTTGAAGCGGTAGTTGACCGGGTCATAGATCGCAATGGCCTTGGCGAACAGAAACCAGTCCTTCCAGCCGAAGGTGACGTCCTGGTTGATGCGCAGCAGCCCTTGGGCAAGATCCCACTGCTCGTAGTTGATATTGCCTTGGTCGAAATTGGGACTGAAGGACCCAGGCGCTGCCGCGAGGTGCTCGGCGGCAAAGGTCTGCCCGGTGAACAGCCCCTGACAGGCTTGATAAAAGCTGCTGGTACCAGTGCGCCCGCAGACCTCGGGGTCGAGATTGTTTTTGGAAATGGTGGACTTGTCTTGCGGTTCCGCGCGAACCGCCACACCAGCGATGAAAGTGCTGTTGTAGACCAGATCAATTGGCGTATCGCCGATGAAGGGAATCTTGACCTGGCCTGCGTCGACAGCGCCGGCAAACAGGACCAAAAAAGCGACATTGAGACCGCGAACCAGATGCTCGCAATTCCATTTTGCCCTCGACTTCATAACGTCTCCTCTCTCTGTGCGTGTTGTTATTCAAGCTGTCGCACGTCGAGGTGCGCCAACATCATCTGCCGCCCGCTGCGGCGCGTGCCGCAGCGTTTGAAACCACTGCTAACTCGGTAACGCTGCAACCTTCTCGCGGGAAAAAATGCCGATCACCGGCGTGCCGTGCGCACGCAGGATGGGTTCGATCCGGCGATGCACCGCGTGATAGCGATAGAATGGCACGCGGGGGAACAAGTGATGGATGGAATGCAGGTTCTGGCCGAGCCAGAACCACTCCAGCGGCTTCATCCACGTCGGCATGATCAGACTGCTGGTGGTGCGGTAGCGCGCCGATTCTTCGTACGGATGATGGGGGCGGTAGGCGAACCAGTAGGCGGTGAAGAAGGCTCCGATCAGGTATCCGATCAGCAGCAGTGCCCAGTCCCCTTCGCGCGCCACCAGCGCGAGGAAGGCAGCGCGCCAGCCGAGTGCGAAGAGCACTTCCATCCAGTAAATGGTCTTTTCGCGCCGCGTCGCGGTGGCCCAGTATTCGCGGAACAGAAAGGTGTTCTGCGTCCACAGAAACTTGAGGGCGTGTACGACGAAGCCGATCAGTCCATCGCCCATTCCGCGCACCACGTAATCGGGGTCTTTGTCCGGCTGGTTGGTGTAGCGGTGATGGGTGAAGTGTTCAATCTTGTGGGTCGAGAACGGCACCATGATGATCGGCGCGACCAGGTAACCGCAGAGATCATTCAGCCACTGCTTCTCGTCGTTGCCGCCGTGGATGTTGCCGTGCGCGGCTTCGTGCAGCGGCGTGTACGACATGTAGGTCAACACGCCATAGAGCGCGATGGCCGCCCAGAGCGGCATCCAACCGCCCACGAACAACGCGAGGTTGGCGACGAAAGCCACCAGGACCACTGCCGTGAGCAAAACCGTGGGCAAGGCCATACCGCCGGTATATTCCCGCGCCGTGGCGATGGCCTGCTTGTTCAGTACGTTCAAGTCCTGTTCCATGTCACTCTTGCTTCCGGTTTTCGAGCAGGCAGACTGAGGCTCACCGGAATTGTGAAACAGTGCGCGAGGGGCCAGCACCCTCGCTTTTCAGGCCAGAGTTCGAGCCGCTCTATTCGCTGCAACCAGGAGATCGGATGTCCGACAGCATGCACATCGGCCATCCGGTGGCCATCGGCCAAGTCATCGTCAACTTCGCCGCGAGCTACGGCGTCGATACGCCGACCTGCCTCACCGGCACCGGCATCAGCGAGCATCAGCTGCGCGATGCCGACACGCTGATCGAGCGCCAGCAGGAATTGCGCTTGTTCGAGAACCTGATTCTGGCGCTGCCCGATGTACCCGCTCTGGGGTTCGAGTTGGGCTTGCGCTATCACATCGCCGATTTCGGTTTGTGGGGCTTTTTGCTGCGCACCAGCCGCACCTTGCGTGAGGCCATCCACTTCGCACTCCGCTACCTGCCCTTGAGTACGGCCTATTGCCGATTTGCGATCTTCAGCAATGGCGAGGAGGTGGGCGTGCTGGTCGATCCCGATCCCATCCCCCCGCACCTGCGCAGGTTCCTGCTGGAGCGAGACACCGCGACCGCCATTCAGCTGTTTCAAGAGCTTGGCTTGCAGGGGTTTCGGGTTCAGCGCATCGAGTACCAGGGCCCTGCACCCGAGCATGCCGACCGCATCCGCAGCTTGTGCGGCATCACGCCTCAATACGGTCAGTCGCGCAATGCCCTTGTGTTTCGACGTGAGGATGCCGACCGGCTGTTGCCGATGTACGACCCGCATCTGGTGCGTTTTCTGGAGGATCAATGCCGCGCCCAACTCGAAAAGCGGCAACTGTCTGGTCTCGCAGAGCAGATTCGTCGCTTGGTGCTGGGGCCACTGGGCTTGGTGGCGACCATTGATACGGTGGCAACGCACCTGACGATGGCGCCGCGCAGCCTGCGCCGGAAGCTGGAAGAAGAAGGGACGAACTTTCGGGAATTGGTGGACGCCGAGCGGCGGCATCTGGCTGCACAGCTCTTGCAGTCCACCGAGATGAAGCTGGAGGAAGTGGCTGTTCACCTCGGCTACAGCGACACGGCCGGCTTCACGCGCGCCTTCCACCGCTGGTTTGACCAGGCTCCGGGGGAGTTTCGCAAAGCCGCCACCGGCATGGTCATCCCCGTTCAAGCTGACCCTCCCGCTTGAGACTCTGTTTGGTCGCGTTTTCATCGGCGCGCTATAGCGATAGAGCGATGAAATCTGGCTTGTCGCGCACCGCGCATTGCGGGCAGGGCCAGTCTTCCGGCAAAGCCTGCCAAGCGGTGCCTGCGGGATAGCCCTCGGCCGGGCAGCCCAGCGCACTGTCGTAGACGTACTGGCAATTCGGACACTGGTGACGCGCTGCCAACGTGCCAGCGGCGGCGGGTTTGACTGGCGCAACGATGCGCGTGATGACCTCCGGCGAAGCACCACCCCAGCGCCGCAGCAAGCGTTCGCGCGCGGGCGGATGCAGGCTGGCCTTGCTCAGATCGCCACCGTGGTGGGCGACCACTTTTTTGTCCATGAGCCAGTACCACAGCGGCGGCAGATAGGCCGCGAGCACCATCGCGGCATAGCCAGAGGGCAGCTGCGGGCTGTCCTCAAAATGCCGCAGGGCTTGGTAGCGGCGCGTCGGGTTGGCGTGGTGGTCTGAATGCCGCTGCAACTGATAGAGAAACAGATTGCTGACGATGTGATTCGAGTTCCAGGAGTGGCGCGGCAGGCAGCGTTCGACGCGCCCCGTGGCGTCCTTGTGGCGCATGAGGCCGTAGTGTTCGAGGTAGTTCACCACCTCCAGCAGGCTGAAACCCAGGATGGCCTGCACCACCAGAAACAGCAGCGCCCAAGGGCCGAGCCAGACGGTGAGCGCGCCAAAGATCAGCACCGTCATCGCCCAGGCTTGCAGGTTCTCGTTCTTTGCGGACCACACCGGCTGGCCCAAACGCGCCAACCGCTCGCGCTCGATGCCCCAGGCCGATTTCACGCTGCCCACCACGGTGCGCGGCCAGAAGGCCCAGAAGCTCTCGCCCATGCGCGAGCTTGCCGGGTCGTCGAAGGTCGCCACGTTCTTGTGGTGGCCCTTGTTGTGCTCGATGAAGAAATGTCCGTAAGCGACGGGTGCGAGCGTGATCTTCGCCAGCCAGCGTTCGAGCGCGCTGGTCTTGTGGCCCAGCTCGTGCGCGGTGTTGATGCCCACGCCATTGGCCATGCCGGTGGCAAAGGTCAGGGCGATCAGCGAGAGCACATCCAACCCACCATTCACTACCAGCCAAGCGCCCGCGATGGTGGCGATGTACTGGCTGGGGATATAGGCGACGACAATCCGCAGGTAATAGCGGTCGGCATCCAGCGCGCCCACGGCAGACTCTGGCGCGTTGATGGGGTCTTCGCCAATGAACCAGTCGAAGAACGGCACCAGTCCGTAGAACACGAAGGGCAGCGACCACAGCAACCAACTCGGCGCGCCGACTATCACCGCGATGATCGAACCCGCCGCCAACAGCGGCAGCGCCGGGCTCAGCAGCCACAGCCAGCGCTTGCCATCGGTCCAGCTGTTGCCCTGCGCGTTGTCGGGCACCACGGCGCTGGTCATAGCCATGCTGTTCTCCTCGTTGTTTTAGTGCGAAGGAGATTGACGAAGCCGCTGGCATCGGCACTTGTCATTTGACGCCTACCTGTTGTCAACTTGCGCCATGTCGACAAACTCGAAAAAGCCCCAGCTGCTGATTCCGGCGCGCTATTACGTGCGGCTTTCCGAGATGCTGTCGCGCGAGAAGATCGACCTCGCCGAGCTGTTCCGCGAGCTGCGGCTGCCACTCAGGGCACTGGTGGAACCCGATGCCATGCTGCGCCTGCAACAGGTGGAACGGCTGATTGAAGTACTGCACCAACGCACCCGGCGCAGCGACCTGGGCTTCGAGCTGGGCAAGCAACTGTCGGTAAGCGCGCACAGCTTCGTCGGCTTCGGCATGCTCAACAGCCCCACCGTCGATCAGGCTTTTCATTTCCTATCACGCTACTTCGGGCTGGTGATGCCGAGCTTCAGGCTGCGTTATCTCACCGGCCCTGATTTCGGCGAGATGCATTTCATGCCCACGACCTCGATGAGCCACGAGTGTCT
The DNA here is from genome assembly GCA_040386395.1 of Pseudomonadota bacterium. Lineage (GTDB taxonomy): Bacteria > Pseudomonadota > Gammaproteobacteria > Nevskiales > Nevskiaceae > Stagnimonas. Next base: position 16,259 of record JAZKFO010000124.1, on the reverse strand, counting down.
GGTGTTTCATCTTGAAGCCATCGGCATGGCCGCGCTGCGCGAGCTGCATGATTTGAGCAACGGGCGGCGATTCAACACCCAGCTCAGCCTTTCCATCGCACCGCCCCCGCATGCGGCGCGATACCGCGACATCGCCGACCTGGCGACCCGTTTCCATGTCGAGCCAACGCCTGGTGTGCGGCTGCGCATCCATGCCGACCTGCGGGCCATCCCGCTCACCGCCGCCGACCCCAATGCCCTGCGCGTGTCGGAGGAACGCTGCCGCCAGCTGATCCAGAAAGTCACCACAGTGAGACGGCTTGGTGATCTCATCACCATGACCCTGAGCGAGACCGGCGAAGGCCTGGCAACCCAGGGCGAGATCGCGGCCCTGTTCAACATCTCCACCCGCACGCTCAACCGCTATTTGCAGCTGGAGAACACCAGCTTTCGCGACATTGCCCGGCAGGTGCAGCACACGCTCGCGCAGCAGCGGCTGCGGAGCGGCGGCATGACCGTCACCGAGGTGGCGTACTCGCTGGGTTTCAGCGACGCCGCCAACTTCACGCGCGCCTTCCGCACCATCGAGCGTTGCTCGCCCAGCGAATACCAGCAGGGTGCAGGCCGTCAGCGGACTTCGCGATAGTCAGGCCTGGTCAGGCCGCTGGTATTCCGGCGGCGCCCACAGGTGCTTCAGGCGCTGGCCGAGCGGGCCGGGCCTGAGCACGTCCTTCCACATGGCGATGAACTCCTGGAAGTTCAGCGTCAGCGCATTGCGGGTCTTGGGCTGGCGCATGGCGATGCCGTAGTCGACCTGTTCCTGCTCTTCGACATAGGTGCCGAACCAGCGGTCGAACAGGATGATCACGCCGCCATAGTTGCGGTCGATGTACTGCGCATTGCGGCCGTGATGCACGCGGTGGTTGCTCGGCGTGTCGAACACATATTCGACCCAGGGGTGAAACTTGCCCACCGCCTCAGTGTGGATGAAGAACTGGTAGGCGAGGTCGCAGGCGTAGAGCACGAACACCACCGCCGGATGCACGCCCAGCACCACCAGCGGCATGAAGAACAGCCACCAGCCGGTGATGGGATAGAGCATCGACTGGCGCATGGCCGTGGTCATGTTCATCTGCTCGCCGCTGTGGTGGACGACATGCGCGGTCCAGAACCAGCGCACGCGATGGCTGCTGCGGTGAAACCAGTAGTAGCAGAACTCCACGCCGATGAAGATGGGCACCAGCGTCCAGCCATTGATGGGGATGGTGAACAGGCGATGCTCCCAGAACCAGAACACCGCAGCGCCCACGAACAGCACATGCACGATCAGCTCGAACAGCTGATAGGCCCCACCGAGGCTGATGTTGGAGAAGGCGTCCTTCCAGTCGAACTGGCGTTTCATGTACTCGCCGGACTTGCGCCCACGCTGGTACTGCCACTCCATCAAGAAGGCCACGCCGAACACCGGCCCCAGGCCGATGAGGATGACCTGCTTCCAGTCAATGTGAGTGCCGAAGGTTGCTTCGATCCAGGCGATGAAATCCATCATGGGTGCCGCTCCTCATTTAGGCTTTCTCAGCCGTTCGAGAACGAGCTGACGAGCTTCTATGTAATCAGGGACGCCATCTCGCATAGTTTCGACGCACGATAAAGTCTGGCATGCCTGCCTCGCAGCGCAAAGCGCTACATACCCAAAGCATCAAACGGCTGAAGATGGCGGCGGTACAAATTGTGGGCTTGATAGCTTCGTGCCGAGCTTGAAGTCTGCGTAGTGAGCAAGCCACCGCATTTTTTCTTTTACTGAGGCGCCGCCATGTGTCTTGTAAATCACGTTCTCAACTGATGTTTTGAGTGAAGTAATTTCGTAGTCTGACTCCGCACTTAGATAATCGATGAAATAAACATCATCTTCTTCGCGCAATATTTTTAATTTCTCAAGATCCACTTTTGTGCTTGCTAGCTGAAGAAGGTCATCAGAAATCACAATCCGCGGCATCTTTGCATGTGTGCTCTCAAGGCGATATGCATCGATTAAGCCCTTGCTAAACATAAATCGGTCTTTAACAAAATGCTTTCCGAAGGTAACACCTCCCCGGCAGAGTAATCCATCAACGAGTAATGATTTTTGCCATGCCGCCACTGCCGCTATAAAGGCATCCAATGCGGTCAAATCAAATGGACGACTGAAAACGATTGAGTCTGAAAATTGAATTAGGCCAGATTCAAGATCTTTACCTAGTGTCGTCGCCGCACGCAAGTGCGCGTCATAGAGTCTACTGACATGTTTGGGCTCGGCTGCAGATTCGCAGTCCTCTCGAACCATTTCAGAGAATCCCAAAAGATCAATAAACGCGACAAAATGACTGTTAAGTTCAATAGTCACGAGCTAGCTCACCATGTTAAGACGTTCAGTAAGATTCTCGAAGCAAACTTGAAATGTGGTCATTCTTTTCTCTGCGTCTGTCCAGGTACCGCCACCCCAAGCGATACCAGATTCTGTTACTAAAGCGGTATCCTCTTGAACGATAGAGAAGACCGCTTTTCCTACTTCCTGCATTAAAGGAGCTAGTGTCCCAAAATCAGGAATCTGCGCGGCGATATATTCATCTTTGCCCAAGGGACACAATTCACGCTTCTCTGTAGAGTGCTTCTTCAGCGCAGGAACTAAGCTTGTTTCTATCTGCTCAGGAATTCTCTTCATCCAAACTTTAAATCCGGCCTTCGGCTTTCCCTTATAGACTTTAAAGAATTGTGAAATTACTCCGAGAAAAATTGGCTTTCCATGCCGCACAGGAAGCGAAAGACTCTCGTAAGTGTCCTTAATTTGTGCATGCTCATCCAACCATCTGGAAACTATAGAAGACAAAGTTTTGATGGCCTGAACGTTGAAGCGATCTGGTGCAACTGGAACGTAAAATGCGTCGCACGCAAGGAAGAATGAGCGTGTAAGTGCTCCCGCGCTGGGGCCCAGATCAATAAATACATATTCATATTTTCTTGTCGTTGCTAGTCGTGTAAGCATGTCGCCCACGGCAACATAAGTTCGCATTAGATTAGTTCGCGCTGAGAACCGCTGGGTGTGAGCCTCAGCTATATCGTCCTCAATCGCCGTCAGATCTACGCTTCCCCGAATTAAATCCAGCCCTGGGACAAGAGCCACTGTTTCGATAGCGTCGATATTCACGGCTGCGACTTCACCTGCAATTCTGGGGCTGAGCGCGTCTAGAATGCTTGAACCTGGAAGCTCTTGAATGATTCCAGTTTTTTCGGTAATTGCGTCGAGCTCGGCTATTACCTTCCCTAAACACAGCTCAGTTAGATTGCATTGGGGGTCACCATCTACAAGTAAAACTTTGTGCCCTTGAGCAACAAGCAGGTGTGCGAGATTGAATGTGGTGGTGGTCTTAGACACGCCGCCTTTATGATTATATAGAGTGATTATTGGCATTTTATTGCTCCCCAACAGAGTCCAAAGCGATTTGTGACCAGATTACATAGAAACAGCATCCAAGCGGGGGCGGTTAACCAACACCCTCCTGCTTTTGTTTGGCATCGATCTATATAGGTTTCGGTTTTTTACATAGTGAACCTTAGCTTACTTCAACTCACTGACAACATACTCAAACGTTGCCTCCGAGCTAAGGATCAAGAATTTCCATTAGAACGGTTTGATAAAACCACAAAAAAGGGGCCTCGCGGCCCCTTTTTTGTGGCTTTGCAGATGACTCAGCGAGCCGACATCTCATCCGCCAGAAAGCCTGCGCCATAGACCTTGCGCAGGGCCTCGTTGATGGCACCGGCGTGCACCGACACCGCGCGGTTGCTGCGCTCATCGTAGTAGAAGGCACCACCCAGCGAATGGATGTTGCCGTCGAACACCAGGCCGACGATCTCGGCATTCTGGTTGATCACGGGGCTGCCGGAGTTGCCGCCGATGATGTCGTTGCTGCTGACGAAGTTGAAGGGCTGGGCGAGGTTGAGCGCGCCGCTGTCCTTGGCCTTGAACCAGCTCTTGGGCAGGGCAAACGGGTCGGCACCGGTCTCGCGGTCAAAGGCACCACCGATGGTGGTGAAGGCAGGCACGGCCTTGCCGTTGAGCGGCCAGCCCTGCACCTGGCCGTAGCTCAGGCGCAGGGTGAAGGTGGCATCGGGGTAGACGCTGGTGCCCTTGGCGGCAAAGCGGGCGGCGGCGATCTTGCTGGCGTTCTTGCTCTCCACGGCCTTCACTTCGTCGTCATGGATCTTGCGCAGGCTGCGGGCCGAGGCGTCGATCTTGCGGGCGAGTTCGATGAAGGGGTCGCGGCTGGCATCCACGGCGGCCTTGCCACCGGTCCACAGGGCCTTGCGGGTGGCGGCATCGCCGAGCTTGGTGCCATCGACCAGACGCTTGGCGACGGTCTCTGGCGAGTCCTTGCCGAGCACGGCCTTCACCATCGGGTGGTCGGGGCTCAGGTGCTCGCGCAGCTTGGTGAGCGAGAAAGTGAGCGCGGCTTTTTCAAGCTCCGGGTAGATGGGTGCGGTGGAGAACAGCTGCTGCTCTTCCTGCGGCAGGCGGGCGTCGGCAAACTCTTCGAGCCGCTCGCTGTTGGGCTTGGCGCGCTCGTCGGCACCGCGCAGCAGGGTGCGGGCGTGGCCGAAGTAGGCGCTGTAGAAACCGGCGCCGCCTTCGAGCATCAGGCGTTCCCAGTAGATGTTGCGGGCGACGGTCTGGGCCTTGGCGATTTCGTCCCAGGCGGCGGCGGTTTCCTTGCCGAGCTTGGGGTGCTTGGCGACGTAGCGGCGCAGCTCGTCTTCCTGCTTCTGCTTGGCGGCGAACACTTCGGCGTCTTGCAGTGCCTGCAGCTGGCCCTTGCGGGCCTTGAGGCCGTTTTCGACACCGAAGAGATCATCGGTGGCGGTGCGGGATTGCTCCTCGCCCTCCATGCGGTAGCGGCTGAGGTAGCCACGGTATTCGCTGGAGGCCATCAGGCGGCGCGGCAGCGAGAAGTCACGCAGAAACGCGAGCTGTTCGACCGTGAGGCCGCGCTGGGTCGAGCCGGGGTGGCCGGTGATGAAGGTGGCCTCGCCTTCCTTGGCACCTTCGGGCTTGAAGGGGAAGAACTCGCTCACCTTGGCCGGTGCGCCGTTCTCGTAGACGCGCAGCAGGCTCATGTCGAGGTTGAAGCGCGGGAAGTTGAAGTTGTCCGGGTCGCCGCCGAAGAAGGCGATGGCTTCTTCCGGCGCAAAGGCGAGCCGCACGTCCTCGAAGCGGTGGTAGCGGTGCAGGCTGTAGCGGCCGCCCTGATACAGGGTGACCACTTCGCAGAGGCGCGTGGCCTTGTCAGCGCCGGTGCAGGCGGATTCGAGGCTGGCGATCTCGGCCTTCTTGGCCTTGGCAAAGGCCTCGCCCGACTTGCCCTTGGTGGCGGCATCGACCTTGGCGGTGACGTCGGTGATTTCCTCCAGCCGGTTGATCTCCAGCGCCGGGCAGCGCAGCTCGTCAGGGCGCGCCTTGGCGAGAAAGCCATCCTTGATGTAGTCCGCCTTGGCGGTGGAAAGCTGCTGGATGCAGTCGCGCGCGCAGTGGTGGTTGGTGAGCACCAGGCCATCCTTGCTGACGAACGAGCCGGAGCAGCCATTGCCCAGACGGGCCGAAGCCTTCATCACCTTGCCGACCCAGGCGGCATCGGGTGCGAAGCCGGTGCTTTTTTCGATGGCCTTGGTGGGCAGGTTGTCGAGGGTCCACATGCCTTCGGCGGCGAAGGCGGCCAGCGGCAGCAACAGCGTGGCGGCAAGCCAGGCTCTGAACATTTTCATCAGGAAACTCCCAGTCGATTGTTTTGGGCGCGCACCTTGCGGCAGGCAACGCCGCTTGGATGCGGCGGATCGACGGAAAGTTTAGAGCCTCAGGGTGCCAGTGGCGGTGCCCCGGCCACCGGCAGGGTGGCAGTGCCTTCGCTCTGCCGCCTGCTGCCGTCATCACAGCCCCAGGCGGCGGCAAAGGCTTCGCCGTCGGCTGCGGTGGTGATCTGCGGCACGTAGTACCACTCGCACTGGAAGCGCGCGGGCGTGATGTCCAGCACGCAGTAGCCGCGCTGGGTGCCGTCGAAATACTTGAGCTGCGGGTTGGGCACCAGCACCGCGTCATCGGTGGTGGGGAAGGTGGGGATCTGCTCGAAACCCGGCGAGGTGACGCTGGGCACCACGTATTCCACGCCGAGCGAGCCGGTGCTTTCCACCACGCCGGCGATGCCGGGGTTGTAGACCAGGGGGTTGTTGGGGTCAGGCGTCAGCTCATGCGCCCAGCTGCTGTGGATGTCGCCGGTGAGCACCACCACGTTGTCGATGGCGTTGTCGGCCATCAGGTTGAACAGCTTCGTGCGGTCGGCCTGGTAGCCATCCCACTGGTCGTAGTTGAAGTACTGGCTGGTGCCGGTGGCATCGCCGCTTGGCACGACTTTGAACTGCGAGACCATCACCTGCTGGCCGAGCACTTTCCACTTCACCGGCGCGTTGAGCAGGCGGTCTTCCATGAAGGCGCGCTGCTCGTCGCCCAGCAGCGTGCGGGCGGGGTCGGCGGCAATGGTGTTGGCGTTGGGGTCGCCCAGGCCGGTCGGCTCGTCGCGGTCGAACAGGCGGGTGTCGAGCATGATGAACTCGGCGAGGTCGCCATAGCCCAGCGTGCGCCAGATCTTGTTCGGATCACCCGGCGTCGGCAGGCGGATGGGCATCCACTCGTCATAGGCCTGCTGGCCCCAGCCCTTGCGGGTGAACCACACGCCTTCGACACCCTCGGTGTGGTTGTTGGCACCGTCGGTGTAGGAGTTGTCGGTGGTCTCGTGGTCGTCCCAGGTGGTGATGAAGGGCGTGTGGCGATGCACTTCGCGCAGGTCGGCGTCGGTGCGCTTGTAGTAGCTGTGGCGGGTGCGGTAGTCGGCCAGCGTCACCATCTCGGTGGCGGGTTCGTAGAGGCGCACATCGCCATATTCACCATTGGCGTATTCGTAGATGTAGTCGCCCAGATGCAGGATCACATCCAGATCATTGCGCTTGGCCAGCATGCGGTAGGCATTGAAGAAGCCATGCGCATACGACGAGCAGCTGACCACGCCAATGCGCAGTCGCGGCGTGGGCATGCCGGCGGCGGGTGCGGTCTTGGTGCGGCCGATCACGCTTTTGAAGCCGACCGCCTCGAACTGGTAGTAGTAGGTGCTCGCAGGAGCGAGGCCGGTGAAGTCGATCTTGATGGTCCAGTCGCGCGTGCTGCTGGCGGTCTGCTGCATCGTGCCGACCAGCTGCGTCAGCGCGCTGTCGCGGTACACCTTCACCGTCACCGCGATGTCTTCGCTGGCCACGGGCGTGGCGCGGGTCCACAGGATCACCGCATTCGCCAGCGGGTCGCCGGAGGCCACGCCGTGGATGAAGGGCGTGGTCTTGGCCACTGGCACCGGGTCGGTCGGCACACCCGGTGTGGTGGGGCCGGCAACCAGCGCGCTGTCGCCGCAAGCGCTGAGCACGGGCACGGCGAAGGCGAAGCCCGCGAGACGGCCCGCGCGCCTCAGAAAATCACGACGCGAGACCCCACGGGGACGGAGCAGACGCACGCGGCTGCGGAGACGACGGGGACCACTCATGACAAGACCTCGCAAATGTTGCGGCTGCTGGCCTGATGGCACAGCAGCCTAATCTCACATCATGCCCGCGCCGTCTTGCAAGCACATGACGGTGTCAGCTGCCGGTCTTCCACAGCAGGTTGGCCTTGCGCTTGAGCCAGGCCGTGAGGCCCAGGCCAAGGGCCGCGCCGAGCGGCATCGAGCCGCCACTGAGCGCGCCTCTTGAGCCCTGCTCGGATACCGGCGCGGGGCTTGGCACGGGTGCCGGCGTCGGCGCCGGGCTGGGCGTCGGTGCAGGGGCCGGAGCAGGAGCGGGTGCCGGCGTCGGAGTGGGTGCCGGGGCCGGCGTGGGGGTTGGCGTCGGTGCGGGCACCGCACCGAGGCGGAACTGCGGCGGAATCGTCAGCTCGTAAGTCGCACCCGTCACGCCGGTGCCGGTGGCCGTGCTGGGGCCGCGCTGGCTGCTGAAGTAGAGGCGCGAACCATCGGGCGTGAACGCCGGGCCGACGATCTCCGAACCGCCCTTGGTGATCTGCATCAGGAGCTTGGCGGGCTTGTTGGGCACGATGACGTAGAGGCGCATCAGGTCGCCGTCTTCCGCCACCAGCACGTCGCCGGCCGGGCTGACGACGAGGTTGTCCACGTCGTTGAAGCCCGTCTCGATCTGCATGTTGGTGTTGTCGAAGATCACCTCGATGAGCTGGTTCTCGACATCGTAGGCATGGACGCGGTTGGTGCCCTTGGTGGTGAAGAAGATCACGCCGCGCGTCGGCACCGTGCCCAGCGCCGGAATGGTGCGCAGTGCGGTGGGGATCTCGTAGTACCAGACGCCCTCGCCGCCCGTGAACACCGTGCCCATCGTGGTGCTGGTAGGCGGCTGCTGCGGCAGCGCCGGCAGGCCGGGGATGGTGGGCGGCGTGGTGACCGTCACCCAGGTCGCGCGCCGCGCTTCGCGCAGCTCGGCATCGGTCGGGTCGCCGCCGTTTTCGAAGCCTTCGACATTCAGCACTTGCAGCGTGCCGCTGGTGAGTGCGAGGCGGGTCACGCCGTTGGGCATCAGCGTCTGGTCGCTGGCATTGCTGACAAAGCGCCAGAAGCGCTGGCTGCCGCCATCCTCGGTGAGATAGCAGGCGTGGTTGATGGGGTCGATGGCCGCCGCCTCGTGCGGAAAGGCACCGAGGGCGGGCTTCTTCACCGCCGTCGCCGCCGTGCCGAAGGGGTCGCACTCGAACACTTCGCCGTTGGCGGTTTCTTCGCAGGAGAGCCAGGTGCCCCAGGGCGTGGCCCCGCCCGCGCAGTTGTTGCGGGTGCCATCGAGGATGCGATAGGCGTCAGTGATGGTGCCATCAGCCGCGAAGCGGATCGCGCCCACGCCACCTGGCGTGCTCTCGCTGTTGCTGGTGTAGACCCAGCCGCCGTCGGTGGCGGGGAACACCGCGCCGCCATCGGGATTGATGTGCCAGAGGTAGCCGGCATCGGCCATGCCGGTGACGGGGTTGAGGCCTGCGCGCGCGACACAGCGCACCTCGAAGCCGGCCGGCGCCATCACCAGATCATCCACCCCGGCAATCGCGCCGCTGGTGAGGGTTTTCAGTTCCACCGGACCGATGTTGGCGAGCGGGCCGCTGGGCAGATCCAGCTCCGGGCCACCGGCGGCGGCGCGCGCCTGCTGGACCCATGCGGGCATGGCCGCAGCACCCAGGCCCAGAAACAGACCCCGCAATACCGTGCGGCGATTGAGGGCGAGGTGGTGCGGCTGCGGGGCGATGAGATTCATGATGCGGCTCTGGCAATGGCTGGAATGGCGCGCACCCTAGCCGCGCCAGGTGTCAGGGCCATGTCATTTGAATGAAACCTCAGGCCGCTAGCGCTGCTGGGGATCGTTGGCGAGCAGGAAGGCCCGCAGTCCGGCGAGATCGTCGGTGTTGATCTGATCCTGATCGGCAGCGAGCAGTTGCTGCCAGATGTTTTCACGCGCCGGGCCCGCCGCATCCGGCACGTTGTAGAGCCGCACGCGGCGGCCCCTGGCGTGGCTCTTGGTGATGGCGTCGATCAGCTTGGCTTTCTGGTCGGCGGGCATGGGGCCGTTGCCGTCCCAGCCGAAGTGGGTTGTCCAGCTGTCCGAGATCAGCGGCATCAGCGTCACCGGCTCGGCGCTGTCGAGGTCGCTGAAACGACCGTCGTAGAAGGTGTATCGGCTCATCGCCGCCTGCATCGTCGCCAGCGGTCGGTTGCCGCTCAAGGTGGCCGTCACCGCACCGGGGCGCAGGCCGCCATTCTCGTACTTGGTGAACAACGCATCGTATTTCGCCAGCTCCGCCTCGATGGCGGCATAGGTGGTCTCGGCCTCGGTCTTGGCGTCGATCAGGATGTGGAAGGGCGCGCAGTCTTTTTGAACACAGCCGCCGTTCTCGGCAATGCGCGCTTTCAGCGGTTCGAGATAGAGCGCGGCGAGGGTGTTTTCCGGACGGATGTCCTGCGGGTCGTGGGCCACGTACAGGCCGGTCGCACCGGCGAGTGCGCCGGGTGTGCCGGCGGGCAGGGGCGCGACGTAGACATCGGCCTCGACGCTGGTGAAACCCTGGTCGAGTGCATCCAGCAGGGGCCGCGTGTGTTGGTAGTCGTTGTGGGCGTGGGCGCGTGCCAGCGATTTGTCGGGATTGGCGGCGGGCGACGGCGGGCTGGGTGCAGCAGGAGGGGCTGGTGCAAGGGCTGGGGCAGTGACGGTGCTGTCGCCGCAAGCGGCCAGCGACAGAGCCAGCGACAGCGTGAACACTCGCGCAAAGCGACGGCGCAGCAACGCCAGCGCAGCCAGACCTGCCAGCAGCGGCAGGCCGGGTGCGCCACCAAAGCGTCCGTTGCCGTCGAGTGCGGTGGTGGGGTTCGCCGCTGCGGGCGGCGCGGTGTTGAGCAGGGTGTTGAACTGCGCTGCCTGGGCGCTGGCATCGCGCGCGAAGCTCACCACGTAATCGGCCGGCGCACCCGGCAGCTTGATGCAGCCGAAGCGATTGGTGACACCGCCCACCACAGCCATGCCGCTGTGCGTGGTGACGGTGAGCGTTTTGTACGGCAGACCAAACCCATTGCGGGGATTGGTGAGGCAGACCGCATTCGCACCGACCTCGCTCGCAGCCGAAGGTGCCAGCGCGGTATCGACAGGGGCCATCAAGGCGGCACGAATCACATCCGGCTGATTCACCTGTGCGCCGTCGGCACCGGCGGCGCGCATCAGCAGAAACTCGGCGGCTTCGTTTTCCGGTCCGGCGTCATAACTGTGTGGCAGCACGACGCTGCAACCATCGTGGATGGCGGCGATGCGCTCCGGCGTGAACTTGTCGCGGCGCGAGCCGTAGACGGTGCTGCGCATCGTCTCGTCGTAGAGCGCCTGCGGGGTCTCGTCACCGGCGATGTTGAAGATCACCCGCACGTCCGGGAACAAGGTCTGCGCCAGCGTCACTGCATCGCCGCTCATGTTGTAGAAGCTCTTGGTCTGCACGCCGGCATCGGCCGCCATCTGGAACAGCAGCGGGTAGTTCTTGACGAACTTGATGTCGAACTCGATGCCCTTGCCGGCGGCCTTGGCAATCTCAAGGATGTCTTCGAGGCGCGGCACCGGCGAGGGGTCGTATTCGCTGCCGATCCAGGGTTCGAAGTTGGCGGCATTGAGCTGGTCGATTTGCAGCGAGGTCATCACCGCCAGCTGGCCGGCGGTGCCGGTGGTGCGGGCGAAGTCCTCGTCGTGCAGGCAATAGAACACGCCATCCGCCGACTCGCGCACGTCCACCTCGATGAAATCCGACTCGTAGGCGAAGGCGTGGCGAAAGGCCCAGAGCGTGTTCTCCGGTGCGAGCAGATTGGCACCGCGATGATTCGAGATGAGCGCAGGCGTGGCGCCCACATCCGGCGTACCGACGGCCGTCCAGCGCGTCGGCTCGGCAGCCTGCGCACAGGGCGCATTGGCACGCGGCAGTTCGGCGGCGTGGCTGCTCGCGGCAAGCAGCGCGAGAACGAAGAGGAGTGGGCTAGTCATGGCGGGCGCAGGCGGGCTTCGACGGGCGCGGACCGTAGTGAGGCCGCGTGACTGCGCTGTGATGAATGTGTGACTAGGTTGATTTTCCCGTCGCCCGGTCGACGCATGTCAATCGCATGACATATCGCAGGCGTAAGGTGCCGTGCTCCATCTTTTCAGGAAGCGCGCCATGCCCGCCGTCCGCAATTTCCATCTCGCCAAGCCGCTCATCCACCGCCCGCTGTCACGCCGCGAGATGCTGCGCAAGAGCTTTCTCGGCCTCGGCATTCTCGGTGCCGGTGGCGCGCTCAGCGCCTGCCGCGATAGCGCGGGCCGTTTGGCCCCGGTCAGCCCCGCACCGTCAACGCCAGCCACCCCACCCGCAACGCCGCCGACCCCGCCCGCGCCACCCGCGATGGCACGCGGCCGTCTGGCGATCCCGCCGCTCAGCACCACGCCGGACGAAAACAATCTGCTGATCCCGCAGGGCTTCAAGAGCCGCGTGATCGCACAGGCCAACATGCTGGTGCCGGGCACGCAGTTTGTCTGGCACACCGACCCCGATGCCGGGGCCACCTTCGCCGCACCCGATGGCGGCTGGGTGTATGTGAGCAACCGCGAGTTCGTGCCGGGCGGCAGCAATGCGATTCGCTTCGACAAGGACGGTGCCATCGTCAGCGCCTACACCGTGCTGCCGGGCGCACAGAGCAACTTCAACTGCGGTGGCGGCGTCACACCCTGGGGCACCTGGCTCTCCGGCGAGGAGACCGACATCGGCTACATCTGGGAGGCGGACCCCTTCGACACCACCGGCCTCGGCACCACGCGCTGGGATGGCTGCGGCACCTTCAGCCACGAGGCGGCGACGGTGGATGCAACCACCAATATTTTCTATCTCACGGAAGACGTGGGCGACTCGGCGTTCTACCGCTTCGTGCCGGCCACGCCCAATGTCGGTGGCCTGCCTTCCACCACCGGCAAGCTGCAAGCCATCAAGGTGATGGGCATGACGCAGGAGGTGATCGACACCGGCGGTGCGAAAGGCCCCTGGCCGGTGGAGTGGGTGGACATCGCCAACCCCAACCCCCTGCAGATACCCGAAGCCCCTCCAGAGCTGCAACCGCAGACGCCCACCCGCACGCAGGGCCAGGCCCTGGGTGCGAACACTTTCGATGGTGGCGAGGGCATCTGGTACCAGAACGGCATCGTCTACTTCACCACCAAGGGCGACCGCCGCGTGTGGGCGCACGACATCGCGGCCGCCACGCTGGAAGTGCTCTACGACGACTTCGGCATCGACTCGCCCCTCATCGACTCGGTGGACAACATCGTGATGACCCCGGGCGGCGACATCATCATTGTCGAGGACAAGGGCGACCCGACGCAGCAGGCCACGGCCATCCAGCCCGATGGCTCGATCGGCGTGCTGGTGCAACTCGTCGGCCAGGACGACAGCGAGGTGACCGGCCCGGCCTTCTCGCCGGATGGGCGTTTCTTCTACTTCAGCAGCCAGCGCGGCCCCGGTGCAGGCGCGCAGGTGGGCATGGCGGGCATCACCTACTGCATCGAAGGGCCGTGGTTTACTCCCTGACTCTCCTGTTGCCGAGATCAGCCCATGCCGCCACTCGACCGTCGCAGTTTCCTCAAGGGCGCTGCCGCCAGCGCCGCACTCGGTGTGGCCGGCTGTGGCGACAGCGGCCTGCCGTCGGTGGCGATGCTCACGCCCTCGCCCACCCCCTCATCCACACCGCCGAGCTTCAAGCACGCAGTGGCCAGCGGCGACCCGCTGCCGGATGCGGTGATTCTGTGGACACGCCTCAGCGACGTGAGTGCCGACACGCCCGTGCAATGGCAGATCGCACTCGACCCAGCCTTCGCGCAAGTCACCGCCAGCGGCACCGCGATGGCCCTCGCAGCCAGCGACTACACCGTGAAGGTGGATGCGACTGGCCTGATGCCCGACACGCGCTACTTCTATTGCTTCTCCAGCAGCGGCGTGACCTCGCCCACGGGCCGCACGCGCACTGCGCCGGTCGCCGCCGTGCCTGCGCTGCGCTTCGCGGTGGTGACCTGCAGCGACATCACCCGCGGCCTCTACAACGCCTATGCGCGCGTGGCCGAACTCGAAGACGTGCAGGCGGTGATCCACCTCGGCGACTACATCTACGAGACCGGCCGCATCGCCGTGCGCCCGCACGACCCACCGCGCCGCATCACCACCCTGCCCGACTACCGCCGGCGCTACGCGAGCTACCGCGAAACCGTGGAATTGCAGAACGTCCACATCGCCCACCCGATGATCTGGGTCTGGGACGACCACGAGACCTGCGACGCCGCCTGGCGCAACGGTGCCGACCCCGCCGACCATGAGCCCGACACGGACGGCCCCTGGGAAGCGCGCCGCGCCGCCGGCATGCAGGCCGCCATCGAGTGGCTGCCCATCCGCCTGCCGGAAGCTGGGCGCAACGAGCGCATCTACCGTCACTTCAGCTTCGGGCCGCTGGCCGATCTCACCATGATCGACACCCGCCAGTTCGACCGCAGCCAGCAGATCGAACCGAACCTGCCGATGGGCTTCACCCAGAGCGGCGACTTCATCGACCCCGCACGCTCGATCCTGGGCATGGAGCAGGAAGCTTGGGTCGCCGAGCAGTTCGCGCGCACAGGCCACGGCTGGCGACTGATCGGCAACCAGGTGATCGTGGCACCGCTGAAGATCGCCGGCACGCCGCGCGCGCTCGGCACCAGCGTGTTCGCCAACAACGACCAGTGGGATGGCTACGAACCCGCGCGCGATCGCTTTCTCGATGCCGCTGCCGCCGTCACCGTGGAGAACATGGTGGTGCTGACGGGCGACGTTCACGCCAGCATGGCTTTCGACATCGCCCGCGACCCCAACAACCCGGCCAGCTACGTCGCCGGTACGGGCCTGGGCAGCGAAGGCGTGGAGTTCGTCACGCCGAGCATCTCCAGCGGCGGCGACCAGGCCAATCCCGCGAGCGAGACGGACGACCCGGAAGCCTTGGTCGAGGCACTCATCACCGCCGGCAGCGAGGCGCTGCGCGCGAGCAATCCGCACCTGAAGCTGTTCGATGCGAGCAAGAACGGCTACCTGCTGCTCACCCTCACGCCGCAGAGCCTGCGCGCGGATTTCTGGCTGGTGCCGACGGTGCTGGCGCTTACCGACGAGCAGGTGCTGGCCTATCGCTTCGACGTCGCCGCTGGCAGCAACACGCTGGTGGAGGACCTCACCGTGCGTGCTGCTGCGGCAGCGGGCTAGATCGTCCGCGCGATCAGCTCTTTCATGATCTCGTTGGTGCCGCCGTAGATGCGCTGCGCACGCGCGTCGATCCAGGCGCGGGCGACCGGGTACTCCAGCATGTAGCCGTAGCCGCCGTGCAGCTGCACGCACTCGTCGATCACCTTGCACATGAGGTCGCTGGTCCAGTACTTGGCCGTGGCGGCGTCATCGACACCGAGCTTCTTCTTGAGCGTGAGTTCGATGCAGCGGTCGACGTAGACGCGCGCAATGGCGAGTTCCGCCTTCATCTCCGCCAGCTTGAAGCGGGTGTTCTGGAACGCGCCCACCGGCTTGCCGAACACCTTGCGGCTCTTGGTGTATTCGATGGTGTGCTTGAGCGCCGCCTCGGCCCCGGCGACGCTGGTGATGGCGATCATCAGGCGCTCCCAGGCCAGCTCCTGCATCAGCATGATGAAGCCCATGCCCTCCTTGCCGCCGAGCAGATTGGCCTTGGGCACGCGCACGTTGTTGAAGAACAGCTCGCAGGTGTCCTGCGCCTTCATGCCCACCTTGTTGAGCGGCTTGCCCTTGCTGAAACCCTCGCTCGCGGTCTCGACCAGCAGCAGCGAAATATCCTTCGCGCCCTCGCCACTGTTGCCGGTCTTGGCGACGACGATGACGAGGTCGCTGAGATAGCCGTTGGTGATGAAGATCTTGCTGCCATTCAACACGTAGTCGTCGCCATCGAGCGTGGCGGTGGTCTTCACGGCCTGCAGGTCGGAGCCGGTGCCGGGCTCGGTCATGGCAATCGCACCGACCATCTCACCCGTCGCCATCTTCGGCAGGTATTTGGCCTTCTGATCCCTGGTGCCGAAATTGTTGATGTAGGGCGCGACGATGTCGCTGTGCAGGCTGAAGCCCACACCGCTGTCGCCGGCATAGCTCTGCTCTTCCATCAGGATGGCCGAGTAGCTGCGGTCCACGCCCAGGCCGCCGTATTCCTCCGGCATGGTGATGCAGAGCAGGCCCAGCTCGCCGGCCTTGTTCCACAGGCCGCGATCGACGTGCTGCTGCGCCTCCCAGGCCTCGCGATGCGGCACCACTTCATCGGCAAAGAAGCGCTTCACGGTCTTGCGGAAGTCTTCGTGCTCGGCGGTAAAGATTGTTCTTGGGATCATGCGTAATGCTCCAGCAGGGAGTGGATCAAACCGAAAAGGGGGCTGATCCTACGGGCTTTGCAGCCCCTGCTGTCAATCGGTAATCCAGCGTTCCAACTTGCTTCAGGACGTGCCGTCTGCCGCCTCCGGCACGAACAGGCGCATGAAGCCGATCAGATCAAGCTTGCTGCCCTGCACCACCTCGAACTCGGTGGCGAGGGTGAGGGCGGGCTTTCGCAGCTGAGCCATCATTTCCTTGAACACCTGCGCCTTCACGCGCA
>JAZKFO010000123.1:0-35573 GCA_040386395.1 Pseudomonadota bacterium | reverse complement strand
GCAGGCCGGGCCAGTCGGCGTGGTCGGACATCACGAAGCCGCGATCCACCCCGCGCCGGCGGCGGGTGCCGCGCAGCTGCATCCAGCCGCTGGCAAAGCCATCGGCATAGTCGCCGAAGCGTTTCATCCAGGGGCTGCCAGCCGCCGAGGGCGGGGCGAGCACCATGGCGCGGCTCAAGGTTTTCGCATCGCTGATGTCGCTGAGATAGCGCGTCGGCGGCAGCGCCACCCCGGCCTCCCGATACAGCTGGTTGAGTGGCTCGACCGCCCCATGCGAGACGATGGGGCCGATGCTGGCATCCAGCCCCGACAACAGTCTCTGCGCCTTGCCGAAGGCATAGCAGAACAGCACGCTGGTGCGGCCGGCTTCGGCATTGCGCGCCCACCAGTCGTTGATGTCGGCGAACAGCACCGGCTGCGGTACCCATTGGTAGATGGGCAGGCCAAAGGTCGATTCGGTGATGAAGGTGTGGCAGCGCACCGGCTCGAAGGGCGCACAGGTGCCGTCGTCCTCGGTCTTGTAGTCACCGGAGGCCACCCACACCTCGCCGCCGTGTTCCAGCCGCACTTGGGCCGAACCCAGCACATGCCCGGCAGGATGCAGGCTCAGGCGCACACCGTGATGGTTCACCACCTCGCCATAGGCCAGCGTGTGCAGGCTGATGTCGTTGCCCAGCCGCTTGCGCAGGATGCCCTCACCCGGTGCCGCTGCCAGATACTGGGTATTGCCGCGCCGCGCATGGTCGCTGTGGCCATGGGTGATGACGGCGCGATCCACCGGCCGCCAGGGGTCGATGTAAAAATCGCCTGTAGGGCAGTACAGACCCTCAGGACGGGCGATGACGAGGGGCATGGCGGGAGCTTGGGGCAGAGCGTCAGAACAGGCTAGTAGCTGTGGCCGCCTGGAGCCTGACTCAAGAGCGCCACTCATGCTGCGCTGCGTCAATTCAACACGGGCCTGCGCTACAATCGCGCCCCGCGACGTTTTTAGGCTCGATTTTGAGTCAGCCCCAGATGGTTTCGAGGGCAGCGCGCTCAACCCCCAAGCAGCAGGAACACGACATGGCCATCGAACAGACTTTCTCCATCCTCAAGCCCGACGCGGTCGGCAAGAACAAGATCGGCGCGATCATCCAGCGCCTCGAAGACGCCGGCCTCAAGATCGTCGCCGCGCGCATGATCCACCTCTCGAAGTCGGAAGCCGAAGGCTTCTACGCCGTCCATAAAGAGCGCGGCTTCTTCGGTGACCTGATCAAGTTCATGATCTCTGGCCCCGTGATGGCGATGGTGCTTGAAGGCGAGAACGCCGTCGCCCTGTACCGCGACGTGATGGGTGCCACCAACCCCAAGAACGCCGCCCCCGGCACCATCCGCGCCGACTTCGCCGACTCGATCGACGAGAACGCCGCTCACGGTTCGGATTCGCTCGAGAACGCGAAGATCGAAATCGCCTACTTCTTCCGCTCGACGGAAGTCTGCCCGCGCACTCGTTGAGATGACCGAAAGCGCGCCAGCCACCGAAGCGACCCTGCCGACAGTCAATCTGTTCGGCCTGGATCGCACCGGCCTGCGCGCGCTGTTTGCGGAGCGGGGGGAGAAACCCTTCCGCGCCGACCAGGTGATGCAATGGATCTACCGTCGGGGTCTCGATGACTTCGACGGCATGACCAATGTCGCGAAAGACCTGCGCGAGAAGATGAAGCACTGGTTCTCGATCCAGACGCCCGAACTGATCGCCGAACAGACTTCCACCGACGGCACCCGCAAATGGGTGTTGCGGCTGGACGGCGGCAATGCCGTCGAGACGGTCTACATCCCCGAAGACAATCGCGGCACGCTCTGCATCAGTTCGCAGGTCGGCTGCGCGATGGACTGCTCGTTCTGTTCCACCGGCAAGCAGGGTTTCAACCGCAACATGACGGCGGCGGAGATCATCGCCCAGGTCTGGTTCGTGGCCCGCGCACTCGGCAGCGACTTCCAGAACGAGCGCGTCATCAGCAACGTCGTGTTCATGGGCATGGGCGAGCCGATGGCCAACTATCAGCCGGTGGTCACCGCCATCCGCATCCTGCTCGATGACTTCGGTTTTGGGCTTTCCAAGCGCCGTGTCACCGTCAGCACAAGCGGCCTGGTGCCGTTCATGGATCGTCTGCGCGAAGACGTGGATGTGGCTCTCGCCGTGTCTTTGCATGCGCCCAACGACGACCTGCGCGACGTGCTGGTGCCGATCAACCGCAAGTATCCGCTCGGCGAGCTGATGGACGCCTGCCATCGCTACACCCAGGGCAAGGGCCCCAAGGCCCACATCGTCTACGAATACGTCATGCTCGACGGCGTCAACGACTCGCTCGGCCATGCCAAGGAACTCGCCAGGCTCTTGGGCAATCTGCCCGCCAAGATCAATCTCATCCCCTTCAATCCCTTCCCCAAGGCCGGCTACAAGCGCTCGCCTTCGGAGCGTATCCGCGCCTTTGCCGACTACCTGCGCAGCCGCGACATCGTCTGCACCACCCGCAAGACCCGTGGCGACGACATCGACGCTGCCTGCGGCCAGCTGGTGGGCGAGGTGATGTCGAAGCAGAAGAACCGGCTGGCGAACATCGCCGTGCAGGTTTCCTCATGAAGCCGCTGGCACTGCTGCTGCCGCTGTTGATGATTGCAGGCTGCGTTACCACCACGAATGGTGGCAACGGCGAGACCAATCTCGACGAAGCGGCCCGCACCAACACCACGCTCGCCGTCGAGTACGCCCGCAAGGGCAACTACGACATGGCGCTGGAAAAAGCCAAGCGCGCGCTCTCGCAGGACGACAGCTACGCCCCCGCGCACTCCACCATCGCGCTGATCTACGCCCAGCGTGGCGACGATGTCGAGGCCGTCAAGCACTACCGCCGCGCGATCTCGCTGGACTCCAAAGACCTCTTCACGCGCAACAACTTCGCCATCTTCGAGTGCGAGCGCGGCCGCACCGACGAGGCCCTGGAGCTGTTCGAGAGCGTGGCCCGGAACAAGAGCTACAACTCGCCCGACGCGGCGCTGATCAATGCCGGCGTGTGCGCCAATCGCGCCAACCGCAACGACAAGGCCGAGTCTTATTTCCGCGAGGCGCTGGCGATCCAGCCTGACAACCCCGAAGCCCTGTTGCAGCTCGCCACCCTGGCCAAAAAGAAGAAGGACTGGCTCAAGGTGCGGGCCTTCATCCAGCGCCGTGACCGGGCCGTGAAGCCCACGGTCGAATCGCTCCGGCTCGCCATCGAGGCCGAGCGCGAGTTGGGCGATACCGCCGCCGCCGAGCGCCTGAACCTGCAATTGCAGCGCGAGACCCACTGACGACGCGCCTGATCCGTCTACAATCCACGCCTTCCCACGCAGCACAAGTCCCCAAGCGGCCCATGACTGGCACCACTGATTTGCACAACGATATTCCACCGTCCAGCCCGGCAGGTCAGGGTCCGGGTCGCCTGGTGCGGCAGGCGCGTGAAAAGAACAAGCTTTCGATCGAGGACCTGGCAGCGCAGATCAAGCTCTCGCGCTTCACGCTGGATGCCATCGAGCGTGATGACTTTGCCCAGCTCAACGAGCCGGTTTACGTGCGCGGCTATTACCGCAAGCTGGCCAAGGTGCTGCCGGTGGCCGAGGCGGAGCTGCTCGCGGCCTACGAGCGCGTGGCAGGGCATCGCGCACCGCCGCACCCCTCCAAGCTCATCCTCGCGGGCGGTGCCGAGCTCGGCAGTGGCCGCCGCATCAGCCCCAAGCTGGCTGTCGCGGTGGTGCTCATCGGCCTGGTCGTGGGTGGCCTGGCGTTCTGGGGCAAGAACCGCAACCTGGAGCAGGTAGTCACAGCCCCGGCCCCGGTGACTGAAAGCGTCACCCCGGCAGCGCAGGTGCAGGAGCCTGTCGCCAGCCCCTCGTCGCTGGTGCCGCAGCCGGAGTTGATTGCGCCCGAACCCGCTTCGGAGCCTGTCGAGGCTGCCCCTGCGGCGGCTGCACCGGCAGGAGCACCAGCAGCGGCACCGGCAGCTGAAACCAGCCTGAGTGGTCCGCTGCTGATCCAGTTCGACGGCACCTCCTGGGCCGAAGTGAAGGATGCCGCCGGCAGGGTGCTGGTGTCCGGCCTGATCGAAGCGGGCAGCAAGCAGCAGCTCGACGGCAAGCCGCCATTCGTGGTGTTTCTCGGTAATGCACCGGCGGTGCGCATCGAGTTCAACGGCAAGCCGGTCGACGTTGCACAGTTCCGTCGCGCCGACAACACCGCGCGCCTCGTGCTGCCGTAAAGGGTTTCGTATGTCGATGAAGGCGCAGCATGTAATCGCGCGGCGCGCCTCGCGGCAGATCAGGGTGGGCAAGGTGCTGGTCGGTGGCGATGCGCCCATCGCGGTGCAGACCATGACCAACACCAAGACCGAGGATGTCGCCGCCACCGTCGCGCAGATCATGGCGGCGAAGAAGGCCGGTGTGGACATCGTCCGCGTCTCGGTGCCCACCATTGCCGCCTGCGAAGCCTTCGGAGAGATCAAGAAGCTGGTCGGTGACCTGCCGCTGATTGCCGATGTCCACTTCAACTACAAGTGCGCGCTCAAGGCTGCCGAGATGGGTGCCGACTGCCTGCGCATCAACCCCGGCAATATCGGCAGCGATGCGAAAGTGGCCGAGGTCATCGCCTGCGCCCGCCATCACGGCGTGCCGATCCGCATCGGCGTCAACGCTGGTTCGCTGGAAGGTGATCTGCAAGAGAAATACGGTGAGCCGAACGCCGATGCGCTGGTGGAATCGGCCCTGCGCCACATCAACATCCTGCGCAAGCACAACTTCGAAGACTTCAAGGTTTCACTCAAGGCGAGCGAGGTCTTCATGACCGTCCACGCTTATCAGAAGCTGGCAAAGCTCATCGATCAGCCGCTGCACCTTGGCATCACCGAGGCCGGCAGCCTGCGCAGCGGTGCGGTGAAGTCCTCCATTGGATTGGGCATGCTGCTGGCCGAGGGTATCGGCGACACCATCCGCATCTCGCTCGCCGCCGACCCGGTGGAAGAAGTGAAGGTGGGCTGGGACATTCTGAAGTCGCTGCATCTGCGCAACCGTGGCATCAATCTGGTCGCCTGCCCAAGCTGCTCGCGCCAGATGTTCGACGTGATCAAGACCGTCAACGAACTCGAAGCAAGGCTCGAAGACGTCACCGAGCCGATTGATCTCGCCATCATCGGCTGCGTCGTCAACGGCCCCGGTGAGGCGCGCGAGGCCACACTGGGCGTGGCTGGTGGCCGCCCCAACTCGATCTACATCGGTGGTGCGATCCAGCACAAGATTCACAATGAGAACCTCGTGGACGAACTCGAAAAACTGGTTCGACAGCAACTGGCCGAACGCAAGGCGCTGACCGTCGCATGAGCAAGCTGCATGAGTAAGCTCCAGTCCCTGAGAGGTTTCAACGACGTGCTGCCGGCCCAGGCGGCACTGTTCCGTCGCGTGTTCGCCACCGCCGCCGATGTGGCGAGCCGCTACGGCTATGGCGAGCTGCGGCTGCCGCTTTTGGAAGCCACCACCCTGTTCAAGCGCGCGGTGGGCGAGGTGACGGATGTGATCGAGAAGGAGATGTATTCCTTCGACGACCGCGATGGCGTCTCGGTGAGCCTGCGACCGGAGCTGACTGCCGGCACCGTGCGTGCGGGCATCGAGCATGGCCTGCTGCACAACCAGCAGCAGCGCTTCTGGTATGCCGGTCCGGCCTTCCGCCACGAACGGCCGCAGGCCGGGCGTTATCGCCAGTTTCATCAGGTCGGGGTCGAGGCCTATGGCATGGCGGGGCCTGACATCGACGCCGAGGTCATCGCTTTCTCGCACCGCTTTTTGACCGCGCTCGGCATCGGCGGCCTGAAGCTGGAAATCAACTCCCTGGGCGGCACGGAAGCGCGGGCGAACTACCGCGCCGCGCTGATCGGGTATCTGTCCCGCTTCGAGGCCGAGCTGGACGAAGACAGCAAGCGCCGCCTGCATACCAACCCCCTGCGGGTGCTGGACTCGAAGGTGCCGCGCACGAAGGAAATCGTCGTCGATGCGCCGCAGCTCACGGCTTATCTCGAAGACGAATCCCGCGCCCATTTCGACGGCTGGCAGCAGGCGCTAAGCGATTTGGGCATCGCCTTTGAGATCAGCCCGCAACTGGTGCGCGGCCTCGACTACTACACGCGCGGCGTGTTCGAGTGGACTACCACCGAGCTGGGCAGCCAGGGCACGGTGCTGGCCGGTGGCCGCTACGACAATCTGGTCTCGCAGCTGGGCGGCTCGCCGTCGCCGGCCGTGGGCTGGGCCAGTGGGGTGGAACGCCTGGTGCTGCTGCTGGAAAAACAGCGGGCTGCCGCCGCCGCCGACGCGCCACAGGTCTACTTCTGCACCCTCGGTGAGGCCGCTGAAAGGCGAGCCCGCATCCTGGCCGAAGGCCTGCGCAACCAGCTGCCCACGCTGCGCCTGGTATTGAACGCCGGCGGCGGCAAGCTCAAGAGCCAGCTGGGTCGCGCCGAGAAATCGGGTGCATCACTCACACTGGTGCTGGGCGAGTCGGAACTGGCCCTGGGGCAAGTTCAAGTAAAATCCGCGATCCCCGCCGGGGGCGATGCAGCCATGGCCTTTTCGGAACTGGCCAGCCACCTCGCCAACCGGCTGTCCTGATCTGCAACCAGAAGGCCGTGCCAACGGTCACAACCACACTTATTCGGAACGACACATGTCGCACTACGACGACGAAGATCAAGCCCAGCGCGTCAAGCAATGGTGGAAGGACAACTGGATGGCGCTCGCTGCCGGTCTGGTGCTGGGCCTTTCCGGCATTTTCGGCTGGCAGCAATACAAGAGCCACCAGCTGAACCAGAGCGCCGAAGCCGCGCGCATGTTCGATGACCTGAAAACCGCGCTGCTGACCGACAAGGTCGAAGACGCCAACAGCATCGCCAACAAGCTGAAGAGCGATTTCGCCAAAACCCCCTATGCGGCGCAGGCGCTGATGCGCATTGCCCAGCATGCGGTGGAGAAGAGCCGGTTCGACGAGGCCCTGCCGCCGCTCGCCTGGGTGGCTGACAACGCCGAGGACGAGGCCCTTCGCCCGCTCGCCAAGATGCGCCAGGCCCGCGTGCTGTCGCAGCAGGGCAAGTTCGATGACGCGCTGAAGCTGCTCGACGCCAAGATG
This sequence comes from Pseudomonadota bacterium, assembly GCA_040386395.1. Lineage (GTDB taxonomy): Bacteria > Pseudomonadota > Gammaproteobacteria > Nevskiales > Nevskiaceae > Stagnimonas. Next base: position 28,393 of record JAZKFO010000123.1, on the reverse strand, counting down.
GACGAGAGCTATGCCGCACTGGCGCAGGAGCTGCGCGGTGACATCCTGCTGACCCAGGGCAACCGCAAGGGCGCGCGCGAGTCTTTCGAGAAGGCACTTGCCACCAGCGACGAGACCGCGGCCAACCGCGAAACCCTGCAACGCAAGATCGACGATCTGGCCGACGCGGCCTGATGCCGCACCGGTGTTCGGCCTGTTTGAAGAATGTGTGAGGAGAATCGTTTGAGCTTTCGTATCCATGCCCGCGTTGCTGCCATTGCCCTGTTGGCGCTGGGGGCTGCTGCCTGCTCATCCAAGGTCAAGGTGCGCGAGCCGGTTGAACTGACCGATATCGAGAATCCCAAGGTGCAGACGGCCGAAGCCTGGTCGCTCAGCGTCGGCGGTGGTGCCAAGGGCCGCCCCACGGGCCTGCGCCCGCTGCTCGAAACCGATGCGCTGTTCGTCGCCGAAGCCGGCGGCAAGGTGCTGGCACTCGACCCTGAAACCGGCAAGCCGCGCTGGACCAGCGAACTGAAGGCCAGGCTCTCCGCCGGCCCCTCGGTGCTGGGTGATCTGGTGCTGCTGGGCTCGCTCGATGGCGATGTGATCGCGCTCAAGCGCGCGGATGGCACCCCGGCGTGGCAGACCAAGGTTTCCAGCGAAGTGCTGGCCCCGCCAGTCGGCGCGGGCAATGTGGTGGTGGCCCGCAGCATCGACGGCCGCAGCTTTGGCCTTTCGGCCACCGATGGCGCCCGCCTGTGGAGCTTTGATCGCAGCGTGCCGACCTTGACCCTGCGCGGCATCTCGCCGCCGCTGGTCGAAGGCAGCCGCGTGCTGCTGGGCATGGACTCTGGTCGTCTCGCCGCCGTGCAGCTCGCCGATGGCCTGCCGGTGTGGGAGCAGGCCATCTCGGTGCCGAGCGGTCGCACCGAGTTGGAGCGCCTGGCCGACATCGACGCCCAGCTGCTGAGCACCGACGAAGGCGTGCTGGTGTCGAGCTACGGTGGCGATGTCACCCTGATCAATCCCGACGACGGCGAGAGCAAGTGGCGCCGTGCCATCAAGAGCGGCACCGGTGTCGCCGTGGGTGGCACCAGCGTGTTCGTCAGCGATGCCGATGGCGTGGTGTGGGCGCTCGATGCCGCCACCGGTGCGGCGGTGTGGAAGAGCGAGGCGCTGCAATACCGCCGCCTGTCGCCGCCTGCGTTCTACAAGGGTTTTGTGGTGGTGGCCGACTACAAGGGCTATGTGCATTTCTTCGACCCTGCCGACGGCAAGCTGGTGGGCCGCACCCGCGCCGGTCGCGAGGCGATCCTGGCACCGATGGTGGCCACCGACAGCACACTGTATGTCTACAACGTCGAAGGCCGTCTTGAGGCCTTGACGCTGCGTTAACGATTTCAAGTTTGGTCTCTGCCGCCGCATCACCCCCTCCCCAGCCCTCCCCGCAAGGGGGAGGGTGTTAGGTTGTCTTCGCAAGCAGATTCCCCGCCCCCTTGTGGGGAGGGGCAAGGGGAGGGGGTAATGCTGCGGAAACAGGACAAGGCTTTTAGTTATGACTGATTCAAATCTAGATTCAAACTCCGATGCAACGAGCGACAGCACGGTGCAAGCCATGCCCGTGGTGGTGCTGGTCGGCCGTCCCAACGTCGGCAAGTCGACGCTGTTCAACGCCTTTACCAACAGCCGCGATGCGCTGGTGATGGACCTGCCGGGCCTGACCCGCGACCGCCAGTACGGCCAGGGCAAGTTCGAGGGCAAGGGCTTCATGGTGGTGGATACCGGCGGCCTCTCGCCGGACGAGGACGATGCCCTCGCCATGCTGGCCGAGGAGCAGGCGCAGATCGCACTGACCGAAGCCACCCACATCCTGTTTCTGGTGGATGCCCACGACGGCTGCATGCCGGACGATCTCGCCATCGCCCAGCGCCTGCGCAAGCTCAACAAGCCGATCACGCTCCTGGTCAACAAGGCCGAGGGGCGCACCAAAACCGCTGTCGGGGCTGACTTTCACCAGCTGGGTCTGGGCGAGCCGATCCCGATCTCCGCCGAGCACGGCGATGGCTTGGGCAATCTCCAGCGCAGCATCCTGGTCGATGCACCGCCGGCCGAGTTCGAGGACGAAGACGGCATCATCCGCGTCGCCATCGTCGGCCGCCCCAATGCCGGCAAGTCCACGCTGGTCAACCGCCTGCTGGGTGAATCGCGCCTGCTCACCAGCGAAGTGGCTGGCACCACGCGCGATGCGATCAGCGTGCGCGTCGAGCGCGACGGCAAACAATACGAGCTGATCGACACCGCCGGTATCCGCCGCCGCAATCGCGTCAGTGAAGTGGTGGAGAAGTTCTCCATCGTCAAGGCGCTGCAAGCGGTCGAGAAGGCGCACGTTGTCATTGTGATGACCGACGCCGCCGACGAAGTGGGCGTTCACGATGCCAAGCTCATGGGCCTCATCGCCCAGCGCGGCCGCGCCATGGTGCTGGCGGTGAACAAGTGGGATCACCTCACCACCGACAAGCGCAACACCATCCGCACCGATGTCGATTTCAAGCTGCCCTTCCTCGACTTCGTGCCGCCGCACTACATCTCAGCACTCCATGGTTCCGGCCTGAAGGCACTGATGGACGACGTGGTGCTGGCGTATGAAGCCACCACCCGCGACATCCCGACGCCGGAACTCACCCGTGCGCTGGAGCGAGCAGTGGATAAGCACGGCCCGCCTGCAGTGCTGACGCGCCCCATCAAGCTGCGCTATGCGCACCAGATCGGCACCAATCCGATCCAGATTCTGATTCACGGCAACCAGACCGAGAAGCTGCCGACCAGCTACCACCGCTATCTCATCAACGAGTTCCGTGCCGCCTTCGCACTCGTCGGCGTGCCGATCATGCTCAGCTTCAAGACGGGCGTGAATCCGTACAAGGACAAGAAGAACGTGCTGACCGACCGGCAGGTGAAGAAGAAGCTGCGCACCAAGGAGCGCTTCAGCAAGTAGCGGCGTTAGCATGCGGGCATGAGCACATCCAAGCCCGTCACCTATTCCAGTTACCTCAAGATCGACGAGCTGCTGCAATTGCAGCAGCCGCTCTCCGAAGGCCCTGAGCACGACGAGACCCTGTTCATCGTCATCCACCAGGTCTACGAGCTCTGGTTCAAGCAGTTGCTGCACGAGCTGGATGCGCTGGAGCGCGGCTTTGCCGCCGTCGACACCGCCCGTGCGCTCGCGGCGCTCAAGCGCATGCTCACCATCCTCAAGACCCTGGTGCAGCAGGTGGATGTGCTGGAGACGATGACGCCGCTCTCCTTCAATGCCTTCCGCGCGCGGCTGGAGGCTTCCAGCGGCTTCCAGTCCGCCCAGTTCCGCACGCTGGAGTTCCGTCTCGGCCACAAGCGTGCTGCGCTGCTGCAGCACTACACCGAGGGCAGCGCCGATCATGCCCGCCTCGCCGTCGCATTGGCAGCGCCCAGCGCCTGGGATGGCTTTCTGCACTATCTCTCCGCACTCGGCTGCGCGCTGCCGGCCGCTGCATTGACGCGAGACGTCACCCAGCCCATCACCGCCAACGCCGAGGTGCAGCAGGTATTGATCGCGCTGTATCGCCAGAACGATTTTCCGGCCCAGGTCTGCGAGCGGCTGGTGGACCTCGACGAAGGCCTGCAGGAGTGGCGCTACCGCCACGTCAAGATGGTGGAGCGCACCCTGGGTGCCAAGATCGGCACCGGCGGCTCGGCCGGCGCTGAGTACCTCAAGCGCACCCTGTTCACACCGCTGTTTCCGGATCTCTGGGAAATCCGTTCGCAGCTTTGAAAAGCTCTTGAAACCCGCTGGACAGGCCCTAGTTTTCTCCCGTGCGCACAGAAGCTGTTTTTCATCACCTCACCTTCTGAACAATGGAGAATCATCATGACTTTGACTCGCTATGAGCCGTGGTCCTTGCACCGCGCGCTGTTGAATGAAATCGGCCGTTCCTTCGACACCAGTACGCAGGATGCGAGCGTGGGTGCCACTGCCGACTACGCCCCCGCCGTCGATATCGCCGAATACACCGACAAGTTCGTGCTCTCGGCCGATCTACCGGGCGTGGACCCCGCAAGCGTGGAAATCACGCTTGAAGCCGGTGTGCTGACGCTGAGCGGCAGCCGCGAAAAGACCGTGGAAGCCAAAGGCGTGGAAGCCCGCCGCAGCGAGCGTCTGCTCGGCAAGTTCTATCGCCGTTTCGCACTGCCGGACACGGTGGATGGCGACGCGGTGAGTGCCAGCGGCAAGCATGGTGTGCTGGAGATCACCATTCCCAAGCGTGCCGCCGTGCAGCCGCGCCGCATCACGGTCAAGCACTGATCGGGCAGTAAAGACAGCCGCGTGCCCTGTGAGGGGCGCGCGGCTTTTTCATTGCTGATTCATTGATAATCAACGCCATGGAATACAAAGATTTTTACAAGGCGCTGGGTGTGGCCCGCACGGCCACCCCGGCCGAAATCAAGAAGGCTTACCGCAAGCTCGCGGCCGAGTTTCACCCCGACAAGAACAAGGCCAAGGGCGCGGAGGATCGCTTCAAGGAAGTCAACGAAGCCAACGAGGTGCTGAGCGACCCGGAGAAACGCAAAGCCTACGACGAGCTGGGCAGCGACTGGCGCGCGGGGCAGCAGTTCCGGCCGCCGCCGGGCTGGGGTGGTGCGGGCCGTGGGCGGCGGGCTGGCGGTGGTAATCCGGGTGGCTTCAGCGGTGATTTCTCTGATCTCTTCTCGTCGATGTTCGGCGGTGCGGGCGGCGGCATGGGCGGCGGTGGTTTTGCGCCAGAGGCCGAGGATTCGCGCGATGTGCTGAACATCTCGCTGGAGGAATCCTTCAACGGCGGCAGCCGCCGCGTGCAGCTGTCGAGCGGCAAGACGCTGGACGTGAAGATCCCCAAGGGCATCACCGAGGGGCAGACCATCCGCCTCAGTGGTCAGGGCCGCTTCGGCGGTGATCTGCTGCTGGAGATGCGCTTTGCCACGCATGCGCGCTTCGAGGTGAAAGGTCGCGATCTCAGTTGCGTGGTCCATGTCGCGCCCTGGGAGGCAGCCCTCGGTGCGCCGGTGAGCGTGCCGACTTTGGGCGGTGAGGTGGAACTCAAGCTGCCGGCCGGCATCCAGGGTGGCAAGAAGATGCGGCTCAAGGGCCGCGGCCTGCCGGGCACCACGCCGGGCGATCAGACCATCGAGATCCGCATCGTCACGCCACCGGCGGTGAGCGATGAGGACCGCGCCTTCTACCAGCAGATGGCGGAGCGTTTCGCCTTCAACCCAAGGGCTTGATGCGGCTGGGCTTGAAGGCCCTGGCGCGCGCTGCAAGGTCGGGCGCTGCGCTGCCATCACCGAGATAGCGCGCGGCGAGATAGGCCGCGAGCAGGGGCTGCAATTCGGCAGCCAGCTCAGGCCGCTGTTCGATGACGCGGGCCACGAACACCTGTGGCCCCTCGTGCGGGCGCTGGATCAGGCCATCGCGTTTCAGCCGCGCCAGCGCCTGCTGCCAGAGCCTCAGCGCCGGATCATTGCTGCGCACGGGCAGGGCACGACGGATGGCAACGAGACCGAACACGCCGGTGGCGAGCGAGAGCGCGACGATCATCGCCAGCATCAGGTCCCGCCAGCCTTCGAGGCCGAAGCGGCCAAGGAACTCCTTCTGCAGCTCCGGCCCGTAGGCCAGCACCCAGCGGTTCCACTGGGCATTGACCCAGTCCCAGCGCGCTTCCAGTTGCGTGAACAAGGCACTGCCGCTGCGGCGCAGCGCGAAGGGCAGGGCCTCGTCGGCACCCAGTGCCGATTCCAGATTTTTTTCGACGCGGTTGGGTGCCACGGCTGCGGTGGGGTCCACGCGCAGCCAGCCCTTGCCGGCCAGCCAGACCTCGCTCCAGGCATGGGCATCGGACTGCCGTACCGTGTAGTAGTCGCCGATGGCGTTGCGCGCGCCGCCCTGGTAGCCGGTGACGACACGGGCCGGGACGCCCGCCGCACGCATCAGCGTGGTGAAGGCGCTGGCGTAGTGCTCGCAGAAGCCCTTGCGGGTGTTGAAGAGGAACTCATCGACCGGATGATCGCCTTCGAGAATCGGCGGTTTCAGGGTGTAGAAGAACTGCTCGTTGCGGAACATCAGCAACGCGCTCTGCACGATGGCCTCGTCATCGCGCCCCTCGGCGCGCCAGCCCCGTGCCAGCGCCTGCGCCCTGGGGTTGCGGGCGGAGAGGCGCAGCGCCATGCGCTGCTGCTGCGGAGGCAGCTCCGGCACGGCGAGGTAGTTGAGACGCGAGACTGCGCGATATTGAATGCGCTCGCGGATCGGCTTGGCGGCCAGAAGGCGGCCATCGACCGTCACCATGCTGTCGGCTGGCAGCTGTCTCAGGTCGATGGCATCGAGCGCGAACAGCCAGTTGGTGCGGTTCGGCTCCAGCGTCACCTCATAGCTGGTGGCCGCGCCTTGCAACTGCACCCGGTACGGCGCGTCGTACGGCGGCCCGCCCTCGGTCCACTCGCGGCCATCGAAATCCCAGAATACCGGCCCGCGCCAGTAGAGCTGGTTCTGTGCCGGCACCGCACCATCGAAGCGCACGCGAAAGGCGAGTTCGTCGTTGAGGATGAGGGCGGCGATATCACCCGGTGCCATGCGGTCCGACAGGCCGGAGCGGCCCGCACCGGCATCCGAAGGCAAACCCCACAGCGGGCCGGGCACGCGGGGGAACAGCACGAACATCAGCAGCATCAGCGGAATGGCCTGCGCCACCAGCAGGCCGCCGCGCCGCAGCGTGACCTTCAACGGCAGCGGCACGCCGGCATGGTTGCTCTCGATCAGCATGGTCGTCACCGCGATGGCGGCAAGCAGCAGATACACCAGCGTCCACAGCTCCTGCGAGAACAGGAAGTGGGTGGTGCAGACGAAATACATCAGGAACACCAGCACCATCACGTCGCGGCGCTGCTCCATCTCGGTGAGCTTGAGCGCGGCCATCACTACCAGCAGGGCCACACCCGCATGCTGACCATTGATGCGGCCGTAACTGGCGTACACCGCCGCAAAGGCGGCGAGCGTGAGCGCCGCGCGAATCAGCTTGCCCGGCATGGCGAAGTGCCGCCGCGCGGCGAGTGCCCGCCAGCCGACCACCGCCAGCACCGCTGCGGTCTCCCACCAGGGCAGGCGCACCATGTGCGGGGCCAGCACCAGCAGCAGGACGACCAGCAGGCGCAGCAGGGTCGCCACATGCAGATAGCTGCTGACGGTGTTTTTTTTGGCCGGCCCTTCGACAGGCTCAGGGCGAACGGTGGTGGCAGTGCTCATGTGGGCAGCCCATGCAGCGCCAGCGCGCGCAGGCAGGCGTGCTGGTGCGGCTCGCCGATGGCCGGGCCAAGCGTGAGCGCAGGCAGGGTCAGCACATAGGGTGTGCGGGCGGCTTCGGCATCCAGCACCCAGCGGCTCAACTGGCTCAACCGCGCCTCGGTATCGAGGCCAGTGAGCGCATGCCAGTCAAACACCTGCTCGCTGCTGATGGTCTCGCCGAAGTGCTTCACCAGCGGCAGGCCGAGCTTGGCAAAGCTCTTCCAGTGAATGGTGCGCGGCGTGTCGCCCGCCGCGTAGGCACGTAGCCCCACGAACTCGTCCACACCGGGGCGGTTGGTGGCGGCATGGCCTGAATCACCGGCGGCAACGGGCGGCACGCGACCGGGTGCTGCCGGGGCGGGATAAACCAGGGTGTTCATGTCCAGCTCGATCCAGGTCCAGGCATGGAGGAAGCCGAGCGGAAACTCGGTGGCCACCGCAAAGCGCGGCGCGCGTAACCAGCCGCGCCTGGGCGCTGCAAGCACCAGCGTGCCCGCCGTGCTGCCCTGGGCGGGCACATCGAGATAGTTCAGCGGTGGCTCGTCCGGCCAGCCGAGGGCGATGGTGTAGCGCGCTTCTGCGCTGGGGTTTTCCACCCACACCTCGAAGCGCGCTGCCTCGCCTGCGAACACGTTGTCGACCTTGCCGGTTCGCAGGCGCAGGTTCAGCAGGTTGGCGTGGGTGTGGTGCATGCCCAAGAGGCCCATGCCCATCAGCAGGAAGGTGAGCGCGAAGGCCATGCTGTTGGAGTAGTTCATCGCACCCAGCAGCATCACGATCAGCAGCAGGCCGTAGCCGTAGCCGAAGCGGGTCGGCACGATGTAGATGCGATGGCGCGGGATGGCCACCGGCCCGGCCTGGCGGGTGACGCGTGCGGCGACCCAGTGGTTGATGCGCTGGCGCACGGCCTTGAGCGGATGAAACACGATCATGCCCATGCGGGCCAGAAAGGGATCGCGACCGTCGACGTTGAACGCGGGGGTGGCGCTGTCGAGTGTCGGGCGGATGCGCATCGCCCTGATCGCCTAGGGAATCGCCACGGCTTCGAGAATCGCTTCCGCCGTCGGCGCTGCCCGCTCGCGCTCGGCGGCAATCAGGCGATGCTGGGCCACGGCGGCGAACACCGCCTGCACGTCTTCCGGGATCACGCCGCTGCGGCCTTCCAGCAGCGCCCAGGCTTGGGCGGCGCGGCGCAGGGCGAGGCCGGCGCGGGGCGAGAGGCCCTGCTTGAGGCCCGGATGCCGGCGCGTGTGTTCGATCAGCGCCAGCAGATAGTCGATGAGAGCGGGCGTGGTCATCACCTTGCCGACCAGGCCCTGTGCCTCGCGCAGCTGTGCCGGCGTGAGGCTGGGTTGCAGCTCCGCCAGCAGGCTGCGGCGATCCGGCTCCAGCAGCAGCGCCCGCTCGGCGGCGCGGGGCGGGAAGCCCATCGACAGCCGCATGAGGAAGCGATCCATCTGCGATTCCGGCAGCGCGAACACGCCGATCTGATCCGCCGGGTTCTGCGTGGCGAGCACGAAGAAGGGGTCGGGCAGGGGGCGGGTCGCGCCCTCCACGCTCACCTGGCGTTCTTCCATTGCTTCGAGCAGCGCCGACTGGGTCTTGGGGCTGGCGCGGTTCACCTCGTCGGCCAGCACCACCTGCGAGAAGATCGGGCCGGGGTGAAAGCGGAAGCTGCTCGCGCCGCTGGCCGCATCGCGCTCGAATACCGAGACGCCGAGGATGTCGGCCGGCAGCAGGTCGGAGGTGAACTGCACGCGCTGGAAGCTCAGGCCCAGCACCTTGGCCAAGGCCAGTGCGAGGGTGGTCTTGCCCACGCCGGGCACGTCTTCGATCAAGAGATGGCCTCGTGCGAGCAGGCAGGTGAGCGCGAGCTTGAGCTGGCGCTCCTTGCCGAGCACGATGGTGCCGAGGGATTCCAGCGTGCGGTGCAGGTCGAGATTCATGGTGGACTACTTGAGTGAGGCGATGCGCTCGCCCATTCGCACAGGCAGTTTCGAGACCAGGCTGCCGAGCCAGTCGAGCTTCTTCGGCGTCAGCAGAATCACCGTCGAGCCCATGTTGAAGCGGCCCATCTCCATGCCTTTTTCCAGCGTGATGGCCTGCGGCTGCACATAGCTGCTGGCTTCGTCCGTGCGCACATGCGGCGGGCTGATCTCCCCCGCCCACACCGTCTCCATGCTGCCGACGAACAGCGCACCCACCAGCACCATCGCCATCGGCCCCAGCTCGGTGTCGAAGATTGCCACCACTCTTTCGTTGCGGGCGAACACGCCCGGCAGTGCCCGCGCGGTGGCGTGATTGACCGAGAACAGCCGCCCCGGCACATAGGCCCATTCGCGCAGCGTGCCTTTCAAGGGCATGTGGATGCGGTGATAGTTGTAGGGTGCCAAGTAGATGGTGATGAACTGCCCGCCCGCGAACTCGGCTGCCCAGTCGGCACGACCGGCCAGCAGGGTTTGCGCGCTGTAGGTGTGGCCCTTGGCCTGGATCAGCTCGCCACCCGTGATGTCGCCGAACTGCGAGACGGTACCATCGACCGGACTCACGAAGGCATCGCCGGCGGCATCCACCGTGCGCGCACCGGGCTTGAGCGCGCGGGTGAAGAACTCGTTGAAGCTCTTGAAGCTGCTTGCGTCCTGCACCACCGCCTCATCCAGCGAGATGCTGGGGAACAGGCGCAGGAAGAACTGGATGAAGGCGTTCTTGAACCACACCGCCTCGATGCGGGTGAGCGCGTGCATGCCACTCGACAGCGCGCGGGTGGGCAGGCATTGCTGGATCGCCGCGAAGGCGCGGTCGCCAAGAGAAGCGTCGCTGGTCGGGTTCATTTTTTTTTTATCAGATTGCTGAGATCGCTGGCCAAGGGTTTCTTGACATGCGGCGTGGTGAAAAAACCCGCCAGCTGCCCCTGCGGGTTGATCAGCATGAGGGCAGAAGAGTGATCCATGGTGTAGGTCTCCGGCGTGGAACCCGGCACCTTGGCGTAGACGAAGCTCATGGCCCGCGCCAGCTTGTCCAGCTCCTGGTTGGGGCCGGTGGCGCCTAAGAAACGCGGGTCGAAATACTGCACGTAGCTCTTGAGCTTTTCCGGCGTGTCGCGTTCGGGGTCGATGGAGAGCAGCAGCATCTGCACCTCGCTGGCCAGCGGGCCGAGTTCAGCCAGCACGTTCTTCATCAGCGTCAGCGTGGTCGGGCAGACGTCGGGGCAGGTGGTGAAGCCGGCGAACACCACCGTCCAGTGGCCTTGCAGGCTGGCATTGGTGAAGGGCTGGTTGTTGAGGTCGGTGAGGGTGAACGCCGGCAGCTCGCGGGGTGGCTGCAACAGCGTGCCGCTTTCGATGCTGAGGGCCTTGGGTTTCATCAGCATCACGCCCAGCGTGAGACCAAGGGCTGCTGCCACAGCGGCGACGAGGCCGAAGCGGAGTGATGCGGGGATTTTGTCGAGCATGAGCAAATCAGGATTGCGAGCCGCGATAATACGCAAATGTCCACGCCTTCCGATGCACTCGCCGCCCATTCCCTCTCGCTGCCGCCGGAGCTCGCCACCGTGCGTGATTTCGTCCGCTGGGGTGCCTCCGCCTTCGCCCGCCGCGGCCTGGTGTTCGCGCATGGCACCGACAATGCACTGGACGAGTCCTTCCACCTCACGCTGTGGGCGCTGAAGCTGCCGCCCGACGTGCCGGCGATCTACCTGGAAGCCACCCTCACCCAGCCCGAACGCGCCCTGGTGTGGAAGCTGCTCAACGAACGCATCAACACCCGCAAGCCTGCGGCCTACCTGATGGGCGAGATCCAGTTCTGCGGCCTGCCGTTCACCATTGACGAGCGCGTGCTGATCCCGCGTTCGCCCATCGGCGAGCTGATCGGCAAGCATTTCCAGCCCTGGCTCACCACCCAGCCGACCCGCATCCTCGACCTCTGTACCGGCTCCGGCTGCATCGGCATCGCCTGCGCCTACGCCTTCCCCCATGCCGAGGTGGACCTGGCGGAGCTCGACCCCGGCGCGCTGCAGGTGGCCAAGCTCAACATCCTGCGCCACCGCTGCCACCCGCAGGTGCATGCCTACGAGTCCGACCTGTTCCGTGGCCTGCCGCCCGGTGCCTGCTACGAGCTGATCGTCAGCAACCCGCCCTATGTGCCGACGGCGGAAGTCGATGCCCTGGGCCCTGAGTTCAAGCACGAGCCGCGCCTGGCGTTGGAGGCCGGTGCGGATGGCATGGACATCGTCCTGCGCCTGCTGCGCGATGCACCGAACTACCTCAGTGAAGATGGCCTGCTGATCTGCGAGATCGGCGGTTCGCAGGACGAGTTCCTGAGCCGCTTCCCCAACCTGCCGGTGGCCTGGCCGGACTTCGAGCGCGGTGGCGATGGCGTTTTCGTCATCAGCCGTCGCGAGCTGGTTCGCTGGTTGCAGAAACAACACTGAGCCTCAAGACATGTCCGGCAATTCCTTTGGTCGCAACTTCGTGGTCACCACCTTTGGCGAAAGCCACGGGCCCGCGCTGGGCTGCATCGTCGATGGCTGCCCGCCCGGCCTGCCGCTCACCGAAGCCGACCTGCAACCCGACCTCGACCGCCGCAAGCCCGGCACCAGCAAGTTCGTCACCCAGCGCAAGGAAGAGGACAAGGTCCGCATCCTCAGCGGCGTGTTCGAGGGCCTGACCACCGGCACGCCGATTGCGCTGGTGATCGAGAACACCGACCAGCGCAGCTACGACTACGCCAAGATCGTCGAAGTGTTCCGCCCCAACCATGCGGACTACGCCTACATCCAGAAATACGGCATCCGCGATCATCGCGGCGGTGGCCGCAGCTCGGCGCGCGAGACCGCGGCGCGCGTGGCCGCAGGCGGCATTGCCAAGAAGTGGCTGCAGCAGAAATACGGCATCGTGATTCGCGGCTGCCTCGAACAGATGGGCCCGATCAAGGTCGAGCGCACCAGCTGGGAGACGGTGAACGACAACCCCTTCTTTGCCGCTGACCCCGCCCGCGTGCCGGAGCTGGGTGCGCTCATCGACGAGCTGCGCAGTACGGGTGACAGCTGTGGCGCGCTGCTCTACGTCGAGGCCACCAACGTGCCGCCGGGCTTCGGCGAGCCGGTGTTCGACCGCCTCGATGCCGACATCGCGCAGGCGCTGATGAGCATCAATGCGGTGAAGGGTGTCGAGATCGGCGATGGCTTTGCGGTGGTGAACATGCGTGGCAGCGAGCACCGCGACGAACTCTCGCCCGAAGGCTTTCTGGCCAACCACTCCGGCGGCATCAGCGGCGGCATCTCGACCGGGCAGACGGTCTATGCGCGCCTCGCCATCAAGCCCACATCGAGCATCCAGATCAAGGGCAAGACCATCAACGCCGATGGCGAGGCGACCGAGATGCGCACCACCGGCCGCCACGACCCCTGCGTCGGCGTGCGCGCCACGCCGATTGCCGAGGCGATGCTGGCGCTGGTGCTGATGGACCATGCGCTGCGGCACCGGGCACAGAACGCGGATGTGGTGCCGAAGACGCCGCGGATTCCTGGGCAGGCGTAGCTGGACCATGAAGGACGACACCATTACAGGCTGGTTGTATTTGGTCTACGAGTCTCAAGAGCCTGAGGGCTTATATGCAAAGGATGGTTTAGGTGCGTTCCTCCGAGAGCGGGGCGCTGTGCAGTATCTCCAGCCGTTCTTCGAGCCCCTCTACCAGGCGCATGGCATTGGCGTATCGAGCTCGGATGACGAGTTCATACATGGGTCGGCGGCTCTTGCAGCCCTACGAGAAGCATTGATCCACGCCCAAGACGACTGTCAAACAAAGCCAAGCGAGTGGCACATAACGTCGCTGGGAGTTGACTTCTACACAGGGAATTCATCGCAACTTCCGATAACGCGGGAGCTACTTCTAGAGTTCCTTAGTGCAGCCGTCGCCAACGTAGATCGGGCCATAGCGAATGGCAGCTATCTAGTTTGGGGAGGCGGCGAGTGAAGTCAGGACTGCTGCTGAGGTCGGAGATGGGGGAGTGTCTTGTAGGCATTGGTTTAAGCGTGAATGACAAGAAAAAATGAACCTCGGCCTCCTCTACGCCATCGCCGCCAACCTCATCTGGGGCCTGGTCTTCCTGGGCCCTATCTGGGTGCCGGGTGCCACGCCCGTGCAGATCACCGGCGGGCGCTACACCTTCTATGGTTTCTTCGCGGTGCTCTGCCTCGTGTGGGTGTGGCAGCGCACGCCGCCGTCGCACGCGATCCTCCGCAACCTCAAGGCCTGGCGCGCGGCGGCGGGCCTCGCACTGTTGGGCAACTTCGTCTACTTCCTCTGCGTATCGGCGGCGGTGCAGAGCATCGGCATCGCGCTGCCGACGATGATTGTCGGGATGATCCCCGTCACCGTGCCGGTCATCGCCTGCCTCGTGGCGCGGCGCTGGCCGACGGGCTGGCTATGGCTGGCGATGACGGTGATGGCGGGCGGCATCGTGCTCGCCAACTGGCGGCCGCTGGATGGCACGCCCAACCCGCAAGGCCTCGCACTCGCTGCGGCCGCACTGCTGTGCTGGTCGGCCTACGCGCTGCTCAACCAGCGGGCGATGCGGCGGTATGCGCCGGGGCAATCGCTGCTGTGGGCAAGCTTGCAGGGCGCGGCGGGCCTGCCGTTTGGCTTGGCACTATTCTTTGTCGCGGGCGGCACCGCGCAGCCGAATCTGGCCGCACTGCTGCCGGTGTGGATCGTGCTGGGCGTGGTCTGCTCCGGCATCGCCAACGTGCTGTGGAATCTCGGCAGCGCGCGGCTGCCCTCCACACTGTTGGGGCCGATGATCGCCTTCGAGACCTTGAGTGGCCTGGCCTGCGCCTGGGCCTACGACGGCAAGCCCTGGCCGATGACGGCCTGGCTCGGTGTCATGCTGCTGCTCACCGGTGTGATGCTGGCCGTCCACGGCGAGCGCAAGCCCGCGCCGCCGGCCGAAGCCGCCATTGCCTGACCTCACGAGAACCCCATGGCGCTGAAAGCCACCATCTGCAAAGCCGAACTCAATATCGCCGACATGGATCGCGGCTACTACGCCGACCATGCGCTCACACTCGCGCAACATCCGAGCGAGAACGACGAGCGCCTGATGCTGCGCCTGCTCGCCTTCGTGCTCTACGCGCATGAATACCTGGCTTTCACCAAGGGCCTGAGCGACCCCGACGAACCCGACATCTGGCAGAAGGATCTGACCGGCGCGATTGATGTCTGGATCGACTTGGGCCAGCCGGACGAGAAGCGCGTGATGAAGGCTTGCGGCCGCTCAGGGCAGGTGGTGGTCATCACCTATGGCAATGCTGCGCCCATCTGGTGGGAGGGCATCGCACCCAAGCTCGAACGCGCCCGTAACCTCGCGGTGAAGCGGCTGGTGGTGAGCGGCGACACGCCGCTGGCGGCCTTCGTGCAGAAGAACATGAAGCTGCAATGCACGGTGCAAGACGGCCAGCTCTGGCTCAGCGATGGCGAGCGCAGTGCGCAGATTGATGCGGTGGTGCTGCGGTAGTTTTTCTTGTAATCCCTCTCCCGCTTGCGGGAGAGGGGTAGGGGAGAGGGGATGAGCGTCAGCGAATGCTGTTGGCTTGATGCGCGGTTGGCGACAAACAGCATTCGCTAACGCTCACTCCCTCTCCCGACCCTTCGTGCCACCCTCTCCCGCTTTGCGGGAGAGGGGAACAGCGAGAGCGCGTTACTGAATCTTGCCGAGAAAATCTTGCTTGCCGATCTCGACCCCGTTGTGGCGCAGGATGTTGTAGGCCGTCGCCGAGTGGAAGTAGAGATTGGGCAGCACGAACTGGAACAGGTAGTTCTGCCCCGTAAACTTCATCGCGCCGCGCGGATTGGGCAGGTTGATCTCGCGGGCTTCGCTGCCGTCGATCTGTGCGGCGGTGAGGCTGCCGATGAAGTCCAGCGTCTTCTGCACGCGGGCGATCAGCTCGTCGAAGGTCTTCTCTTCATCCGCGAACTTGGGCGGATCAATGCCCGCCAGGCGCGCGCCGCCACCCTTCACGATGTCGCAGGCGATGCGCACCTGCGCTGCCAGCGGCAGCATGTTGGGGAAGAGCCGGTAGTTGACGAAGTTGGCCTCGTCGAGCTTGTTGGCGTCGATGTGCGCCTTGCCCTTGGTGAGCACGGCGGCGAGGTTGTGGAGGGCGTGGGCAGCGACAGGCATCGAGGCCTGATACATCGACAGTGACATGGTCAATCTCCGTAATAGTTAGTGTGTCTGAGCAGGCACCACGCTGAAGCCCGCGCGGGGGAAATGCACTCGCACCTCGCCCGCGCGCTCGTCCCGGCGCTGCACCACCAGCTCGAACACTGAAGCGTGTATGAGGGCGCCTTCGACCGGATCAACCCCGTAGTCGGTGGCACGCACCACCACGGGCTGGCCGAGCTTGAGGCCTTCCGGCTCCAGCAGCGGGCCGTCCAGATCGAGCCAGCTGGTGGATTCACGCGCCACCTTGAGTGCCGCTTCCGCCGCCATCTCGGTCGGCCTGCCGTGGCCGAGGCTCTTCACACGGTCATACCAGGCGAGCAGATGCTTGAAGGGATCGAGCGCCGTGGCGGTGCCGGGGTTGTTGCGCACGAACCAGGTGGGGTGAAAGGCACAGAAGTCGGCCAGCGTCGGCGCATCGCCGAGCAGGAAGGGCTGACCCGAAGCCAGCTGCACGTCGATGGCGTGCATGTGCGGGATGAAGTTGAGCTTGCCGAACTCGGCATTGGGGCGGCGCGCCGCACCGCCGACGAAGAAGGCCTGACGGTCAGCACCAAACACGGCCATCAGCTCCGGCCCCATGCGCTCGGCCATCGCCTTGATACCGGCGGGAGCGAAGTTGGTGGCCACCGCCGAGAAGAACAGGGTCTGTTCGAGTGCTGACCAGGCGGTGCAGCTGGCGCGGTGCTGCGGCGGCACGACGAGTGTGGCGGGGTGCAGGCGGTCGAGCACGCGCACGATCAGCGCGGTGTCGCAGATCACGTCGCGGCCCACTTGCAGGACTGGCGTCTTGCGATAGCCGCCGGTGAGCGGCATCAGGTCGGGCTTGGGCATCACCGGCGGGATCTGCACGGAGTTCCAGGCCAGCTGCTTGTAGCCCAGCACGGCGCGGGTCTTTTCGGCATAGGGCGAGAAGGGATAGTGGTGCAGGATCAGGTCGGTCATGGGCGTTCTATGGGCGCTTTGGGAGGTGCGCAGCATACGCCGCAGTCGGTCGTTAAGATGCGCGCCGAATGTCCCCCCAGTCCCTCCACGCCCGCCTCGGCGGCTACTACTTTTTCTATTACGCGACGGTGGGCGCGTTCATGCCGTATTGGTCGCCGTACCTGGAGGCGCGCGGCTTCAGCGCCACCCAGATCGGCATTGCCTACGCCATGGCCGGCATCTCGCGGGCGCTCATGCCCTTTCTCTGGGGCTGGATGGGCGATCACACCGGCCGGCGCATCCACCTGGTGCGCGCTGCCAGTACCGTCTCGCTCGCCCTGTTCCTGGTCATCCCCTTCGTCGAGGGCGTCTGGGCGATCACGGCGGCGATGCTGGCCTACAACCTGTTCTGGCAGGCGCTGCTCTCGCAGTTCGAGACCGTCTCGATGGTGCATCTCGACCAGAGCGGCGGCGACTATTCGCGCGTGCGGCTGTGGGGCTCGGTGGGCTTCGTGCTGTCCGTGCTTTCGCTCGGCCCTCTGCTGGATCTGTGGGGGATCTTGCCGCTGCCCTGGCTGGTGGCCGCACTCTGGGTCGGCATGGTGGTGGCGAGTTTCCGGGTGCCCGAAACGCCGCAGGTGCCGCATGACCCCAAGCTGCCGCTGGCGCGCATCGGCGAAGTGGCCCGGCGGCCGGAGGTCATCGCCCTGTTCGCCGCCTGCCTCTGCTCGCAGATGTCCTTCGCGCCGTACTACAACTTCTTCACGCTGTTTCTGGAGCGACACGGCCATCCGCGCAGCCTCAGCGGCGTGCTGTGGGCGGTGGCGGTGGTCGCCGAGATCGTGCTCTTCATCTACATGAGCCGGATCATTGCCAGGGTGGGTGCCAGGAACCTGCTGCTGGCAGCGATGGTGACCACCGTGCTGCGCTGGCTGCTGACGGTGGCGCTGGCTGATTCCTTCGCCGCACTGGTGGTGATCCAGATGAGCCACGCGCTCACCTTCGGCGCCTATCACGCCTGTGCGATGCACTATGTGTTTCGCCTGTTTCCGGCCCGTTTGCAGGGGCGCGGGCAGGCCATCTACAACGCCAGCGCCTATGGCATCGGCGGCAGCATCGGCAGCGTCGGTGCGGGCGCAATCTGGGATCATGTGCGGCCAGAGGCCACCTTTCTCGTCGCCGCACTCATCGCGCTGATCGGGGCGTGGATCGTCTGGAAGAAAGTACCCAACGTCTGAGGAGTTTCTGCATGGAACAGCGCGTCACCGTCGCCATCGAAAACCAGGTTGCCATCGTCCGCCTCAACCGGCCGCAGCAGCACAACGGCATGGACATCGCCATGATCGAGGCGCTGATCGCCACGGCGAAGCAGCTCCGGAAAAACCGCGACATCCGCGCAGTGATTCTCACCGGCGAGGGCCCCTCGTTCTGTGCCGGCATCGACGTCAAGAGCATGTTCGCGGGTGGCCCGCTGAAGGCCGTGCTCAACTTCGTGCCGCTGCTCAAGCCCACGGCCAACAAGTATCAGAACGTCTGCCTCATCTGGCGCACGCTGTCGGTGCCGGTGATCGCCGCCATCCACGGCAGCTGCTTCGGTGCCGGCATCCAGCTGGCCTTGGGTGCGGATGTGCGGCTCGCCAGCCCCAGCGCCAAGCTCTCGGTGATGGAGGCCAAGTGGGGCCTGATCCCCGACATGGGCGGCATGCTGACGCTGCGCGACCACCTGCCGCGCGACGTGGCCTTCGAGCTCACCGCCACCGGCCGCGTGCTGACCGCCGCCGAAGCCCTGGCGCTGGGACTGCTGACGCGCATCGAGGACGATCCGCTCGCTGCTGCCAAGGCGATGGCCGCACAGATCGCCACCCGCTCGCCCGATGCCTCGGCCGCCGCCAAGCGCCTGTTCCGCGAGAGCTGGACTGCGAGCGATTACCGCGTGCTTGCGGCCGAGCGCCGCTGGCAGCTGCGCATGCTGCTGGGCCGCAACCAGCGCATCGCGGCGGCCCGCAACATGGGCAAACCCGATGCGGCCTATCTGCCCCGAAAGTGGTGACAAAACGCCCATCGCCTGTGATACGGTTTGCAGTAACGCCGTAAGCCAGTGAGCCATCCCATGACTGCCGCCGCATCTGTTCGCATCACCGTCGATCTGCCTGAGCCTTTGCACAGGCGCCTCAAGGTGCAGGCCGCCAACAGCGGCCAGCGTGTGGCTGACCTCGTACGCGGCTGGGTTGAGACCCACTGCCCGGACCACGACGCCTGGTTCGCTGCACAAGTGCAGGAAGGTTTGGACGACATCAAGGCCGGTCGCGTGCTGACCGCCGCCGCATCCAAGAAACGCGACACCGCTCGCCGCGCCAAAGTCGCCGATGCAGCTGCTCAGAGCCGAGTCCGCTGAGCGCGATCTCGATGGCATTGCCGACTGGTACGGCCAGCGCGATGCGCCTGCCACACTCCGCCTGCTCGACCGCATTGCCGAGATCGAACAACACCTGCTGGATCATCCGCGTGGCGGTCGCAAGGGCCGCGTCGCAGGCACCCGCGAAATGCAGGTGCCACGCACACCTTTCATCCTCATCTATCTCGTGACGGACAAGCTGCTCTACATCGTGCGCGTTCTGCACCATGCCCAGCAGTGGCCGCCCGCCATCCCCTGATTCCATCTGACCAGAGCCAGCCATGAGCCAGCCCAACGCGCATTTCCCGAACCTGCTGCAACCCCTGGACCTCGGCTTCACGACCCTGCGCAACCGCGTGCTGATGGGCTCGATGCACATCGGGCTCGAAGACAAGGCCAAGGATTTCGACAAGCTCGCCGCTTACTTTGGCGAGCGCAGCAAGGGCGGGGTGGCGCTGATGGTGACGGGCGGCTTCTCGCCCAACCTGCAGGGCTGGCTGTATCCCTTTGCCTCCAAGCTCACCGCCAAAAGCGAGGTGCCGCGTCACGAGCAAGTGACCAGTGCGGTGCATGAGCACGGCGGCAAGATCGCCCTGCAAATCCTGCATGCGGGCCGCTACAGCTATCACCCGCTGTCGGTTTCGTCCTCGGCACACAAGGCGCCGATCAATCCCTTCAAGCCTTTTGCCATGTCGGGCTGGGGCATCCGCCGCACCATCGCCGCCTATGCCCGCTGCGCACTGCTGGCGCGCGAGGCGGGCTACGACGGGGTGGAGATCATGGGCAGCGAGGGCTACCTGATCAACCAGTTCACGACCCGGCATGTGAACCGCCGCGATGACGAGTGGGGTGGCAGCATCGAGAACCGCTGCCGCCTGCCGGTGGAGATCATCAAGGCCGTGCGCAAGGCAGTGGGCAAGGATTTCATCATCGTCTACCGCCTCTCCATGCTCGATCTGGTCGAGGGCGGCAACACCTGGGACGAGGTGGTGTATCAGGCCAAGGCGGTGGAAGACGCGGGTGCCACGCTGATCAACGCCGGCATCGGCTGGCACGAGGCGAGGGTGCCCACCATCGTCACCAGCGTGCCGCGTGCGGCCTTTGCCTTTGCACCGCAGCGGCTGCGCGGCGAGGTGAAGATTCCGGTGATCGCCACCAACCGCATCAACACGCCGGAGATCGCCGAGGGCCTGCTGGCCGGCGGCGCCTGCGACATGGTGAGCATGGCGCGGCCGCTCTTGGCCGATCCCGATTTCGTCATCAAGGCCGCGGCCGGCAACAGCCGCAGCATCAACACCTGCATCGCCTGCAACCAGGCCTGTCTCGATCACAGCTTCCAGATGAAGCGCGCCTCCTGCCTGGTCAATCCGCGAGGCGGCTTCGAGACCGAGATCGTGTTCAAGCCCGTCACAGCGGCGAAGAAATTGGCGGTGGTGGGTGCCGGCCCGGCCGGACTCGCCTTCGCCTGCTA
This sequence comes from Pseudomonadota bacterium, assembly GCA_040386395.1. Lineage (GTDB taxonomy): Bacteria > Pseudomonadota > Gammaproteobacteria > Nevskiales > Nevskiaceae > Stagnimonas. The sequence continues at coordinate 8,055 of JAZKFO010000123.1, read as the reverse complement.
TGCCGCCGAGCGCGGCCATGCGGTGACGCTGATCGACAAGGCCGCAAGCATTGGCGGGCAGTTCAACCTCGCCAAGCAGGTGCCGGGCAAGGAGGAGTTTCACGAGACGCTGCGCTACTTCGGCGAGCGCCTGAAGGCGACCGGCGTGACCCTGCGCCTGGGTAGCGAGGCCAGTGCGGAATCACTCAAGGCCGAAGGCTTCGACGAGGTGGTGCTGGCCACCGGCGTGTTGCCACGTACGCCGGGCATCCCCGGCATCGAACACCCCAAGGCGGTGAGCTACATCGACGTGCTCAACGGCAAGGTGCAGATCGGCAAGAAGGTGGCGGTGGTCGGCGCGGGCGGCATTGGTTTCGATGTCAGCGAGTTCCTCGTTGCCGAAGGCGAAAGCGCCACGCTCAATGCCGCGCACTGGCATCGCGAGTGGGGCGTGGACACCACGCTCAGTGCGGCGGGTGGCCTGATGCCGAAGCAGCTCACGCCACCTGCCCGCGAAGTATTCCTGCTGCAACGCAAGGACGAATCCCTCGGCAAGAATCTGGGCAAGACCAGCGGCTGGGTGCATCGCGCCGCGCTCAAGGACAAGCGGGTGCAGATGATGGGCGGCGTCTCATACGACCGCATCGACGACGCCGGCCTGCACATCACCATCAAGGGCGCGCCGCGCACCCTGGCGGTGGATCATGTGGTGATCTGCGCCGGGCAGGAGCCCTTCCGCGCGCTACAAGCACCGCTCGAAGCAGCGGGTGTGAAGGTGCATCTCATCGGCGGTGCCCACACCGCCGGCGAGCTGGATGCGAAGCGGGCGATCCGCCAAGCAGCCGAGCTGGCGATGGTGATTTAGCAGCTAGTCTTTGGAGATCTGTTTTGCCGTCCATGGCGCGACGGCGCTGATTTTCCAAGCCCCGCGTCGGGCATCCCTGCCCGACGGGAGCCGTGACGGCGAGCAGTGCTCGCCTACCGCTGTCACTGCTCCCCAGGTCTGAAGGTCGGATCAAGCCGCCGCCCATTCTCGAAGGCCGCGCGCTGATCGTTCATCACGCTGGCCCAGCGCGACCACTGGCTGGCGTCCAGCGTGGTGGCAACGGCCCGGTTGAATGCGGCGAGCACCTTGAGGCGATCTGCCGAGAGCGTGGCGGCCTGCTGTGCCACCGCATCCACCTGAGCCAGATAGTCGGCCGCATGCGGGTCGAGCGACTCCCACTGGCGCTGCACGCGCAGGTCGTCGGCATCGTTCTGTTTCAGGCGCGGGGCCATCGTGTCGTAGGCGGCGAGCACTGCCCGCCGCTGCTCGGCCGTCACCTTGGTTTCGCCCAGCGCCCCAATCACCTGCCGCTCGTAGGTCGAGCCGGTGGTGGGCGCATACGGCCCATTGCGGGCACCGGGGGCGGCGCAGCCGAGCAGGGTGACGAGCAGGGCGAGGGCGACGACTTTTTTCATGGCGGTGAAGGGCAGTGAAGAGGGGCGAGAGCGATGATGATGCGTGCTTCGACCGCAGGCCGCGCAATCGTTCATTTGCTGCGGCGCAACAAAACGACTACTCTGCGCGCCGTTGTCTGATTCACTCGTGATGAGTGGACAGCTTTTCAGGGCCAGTGACATGACATGTCGAGTGCCCTCTTTGTAGTTTTTGAGGCGCACCACATGACCGCTGATACCCTTCCCTCAGTCGAGGGCGAGACCCTCCGTTTCTCTGATCTCGGCCTGCCCCAGGCCATTCTCGATGTGCTGACCTCGGTCGGCTACGAGACCCCTTCGCCGATTCAGGCCGAGACCATCCCGCACCTGCTCGCCGGCCGTGACGTGCTGGGCCAGGCGCAGACCGGCACGGGTAAAACCGCTGCCTTCGCACTGCCCCTGCTCGCCAAGATCAATGTGCATGAGAAGAAGCCGCAGGCCTTGATCCTCGCCCCCACCCGCGAGCTGGCGATCCAGGTCGCCGAGGCCTTGCAGAAGTACGCGAGCAAGCTGCCCGGCTTCCACGTGCTGCCGATCTACGGCGGTCAGGCTTACGGCCCGCAGCTTGCTGCGCTGCGCCGTGGCGTGCATGTCGTCGTCGGCACGCCCGGTCGTGTCATCGACCATCTCGAAAAGGGCAGCCTCAAGCTCGACGAGATCAAGCACCTGGTGCTCGATGAGGCCGACGAAATGCTGCGCATGGGCTTCATCGACGATGTGGAAAACATCCTCAAGACCACGCCGGCCACCAAGCAGGTCGCGCTGTTCAGCGCCACCATGCCGCCGCAGATCAAGCGCATCGCCAGCACCTACCTGAAAGACCCGGTGGAAGTGGCCATTGCCAGCAAGACCCGCACCGCCACCACCGTGCGCCAGCGCTGCATGGTGCTGATGCCCCACGCCAAGCTGGATGCGCTCACCCGCCTGCTCGAAGTGGAGAGCTTCGAGGGCATGATCATCTTCACCCGTACCAAGATCGCCACCGAAGACCTGGCTGAAAAGCTCAGCGCACGGGGCTATTCGGTGGCCGCCCTCAACGGCGACATCGCCCAGCAGCAGCGCGAGCGCACCGTCGCCAAGTTGAAGGATGGCCAGCTCGACATCGTGGTGGCGACCGACGTCGCGGCCCGCGGTCTGGACGTCGAGCGCATCACCCACGTCGTCAACTACGACGTGCCGAACGATGCCGAGAGCTATGTCCACCGCATCGGCCGCACCGGCCGTGCCGGTCGCGAAGGCGATGCCATTCTCTTCATCGCACCGCGCGAGCGTGGCCTGCTGAAGATGATCGAGAAGACTACCCGCAAGACCATCGAGATCATGCAGGTGCCGTCGGATGCCGCGATCAAGAGCAGGCGCGTCGCCAAGTTCCAGCAGCAGGTGGTCGATGCGCTCGCCACCGACAAGAAGCTGGACCCTATGCGCGAGCTGGTGACCCAGCTCGAACGCGAACTGGGCCGCGAGAAGGAAGTCTCGCTGCTCGACATCGCCGCTGCCCTGGCGCAGATGGCGCAGGGTGGCAAGGTGCTGCTCGGCAGCAGCGGCGTCGATGCCGCGCTGACGGTGCGCGAGCATTCTTCCGACCGCCCCCAGCGCAGCGCCCCCACCTACGAGCGCCACTCGCGTTCGAGCGAGCGCCCCGCCGAGCGTAGTGGTTCTGATCGTTTCAGCGAGCGTTCTTCCTCCAGCAGCTACGGCAGCGACAAGCCCGCGCGCTTTGCCAAGCCCAGCTTCCGCGACAGCGCCCCAGCCTACACGCCGAGTGCTGCGCCGAGCGAGACCGACAAGCCGCGTTTCCGCGCGCCGTCAGAGGACGCAAGCCCGCGCACGCCGTTCGAGCGCCCTGAGCGCCCCAGCTTCAACAAGCCCGACCGTGCTGAGCGCCCTGCGTTCGTCAAACCTGAGCGTGCCGAGCGCCCCAGCTTCGAGAGCCGCGACGAGGGCAAGGCCAAGCCGCGCAAATCCGACGAGGGCATGGAAACCTTCCGCATCGAAGTGGGCCATCAGCACGGAGTGCTGCCCAAGAATATCGTCGGCGCGATTGCCAACGAGGCGGATCTGGAGAGCAAGTACATCGGCCGCATCGACATCCGCGACGACCACAGCCTGATCGACCTGCCCGAAGGCATGCCGAAGGAAGTGTTCCAGCAGCTGCAAAAGGTGTGGGTCGCGGGCCAGCGTTTGCAGATCAGCAAGCACGGCGCGGGCGACAGCACACCGAAATCGACCTACGTGAAAAAGCCGTTCAAGGCCAAGCCGCGCGCTGAAGCCGACGAATAGTGCCGGTGCGACGATAGGGCGGCTCAATCAAGCCGAATTGCCGCAAGGCAGTTCGGCTTTTTGCTGCAATGCGGTAATCTCTCGCTCCCCATTTTCCCTTTCCCTTCCACTTAACGGAGCACCCCCATGGGTCAATACGTCGCCCCCCTGCGTGACATGCAGTTCGTCCTTCACGAGTTGCTGAATGTCGAAGCCGAGCTGAAGGCCATGCCCAAGCACGAAGGTCTCGATGCCGACACCATCAACTCGGTTGCCGAAGAAGCCGCCAAGTTCACCCAGACCGTCACCTATCCGCTCAACCAGAGCGGCGATGCCGAAGGCTGCCATCACGACAAGGTGAGCGGTGCGGTCACCGCGCCCAAGGGCTTCAAGGAGGCCTACGCGCAGTTCGTCGAAGCCGGCTGGCCCTCACTTTCCTGCGACCCCGCCTACGGCGGCCAGGGCCTGCCGGAAGTGCTGAACAACGTGCTGTACGAAATGATCAACTCGGCCAACCAGAGCTGGGGCATGTACCCCGGCCTGACCCACGGTGCCTACGCCGCGCTCGTCGCCCACGGCACCGAAGAGCAGAAGAAAACCTATCTGCCCAAGATCGTCAGCGGCCACTGGACCGGCACCATGTGCCTGACCGAGGCCCACTGCGGCACCGACCTGGGCATGCTGCGCACCAAGGCCGAGACCCTGCCCAACGGTGCGTATGCCATCAGCGGCCAGAAGATCTTCATCTCGGCCGGTGAGCACGACCTCGCTGAAAACATCATCCACCTCGTGCTCGCGCGCCTGCCGGATGCACCGGCCGGCACCAAGGGCATCAGCCTGTTCATCGTGCCCAAGTACATCCCCAATGCGGATGGCACGATTGGCGCGCGCAACGGCATCAAGTGCGGCTCCATCGAACACAAGATGGGCATCCACGGCAACGCCACCTGCGTGATGAACCTCGACAGCGCCACCGGCTGGCTGGTGGGCGAGCCCAACAAGGGCCTGAACGCCATGTTCGTGATGATGAACGGTGCGCGCCTGGGTGTGGGCATGCAGTCGCTGGGCCTCGCCGAAGTGGCGTACCAGAACTCGCTCATCTACGCCAAGGACCGCCTGCAGATGCGCAGCCTCACGGGCAAGAAGTTCCCGGACAAGGCCGCAGACCCGATCATCGTCCACCCCGATGTGCGCCGCATGTTGCTGACGCAGAAAGCCCATGTGGAAGGCGCCCGCGCCTTTGCCTACTGGAGCGGCCTGATGCTCGACAAGGAGCACAATCACCCGGATGAAAAGGTGCGCAAGGAGGCCGCTGATCTCATGGCCCTGCTGACGCCCATCGTCAAGGGCTTCATCACCGAAAACGGCTACATGAGCACCACGCTCGGCATGCAGATCTTCGGCGGCCACGGCTACATCGCCGAGTGGGGCATGGAGCAGTACGTGCGCGATGCGCGCATCAACATGATCTACGAGGGCACCAACGGCATCCAGGCGCTGGACCTCTTGGGCCGCAAGGTACTGAGCGACATGGGTGCCAAGCTGATGAAGTTCGGCAAGCTGGTCACCGAGTTTGCGAAGGCCGAGGCCGGCAACGAGGCGATGAAGGAGTTTCTGGTACCCCTGGCCGAAATCGGCACCGAGGTGCAGAAGGTGACGATGGAAATCGGCCAGAAGGCGATGAAGAACGCCGATGAAGTGGGCGCCGCCTCGGTGCCGTACATGCACCTCGTCGGTCACTTCGTCTATGCCTACTTCTGGGCGCGCATGGCGAAGATTGCGATCGAGAAGCAGGCCGAAGGCGACTTCTACAAGGCCAAGCTGCTCACCGCGCGCTTCTACTACGCCAAGCTGCTGCCGGAGACTGCGACCTTCCTCAAGCAGATCCGTGCTGGCTCTGACACCTTGATGGCGATGGATGTGGCGCTGTTCTAGGGCGCATCGCTGAAACAAAAAGCCGGTCGATGACCGGCTTTTTTGCGACCGCTTGCAGGGTATTTGCGTATCTCCGAGGCCAGGGGATACAGGGCTCGCGAAGCACGGCGACAGCATCAGGTGCGGCAAGAAAAAATAACGGGGTGGTGGCATGTCAAACGAGATGCGAAATCCGGCGACCGCCTGGCTGATCCGCTTGCGGCTGCCATTGATCTTCATTCTCTGGGCGCTGGCGGTCTGGCTGCTCGCCATGCCAGACAACCTGGTGGTGGACTGGCGCGGGTGGCGGCAGGCCGACACCCAGACCATCGCAGTGAACGCCCTGCGGCCGGAGGCGCAGTTCAGCGAGCCCCTCATCAACTGGAGCCGCGCCACCCAGCCACGGCCGGTGGAGGCCGAGTTCCAGCTCTACACCGCCCTCATCTCGATCTTTCTCAGACTCGACGCCGAGGCGGTCTGGCCGGGACAGCTGATCTCGCTGCTCTCGCTCAGTCTGGCGGGCTGGGCGCTGTTCGTCTGGCTGCGTGGCCGCTATGGGCAGACGGCGGCGCTGGGTGGCGTGCTGTGTTTCCTGGCCGGACGGGCCGTGCTGTTCTCGGCCAGCACGGTGGCCCCCGACAGCCTCGCCCTGGCCTGCCTCGTCGGCGGCTGGATCGGCTTCGACCGCTGGCTGCGCAGCAATGCGCTGGCTGACTGGCTGATCTGGGTCACCCTGCTTACGCTCGCGGCCCTGATGAAGGTGGTCAACCTGCAGATCGGCATCGCCACCTTCCTGCTGGTGGCGATGACGGACGCGAAGCGGCTCTACTCGCCGATGTTGTGGCTGGGCTGGATCGTGATGCTGGGCTACAACCTGTCGCAGTTGCAGCATGGCGCCAACATCTTCGCGGAAACCGGCCTCACTTTCGGCATCGCCAGCGGCGGTGATTCCAAGTTTCCGACCCTGCAAAGCCTGCTCAAGCCCGGCTTCTACCTGGCACTCATGCGCATGTCGCTCGCCTGGGGCGTTTCGGTGCTCGGCGTCGGCGCCCTGATATTGCTGTTCTGGCGTCGTGCCATCACCGCCGAGCTGTTCGCGCTGGGTGTGGCGCATGCAGTGGGCCTGCTGGTCGCACTGCGTTACACGGTCAATGTCTATTACGGCACCAACTACCACGCCCCTGGCAGCCTGATCGGGGCAATTGCCGTCGCGGTGCTGCTGGCGCACTTTGCCTGCGCAAAGCCGGCGCCCCCCGCCTTGCAGTCTCGCTGGCAGCGCTGGCTGCCGACGCTGGTACTGGCCGCAGTGGCGCTGACGGCGGCGGATGCATGGCGTGCGCGGCTGACGCTCAACACGCGGCTGGACAACGGCGATGCGGCCAAGCTGCTGGTACTGGGGCAGACGGCAGCCATGCGCATACCGCCCGGCAGCGCAATTGCCGTGCGCAGTGCCGCGCGCCGGCTGGCCGATGACTGGAATGGCGGCGTCAACAACTACGAAGACCCGCGCCTGTTCTGGGTGCTGAAATCCACAGGCTGGGCGATTGCGCTCGATGACACCGAGGCGGCAGACCTGGCCGCCGCCCATGCCGGCGGCGCGCAGTGGTTCATCGACGCTTATCCGCCGGCAGGCGAAAACGCGATGACTGCCTGGCTGGCCGCACACGCCCAGGAAAAAATCCGGACGCCGGAAGGGCTGCTCTACCGGCTCAGGTGATGCCGCCGCCCGCCGTCAGTCGGGCGCGCGGCTGAAGCGCAGGGCGGATTCGCCGGCCTCCACCAGCACCGTATCGCCGGCGGCGAACCGGCCGTCGAGAATCTCCCGCGCCAGCGGATTCTCGACTTCGGCCTGAATCGCGCGCTTGAGCGGACGGGCGCCATAGATGGGGTCGTAGCCGGCGCGGGCGAGATGATCGAGCGCGGCTTCGGTGAAGTGGATGCCGATGTTGCGCTCGGCCAGTCGCGCCACCAGCCGCTGGGTCTGGATCGCCGCGATGCTGCGGATCTGCGCGCTGCCGAGCGGATGGAACACCACCGCCTCGTCGATGCGGTTGATGAACTCGGGGCGGAAGTGCTGGCCGACAACGGCCATCACGCCCTCCTTGATCGCCGAGTAGTCGTTCTTCGTGCCTTCGGTGCTCATCATTTCCTGGATCAGATGCGAGCCGAGGTTCGAGGTCATCACGATCACGCTGTTGCGAAAGTCCACGGTGCGACCCTGGCCATCGGTGAGACGACCATCGTCGAGTACCTGCAGCAGCACGTTGAACACATCCGGGTGCGCCTTCTCCACCTCGTCGAGCAGCACCACGCTGTAGGGGCGGCGGCGCACCGCCTCGGTGAGCGTGCCACCCTCGTCGTAGCCGACGTAGCCGGGCGGGGCGCCGATCAGGCGCGAGACGCTGTGCTTCTCCATGAACTCGC
>JAZKFO010000122.1:0-2205 GCA_040386395.1 Pseudomonadota bacterium | reverse complement strand
CTCAATGAATGTGCCCCCGGAAACCGCCCCCGTCAGCCGCCTTGTTGCCAGCGGCCTGCAAAAATCTTACGGAAGCCGCAAGGTCGTCAAGGATGTCTCGCTAACGGTTCAAAAAGGTGAGGTGGTGGGGCTGCTCGGCCCCAACGGTGCAGGCAAGACCACCTCGTTTTACATGATCGTCGGCCTGGTGCGCGCCGACGCTGGCGAGATCACCATCGACGGCGAGTCGATTGAGCACATGCCCATCCACAAGCGTTCGCGCCTGGGGCTGAGCTACCTACCGCAGGAAGCCTCGATTTTCCGCAAGCTCACGGTTGAGCAGAATGTGCGCGCCGTGCTGGAGCTGCAGACCGACGAGGCCGGCAAGCCGCTGGCGGCCGATGTGCTCAATGGGCGCCTCGACACCCTGCTGCAAGACCTGCGCGTGGACCACCTGCGCGATTCGCCGGCACCGGCGCTGTCGGGCGGCGAGCGCCGCCGCGTCGAGATTGCGCGTGCGCTGGCGACGCAGCCGCGCTTCATTTTGCTCGACGAGCCCTTTGCCGGCATCGACCCGATTGCGGTGATCGAGATCCAGCGCATCATCGGTTTCCTGAAGTCGCGCGGCATCGGCGTGTTGATCACCGACCACAATGTGCGCGAAACCCTGGGCATTTGCGACCACGCTTTCATCATCAGCGACGGCCATGTGCTGGCCACCGGCACGCCGTCTGAAATCGTTAACAACGCCGATGTGCGCCGGGTTTACCTCGGTGAGCACTTCAAAATGTGATCATGGTTCCCCCCCGTCGGAGGCTCACTTCGTGTAGCCCCTTCCCCCCTCAAGGGGGCGGCGCCTGCGGCCCGGCGAAGCCGGCTCCGCGGCCCCCGCTGAAAGAATACGCATCACGTCCGGAAGCCTTATGAAGCAAGGCTTGTCTCTTCGCGTCTCGCAGCATCTGGCGCTCACGCCGCAGTTGCAGCAGTCGATCCGGCTGCTGCAGCTCTCGACGCTGGAGCTGAGCCAGGAGGTCGAGCAGATGCTCGACGAAAACCCGTTTCTGGAAGTGACTGAAGAAGCGGCGCCGCGTGAAGAGTTCGGGCTGGGCCAGACCGATGCACCGGTCAGCCAGGAAACGCGGGAGTTTGAATCTGCTACTGAATCCATAGCTGCTGGCGCAGACAGTGCGGGGGCTGCAGGCCAAAATGATGCTGAACCCAGCAGCGAAGCCAAGCTGGAAGAAAGCTGGGACGGCGACGGCAGCGTGGACACCGCGCCCGACGACAACGAGTGGGGTGGCGACGCCACGCCGCGCAAGAACAACAACGACGACAGCGATGTGGATGCGACCGAACTGGCGCGCAGCCAAGAGTCGCTGCAGGACTATTTGCACCGGCAGGCGCTGTCCTTGCGCCTCTCGCCCGAAGGCAAGGCCGCGCTGCATTTCCTGATCGAATCGCTCAACGACGACGGCTACCTTGAAGACAGCCTGGCATCGCTGGCCGCAGGCCTGGCCGGCGACGATCTGGAGCAGCTCGAAGCGCTGGAGCATGAATTTGCGGTGGCGCTCAAGCTGCTGCACCACATGGAGCCAGCCGGTGTCGGCGCGCGCAACCTGGCCGAGTGCCTGGGCCTGCAGTTGCTTGATTGCCGCAATTGCGACGAGACCCGCGCCGCCATCGCCATGTGCCAGCAGCCGATGGAGTTGCTGGCCAAGCGCGACGTCAAACGGCTGTCGCAGCTCTGCGGCTTTCCGGACGCGGTGATCAAGGGCGCGATTGCACTGATAGGCCGGCTTGACCCGAAACCGGGCCGGCGCTTTGTCAATGTCGAACGCAACTTGGTCGTGCCTGACGTGCTGGTGGTCAAGTCGGGTCGTGGCTTCAAGGTCTCGCTCAACAGCGAGGTGATGCCGCGCCTGCGCGTGCACGACATCTATGCCAACGCGCTCAAGCAGAACAAGGGCCAGGGCGGCGCGGCGCTGCAGCAGCGCCTGCAGGAAGCGCGCTGGTTCATCAAGAACATCCAGCAGCGCTTCGACACCATACTGCGTGTCAGCAGCGCGATTGTGGAGCGCCAGAAAAATTTCTTCACGCACGGCGAACTCGCGATGCGCCCGCTGGTGCTGCGCGAAATCGCCGACGAGCTGGGCCTGCACGAATCAACGATTTCGCGCGTGACCACCGCCAAATACATGAGCACGCCTTTCGGCACCTTCGAGCTCA
>JAZKFO010000121.1:0-8907 GCA_040386395.1 Pseudomonadota bacterium | reverse complement strand
GTGTCGCGCTTGGCGAAGCTGTGCATGAAGATCAGCCCGATGCTGCGGAGCTGGGTCCAGATGCCGAACAGGACTGCTTTGAGTTGCGTCATGGTGGGTTCTCCCTCAAGCGCGCCAGAGCACGACGGCCCCGGTCACGAGCAGGTTGAGGAGCGAAAGCGGCAGGCACCAGAGCCAGGCCGCGGACATGATCTGGTCGTAACGCGGGCGGGGCAGTGCGGCACGGACGAGGATGTAGCTCGCCATGAACAGGAAGGTCTTCATCGCAAACCAGACGAAGGGGATGTGCTCGGTCCAGAACGGCCCATGCCATCCGCCGAAGAACAGCACGGTGGTGAGCGAGGAGACCATGACGATGCCGACGTATTCGCTGACCATGAACATGCCGAACTTCATGCCCGAATACTCGGTGTGATAGCCCTGCACCAGCTCCGACTCGGCTTCGGGCAAGTCGAACGGTGTGCGGTGGACGACGGCGAGCATCGCCGGCACCCAGACCAGGAAACCCAGGAACTGGGGCACCACGTTCCACAGGCCCTCTTGGGCGGCGACGATGTCGCGCAGATTGAATGACCCGGCCTGAATCACCACGCCCATCAGTGCGAGACCCATGTAGACCTCGTAGCTGATGGTCTGCGCTGTGCTGCGCAGGCCGCCCAGCAGCGAATACTTGCTGTTGCTGGCCCAGCCACCGAGCATCACCGCGTAGACCGCAAGCCCCGCAATGGCGAGGAAGAACAGCAGTGCCAGATTGGCGTTGGACACGCCCCAGGTCGGCGTCATCGGGATGAAGATGAAGCCCAGCATCATCAGGCTCATTGCCAGGAAGGGTGCGAGCACGAAGGTGAACTTGTCGGCGAAGGGCGGCAGCCAGTCTTCCTTGAAGAAAATTTTCAGCATGTCGGCGATGACCTGGCCGAGTCCAAAGGGGCCAACACGATTCGGGCCGTGGCGGTCCTGCCAGAGTGCCAGCAGGCGGCGTTCCAGCCAGATCATGTAGGCGGCGACCAACACCATGCCCACCAGGCTGACGACGGCCTTGACGACGCCCCAGAAGATGGCGGCGAGTTCGGGAGTGATCCACGAGAACATGCGATCAGGCTCCCTTGCTGACTTTGATGGCTGCGCCCGCCGTGAGGGGCGGAATGCCAGCCAGACCCACCGGCAAGCCGACGCTGCCCTGCGGCAGATCGACACGCACCTTGGCGGGCAGGCTCAACACGTATTCGCCCAGCTCGACGCGGGTGAGCGACTGGTGCTCGATGCCGAGGCGTTGGGCATCCGCGACGTTGAGTGCCACGAATGCTTGCGGGATGCGCTCCTGAATCGGCTTGGCCTTGGCCGAGAGTTCCTCGCTGCCGAAGTGCGAGTGCATCGGCAGCACGGTGAGGCCGTCCGTCGCTTCGAGCTTGGCAGGGAAGTAGTCAGCCGCACCGTTGTGCTTGAACAGATGCACGCCGGAGTCGCCGCCCTTCATCGCACCACCCACTTCGGCTTGGAACTTGTTCCAGGCCGAGGGCGAGTTCCAGCCCGGTGACCAGGCGAAGGGGATCAGCGCGGCTGGGCGGGTGACCGCGTGCGTGCTGTTCACACCTTCCATCGAGAAGGCGAGGGCGGAGTCGGCGTCCTGTGTCGCACGCGGCTCGTGGACGAACACGTTCGCGCGCATGGCGGTGCGGCCGGACTGGCGCTGCGGCGCGCGGGCAAGCTTCGCACCTTGCAGGCGGAAGCTGGCATCGGGGGCTGCGGCGGCAATGCCCTTCAGCACCGGCAGGGTCGCTTCGGCATCGGCAATCACGGCATCGAGATTGGTCCAGCTCGGCTGGCCCAATGCGGCGCGCACCTCGCTGATCCAGCGCCAGCTTTCCTGGGTCGCCACATGGCGGTCGTAATAGGCGGGGTCGAAGTTCTGGAAGCTGCGCTGCGCGCGGCCTTCGAAGTTGACGAAGGTGCCGTCGCCTTCGGCGAAGCTGGCGGCGGGCAGCAGCAGGGCCGCCGTGGCCGTGGTTGCGGTCTGCTGGTGGTCGAGGGCGATCACCGTGCATTTGCTCAACGCCTGGTCGAGCTGGGTCGCGGTGGCGCGGCGGCTGAGGTCGTTTTCCAGCACCAGCACCACGCTCTGCGCCTGTGCGGCTTTGGTGAGCGCGGCGTCGATGGCGGGTGCGTTGAACAGGGCGAGGCCGAAGCTGTTGGCTTCTGGGATGGCCAGACTGATCGCGGTGGTCTCGACCACTTTCTTCAGCGCGAAGGCGACGTTGGCGGCGGCTTCGATCAGCGCGGTGGAGCCGCAGCCGGTGCCACTGACGATGAGTGGGCTCTTCGCTGCCTTCAGCGTGTCGGCGATGCGCTGTGCGAGGGCTGCCGTATCGGCATCGACCTTCGTAGCGGGTGCGCTGGTATCGAGTGCCTGCGCCACGGCCTGCGCGAGCGCAACCAGACCCGCGACCGAGGCGCGGTGCGCGACGGCGGCGATCTCGTCGAGCTTGGTGGCGACCGGTGTGGCGATGAAGATGGGATTGAGCGCGTGCTGCGCGATGTCGTTGGCGGAGTTGGCCTGCCATTCGGGCACGCGCTTCTCGGCGGACATGGTGACGAGCTTGCCGCGTGCGGCTTGGCGCAGGGCGAGGGCCACGCGGGCGGCGGTGCCGAGCGTGTCTTCGCCGAGCACGAACACGGCATCGGCCTTCTCGATACGCTTGATGGTGGCGGCGGGCACCGGGCCATCACGCAACACCTTCAGACAGAGCGCGGTGAGGGCCGAGTCCTGCGCGGATACACCCGCATAGAAATTGTCAGCACCAACCAGTGCGCGCAATGCGAAGTTGGCTTCAAGGCTCGCACGCGGCGAACCGATGCCGATCAGCGGCTTGTGGCCGCCGAGCACGGCGGCGGCCTGTGCGATGGCGTCCGTCTTGTTGAGGGCGATCCACTTGCCTTCACGCTTGATGAGCGCATGGCGGGGGCGATCTTCCGAGTTCACATGGCCGTAGCCGAAGCGGCCGCGGTCGCAGAGGAAGTAGCCGTTGAGCTCGCTGTGGTAGCGGTTCTCGATGCGGCGCACCTCGCCGTAGCGTTCGCCGGGCGAGATGTTGCAGCCCACCGCGCAGCCGGTGCAGATGGCCGGCGCGAACTGCATGTCCCACTTGCGGGTGTAGTGCTCGCTGTGGGTCTTGTCGGTGAACACGCCAGTGGGGCAGACCTCGGTGAGGTTGCCGCTGAACTCGCTCTCCAGTACGCCGTCTTCGGCGCGGCCGAAATACACGCGGCTGGCCGAGCCGAACACGCCTAGGTCCTTGCCGCCCGCGTAGTCCTTGTAATAGCGCACGCAGCGGTAGCAGCTGATACAGCGGTTCATCTCGTGGCCGATGAAGGGGCCGAGATACTGGTTGTTGTGCGTGCGCTTGGTGAAACGGTAATCGCGGCTGTGGTGGCCGGTCATCACCGTCATGTCTTGCAAGTGGCAGTGGCCGCCTTCCTCGCACACGGGGCAGTCGTGCGGGTGGTTGGTCATCAAGAGGGCGACCATCGCCTCGCGGAACTCCTTGGCTTCCTCATCCGCGATGCTGATGTAGGTGCCGTCGCTCGCGGGTGTCATGCAGGACATGACGATGCGGCCGTTCTTGTCGTCGGCATCCTTGTATTGCTTCACCGCGCACTGGCGGCAGCTGCCGACGCTACCCAGCGCGGGGTGCCAGCAGAAATAGGAAATATCGAGGCCCAGCGACAAGCAGGCCTGAAGCAGATTGTCTGCCCCATTGACCTCGTGAACCTTGCCTTCAACGTGAATCTTGGCCATGAATCCTTGTGCCTTGTCTGTTGTGCTGTGATGCGATGCGGCTGATGTGCTGCGCTACTGGTTGACCCATTTCATGCGCTCTTTGGCGTAGTCCGCCTTGGCGCCGACGCCATGTTCGGGCAGGGCGCAGACGTCCCCGCTTTCCGGCAACTTGACCACGGCCATGCCGGCCTCGAACTCTTCGCGGAAGTACTTGAGTGCGGATTGCAGCGGCTCCATCGCCCCCGGCGCGTGGGCGCAGAAGGTGCGGCCGGGGCCGAGCCAGCGGGTGAGCTTGCTGAGGGTGTTGATGTCGCCGGGCTGGCCTTCGCCCGCCTCGATGGCGCGCATGATCTTCACCGTCCAGGGCAGGCCATCGCGGCAGGGCGTACACCAGCCGCAGCTTTCGCGGGCCATGAACTCTTCGAGGTTGCGCACCGCACTGACGATGCTCTGGTCTTCGTTGACGACGGTGATGAGACCCGTGCCCATGCGCGAACCGGCCTTGCTGATGGTGTCGAAGTCCATCGCCAGATCGAGATGTTCCGGCAGCAGGAAGTCGGTGGAAGCACCGCCCGGCAGCCAGGCCTTGAGCTTTTTGCCGCCCTTCATGCCGCCCGCATGCACTTCGAGAATCTCGCGTGCCGAGGTGCCGATGGGCAGCTCCCAGACACCGCGCTTGTTGCTCAAGCCAGAGCAGCCGTAGAGCTTGGTGCCGCCATCCTTGCTCCGGCCTTGCGAGAGCGCCTTGAACCATTCTGCGCCGTTGTTGACGATGTGCGGGATGTTGCACAGGGTCTCGACGTTGTTGACGATGGTGGGGCGGCCCCACAAGCCCGCGATCTGCGGGAACGGCGGCTTCGCGCGCGGGTTGGCGCGGCGGCCTTCCAGCGAGTTGATCAGCGCAGTTTCTTCGCCGCAGATGTAGCGACCGGCGCCGGTGTGGACGTAGAGGTCGAAGCCCCAGTCGCCGCCCAAGATGTTCTTGCCGAGATAGTTCTTGCTCTTCGCTTCCGCAATCGCCTTGTTGAGGCGCTCGGCGCAGAGCACGTATTCGCCGCGCAGAAAGATGTAGCCGAGGTTCGCGCCAATCGCGTAGGCCGCGACGGCCATTGCCTCGACCAGCTGGTGCGGCGCCTGCTCCATCAGCAGGCGGTCCTTGAAGGTGCCGGGCTCCATCTCGTCGGCGTTGCAGACGAGATACTTCGGCCCGGAGTTGGGACCCATCGGGATCAGCGACCACTTGATGCCGGTGGGGAAGCCCGCACCGCCACGGCCACGCAGGTTGGCATCCTTGACCTTGCTCTGGATGTCCTGCGCTTGCAGGGTTTTGACGGCGGTTTTGAGTGCGGTGTAACCGCCCTCGGCCTCGTAGCCAGCGAGGTCGAGCGGGCCAGCGGCGACGTCGATGAGGCGCGTCAGCGGCTTCTGGTAATTCGGGTCTTTGGCAGCGCGGCTCATGCGTACTGCTCCAAAAGTTTTGTAACGTCGGCAGGCTCCACCGGCCCATGCAGATCGTCGCCCACCATCAGGGTCGGGCCGCGGTCGCAGGCGCCGAGGCAGCAGATGGGCAGCAGGGTGAAGCGATTGTCCTTGGTGGTTTGTCCCGGCTGGATACCGAGCTGCTTGACCAGCTCGCCCTTCAACTCGTCGTAGCCGGTGAGGTGGCAGCTGATGCTGTCGCAGACCAGGATGACGTTGCGCCCAACGGGGCGGCGGAAGATCAGCGAGTAGAAGGTGGCGACCCCTTCGAGATCGGCCGCCGAGATGCCGATGGCTTCGGCCAGCACCGGGATGGCCTCGTCGCAGACATAGCCACGGCGCTTCTGCACCGCTTTCAGCGCATCAATCGAGGCGGCACGCGAGTCGGGGTAGTGACCGAGCGCATGCTCGATTTCGTGGAGCTCTTCCTCGCTCAGCACGAAGGGCTGGGCCTTCGGAAGATCAGCGAGTTTGACTGTTGGTGAAGTAGACATAAGGGTTAGCGATCCACGTCGGCCATGACGAAGTCGATGGAGGCGATGTAGGCAATCAGGTCCGGCACCATCTGGCCGCGAATGGCCGAGGGGATCTGCTGCAGGTGCGCGAAGCTGGGCGTACGGATGCGGGTGCGATAGCTCGCGGTGCCGCCATCGGCGGTGAGGTAATAGCTGTTGATGCCCTTCGTCGCCTCGATCATCTGCGAGGTCTCGCCATGCGGCATCACCGTGCCCCAGCTCACCTGCAGGAAGTGCGTGATGAGGGTTTCGATGTCCTTCAGCGTGCGGTCTTTCGGCGGCGGCGTGGTCAGCGGGTGGTCGGCTTTGTAGGGGCCGGACGGCATGTTTTTCATGCACTGCTCGATGATGCGCAGGCTCTGGCGGATTTCTTCCTCGCGCAGCACGGCGCGGTCGTGGCAGTCGCCCTTGTGGCCCAGCGGCACCTCGAAGTCGAAGTTCTCGTAGCCGGAGTAGGGGCGCGCCTTGCGCAGGTCGAAATCGCAGCCGGTGGCGCGCAGGCCAGGGCCGGTCACGCCCCATTCCAAGGCGGCAGCGGTGTCGTAGGCGGCCACGTCGCGGCCACGGGCAACGAACATGCTGTTTTCGAGCGCGGCCTTGCGGTAGCCATCGAGACGCTTGGGCATCCAGTCGAGGAACTCCTTGACCTTCACTTCCCAACCCTGCGGCAGGTCGTGTGCCAAGCCGCCGATGCGGAACCAGGCCGGGTGCATGCGGAAGCCCGTGATGGCCTCGATCACGTCATAGGCTTTCTGGCGATCCACGAACATGTAGAACACCGGCGACATCGCACCGACGTCCTGCGCATAGGTGCCGTAGAAGAGCAGGTGCGAGGTGATGCGGAAGAACTCGCAGAGCATCACGCGCACGGTCTGCACGCGATCCGAGACCTTGATGCCGGCCAGCTTCTCCAGCGCCATCACGTAGGGCAGGTTGTTCATCACCCCGCCGAGATAGTCGATGCGGTCGGTGTAGGGGATGTAGCTGTGCCAGGTCTGGCGCTCGCCCATCTTCTCGGCACCGCGGTGGTGGTAGCCGATGTCCGGCACGCAATCCACCAACTCCTCGCCATCGAGCTGCAACACCACGCGGAAGGCACCGTGCGCCGCCGGGTGGTTGGGGCCGAAGTTGAGGAACATGAAATCGTGCTGATCGGTACCGCGCTTCATGCCCCAGTCTTCGGGGTTGAAGCGCAGCGCCTCCTGCTCCATGTCCTGGCGCAGTGCGGTCAGCTGGTAGGGGTCGAACTCGGTGGCGCGCGCCGCGTGTTCCTTGCGCAGCGGGTGGCCTCCCTTCCAGCTCGGCGGCAGCAGGATGCGGCGCAGGTTGGGGTGGCCGTCGAAGACGATGCCGAACATGTCCCAGACTTCACGCTCGTACCAGTTGGCGTTCTGGAACACGTTGGTGATGGAGGGGAGGTGCGGAAACTCGCCGACGAGGGCGACCTTCAGCCGCACATCGGCGTTGCGCTCGATGGACAGCAGCTGGTAGACGACGGTGAAATCGGCCTTGGGCTGGCCCGCACGCTGCTTGCGAAAACGCTCGTCGACGGCTGTGAGGTCGTAGAGCATCTTGAAAGGCTTTTGCGCCTCATGCTTGAGATAACGCAGCACCTCATGCAGGCGCTCGACCGGGATCCACAGCGTCGGCAGCGCATCGACCGTGGGCTGGTAGGTGAAGCCTGCATCGCCGAAGCGCGTGGTGAGTTCACGCACCACATCCGGCACTGAGAGGGGGGTTCCGTCGGCCATGAGTTAGACCGAATCTGGGCTGCGCAGCACTGTTTGCGCCATGCGCTCTTCGTGCTTGGCGTCGCGCTGGCTGGGCTGCACGGGCTTGTAGATGTTCTGGTCGCCGGCCGTCCAGGTGATGGGGCGGCGCTCCTTGCCGATGGAGTTCTGCAACATCAGCAGACCTTCGAGAAAGGCCTCCGGGCGCGGCGGGCAGCCGGGAATGTAGAGATCGACCGGCAGGAACTTGTCCACGCCCTGCACCACGGAATAAATGTCGTACATGCCGCCGGAATTGGCGCAGGCACCCATGCTGATGACCCACTTCGGCTCCAGCATCTGCTCGTAGAGACGCTGGATGACCGGGGCCATCTTCATGAAGCAAGTGCCGGCGATGATGATGACATCGGCCTGGCGTGGGCTTGCGCGGATGACTTCGCTGCCGAAGCGGGCGAGATCGTGCGTCGGCGTGAAGGTGGTGGCGAACTCGACGTAGCAGCAGCTCAGGCCAAAGTTGTACGGCCAGAGCGAGTTCTTGCGACCCCAGTTGATGAGGTCGCTCATCTTGGCGGTGATGACGTTGCGGCTCACCTGGTCTTCGGTGAACACGTCATCCGGGTTGGGCCCTTTCTGCGTGTAGTCGTCGGTGAGCGGCGATACGCCAGTCGGACGGTTGGGGTCGATGCGGGTCAGTGTGTATTGCATGGCTTATTCGGCTGCCTTGGCTTGTGCGGCGCGGCGTTTTTTCTGGTGCGGCGTCCAGTCCAGCGCGCCGATGCGGGCGAGGTAGACGAGGCTGGCGGTGAGGATGGTGATGAAGATGGCGGCCTCGACCCAGCCCGTCCAACCGTTCTCTTTCACCGAGACGGCCCAAGCGTAGAGATAGAGCGCTTCGACATCGAAGATGACGAAGAACATCGCCACCAGATAGAACTTGGCGGATAGCCGCAGACGTTCCGGCGAGGAAGAAACCACACCCGACTCGAAAGGCTCGTTCTTGGCCCGGCCACCGCTGCGGCCGCCGAGCAGGAAGGAGCCGATGAGCATGATCGCGCAGATGGCGAAGACGGCGATCACGTAGATCGTCGTCGCCCAGAACTCCGGCCCCAATTGGGTGATGCGCGCAAGTATCGCGTCCACTGCTTGGCTCGCTCCTAACGTCGTTGTTGGAATGCTGGCGGTGCGTCCTTCGTGAACGCGGTATGGGACAATGATAGCCGAGCCTCACGCCAGCGAACACGCTTGCGCGGACGGCATTTTTCTGCACAGGAATCCATGCAAAAGCTTCAGCTGAAAATCCACGAAGAGCGCCGCCTGCGGGCCGGGCACATGTGGGCCTATTCCAACGAAATCGACACCACCGCCACGCCCATCAAGGGCATGGCGCCGGGCAGCCTCTGCGCCC
>JAZKFO010000120.1:0-4592 GCA_040386395.1 Pseudomonadota bacterium | reverse complement strand
AAGCGCAGATTGAAGCGCGCGTGCTGATGATGGCGACCAACAACATCCTCTCGCCCGCCTCCGGCCAGCCAATTATTGTCCCTTCACAGGACGTGATCTTGGGCTTGTACTGGATGACCCGTGAGCGTCTGGCCGCACTCGGCGAGGGCATGATTTTCAGTGATCTCAGCGAGCTGCACCGCGCCTACGAGAGCAAGGCCGTGGACTTGCAGGCCAAGATCAAGGTGCGCCTGAGCGATTGGGACGACGAGAAGCAGGCCAAGGTGCTGCGCCTCATCGAGACCACCGTCGGCCGCGCACTGTTGAGCGAAGTGCTGCCGGAGAAGATTCCGTTCTCGGTCATCAACCGCACGCTGACCAAGAAGGAAATCGGTCGCGTCATCGACACCGTCTACCGTCGCACCGGCTCGAAGGACACTGTCGTGTTCGCCGACCAGTTCATGTATGCGGGCTTCCGCTACTCGACCAAGTCCGGCATCTCGTTCTGCATCGACGACATCATCATTCCCGATGAGAAGGCGAAGCTGCTCGACGTGGCCGAAGGCAAGGTCAAGGACATCGACAGCCAGTACCAGCAGGGTCTCACCACCCAGACCGAGCGCAAGAATCAGGTCATCGACATCTGGTCGAAGGCCAACGACGACATCGCTCGCGCGATGATGGCGCGCATCGGCAAGGAGAAGGTCACGCTCAAGGACGGCAAGGAAGGCGAGCAGCCCTCGTTCAACTCCGTGTTCATGATGGCCGACTCCGGTGCGCGTGGTTCGGCAGCACAGATTCGTCAGCTTGCCGGTATGCGCGGCCTGATGGCCAAGCCCGATGGCTCGATCATCGAGACGCCGATTACTGCCAACTTCCGCGAAGGTCTGAACGTGTTGCAGTACTTCATCTCGACCCACGGTGCTCGTAAGGGCCTGTCGGATACAGCGCTGAAGACCGCCAACTCCGGCTACCTCACCCGCCGTCTGGTGGACGTGGCGCAGGATGTGGTGATCACCTCGCAGGATTGCGGTACCGAACAGGGTCTGTTGATGACCCCGGTGGTGGAAGGTGGCGACGTGCTGGAGCCGCTGCGCGACCGCGTGCTGGGTCGTACGATCCTGCGTGATGTCGTCAAGCCCGGCACTGAAGAAGTGCTGGCCGATTCCGGCGTGCTGATCGACGAGAAGACCGCCGACCTGCTCGACAAGAACGGCGTTGACGAACTCTGGGTGCGCAGCTCCATCACTTGCGAGATGCCCTTCGGCGTCTGCGCCAAGTGCTATGGCCGCGACCTGGCGCGTGGTCATCGCGTCAACATCGGTGAGGCGGTCGGCGTCATCGCCGCCCAGTCCATCGGTGAACCCGGCACGCAGCTCACCATGCGTACCTTCCACGTCGGTGGTGCGGCCAACCGTGCGGCTGCCGCTGATGGTGTGGACAGCCGCAACGCCGGCACCATCCGCGAGCACAACGTCAAGACCGTGGTCAACCGCGAGAAGATGCGCGTTGCGGTGACCCGCACTGGTGAAATCGGTGTGATCGACGCCCAGGGCCGCGAGCGCGAGCGCTACAAAATCCCTTACGGCGCCATCGTGCTCGTGAAGGAAGGCGATGCCGTCAAGGCTGGCCAGCGCCTCGGTAAGTGGGATGCCCACACCCATCCGATCATCACGGAAATCGCAGGCCAGATTCGCTTCCAGGACTTCGAGGACGGCGTCACCATCGCCCGCGAGACCGACGACGTGACTGGCGTGCAGACGATGGTCATCACCGATCCCAAGACGCGCGGTAGCGCGGGTAAGGACCTGAAGCCCGTCATCGCGTTGTTTGATGCCAAGGGCAAGCCGGTGAACTTCGCAGGCACTGAAATCCCGGCCGCCTACTCGCTGCCGCCGAAGGCGATTGTCTCGCTGGAAGACGAGGGCGAAGTGCAGGTGGGTGACGTCATCGCGCGTATCCCGCAGGACTCCGTCAAGTCGCGCGACATCACGGGCGGTCTGCCGCGTGTGGCCGACTTGTTCGAGGCCCGCAAGCCGAAGGACCCGGCCTACTTGGCCGAAGCCAGCGGCACCATCAAGTTCGGCACGCCCACCAAGGGCAAGCAGCGCATCAAGATCGTCCTGCCCGATGGCGAGGAAGTCGAGATGCTGGTGCCGAAGTGGACGCAGATCACCGTGTTCGAAGGTGAAACCGTGTCGATGGGCGAGCAGATCTCCGACGGCGAGCCGAGCCCGCACGACATCCTGCGCTTGCAGGGTGTGACGGCGCTGGCGAACTATCTCGTCAAGGAAATCCAGGACGTCTATCGCCTGCAGGGCGTGAAGATCAACGACAAGCACATCGAGACGATCATTCGCCAGATGCTGCGCAAGGTGGAGATCGCCGAGAAGGGCGATACCCGCTTCCTGCAAGGCGAACAGGCGGAAATCTTCCATGTGCTGGCCGAGAACCGCAAAGCCCGTGGCAAGGGCGAACAGCCGGCCAAGTACAATCGCCAGCTGCTCGGCATCACCAAGGCTTCGCTGTCGACCGAGTCGTTCATCTCGGCGGCCTCGTTCCAGGAAACCACGCGCGTGCTGACGGAAGCGTCTGTGCGTGGTTCACGCGACGAGCTGCGTGGCCTGAAGGAGAACGTGATTGTGGGTCGCTTGATCCCCGCAGGCACGGGCCTGGCGCACCACGAACAGCGTCGCAAGATGCGTGGTGGTTCGCTGCTCGAAGACCTTCAGACCCCGCGTGCCTCCAACCCCATCACCGACATCTTCACGAGCGATCGTGGCGAGACCGTGGGTGGTGGCGACGATGGCGACGAGGGTGGCTCGGAAGAGTAGTCCGCGCCGCATCAGATGCCTGCTTCAAGAACAACGCCGGGTCGAGAGACCCGGCGTTTTTCGTTGGTGGCGATGAGGCCGTCTTTATGGGAGACGCAGCGTATTCACGCCGCATACCCCCGCCCCCAGCCTCTCCCCGCAAGGGGGAGGGGAGTAGCCTCGTCAATATGCGGGTCGCCCTCATAAGTCGGTTCACCAGTCCCCCGCCCCCTTGCGGGGAGGGGTTAGGGGAGGGGGTAATGCGGCGAGAAAGAACAAAATTAGAGGCACAACAAATCCCATGAATCTTGAATCCCAGCTCAAGCTCGAACCCCATCCCGAAGGCGGCCACTTTCGTCGCATCTACACGAGCGACGCCAAGGTGCAGACCGAGCACGGCGAGCGCCATGCCGCCAGCTCCATCCACTACCTGCTGACCGCCGAGCAGCCACGCGCCCGTTTCCACAAGGTGCGCTCGACCATCCTGCATTACCTGCAGGCGGGTGGGCCGGTGCAGTACGTCTGCATCGACGCGCAAGGCCGGCTCAGCGAAACCACGCTGGGCTACGGTGAAGACCAGAGCCTGTTCTTGGAAGTGCCGCCGGAGACCTGGAAAGCCAGCCGCCTCGTCGAAGGGGCAGGGCATGCCCTGGTGTCCGAAGTGGTCATCCCCGGCTTCGACTGGGCGGACCATGAATATCTCGACCCCAGCCAGCTGCTGGAAGCCGTGCTGATGCACCTCAAAACCCATCACTGGCTGGATTGAACCAACACTCAGCTTCGCTACACTGCACCGACAAAAAACTGCCCATAAAAAGAGGAGAACGCGATGGCAAGCAAGATCAAACTCAATCCCCTGGACGCCGCCTGGCTGATGGTGGAGTCCAACGAGACGCCGATGCACGTCGGCAGCCTCACCATCTATTCGCTGCCGGCCAAGTCGCCGGAGTCCTTCCTGAAGGACTGGGTGGCCGAGATGCGCGAGCATCGCAACTTCGCCGCCCCCTTCAACCTCAAGCTGGCCAACCCCAGCCTCAAGGCGGTGCTGCCGGCCTGGGTCGAAGACCACAAGATCGACCTCGACTACCACCTGCGCCACTCCGCATTGCCCGCCCCCGGCGGCGAGCGCGAGCTGGGCGTGCTGATCTCGCGCCTGCATTCGCACCAGCTCGATTTCAACCGCCCGCTGTGGGAAATGCATGTGATCGAAGGGCTGGAGAACAACCGCTTCGCGCTCTACATGAAGATGCACCACTCGCAGGTGGACGGCGTCGGCGGCATGAAGATGCTGGAGAAGATGCTCTCGCCCGACCCCAAGACCGAGGAGATGCTGCCGCCCTGGTCGATTGGCCGCGGCACCGGCGATGCCGGCAAGCGCAAGGGCAGGCGGCCCACCCTGCAGGAGCAGTTCAAGGCACAGGCCGCGACCCTGCCCGGCGTGGTCAAGGCTCTGCGCGAGGTGGTGGGCAACAGCTTCAGCAACAAGGATGCCGCCAATGCCGCGCCCTTCGTCGCACCCAAGTCCATCCTCAACCGCAAGATCGGCGGGCAGCGCCGCTTCGCCACGCAGTTCTATGATCTGGCGCGGATCAAGGCCGTGGCGAAAGCCTCCGATGCCACCGTCAACGACATCTTTCTGGAGCTGTGCGCGGGCTCCCTGCGCCGCTACCTCGACGAGCTTCAGGCGCTGCCCAACCAACCGCTCACGGCCGGCGTGCCGGTCAGCATCCGTCCCGCCGACGATGCCGACAGCGGCAATGCCATCAGCTTCATCATCGCCAACCTCAACACCCAGATCGG
>JAZKFO010000119.1:0-14860 GCA_040386395.1 Pseudomonadota bacterium | reverse complement strand
GCGGTGTGGATGACGCGGTTCTGCACCTCGTGCTGGTTGACCACGAGAATCACCAGCACGCGGTTGTCCGACAGCGGCATGAACTGGATGCGCCGCAGCACCGAGAGATTGCGCTTGGGCACGGTGACCACGCCCGCCATGCGCGAGAGCTGGCTCAAGAGATTGCTGGCGGTCTGCACGAGGTCATCCGGCGCACGCCAGCCGGGGGCGAGCTCGTCGGCCAGCTGGGTGCGCTCGACTTCGGTCAGGGCCTCCGGGGCCAGCAGCTGATCGACGAAGTAGCGATAGCCGCGCGTGGTGGGGATGCGGCCGGCGCTGGTGTGCGGGCTGGCGACCAGGCCCAGCTGATCCAGATCGCTCATCACGTTGCGGATGGTGGCGGGGCTGATGCCGAGGGCGGCCGCCCGCGCCAGGGTGCGCGAACCGACCGGTTCGCCGTCCTGGATGTAACGCTCGACCAGGAGCTTCAACAGCTCGGCGGCGCGGGGATCGAGAGTGGCTGACATGCCTGCAATGTGGGAACTGTGCCGCGCAGTGTCAAGACGTGAATGAAAGTGGGCTTATTGCCCTGCCCCCGTGTACAGTTCTGCGCATGTCCTCCCTCATCAAAACCGTCGGCGTCATCGGCAAGCGCACCGACCCTGCCGCCCTGCCCACCGTGGTGCAGCTGTGCCGCCTGCTGGGGCAGCTGGGTTGCGAGGTGCTGGTGGACGATGTGCATGCCGCGCTCGCCAGCAGCGAGGGCCTGCCGGCCGTGCCGCGCGCAGAGCTGGGCGCGCGCTGCCAGCTGATCGTGGTGGTGGGCGGCGATGGCACCCTGCTGGATGCTGGCCGCAGCCTGGCGCATTGCGGCGTGCCGCTGCTCGGCATCAATCAGGGCCGCCTGGGTTTCATGGTCGACGTGCGCCCCGACGAGATGCTGGAGGCCCTGCGCACCGTGCTGGCCGGCGAAGGGGTGGCCGATAACCGCCTGCTGCTGAGCCTGGTGATCCGCCATGCCGATGGCAGTACCGAGCCGCCAGCACTGGCCGTCAACGACGTGGTGCTGCGCAACTTCGCCAACATCCGCATGCTCGATTTCGAGACCTGGCTGGGCGAGGAGTTCATCAGCCAGCACCGGGCGGACGGCATGATCGTGTCCTCGCCGACGGGTTCGACTGCCTATGCGCTCTCCGGCGGCGGGCCGGTGGTGCATCCGAGTGTGTCCGCACTCACCCTGGTGCCGATCTGCCCGCACACGCTGTCCGACCGGCCCATCGTGGTGCCCGCCACCGACACTGTGCGCATCGTGCTGCGCGGCCCGGCGCCGGCGATGGCCACCGTCACCTGCGATGGTCAGGTGAGCCGGCCGATCCGCCTCGGCGACAGCATCGAGGTCTCGCAGGCCGCCAATGCCCTGCGCCTGATCCATCCGCGCAACTATCAGTACTTCAGCCTCCTGCGCGACAAGCTGCACTGGGGTCGCGGCCCCTCCAACCTGAGCGACCGTAGCTAGTCCGATGCTCAAATCGCTGCACATCAAGAACCTCGCCATCATCGACGAGGCCACGCTCGACTTTGCCACCGGCTTCAGCGTGCTCACCGGCGAGACTGGCGCGGGCAAGTCCATCCTGCTCGATGCGCTCGGCCTGGTGCTGGGCACTCGCGCTGACCCTGCGCTGGTGCGCCAAGGCAGCGACAAGGCCGAGATCAGCGCCGAGTTCGATCTGGCCGATGCACCCGCGGCCCGCGCCTGGCTGGAGGCACAGGAGCTGACGGACGAGGACGAAGCCCAGCACTGCCTCATCCGCCGCGTGGTCACTGCCGAGGGCCGCACCAAGGCCTTCATCAATGGACAGGCCGCCAATGCCGCCGCGCTGCGCGAGCTGGGTGAACAGCTGGTGGATCTGTTCGGCCAGAACGAAAGCCAGACCCTGCTCAAGTCGGAGGTGCAGCGTGGTCTGCTGGATGACTTCGGCAACTACCCCAAGCCGCGCGCTGCCGTTGCAGAGGCGGCCAGCGCCTGGCTGGCTGCCGACCGCGCCATCAGCGAGGCAAAAACGGCCGCCGGCCGCGACCCGGCGCAGATCGACTACCTGCGCCACCAGGTGCAGGAACTGCGCGCCCTGCAAGTGCAGGATGGCGAAATCGACACCTTGGAAGCCGACCACAAGCGCCTGGCCAACAGCGGCCGCCTGATGGACGAGGGCGCGCGCGCAGTCGCCCTGCTCTACGAAGGCGATGCCGCGATCTACGACCAGCTCAGCAGCGCCTCGTCGCTGCTGGCCGGCCTGACGCCGCTGCACGCCGGCTTTGCCGAAGCCGAAAATCTCGCTGCACAAGCCCAGGCCCTGGTGCGCGAAGCTGCCGAGGTGGTGACCCGCCAGCTCGACAAACTCGATCTCGATCCCGCTGTGCTGGCCGAGGTGGAAAGCCGCCTGAGCGCCCTGCACGACATGGCGCGCAAGCACCGCATCAGGGCGAATGCCATCCCAGAACATCTAACGGCGCTCGCCACCGAGCTGGATGGTCTCGAACACGCCGGCGAGCGCATGGTGCAGCTCGAACGGGAGCGCGAGGCGGCACTCAAGAAGTACCAGGACAGCGCCAGGCTGCTCAGCGCCGCACGCAGCAAGGCAGCGAAAACATACAGCGAACAGGTCAGCCTGATCGTGCGCCAGCTCGGCATGGCCAATGCACAGCTGGTGGTGGCCGTCGAAGCCAGCGACAGCGAGCGGCCGCGACTGCATGGCGCCGACGAGGTGCGCTTCGATTTCAGCGCCAACCCCGGCCAGCCGCCGCGCGCACTGGCCAAGGTGGCGAGCGGTGGCGAGCTGTCGCGCGTGTCGCTGGCAATACAAGTCGTCGGTGCCGCCGACAGCGGCGCGCCGACCATGATCTTCGACGAGGTCGATGCCGGCATCGGCGGCGGTGTCGCCGATATCGTCGGCCAGAAACTGAAGGCGCTCGGCGCGCGCCGGCAGGTGCTCTGCGTCACCCATCTCGCCCAGGTGGCGGTGCATGGCGCCCAGCACTTCGGTATCCGCAAGGAAGTGCGGGATGCGCAGACCTTTACCCGCGTGCTGCCGCTGTTGAAGGACGCCCGCGCACTCGAAGTGGCACGCATGCTGGGTGGGCAGGAAATCACCGTGGCGACGCAGGCCCTCGCACGCGATCTATTGAAGCGCAGCGCATGAGTTCGAAGGCTGCTGCGGGCACTCATACACCGTTGATGGCGCAGTACCTCAAGATCAAGGCGGAGTTCCCGGAGACGCTCGTTCTGTTCCGCATGGGCGATTTCTACGAGCTGTTCTACGACGACGCCCGCCGCGCGGCGAAGCTGCTCGGCATCACGCTGACCCAGCGCGGCGAGTCGGCCGGGCAGCCGGTGGTGATGGCGGGCGTGCCGCATCACCAGCTCGACAACTATCTCGGCAAGCTGATCCGCCAGGGCGAGAGTGCGGCCATCGTCGAGCAGGTGGGTGAAGTCGGTATCGACAAGGGCCCGGTGCGGCGCGAGGTGGCGCGCGTCGTCACCCCCGGCACCGCCACCGACGAGGCGCTGCTGGACCCGCGCGCCGCCAACTGCCTCGCGGCCATTTGCGTGCAGGAAGGTTGCTATGGCCTGGCCTGGCTCGATCTCGGCTCCGGTCGCTTCCGGGTGCTGGAGACGACCAAGATCAGCGACTTCGCCGGCGAGCTGGCGCGCGTGCGCCCCACCGAACTGCTGCTGCCGGATGACCTCGCCAGCACGCTGGTGGACTTCATCGGCAGCAAGGTCGCACGCCGTCGTCCGCCCTGGCACTTCGATGTCACCACGGCGCGGCGCAAGCTCATCGAGCAGTTCAAGGCACGAGACCTGCGCGGCTTCGGTGCTGAAGACCTTGGTGCCGCACTCGGTGCCGCCGGCGCGTTGCTGGCCTATGCCAACGAGACGGCGCGCGCGCAGCTCGCGCACGTCACCAGCCTGTCGGTGGAGCACATCGACGAAGCACTGATTCTCGACGCCACCACCCGCCGCAATCTCGAACTCGACCGCACGCTGGCAGGCGAGCCCGCACCGACACTCGCCAGCGTCATGGACAGCGCCGTCACCCACATGGGCAGCCGCCTGCTGCGGGCCTGGCTGGTGCGGCCGCTCAGGGATCGCAGCGTGTTGCAGGCGCGCTTCGATGCGCTCGAAGAATTGCAGGCCGCACCCGCAAACAGCCGTGGCGCGGCCCGGCTCGAAACGCTGCGGTCCGCGCTGAAAGACATCGCCGACCTCGAACGCATCTGCGGCCGCATCGCGCTTCGCAGCGCGCGCCCGCGCGATCTCGCGGGCCTGCGCGATACCCTGCTCGCCCTGCCACTGGTGCAGGCCGCACTCGGTGCAGTCGAAACCAGCCGCCTGCAAGCCCTCGGTCAGCAGCTCGGCAGCCACGGCGTGCTCGCCTCACGCCTGCGGGAGGCGCTCGCAGACACCCTGCCCCTGCTGGCGCGGGATGGCGGCATCTTTCGCAGCGGCTTCGATGCCGCACTCGACGAGCTGCGCGGCCTCTCCACCAACGCCGACGGCTATCTGCTGGAGATGGAGGCGCGCGAACGTGCCCGCACCGGCATCGAAACCTTGAAGGTGGCCTATGTGCGAGCGCATGGCTTCTACATCGAAGTGGGCAAGTCGCATGTGGCGAAGATCCCCGCCGACTACATGCGCCGCCAGACCCTCACCAACTACGAGCGCTACATCACCGAAGAGCTGAAGGCTTTCGAGGACAAGGTGCTCTCCGCCCGCGACCGCGCGCTGGCACGCGAGAAGGCCCTGTACGAGGCCCTGATCGAAGAGCTCGCCACGCACCTGCCCACGCTGCAAGCCGCCGCCGCCGCACTGGCGGAGCTGGATGTGCTCGCCGCCTTTTCCGAGCGCGGCACGGCCCTCAACCTGGTGCGCCCGGTGCTGGGCGACACCGCGGGCCTGAGCATCAAGGAAGGTCGCCACCCGGTGGTCGAATCGGTGCTCGACAGCCTCTTCACGCCCAATGACGCGCTGCTGTCGGACGCCCGCCGCCTGCTGGTGATCACCGGCCCCAACATGGGCGGCAAGAGCACCTTCATGCGGCAGGTCGCGCTCATCGTGCTGCTCGCGCACTGCGGCAGCTTCGTGCCGGCGGCGAGTGCGGAGATCGGCCCCATCGACCGCATCTTCACCCGCATCGGCGCGGGCGATGACCTGGCCGGCGGGCAGTCCACCTTCATGGTGGAGATGAGCGAGACCGCGAACATCCTGCACAACGCCACCCAGCATTCGCTGGTGCTGATGGACGAGATCGGGCGTGGCACCAGCACCTACGATGGCCTGTCGCTGGCGCGCGCCTGCGCCGAGCATCTGGCCACCAGCGTGCGCGCTTTCACTTTGTTTGCCACGCACTACTTCGAGCTGACTGCGCTGGCCGCCTCGCAGACCGGCGTGGCGAACGTGCATCTGGAAGTTGCGGAGGCGGGTGACACCCTCGCCTTTCTGCACAGCGTGCGCGAAGGCCCGGCCAATCGCAGCTATGGCCTGCATGTGGCCGCACTCGCTGGCGTGCCGAAGCGCGTCATCGACAATGCGCGCGTGATACTGGCCGAACTGGAGCAGCAACCGGCCCGCGCACCGACCCACAACAGCACCGCACCGCAACTCAACCTCTTCGCCGAGCCGCCCTCGAAAGCACTCAAGCTGCTGGATTCACTCGACCCCGACGAGCTGACGCCGAAGCAGGCGCTGGAAGCGCTCTACAAGCTCAAGAAGGCGCGCTGAGTTTTAGTGCAGCAGCATGTAGGTCTGTAGCTCGCCGACCAAAAAGCCCAGCACGGCACCCACCGCAATCAGTGACCACTCGTCTTCCTTGAAAGCCGGCCTGAGCATGCCTTCAAACTCCTCCGGGGTGAGCTTCTGCATGCGCTCCATGAGCGTGTTGCGTACATCCATCGCGCCCTCGGCATAGCCCTCGACATGCTTGAGCGTGGTGGGCAGGGTCTGCAACAGTTTCTCGGTGACGGATTTCTTCATCTGCTGGTACTGCCGCGAGCCAATGGCAAAGGCCACCAGCGGACGCGCGATGCCGGCCTGCTCGTCCACCATCGCCTCCACATGCTTCTGCACCAGCGCGAAGATCTTGTCGCTGCCGGGGCCTTCGAGAATGCCCTGCCAGATGTTGCCCGGCGTGATGATCTGGTCGGCGACGAGACGGGCGTAGTCGCGTGACACCTCCTGCTGGCGACGCAGGAACAAGCCCTGGTAGGTGAGCCCCAGGATCTTCACCGGCCGCTTGGGGTGGAACAGCATCTGCAAGGCCAGCCAGTCGCTGGCGAAGCCGATGAAGAGGCCGAAGGCAGGCAGGATCCAGGGCGATTGATAGAACAGCCAGGTCACCATCTGCACCAGGCCGATGATGAAGCCGAACACCAGGCCGGAGTAGCCGAAGAACTTGAACTCCTTGCGACCCACTTCGGCGAACACGCGGTTGAGCAGCGTCTTGTCGCGCAGGAGCGAGTTGATGACCATGTGCTTGAGATCAAACACCTGGCCGATGTTGCTGCGCAAGTCCTTCATCACCTCGGCCACCACCTGCGGCGCATCGGCCTGCACACGCTTGATCAGCCGCTCGCGCACGAAGTTGGGCAGCATCTCCCAGAGGCCCGGCTGGTGCTGGCTCAGCACCTCGCGGGTGATCTGCTCCACCGCACCCAGCATCGGCTTCTCGATCTCGGCGGCGATCTGGCGCGGGTCGAGGCGCATGAAGATTTCCTCGATGGTGATGAGCTTCGAGGTAATCACATCGACCGCGATCGAAGCCATCTTCTGCGCCTTGCGCGGGATCACGCCCTGCCAGCCGAGGTACGGCTTGATGCCGATGAACTCCAGCGGATAGAACATCATCCGCACCGCAGCGATCTTGGTGACGTAGCCGATGATGGCGGCAATGACCGGCATCGAGAGAAAAAGCCAGGGCTGTGCCATGAAGTTCTGGCCAGCCTGCTGCAGCAGCGATTCGAGTGTCGCGAGCATCAATGATCTCCCTTGTGGAAGCGCGAAGGCTTCAGCCTGCTACGCCGGCCTGCTGCATGGAACAGCGCACCGCCAACAGCACGCAGGTGACAAACAGCATGACCATCACCATGCCCATGAAGATGAACTTGGCAGGGCTCCTGGCCTTGAAATCCTTGTCACGGTTCTTCGAGCTTTGCACGCCGAACATCGCGGCTGCCGCACTGGCAGCCGCTTGTCCAAAGGTGGTCTCGCGTGACTCTTCCGGCGGCTGGTCGGCCATTGCAATCAGTAGCTCGCCAGCAGTTTTTGCGAGGCCTGCTCGTCGCGGGCGGATTTGATCTTCACGTCTTCCAACAGAATCCCCTCCAGCTTGCCACCCACCAGCGGGATGCCGCTGGCGAGTGTCCAGAGCATCTTGTTGACCGCACCCTTGCCGGCGGCTTCCAGCTTCATCTCGGCACTCACCTTCACCGGCATGCCCTTGATCTCGGTGACGATCTTGCCGGTCTTGGTCGCCGCATCCCAGCTATCGGTCTGGGTGACCGTCACGCGCTCGGCCATGAATTTCTTGGCGAAGTCGGGCACCGGCGCATCGCTCTTGGCGTCGTAGCGCACGGTGATCGAAAAGCCCTTGTCGCTGATCTTGTAGTCCAGCACCTCGATGTTGGTGCAGCCGGTTGCGGTGTACTTCTTCTCGAAAAACGCGCGGTCGGAATACATCGCCCAGACGCTGCTGACGCTCTTGTTGAACTTGTGTTCGAGGCTGATCTTGGTCGCCATTGCTCTCTCCCTGTTGCTGGTCAAATCGTTATAAAAAAGCCGCCGGGCAGCACTGCCCGGCGGCTGGTCCTGATCACAGGCTACTACTTGGTGGACGACTTCTGCACCGAGGCAGAAGAGAAGTAGTCCGACGAGAACGAGGCGGTGAGGTCAGGTGCCTTGTCTTCGTTGAAGGCAGCGGTGATGAAGTAACGGCCGGAGGTGAAGTGGTAGATGATTTCCGGCACCGTGGTGCTGGCCTGCACGTTGCTGCCCCAGACCAGATGGCCTTCCTGGAACTGGTACAGATTGCCGCGCGAATCGTAGTTGTCGGCGGCGACCATGTTCCAGCTGTCTTCGTCGAGATACATCACGCGCTTGGTGAAGGTGTGGCTGGTGCCGGGCTTGATGTTGGCCTCGACCACCCAGACGCGGTGCAGCTCGTAGCGCGGCAGGTCGGCGTTGAGATGCTTGGGCTTGGCGAGATCCTTGTACTTGATCTTCGGGCCGGCAATCTTGTAGCCGTTGTAGGGGATGTAGATCTCCTTCTTGCCCACCAGTTTCCAGTTGTAGCGGTCGAGTGCGCCGTTGAAGAGATCGACCTGGTCGTAGAACTCGTGACCGTCGGTGCCCTCGTAGGGGTTGTCGCAGCACACCGTCGGTGCGCGGCGGATGCGCTTCAGGCCCGGCGAGTAGAGCCATGCCGAACGGCCATCCGCACCCGTGCCAGCCTTCTCGTGGACGAGAATGAAAGTGCCGGCCAGACGCGGCGGTGCGACTGTCTGCGAGAGATACTTCAGGAACTCGCCAGAGGTCTTGGTGAGCGGCACCGGTGCCTTGATCGAGGCATACGAGAACTTCACGTTCTCGATGATCTTGGTCAGCTGGAACTCGCCGGAGGGCTGCACGATCATCTGGTTGTTGTAGCGGGTCACTGCCTCGCCACGCCATTTGAGCTTGTGGTTCCACACCGGCTCCGCACCCGTCTTGGGGATGGGGAAGGGAAAGCCGAGCTTGCAGTTGTCGAGAATCTCGGTGCCGATCATTTCGCAGTTGACGGCGTTCTCTTTGGTCGCGTCATAGATCGGCTGCGGCCACGACACCTGGCG
The DNA here is from genome assembly GCA_040386395.1 of Pseudomonadota bacterium. Lineage (GTDB taxonomy): Bacteria > Pseudomonadota > Gammaproteobacteria > Nevskiales > Nevskiaceae > Stagnimonas. The sequence goes on along the minus strand of JAZKFO010000119.1, from coordinate 6,001 downwards.
GTGCGTGGGATACACATTCATCTTGTAGGTGTCGTAGGTCTTGAGCAGGTACTTGTGACCTTCGGTGAGCTTGGCGGAGTACTGCGCCAGGTTCGCCTTGTTGATGGTGAACTTGATGGCCTCTGCCTCGATCTTGGGATCGGTGGAGAACTCGCTCTTGAGCGAGCCGGCCTGCGGTGCGGGTTTCCAGGCGGGGATGGTGCCCTCCTTGTTGGCGGCTTTCTCGGCGCCCACTGGGGTCAGCGTGGTGCCGATCTTGGCGGCTTCAGCAGCATCTACTTTTGCAATGGCCTGGTTGGCCATCAGGCTCAGCGCCACAGCAAAGCTGGCGCCAAATGCCTTGGACAGGATTTTCATGTCCGGTTTCTCCTCGGATGGGGGGTTTGCGATCACCACGACTCGCACTAGCCGCAGCGCCTTGATGCTAACCCAATCTCCATTGCAGATGTCGACGTTCAAACCCCCGTGATCTGCTCAGTTTCAATCCAGGTTTGTTTGCTGCGTTGCGGCATTCTTCAGCGCGGTTTGCAGCGACGATTTGAGATTGAGTTCGGCTGCCAGGGTGGCCAGCGCGATGAACACGCCACCCAGCCGCCGGTGCAGAAACACCAGCTCGCGCGGCGGCATGCGGAACGACAGCGTCAGCGCATTGCGGGCGGCAATCTGGCTCACCCGCATCGGCAGATCGCTGGCGGCGAAGCGGTAATTGCCTTGCGCCGTGCGCAGCACCTCCGGCGCGCGCGAGGGCTCGAAAGGCTCGACGATGCGCTCGCACATGCTGGCAAAGGCATCGAGTGCGGCGGCCGGAAAATCATCACCGATCAGGCCAATCGCCTTGGCTCCGGCACGGATTCGTGCGCGATCCTCGAAGAAGGCCCCCGCCACCACCTCGGCGTAGTCGCGGATGAAGGGACGCGGGAAGGCGCGGGTGGCACCAAAGTCCAGCAGCACGATGCGGTCCTGCCCAAGCGCATCGGTGCGCACGCGGTAGTTGCCGAAGTGCGGATCGGTCTGCACCAGGCCCCAGTCGAAGAACTCCTTGAGGAAGAGATCGACAAAGCCCGTGCCCAGATGATCGCGCCTCGCCTGCGAGAGCTGGCGCACCGAGGCATCGCTCACCGCCACGCCCTGCTCGTAGGTGGTGGTGAGCACTTGCGCACCGCTGTACTCGCGCAGCACGCGCGGCACCACGTAGCGCGCAGCGGGTGCCAGCCGGGCGGCAAAGGTTTCGGTGAAGCGCGCCTCCTGCACGTAGTCGCATTCGCCTTCGAGCATCTCGCGCACTTCGGTGAAGATCGGTTGCAGGTCGAGATTCTTCGGAGTCAGGCGGCTGGCGATCAGCAGCCGAGAGAGGGTCTTGATGTCGCTGCCGATGGCGTTGGCGACACCGGGGTACTGGATTTTCACCACCACCTCCAGCCCGTCGCGCCGGCGCCTTGCGCGGTGCGCCTGGCCGAGCGAGGCAGCGGCCATCGGCACCTCGTCGATGTCGAGTTCACGCAGGGCCGCCGCACCCACCGAGGCACGCAGCTGTGGCTCCACCACCCGCCAGTCCACGGGCGGGGTGTCATCCTGCAACTGGCCCAGCACCTCTACCGCCTCGTGCGGCATGAAGTAATCGCCGAACATCGCCAGCATCTGCCCGGCCTTCATCACGCTGCCCTTGAGCTGGCCCAGGCCATCGGCCAGCACCTGCGCCTGCTCCTTGTAGAAATCACGGTCGGATTCGCTGCGCGAGACCTCGCCGCGAAAGATGTTCGACAGCGAATGCACAGCGATCTTGGCACCCGCCCCCACGCCCAGACGCGCCATGGCGAAACTGCGCTCGATGCTGCCGGTTTTGAGCCGGGCGATGCTAGGCTTTCCAGGCTTCGGTGAGTCGTCTGACACGGCGATTGCGATCCTTGTCTTGAGTTGAGTACTTCATGCCCTCGTTGCCCGACATTCTATTGTCCCTCCGCCATCCTGATGCTCTGGTCGCTGCATTGGCCGGCACGCTGGAGGCTCACATCAGCAGCCGCAGTGGCCTGAAAGGCCTGGCGATGAAGGCGGGATTCAGCACCCTGCGCAGCGCCAAGCCGGACATCGCCAGCCGCGCAGTGCGAATGCTGCTGCCTGAAATCGGCAAGGCGCTGGACCCGCTCTATGCGGAGTTCACCCGCAGCCAGTCGACCGACTTCGGTGCGTTTCTGCAAGGCCATGGCGAACGCGCCGCCAGCCTGGTGATTGCGGCAGTCGATGCCCGCCTCGCACAGGCCAGCAGCGCGCCCGCCAAGGCCATCTACAAGCGGTTTCGCGGCCAGGCCGGTGAAGAACTGCAACAGCTGCTGCCGACGATGGGCAGCGTGCTGTCGACGCACATCGGTTAAGGCTCGACACTGCTGCGGCTGCTCGCTATAAAGCGCCAACACGAAAGCATTGCATGGATGCAGTGCCAATCAGACATTCAATAAGAGAGGAGCGTATGGGTCACTTCCATTGGCTAGGGACAGCACGCCGGACGGCCGTTGCTGCGGTCATCGCCATACCGGGCATGGCTATGGCCATCGGCATCAACGTCGAGAGCCTGGGGCTGGAGGGCACGCTCAACAACAACATCACGGTCGGCGGCCAGCTGCGCACCGAGGTGCCGGCGCAGGACCTGATCGGCAAGGCCAACATCAACCCCAACGTTTGTGGTGGCATCTATCAATCCTGCCAGGGCCTTTTCAAGGATCAGGTCTATCCCTCGCAGCGGCTCAGCCAGGTGCCGGGCGCGCCCTCGCTGCGTACCGACAACGGCAACCTCAACTACGACAAGCATGACCTGACCCAGGGCGGCATCCGCCTCAACCAGGACCTGACCCTGACCAAGGGCGACTTCGGCTTTTTTGCCCGCACGATCGGCTTCTACGATGTGGTCAACGACCAGCGCAAGGACCGCTACCGCACCCTCATCACGGATGAGAACGACCAGCGCGTCGGCACCGTCAATGACCCCGTCTCCAACCGCTACTTCGAGCGCGTGTACGGCCCCGGCGAGACGACGAAGGTGAAGCGCACCGACTCCACCCTGCGCCGCCAGCTGGTGGCCGACCTGCAACTGCTGGAGTTCAATTTTTTCGGCAAGCTGCCGCTGCCTGGCACTGACGAAAAGGAGCTGACTTTCAAGATCGGTCGCCAGACCATCAACTGGGGCGAGTCGACACTGCTGGTGATCAACTCGATCAACCAGGCGCAGCCGGTCAATGCCAACAACCTCAACCGTTTCGGTTTTCAGCTCGAAGAGGTGTTCATCCCGATCAACAGCGTGTTTGCCAGCTTTGAGCCGTTCGCAGGCAGCACGGTGGAGGCTTTCTACCAGCTCGAATGGCAGCCGGTGGAAATCCCCGCGCCGGGTAGCTTCTTCTCCTTCGTAGACATCGGCAGCCAGAACCTGGTCGACTACGTCAATCTCTCCTTCGGCGGCTCGGCCGACGACAACGACCAGACCGGGTTCTTCCTCGACAACCCGCTGTCGCTGGTGACCGGCACCACCGCCCACATCAGCCGCGCGCCGGATCGCACACCCGATGGCTTCGGCCAGTTCGGCGTGGCGCTGAAGACCTATTTCGAGGAGTTCAATGGCGGCACCGAGCTGTCGCTGTTCTTCATGAACTACCACTCGAAGCTGCCGTACGTGAGCTTCATCAGCGGCCAGCCTTCCTGCGCGCGCGCCGAGGGCAACCCGGATGGCATCAACGCCGCCAACACGGTGGACATCCTCAAGGCCTGCCCCCGTCTGCCGGCACTGGTGGACATCCGCGCCAACGGCGTGTTCACCCAGGATTCGCTCGGCTACATCGGCTCCCAGCTGGCCATGGGCAATACCCGCATCCTCACCGACCTCGGCGTCAGCGGTGTGGATGACCTGGCCGCACTCGGCCCCCTGCTGGGCGGCAGCGCCGACGACAACCGGGCTGATCTGGATGACCTGGTCAAGCTCGACTCCGGCCCCTTTCTGCTCGACTACCCGAAGAACATCCAGCTCTACGGCGTGTCGTTCAACACCACCTTTGGCGACTACTCGATCCAGGGCGAGGTGGCCTATCGCCCCAACCTGCCAGTGCAGGTTTCGGTGATCGACGTCGCCTTTGCCGCTGCCCAGCCCTTTCTCACCCGCTGCCACGACGAGACCGTGGGCTGCGCCGGCACCCAGGGCGGTGGCACCGGCTTTGATGGCAGCACAGCCGGTGGCCGGCAGGACTATGCCGGCAGCGACGCCATCGACGGCTGCACCAGTGGTGTCAACTGCGACACCGTGAATCTCATTCTCGGTGCCGCGCCCAGCTCGGCGCGCAGCTTCCCCAGCTTCCTCGTGCCCTACCGTGGCGAGACGCTGGGTGAAGGCTTCGGCGGCGGCGCGGGCGGGGTCTACATCCCCGGCTTCGAGCGCCTGCAGGTGATGCAGTACAACCTCGGCCTCACCCGCGTACTGGGCGCCACCGACAATCCCATCGGTGCCGACCAGATCCTGGCCGTGGCCGAAATCGGCGCGACCCATGTGCTCGACATGCCGGGGCTGGATCAGTTGCAGTTCGACGCGCCGGGCGTCTATTACCACGCCAGTGCCGGTGCCGATGGCAGCGGTGCCGATGGCTCGCGCCAGGCCTGCTCCACCAACCAGCAGTGCGTGGTGGGCCCGGATGGCGGCCGCTTCAACCCGCACCAGGCCACGCTGCGCAACTTCGCCACGCCCTTCTCCTGGGGCTATCGACTGGTCGGCATCTTCAAGTATGAGAGCGTGCTGCCGGGCATCTCGCTACAGCCCTTCCTCATCTACAGCCACGATGTCCACGGCATTTCGCCGGGGCCGGCCGGCAACTTTGTGCGGGGTCGGCAGAGCGTCAACTTCAACCTCGAAACCCGTTACAAGTCGGACATCGCCTTCACCGTCGGCTACAACTGGTTCTTCGGCGGCAAGGAACAGAACCTGTATCGCGACCGCGACAACTTGCAGCTGTTCGTGCGTTATCTGTTTTAACCGTATCCAGCGCCGCGCTTTGCGCGGCGTTTTTATGTTTTTGGGCTGCAACTGTTGCAGCCGCCACTGCTGCACGCCGCCTTGGGCCTTTGCAGCGCGGGCTTGAGCACGCGCTGCCAGATCAGGCGCAGGCTCAGACCCAGCAGCAGGGCAATCACCATCAGCTCGAAGGCAAGGTAGAGGCTCATGCCAGCGCCACCGCGATGCGGTAGGTGATGAACGAAGCGGCGTAGGCCAGGCCAAACAGATAGCCGGTGGCGATGGCGGTGATGCGCCAGTCGGTCTCGCGGCGGATGGTGGCCAGTGTGCTCAGGCACTGGGGTGCGAACACATACCAGGCCAGCAGCGAGAGTGCCGTGGGCAGGCCCCATTGAGCGGAGATGATCGGCGAGAGCAGCTCGGTCGCCGCCTCATCACTCGCGGCCGAGATGGCATACACGGTGGCGAGCGCACTCACCGCCACCTCGCGCGCAGCGAGACCAGGGATGAGCGCAATGCAGATCTGCCAGTTGAAGCCAATCGGTGCGAACAGCGGCTCCATGAAGTGGCCGATGCGCCCGGCAAAGCTGTAGTCGATAGCCGGGCCGAGGGCACCCTCTGGCGGCGCGGGGAAAGTTGCCAGCACCCAGAGAATGACCGTGAGCGACAGGATGATGCCGCCGACGCGCCGGATGAAAATGGCCGCGCGTTCCCACAGCCCCAGCAGCAGGTCGCGCGGATTGGGCAGGCGATACGAGGGCAGTTCGAGCAGCAGGGTGTGCTCGGTTTTGTCCTTACGCCACCACTTCATCGCGTAGGCCACGGCGAGCGCCGAGACGATGCCGAAAAGGTAGAGCGAGAACAGCACCAGCCCTTGCAGGTTGAACACGCGCCACACCGTCTGCGCCGGGATGAAGGCACCAATCAGCAGCGCATAGATCGGCAGGCGCGCCGAGCAGGTCATGAGCGGCGCGACCAGGATGGTGGCGATGCGGTCGCGCGGGTCTTGAATCGTGCGCG
>JAZKFO010000118.1:0-10490 GCA_040386395.1 Pseudomonadota bacterium | reverse complement strand
GTGAGGTAGAGCTTGCAGTCGGTCATCACGCCGTCGATGTCGAAGATCACGCAGCGGATGTTTTTTGCGCGTTCGGTGGGCGTCATCACACCACTCCGGCGCGCAGCAGATCCTGCAGGTGGATCACGCCCACCAGCCTGCCGGCCTCGTCGCAGACCATCAGGGCGGTGATCTTGCCGGCCTCCATCTTCTGCACCGCTTCGGCGGCCAGGGCTTCGCCCCGGATGCGCTTGCCGCCCTTGGTCATGACGGCACCGACCGGCACGGTGCGCACGTCGGCGGCGGAGTCCAGCACGCGGCGCAGGTCACCGTCCGTGAACACGCCCTGCACCACGCCGTCGGCATTGGTGATCGCGGTCATGCCCAGGCCCTTGCGGGTCATCTCCATCAGCGCGGTGGTGAGCGGCACGTCGGCACTCACCTGCGGCAGACGATCACCTTTCTGCATGAGGGATTCGACCGTCAGCAGCAGCCGGCGGCCGAGGGCGCCACCGGGGTGCGAGAAGGCGAAGTCCTCCGGCGTGAAGCCGCGCGCTTCCAGCAGGGCGACGGCGAGGGCATCGCCCATGGCCAGCGTGGCGGTGGTGCTGGCGGTGGGGGCGAGATTGAGCGGGCAGGCCTCCTGCTCGACGCTCACATCCAGATGCGCATCGCCGGCCTTCGCCAGCGTGGAGCCGGGCTTGCCGGTCATCGACACCAGCGGCACGCCCATGCGCTTGATCAGCGGCAGGATGGTGAGCACCTCGGCGGTCTCGCCGGAGTTGCTGATGGCGATCACCACGTCGCTCTTCATGATCATGCCGAGGTCGCCGTGGCTGGCCTCGCCCGGATGCACGAAGAAAGCTGGCGTGCCGGTGCTGGCCAGTGTCGCAGCGATCTTGCCGCCGATGTGCCCGCTCTTCCCCATGCCAGTGACCACCACGCGGCCCTTGCAGGCCAGCAGCAGCGCGCAGGCGGTGCTGAAATCCGCGCCGAGGCGGGCATTGAGGGCGGCTACCGCATCGCGCTCGATGTCGAGCGTGCGATGGGCGCTGGCAAGAAAATCTGGAAGAGGCATGTGCCTATCTTAAAAGGTCTGGACCGCTGCCGAGAAAAACGCGAAAGGCCGCCTCAGGGGCGGCCTCGTGCAGGCGCTGCAATCACCGGGTCGATGCTGCATCCGCGCCCGAAGTGGCCATGCCCGGCGCGGGTGCGGGCTTGCTGATATCGACCACCGGCGGCTCCATGAGGCTGCCGTTGCTGCAATCGGCACCGTTTGCGGCCGATTTCGATTTGGAGCAGGTCGTGCTGGCCGCAGCCTGCTGCTGCGGCGATGTGGAGGCGCAGGCCGCCAGCGTCAGCAGGCAAAAAGCCGCGATGGGTGCGGTCAGATGGTGGTGGTTCATGTGCGCGGGATCCCTTTGGTTGTTGCGAATAGCTTCATGCAGCTTGCTGATCGTCAGCTGACTAGCTTTGCTTGCTGAAAGCCTGGGCAAAGAACCCATCGCTGCCCTGCCGGTGCGGCCACAGGCGCAGCCGCCCGCCGGCGTCGACCAGTGTTTCCAGCGCAGGGTTCATATCATCGGGCCGCAGTGGCTTGAACCGCGCGTCCGATTCCAGAAAGCGGGTGACCACGGCCTCGTTCTCTTCCTGCAGCAGGCTGCACGTCGCATAGACCAGACGGCCACCGGGGCACACGTGCTGCGCGGCCTCACCGAGGATTTGCAGTTGCAGCGATGCGAGTGCTGCGTAGTCAAAAGCGCGCAGGCGAAGCTCCGGCGAGCGGCGCAGGGTGCCGGTGCCGGAGCAGGGGGCATCGACCAGCACCAGGTCGGCTTCGAGGCCGGCCATCGAATCGGTGCCGAGCGTGCGGGTTTCGATGCAGCCCACACCGGCGCGCGCGGCGCGCGGTGCGATCTTGGCCAGGCGGCTGGCGGTGATGTCGCAGGCGATGATCCGCCCCTCGTCGCGCATCTGGGCCGCCATCGCCAGACTCTTGCCGCCGACGCCCGCGCACCAGTCGATCACCGTCTCGCCGGGTGCGGCCGCCGCGAACTCGGCGAGCAGCTGGCTGCCTTCGTCCTGGGGTTCGATCTCGCCATCGACCAGCAGCGAAAACTGTTTGGAGAGCCGCTGCGCCAGCCGCAAGCCCTGCGCGGCGTAGGGCGTTGGCGTGGCGGCAACCCCCTGGGCAACGAGTGCCGCCAGCACTTCCGCCCGCGTGGCCTTGAGGCTGTTGACGCGCACATCGGTGGGCGCGGGCTGCCGCAGCGCGGCGGCGAGCAGTGCGGTTTCCGCAGCACCGATCTGTGCGAGCAGTCGGGTGTGCAGGTCCAGCGGCAGGTTGCAGGCGGCATGGGGTGCTATGGGCGCATCGTCAGCCGGTGCGGGCAGATCGAGCGCGCCGATGGCCTCGGCCGCATGGCCGGCATCGGCCAGATGGCGCGATAGCCAGGCCGCAGGGGCCTCACCCGCCAGCGCCTGCAAGCGGCCCACATCGCGCAGCACGCCGTAGACCAGATCACCGACGCTGGCGCGGTCGCGCTTGCCCATCTCCTTGTGGGCCCGGAACAGGGCATCGAGAATCTGGTCGGCAGGCTTGCTGCCGCGTGCGATGTCCTGCAGCACTTCGCGCGCCCTGGCGACGTGCAGCCGCCTTGGCAGTGCGCCGCTCATGCCGCGTTTTCTGCCTTGAGCCTGGCGAAGGCAGCCAGCGCACGGTCGCGCGATTGCTTGAGGTCAACCACCGGCCGCGCATAGATGCTGTCGAGCGCAATGCCGGCGGCGCGGCGCACTTCGCTCGGCGCCTCCCAGGGCTTGTGGATGAACTTGGCGGGGAAGGTCGAAAGCTCCGGCACCCAGGTGCGCACATAGCTGCCCTCAGCGTCGAACTTCTCGCCCTGCAATACCGGGTTGAAGATGCGGAAGTAGGGCGCGGCATCGGCGCCGCAACCGGCGGCCCACTGCCAGCCGAGCGTGTTCTGCGGCAGGCTGGCATCCACCAGCGTGTCCCAGAACCAGCGCGCGCCTTCCTGCCAGGGGATGAGCAGGTTCTTGGTGAGAAAGCTCGCCACGATCATGCGCACGCGGTTGTGCATGATGCCGCTCGTCCACAGCTGCCTCATGCCGGCATCGACGATGGGCACACCGGTGCGCCCCTGCTGCCAGGCCTTCAAGTCGCTCGCATAGTCCTTGGGCTGGCGCCAGGGAAAGGCGGCGAAGCGCTCGTACATCGGCTCCGTCGGGGTCTTCGGGTAGTGGTAGATGAGGTGGTGCGAGAACTCGCGCCAGAACAGCTCCTTGATGAAGTGGTGGATGTTGCCGTGCGCACCCGCACTGCTCAGCTCACCGTTGGCCTGCTGCGCGCGCACGAAGGTCTGGTGCGGGCTGATCTCGCCGAAGTGCAGATGCGGCGAGAGGCGGCTCACCGCGCCGTCGAGTGCGGGCTGGTCGCGCAGGTCTTTGTATTTGGCGATGGGCTTTTCAGCGAAGTTTTCGAGCCGCTGGAGCGCACCCTTTTCACCGGGTTGCCAGTGTTCGTAAAAGCCGCCATCCCAGGGGATGGTCGGCAACAGTTTCAGTGCCTCGATGGGGGTCGATTGCAGCGCCATCGAGGGTGCTAAGAGCTTCTTCGGTGCGGGCAGCGGTTTGCGAATTTCCTCAAAGCGCGCCTCGGCCGAGCGGAACATCGGCGAGTAGACGCGGTAGGGCTCGCCCGCACCGGTCTTGAGCTGCCAGGGCTCGAACAGCACTGCGCCATTGAAGCTCTCCACCGTCAGGCCATCGGCCCGCAGCGCCTCCTTGATCTTCGCATCGCGCGCGATCAGCGCCGGTTCGTAGAGACGGTTCCAGTAGACGGCCTCGGCACCGGTCTCCTTCACCAGTGCGCGCAGCGCGGCGAGGCTGGGGCCGGTGCGCACGATCAGCGGGCTGCCGAGCTTGGCGAATCTCGGAGACAGCGCGGTGAGCGAGTGGTGCAGCCACCACTGGCTCGCGCCGCCGGGCTGCCAGTCGTTCTCTTCTTCCGGCGCATGGACGAACACCGGCACCACCACGTCATGGTGCGCGGCGGCATGGTGCAGGGCAGGCTGGTCGGCGAGGCGCAGGTCGCGGCGCAGCCAGACGATGGCAGTGTTAGACATGGGGGGAGGGCTTGAAAGGAGGTGCGGCTATGACCACACAGAGTCCACTTCATTGCAAGGGCGCGCTGGCGGTCGCCTCTATAATCGTCCCACTCATGAATACCTCGAATCTCGACGCGCTCGCCATCGACGCGGTGAAAAAATCCTACGGCAGCTTGCAGGCCCTCAAGGGCGTCAGCTTCAACATCAATCGTGGCGAGTTTTTTGGCCTGCTCGGCCCCAATGGTGCGGGCAAGTCGACGCTCATCAACATCATCGCAGGGCTGAACCACGCCAGCAGCGGCCACATCCGCGTGCTGGGGCACGATACGGTGAGCGACTTCCGCGCCGCCCGCCGCAATCTCGGTGTGGTGCCGCAGGAACTGGTGTTCGATCCCTTCTTCAATGTGGTCGACATGCTGCGCATCCAGGCCGGCTACTACGGCTGCGGTGAGGAGGTGTGGCCCTGGATCGACGAGATGCTGGAGCGCCTCGAACTCGCCAACAAGCGCACCAGCATGCTGCGCGCCCTGAGTGGCGGCATGAAGCGCCGCGTGCTGATCGCCCAGGCGCTCGTCCACAAGCCGCCGGTGGTGATTCTCGATGAGCCGACGGCGGGCGTGGACGTGGAGCTGCGCCGCACGCTCTGGGCCTTCATGCGCGACCTGCACGCCAAGGGCACGACCGTGGTGCTCACCACCCACTACCTCGAAGAAGCACAGGAGATGTGCAGCCGCATCGCCATTCTCGACAAGGGCGAGGTGAAGGCGTTGGAGACCACCAGTGCCCTGCTGGGCCGCAGCCCGTTTCGCTTTCTGCGCCTCAAGCTGGGCGAGGGTGCGCCGCTGCCGGAGGCCCTGCGCGAATTGGTCACCAGCGACAAGGCGGGCGTGATCGAGCTCAAGCTCGAAACCTCGAAGCATCCCATCAACAATGTCTTCACCGCCCTGCGCACCGCCGGTGTGGTGATTGAAGACGTCCACACCCGCGAGCCGGATCTGGAAGACATCTTCATCGAGCTGACGCGCGACGGAGCGACGGCATGAATCCCAATCAACGCGGCTTCTACACGCTGCTGAAGAAAGAAGTGATGCGCTTCTGGGCCGTGCTCGGCCAGACCGTTTCCGCACCCGTCATCACCGCCCTGCTATATCTGCTGGTGTTCGCACAGGCCCTGAAGGGCAGGGTCGTCACAGGCTACGACGGCATCGACTACACGCAGTTTCTGGTGCCGGGACTGGTGATGATGACCATCATCCAGAATGCCTTCGCCAACACCTCGTCGAGCCTCATCCAGAGCAAGGTGATGGGCAACATCGTGTTCACGCTGATGGCGCCGCTGGGGCCGATCGAATGGTTCGGCGCCTACATCCTCGCCGCACTGGTGCGCGCGGCGCTGGTGGCGGCGGCGATGCTGGCGGTGACGCTGATCTTCGTGCGCCTGCCCTTCGAGCAGCCGCTGGTGCTGGTGGCGGTGTTCCTGCTCTCGGCGGGCTGCCTCGCCTCGCTCGGCATCATCGCCGGCCTGTGGGCGCAGAAGTTCGACCAGATCGCCGCCTTCACCAACTTCATCGTCACGCCGGCCTCGTTCCTGAGCGGCGTGTTCTACTCGGTGCATTCGCTGAGCGGCTTCTGGTACCACGCCAGCCATCTCAACCCCTTCTTCTACATGGTGGATGGCTTCCGCTACGGCTTCTTCGGCCATGCCGATGTGCCGATTTACATGAGCCTGCTTTGGATCAGCGGCTTTTTTGTGCTGGTGTCGAGCATCGCCTACTGGATGCTGCACACCGGCTATCGGATGAGAAAGTGATCAGGACATGAGCATGACCAAGACAGAAATCGCAGCACTCATCCAGGCCGGCCTTCCCACGGCCACGGTCGAAGTCATCGGCGACGACGGCCAGCACTTCGAGGCCACCGTCATCTGCGCCGATTTCGCCGGCAAGATGCCGCTGGCGCAGCACCGCATGGTCTACGCCACGCTGGGCGAGCGCATGGGGCGCGAGATCCATGCGCTGAAGCTCAGCACCCGCGCGGCCTAGTCAAAAGAGCTTCAGCGGGCTTGCATCCTTTTGCCCGATTCGTGCATCTAGCAGGGGTTACCCCCACTTTGATGCCCTGACATGATCCTGCGCACCCCGCTGCTCGCCGCCTCCGCCCTGCTGCTGGCCGCCTGCGCCAGCACGCCGCCTGCTGTCACCCCGCAGCCCGCCACGGCTGCCGCGACCAGCCCCGCCGCCATGCAGCAGCTGTTCGCGGACTACTGGGAGGCCTACCTCGCCCTCAACCCGCTCAGCGCCACTTTCATTGGCGACAGCCGCTACAACGACCAGCTGCCCAACTATCTGACGGCGGCGGAACGCGCGAAGCAGACCGCCTTCGCCCGGCAGTGGCAGGCACGACTCGCCAGCATCGACACCGCCCCACTCTCGGAGCAGGACCGCATCAGCACGCAGATCCTCCGGCGCGAGCTGGAGATGCAGCTGGCAGCGGATCGTTTCCCGGCCCATCTGCAACCCATCAACCAGTTCTACAGCCTGCCCAACCAGCTGGCGCAGCTGGGCAGCGGCACCTCGGCGCAGCCGTTCAAGACGGTGGCGGACTACGACAACTGGGCCAAACGTGCGGCACTGATCCCGCCGCTGTTCGAGCAGGCCATCGCCAACATGCGCGAGGGTGTTGCGGCCGGCGTGGTGCAGCCGCGCGTGCTGATGGAAAAGGTGCTGCCGCAGATGGATGCGCTGATCGTCGCTGACCCCACCAAGACCCTGTTCTACAAGCCCATCAGCAATCTGCCGGCGGCGTTCAGCGCGGCCGACAAGGCCAGGCTCACCGAGCAGTACACCGCGCTGATCCGCGACACCCTGCTGCCCAGCTACCGCCAGCTGCGTGCCTACATCCACGACGAATACCTGCCTAAGACCCGCGCCACCGTGGGCCTCTACGCACTGCCCGATGGCGCGGCCTGGTATGCCTACCAGGCGCGCAATGCCACCACCACGGAGCTTTCGCCGGCCCAGATCCACCAGATCGGCCTCGACGAGGTGGCACGCATCCACGGCGAGATGCGCAAGATCATGGCGGGCCTGAAGTTCAAGGGCGAGCTGAAGGATTTCTTCAGGTTCCTCGATAGCGACAAGCGCTTCCAGTTCAAGGACGAGCCGGCGATGCTGGCGTTTTTCGAGACCCTGCGCGCGCGGCTGGAGCCGGGTGCGGCGCGCTTGTTCTCGCTGCAACCGAAAGCCGGTTTCGAGATCCGCCCGGTGGAGAGCTTCCGCAACAAGTCGGCTGCTGGCGGTAGCTATCAGGGGCCGAGCGAGGACGGCAAGCGGCCCGGCGTGTTCTACGTCAACACCTACGACCTGCCCAGCCGCAAGACCTGGGATGCCGAAGACCTTTACCTGCACGAGGCCGTGCCTGGCCATCACTTCCAGATCGCGCTACAGCAGGAGCTGGGCGACCTGCCCAAGTTCCGCCGCTTCGGCGGTGAAACCGCCTATCAGGAAGGCTGGGGCCTGTATGCCGAGTCGCTCGGCAAGGAGCTGGGTGTCTACCAGGACCCGTACGACTATTTCGGCTACTTCCAGAACGAGCTCTGGCGCGCGATCCGGCTGGTGGTGGACACCGGGCTGCACGACAAGGGCTGGAGCCGCCAGCAGGTGATCGACTACATGCTCGCCAACTCGGCGCAGAGCGAGACCCAGGCCATCTCCGAAGCCGAGCGCTACATGGCGATTCCGGGCCAGGCGCTGGCCTACAAGATCGGCGAGCTGAAGATCAAGGCACTGCGTGCGCGGGCCGAAAAGGAGCTGGGTCCGAAGTTCGACATCCGCGAGTTCCACCGCGAGGTGCTCAAGGACGGCGCCGTGCCCCTGAACGTGCTCGAAACCAAGATCGACCGCTGGCTGGCCGCGCAGAAAACCCCGTAAACCCCGCAGCGGATGGGCGCGGTTAGCGCGCCGCGCCAATCCAGCGGAAAATAGGCGATGGACAAATTCATCATCGCCGGCAACGGCCCGCTCAACGGCACCGTCGCCTCCGCAGGCGCGAAAAACGCCGCCCTCCCTATCCTCTGCGCTGCCCTGCTCAGCAACGAGCCGCTGACGGTCACCAACTGCCCCAAGCTCTGGGACATCGGCACTACCAAGAAGCTGCTGGCGCAGATGGGTGTGACGGTGGCGCAGACCGATTCGCACACCGTCGTGGTCGATGCCAAGACGATCACCACCCACATCGCGCCCTACGAGCTGGTGCGCACCATGCGCGCTTCGATCCTCGTGCTCGGCCCGCTGGTCGCCTCGCGCGGCGAAGCGCATGTGAGCCTGCCGGGTGGCTGCGCGATTGGCGCGCGTCCGGTGGACTTGCACCTCATGGGCCTGCGCGCGATGGGGGCTGAAATCACATTGGACGGCGGCTTCGTCCACGCCAAGTGCGCCAAGCTGAAAGGCGCGCGCATCGTCTTCGACGTGGTGACCGTCACCGGCACCGAGAACCTGATGATGGCCGCCACCCTCGCTGACGGCGAGACGGTGCTGGAAAACGCTGCCCGTGAGCCGGAAGTGGTCGACCTCGCCCGCTGCCTGCGCGCCATGGGTGCCAAGATCGAAGGCGAGGGCACCACCACCATCCGCATCCAGGGTGTGAAGGCCCTGCACGCCGCCACCCACAAGGTGCTGCCGGACCGCATCGAGACCGGCACCTTCCTCGCCGCCGCCGCCGCCACGCGTGGCAAGGTGCGCGTCACCAACACTGATCCGGCGCTGCTCGATGCCGTGCTGGTCAAGCTGCAACAAGCCGGTGCCGTGGTGCGCACCGGCAGCGATTTCATCGAGGTGGACATGCAGGGCAAGCGGCCGCTCGCCGTCAACATCCACACCATGCCGCACCCCGGCTTCCCCACCGACATGCAGGCGCAATTCATGGCGCTCAACTGCCTGGCAGAAGGCGTGAGCATCATCAAGGAAACCATCTTCGAGAACCGCTTCATGCACGCGCATGAGCTGCTGCGGCTGGGTGCCGACATCCGCATCGACGGCCACACCGCCATCGTCACCGGCAAGGAGCGCCTCACCGCCGCCCCCATCATGGCCACCGACCTGCGCGCTTCGGCAGCGCTGGTGATGGCCGCCCTCTGCGCCGATGGCGAGACGGTGATCGACCGCGTCTATCACATGGATCGCGGCTACGAAGACATCGAGGGCAAGTTCGCTGCGCTGGGTGCGCAGATCAAGCGGGTCGGCAAACAGTTCGGCTAGGCCATGCCGCAAGCCCGCCTTGCCGTACTGATCGACGCCGACAACGCACAGGCAGACCTGATCGCGGCACTGCTTGCGGAGATTGCCAAGCTGGGTGTGGCACATGTGAAGCGCATCTACGGCGACTGGACCAAGCCGCATCTGGCGGGCTGGAAGGAAAAGCTCAACGAGCATGCGATTCAGCCGATGCAGCAGTTCGCCTACACCACAGGCAAGAACTCCACCGATTCGGCGCTCATTATCGACGCGATGGATTTGCTCTACGCCGGCAAGTTCGATGGCTTCTGCCTCGTCTCTTCGGATTCCGATTTCACCAGACTGGCGGCGCGCCTCCGCGAATCCGGCATGGTGGTGTATGGATTCGGCGAGAAGAAAACACCGCGCGCGATGATCGCGGCCTGCGACCGGTTTCTTTACGTCGAGGTGCTGCGCGAGGCTTTGCCTGCGAAGGCGGGTGTTGTCGCTGCCACCACAAAAAAGTCAAAGGTCGATGTCAATCTGCTCTCGTTGCTGCGGCGCGCTTTCGATGCCACTGCGGACGACAGCGGCCATGCCCAGCTCAGTGCGATGGGTAGCCAGATCAGCAAGCTGGCACCTGACTTCGACAGTCGAAACTACGGCTGCAAGCGGCTCAGCGATCTGGTGAAGCAGGTTGATTTTTATGCCGTCGAGGAACGCAAGGGTTCCGATGGCAAGGCAGTGAGTCACTACGTTCGCATCAATCGGGTATGACGCCATTGGCGCGCATGCCCGCCCTCTTCATCGGCCACGGCTCGCCGATGAATGCGCTGGAGCGCAATCGCTACACCGAGGCCTGGCGCGCGCTGGGGGCATCGCTGCCCAGGCCAAAAGCGGTGCTCTGCGTCTCGGCGCACTGGCTCACGCGTGGCCTGGCGGTGACGGCCATGCCGCGCCCGCGCACCATCCACGACTTCGGCGGATTTCCGCAGGCGCTGTTCGATGTGCAATATCCGGCAGCGGGCGATGTGCGGATGGCGCAGCGCGTCTGCGAGGTGCTCCAGCCGCTACCGGTGGCGCTCGATACCGAATGGGGGCTGGATCACGGGGCCTGGTCGGTGCTGGTGCATCTCTTCCCCGACGCCGATGTGCCGGTGCTGCAACTCAGTCTCGA
>JAZKFO010000117.1:0-33602 GCA_040386395.1 Pseudomonadota bacterium | reverse complement strand
AGGTCCGCCGCCTTGATCTTGTAGTTGAACTGCTTCGCCAGCTGGTTGGGCGTGGGCATGTGTTCGTTGAACACCTCCATCGCGATCGGCACCAGGCCCGGATGGGCAACCCAGGTGCCGTCGTGGCCGTTCTTCACTTCGCGCAGCTTGTCGGTGCGAACCTTGTTGAACACCTCTTCGTTCTTGACCGCATCCTTGGTCGGGATGAAGGCCGCCATGCCGCCCATCGCGAAGGCGCCGCGCTTGTGGGTGGTCTCGCAAAGCAGCTTCGAGTAGCTGTCGAGGAAGTGCTTGTCCATGCCGACCTGCATGCGATCCGGCACCACCCAGTCGCCGTGGGCGTTCAGCGTCTTGATGCAGCTGAAGATGTAGTCCCAGCGGCCGCAGTTGAGGGCGACGATGTGGTTGCGCAACTCGTAGAGGATCTCGTCCATCTCGAAGGCCGCCCACAGGGTCTCGATCAGCACCGTGGCCTTGATGGTCTTCTGCGGCACCTTCAAGAGGTTCTGGGCGTCGACGAAGATCGCGTTCCAGAGGCGCGCTTCGAGATGCGACTGCATCTTGGGCAGATAGAAGTAAGGGCCGGTGCCGCGCTTGAGCAGCTCCTTCGCGTTGTGGAAGAAGTAGAGCGCG
This sequence comes from Pseudomonadota bacterium, assembly GCA_040386395.1. Taxonomy (GTDB): domain Bacteria; phylum Pseudomonadota; class Gammaproteobacteria; order Nevskiales; family Nevskiaceae; genus Stagnimonas. Next base: position 32,969 of record JAZKFO010000117.1, on the reverse strand, counting down.
AAGTCGACGATGCCGCCGGGTGCCGGCTTGCCATCGATGAGGATGTGCTTCTCCTCCAGATGCCAGCCGCGCGGACGCACGATGAGCGTGGCGATCTTGGGGTTGAGCTTGTATTCCTTGCCTTCGGGCGATTTGAAGCTGATCTTCTTGCGCACCGCGTCGTACATGCTGACCTGGCCTTCCATCATCAGGCTCCAGACCGGGCTGGCCGAATCCTCGAAGTCGGCCATGAAGCACTTGGCACCGGAGTTGAGCGCGTTGATGACCATCTTGCGCTCGACGGGGCCGGTGATCTCAACGCGGCGGTCGAGCAGGTCGGCCGGGATGCCGGCGATCTTCCACTTGCCGTCGCGGATTTTCTTGGTCTCTTTCAGAAAGCCCGGCTTCTTGCCGGCATCGATCAGCTTCTGGCGTTCGACCCGCAGCGCCAGCAGCTTCTCGCGCGTGGGCGCGTGCTTGCGCACGAGGGTGGCGACGAACTTGAGCGCCTCCGGGGTGAGGATTTTCTTGGTGGCGGCCGTGGTGGCCCCGACGATCTCAACGCCTTTGACTGCGCTCATTGCTTGCGAACTCCGCTTACGTTCTGGGATGAGTAAACCGGCTGCGGTTGCGGCCGGGGCGCAGATTATAGCTAGGCCATTGTTTTGCTTGCCGCCGCGCGCGGCAGCGACGACGATGCAGCCACCGCAATTCACGGAGAGAGAAATGGAACCGAGTCAGGCCATCACGGTGCTGCTGCCGCTTGCGCTGTTCATCATCATGTCGAGCCTGGGGCTGGCGCTGACGCTGGGGGACTTCAAGCGGGTGGCGGTGCAGCCCAAGGGGGCGGTGATCGGCCTGTTCAACCTGGTGCTGCTCTCGCCGCTGCTGGGCTTTCTGCTCGCCAAATTGTTTGGCCTCACGGCGGCGCTGGCCGTCGGCATGGTGTTGCTGGGTGCTTCGCCCGGCGGCACCACGGCCAACATGATGACCCACCTCGCACGCGGCGACACCGCGCTGTCGGTGACGATGACCGCGCTCTCCAGCCTCGCCGCCGTCATCACCACACCGCTGTTTCTGGGCCTCGCCAGCGCGCACTTCGCAGCGCAGGACGCCGCCCTTCAGCTCGACATGGGCCCCATCGTGGTGAAGATCCTTCTCATCACCCTGGTGCCGCTTTCGGTGGGCATGCTGGTGCGTGGCTTCGCGCCGGCCTTCGCACTGCGCATCGAGCCAATGGCCAAGAAGATCGCCACGGGCTTCTTTGTGCTGGTGGTGGTGGCGGTACTGGTCAGCGAGCACGATGAGATCGGCAAGAACATCGCCCTCGTTGGCCCCGCCGTGCTCGCCCTCAATGTGCTGGCCATGACCATCAGCTACCAGATTGCCAAGGCAGCCAAGCTCGACAGCAAGCAGTCCACTGCGATTGCCATCGAACTCGGTGTTCACAACACCACGCTGGCGATGGCGGTGGGCGCGATGGTGGCCCCCGCGCTGGTGGTGCCGGCGGCGGTCTACGGGGTGTTCATGTTCATCACGGCCGGCGTGTTCGCCAAGATGATGCACGCGCGCAACGCCTGAACGCACGCACGAAAAAGCCCCACCGGGCGGGGCTTTTTCGCGCCGGTGATGCTCAGCCGTGGATGGCCTTGTCAGACACCACGATGCCATCGGCATCGGCATACAAATAGGCACCGGGCTTGAAGGTGACGCCCGCGAAGTTCAGCACCTTGTCGGCCGCCGCCGAGTGCAGGCCCTTCTCGGATTTGCGCGGATGAACGCCCAGGGCCTTGATGCCGACGGCATGCCCAGCGAGTTCCTCGCTGTCGCGCACATAGCCGTAAACCACTATTCCGGCCCAGTCGTTCTTCACCGCCAGCTCGCCCAGCATGCCGCCCACCAGGGCGCAGCGGGTGGAGCCGCCGCCATCGACCACCAGCACCCGGCCCTGCCCCGGCGTTTCGAGCGTGGCGCGCACCTGGGCGTTGTCCTCGAACACCTTCAGGGTCTTGATCGGGCCGAAGAAGGCCAGCTCGCCGCCGAAGTCGTTGAAGATCGGCTCGACAACCTGCACTTCGGGGTAGGCATCGCAGAGGTCAGTGGTGCTCATTGGGGTTCGGGTTTCGGAGTGGGGATTGCGGAGTGAATGAGTTTTAGTGCTTGCGCGCGACGAGCGGCATGGCCAGCGCCCACAGGATGAGCGCGATGAAAACCAGGAAGGTCCAGGCGGGGATGCTGTAGCCGAACAGGGTCCAGTCGATCTTGGCGCAGTTGCCGTCGCCTCTCAGCACCGTCTCCACCACCTCGCGCAGCGGCAGCATGTCCATCAGGTAGTTCAGCGTCGGGCCGCAGGCAGGACGCTGGTCTTCCGGCAGGCCTTGCAACCAGGTGTGGCGGCCGGCGATGAGGGCACCGATGCCGCTGGCCAGCACCGCAAGCGCGCTATAGCCCCAGCGGCCGCCCGCCTTGGGGCCGTGCAGGGCAGCTAGCAGCAGGATGATGCCGCTGGCAAGCATCGCCACGCGCTGGAAGATGCACATCGGGCAGGGCTCCAGCCCCAGGTGCTTCTGGAAGTAGAAGATCGCCATCAGCAGGCCACTGGCACAACCCAGCGCACCCAGCAGCGCCAGCAGGCGGTAGTTGCGGAGTGCGCTCATTTGCCAGGCACCATGGTCAGGCCCTGGATGCTGTCGCAGGCCAGCGTCGCCGCCGTCATCAAGGCGAGCTGGTGCTCGGCCCCGCAGTGCGAGACATCCTTGAGGCAGACGGTGGTGCTGACGTTGCCGTTCTCGCACTTGACCCAGAACGTGCTGAGCCCCTTCTGATCAGGGCCTGATTTGTGGTGAACCGCAGGCGCGGCCTGGGCCGAGGCTGCCGCACTCAGCAGTGCCGACGCGATGATTCTCTTCATGTGCTCTCCCAATGAGGAACGACGGCGGCTTCAGGCAGTGACGACGGGGATGCCGGCGATCTTGCTCTTCCACAGCTTCGGACCGGTTTCATGCACGGAGGTGCCCAGGCTATCCACCGCCACCGTCACCGGCATGTCGACCACGTCGAACTCGTAGATGGCCTCCATGCCCATGTCGGCGAAGCCCAGCACCTTGGCGTTCTTGATGGCCTTGCTCACTAAGTACGCCGCACCGCCCACCGCCATCAGGTAGGCCGCCTTGTGCTTCTTGATCGCTTCGATGCCGGACGGGCCGCGTTCGGCCTTGCCGATCATGGCGATCAGGCCGGTCTGGGCCAGCATCATCTCGGTGAAGCCATCCATGCGGGTGGCGGTGGTGGGGCCGGCGGGGCCGACCGCCTCGTCGCGCACCGGGTCGACCGGGCCGACGTAATAGATCACCCGATTGCTGAAATCGACCGGCAGCTTCTCGCCCTTGGCCAGCATGTCCTGGATGCGCTTGTGGGCGGCATCGCGGCCGGTGAGCATCTTGCCGTTGAGCAGCAGGGTCTGGCCGGGTTTCCACGAGGCCACTTCTTCGCGCGTGAGGGTGTTGAGATCGACCCGCTTCGAGCGTTCGACATCCGGCTGCCAGCTGACCTGCGGCCAGTCTTCGAGGCGCGGCGCTTCGAGATGGGCGGGGCCGCTGCCATCGAGATGGAAGTGGACATGCCGGGTTGCCGCGCAGTTGGGGATCATGCCCACCGGCAGGCTGGCGGCGTGGGTGGGGCTGTCGATGATCTTCACGTCGAGCACGGTGGTGAGTCCGCCCAGGCCCTGCGCGCCGATGCCGAGCTGGTTCACTTTTTCCAGCAGTTCCAGGCGCAGCTCCTCGATGCGGGTCAGCGTCTCGCCACGGGCCTTCTTGTCCTTCACCAGATGGATGTCGATGGAGGACATCATGGCCTCCTTCGCCATCACCATCGCCTTCTCCGGCGTGCCACCGATGCCGATGCCGAGAATGCCCGGCGGGCACCAGCCGGCACCCATGGTCGGCAGGGTCTTGAGCACCCAGTCGACGATGGAATCGGAGGGATTGAGCATCACCATCTTGGCCTTGTTTTCGCTGCCGCCGCCCTTGGCACCGCAGACCACATCGACGTGATCGCCGGGCACCATCTCGATATGTACGACGGCGGGGGTGTTGTCCTTGGTATTGGTGCGCTTGCCGGCGGGGTCCGACATGATCGAGGCGCGCAGCTTGTTGTCGGGGTTGAGATAGGCCCGGCGCACGCCCTCGTTCACCATCTCCTGCACGGTGAGTTCGCTCTGCCACTGCACCTTCATGCCGATCTTCAGGAACACCACGCAGATGCCGGTGTCCTGGCAGATGGGGCGCTTGCCCTCGGCGCACATGCGGCTGTTGGTGAGGATCTGCGCGATGGCATCTTTCGCGGCAGCCGACTCCTCGCGCTCGTAGGCAGCACCCAGCGCCTGGATGTAATCGAGCGGGTGGTAGTAGCTGATGTACTGAAAGGCGTCAGCGATGGACTGGATGAAGTCTTCTTGCTTGATGAGGCTCATGGCTTGCGGTGCGCGGCTGTGGGCGGATGATCAGCATTATCCGCCACGCGGGGCCGCTTGGTCAGTCCATGCCGGCTTCTGAAAACGAATCGTGGTAGCGGTCGCGGATGGCGAGAAAATCATCGAGGTTGTCCATCAGCAGCTGGATCAGCACCGGGTCGAACTGCTTGCCGCTCTCCGCACGCATGTAGGCGAGGATGCTTTCCATGTCCCAGGCCTTCTTGTAGCAGCGGTCGCTGCCGAGGGCATCGAACACATCAGCCACCGCGACGATGCGGCCGTAGATATGGATGGCCTCGCCAGCAATGCGAAGCGGGTAGCCCTGCCCGTCCCAGCGTTCGTGGTGCTGGCCGGCAAGGATGGCGGCGGCCTTCAGCACCGGCAGGCCATGGCCCTCGAACATCTGCCCGCCCAGCATGGCGTGGGTGCGCATGATGATGAACTCCTCATCGGTGAGCCGGCCCGGCTTGTTGAGGATGGCATCGGGGATGGCGATCTTGCCGGCATCGTGCAGGGGTGCTGCGATCAGCAGGGTTTCGCATTCGTCCTCGTCCATACCCCAGAGCTGGCCGAACAGGCGCGAGTACTCGCCGACCCGGCGCACATGGTTGCCGGTCTCGCGGCTGCGCTTTTCGATGGCTTCGCTGAGCATCACGATCAGCTCGCGCTGGGTCTTGTTGACCTGCTGGTGCAGCTGCGCGCTTTGCAGAGCGCTGGCGACATTGCGGCAGAACATGTCCACCAGCTTCGGCTCCGGCAGGTGCAGCGCATGCGAGGCGCGCAGATACAGGCCGAAGGTCTCACCGCCGCTGCCGGGAAAAGTGGCGTAGAAGCGGCGCTCTTCCGCCACCCATTGCCGACCGGCGCTGGTCTGTTGCAGATCCCAGATTTCGGTCAGGTCATCGGCCGCATACAGGGCCCGGCCACGAAGGTCACTGAAGCTGCCGCTGGCTGCCAGCACCGTGGCGCCATCGCTGCGGGGCTGATGTTCGAGCATCAGCGTATCTGCCGCGTTGCTGCCGGGGCGACTGCCATCGACACCCAGCAGCGCGCAAGCCAGACCCACCACACCGTCAGCGAGCTGCGTCGGGACCTTGCACTGGAACACACCGCTGGCAGCCGCCACCAGCTGCTGCAAGCCTTCGCGGCTGTGCTCCAGCAGCTGCAAGTCCTTGTAGAGACTCAGGCCCGTGTAGAGCAGCGTGAACAGCTTCTGCGCAGTCAGCTCGGTCTTGTCACGGTAGTCGTTGATGTCGTAGCGGGTGATCACCTCGCGCTCCGGTGCCTGCCCTGGCTGGCCGGTGCGCAGCACGATGCGGGTCAGGCGGTTGCCGAGGGTCTGGCGGATGTGCTGGATCGCATCGAGGCCTGCGTGGTCGGTTTCCATCACCACGTCCATCAGCACCAGGGCGATGTCCGGCTCGCGGGCCATCACCTCGCGCGCCTCCTGGCCGGTGTAGGCGTCAATGAAGTGCAGGCTGCGGCCATCGTGCTCGAAGCCGCCCAGCGCCAGCTTGGTGACCCGATGCACTTCCTCCTCATCGTCGACGATGAGGAGTTTCCAGAAGTTCCTGCGCTGCACTTCGGCTGGCAGCACTTCGGCGGCAAAGCTCAGCTCGTCATCTGCTGGGACGGTCGCGTTCAGGTCATGATTTTGCATGGGTGGCAGCCTCATTCGGAATGACGATGTCGAAGCAGAGGCCGGCAGCCGGAGGGCTGCTGGCGCGGATCTGCCCGCGCAGGGTCTGGTGGACAAGGTTGAAGACGATGTGCAGGCCCAGACCACTGCCGCCATCACCGCGACGGGTGGTGTAGAAGGGGTCGAAGATCAGCGGCAAGGCCTCGGCGGCAATGCCGCGGCCATCATCGGCGTAGTGAATGTGCAGGCTGCCCTCGTTGAGGCTGACCGCAATGCGGATGTGGCCTGCCTGTCCCTCGTCCCAGGCGTGGATCAGCGAGTTCATCACCAGGTTGCTGATGATCTGCGCCAAGGCGCCCGGCGCGGTATGCACCAGCAGGCCCGCGCTGCAATCGAGCTGCACCTGGTGCGGCGTGGTCTTCAGGCGCGGTTGCAGGCTCATCATCAGCTCGGCCAGATACTCGGCCAGGTCGACCTGCCGCCACTCCTCGCTGCCCTGATCCACCGCGACCTGCTTGAAGCTCTGCACGAGGGCTGCGGCGCGGCGCAGGTTGTTGAGAATCATCTCGGCCGATTCGGCAAAGCCGAGCACGGCGGCGTCGAGCTGGGATTTCTTCAGCGTGCCGGCCTTGAGCGCGGCGGCAATGCCGCTGGCCTGGTCGCCAAGATAGGAGGCCGCCGTGACGGCGATGCCGACCGGGGTGTTGATCTCGTGCGCGATGCCGGCCACCAGCAGGCCCAGCGAGGCCATTTTCTCGGCCTGTACCAGCTGCTGCTGGGCTTCGTGCAGACGCGCCAGCGCGGCCTCGGTTTCGCGCACCTGGTCCTGCAGCGAGCCATTCAGGCGCAGCAGCTCGCGCTTGGCCCGGTTGCGCTCGCTGACATCGCGCACCACGGCGGCGTGATAGCGGATGTCCTCGATCTCGGTCACGCCCATCGAGATTTCGACCTCGATCTCGGTGCCGCCGCGGGTGCGACCGGTGTCTTCGGCGATCGAGGGCGGCTGGTCGTCATCGGCATCGACGGCCGCCAGCGCCTCGATCAGCGCCGGTGCCGCGGGCAGCAGCAGGTCGATGTTGCGATGCAGGACTTCTTCGGCATCGAAGCCGAACATGCGCTCGGCACCGGCATTGAAAGTGCGGATGCTGCCGTCACCGGTGAAAGTGATGATGGCATCCGGCACCGCGCGGGTGGCGGCGCGGATGTGCGCTGCCGATTGCACGCCGGCGGCAATGCCTTCACCCGCCTCGCCGGGCCGGGCGATGGCACCGAGCGCGTCGGCCATGCCCTGCACACCGATGGCTTCGACGTGCAGCTCATCCCAGCGATTGAGCAGGTCCAGCCCCATGCTTTGCAGCTTTTCCTCGGTCTGCTGCCGCTGAAGCCGCTCGCGCTCCAGCTTCTCGGCCTGCACCTGGGTCTCGTCGGGGAAGACGAGCAAAGTGCCGACTGTTTCCATCGTTCGCCTCCCGTTTTCTTGCGTTGTTTTTTATCTCCCCCTTGGATGCTAACTCCGCATCGAAGGTTAGATGTGACTTCCTTGTCTAGGCACAGTGTTGGTGTGTGACTGCAATCACGGCAAGTCCCGCGCCCGTTTCAATCCCGATCAAGAATATGTTCGTGTCCTTTAGGGTTGCTGTGACACGGCGATCATCGGACTATCGTTGCAACCACACCATGCAAATCTTCCACAACATTCTGGATGGCCTCTACCTCTTGCTGACCCTGCCGGGACGGCTGGGCGCCTTGCGCCGGCAGGCCGTGCGCATGGTGCTGCTGCGGCAACTGCTGTTCACGGGCTGGCAGTCGCTGCCCATGGTGCTGATGGTGGGCACGGCGATTGGCCTGATTCTGGCGGTGCAGCTGCAGGGCTTCCTGGGCGGCAACAGCATCGGCACGCTCAAGGCACTCAACACCGCACTGTTTCTCGAACTGGGGCCTTTGCTGACGGGTATCGTGCTGGTGGCGCGATCAGGTTCTGCCGTCGCCACGGAGCTCGCCTCGATGCGGGTGAATGGTGAAATCCGCACCCTGGAATCGCTGGGCATCCCGGTGCAGGACTATCTGGTGCTGCCGCGCGTGCTGGCGGCTGTGCTGAGCGGCCCCTGCCTTTGCCTGTACCTGCAGGTGGCAGCACTCGGTGCTGCCGCCCTGGTGGTTCTGGCCAACGGCGGACAGGCGCTGGGCTCGGTGTTGTCGGAGGTGCTCTCGGTGCCCGATGTGCTGCTGTCGATGCTGAAGGCAGCACTGTTCGCCGGCTGGGTGATTGCCATCACCTGCACCATGGGCCTGAGCGCGGGTTTTGCCCAGGCGGCGGTGCCGGTGGCGGCTTCCAGAGCGGTGACGGTTTCCATGCTGGGTCTGTTCGCACTCGATGGACTCTTGCTGCTGTTCTCCCGCGCGGGGGCTGCCCTTGCCTGAGCTGCGGCTTTCAGCCGGCCTGGTGCAATGGCAGGCGCAGGTGGCCAGGGGGCGCTGCTATCTGTTTGCCGCACCTTCAGGCATCGCGGCCACATCGCTGCGTCAGCGGCTGCTCGACGGCCAGACCACGGCCGACAGCAGCCTGCGCTGGCTGCCGCCACTGGCGAACGGTTCAGCCCTGCTCGCGCCTGGCATCACCCTGCTGAGCAATCTCCAGGTCTGGGAGAACATCCTGCTGCCGCAGGCCTATCACGGCCACGGCCTGCCCCAGGAAGCCGAGCGCAATCTGCGCCGCTGGCTCTCCCTGCTCAGGCCCGGCGAAGAACCTTCCAGCTGGCTGCACCGCCCTGTCGCCAGACTCGGCGATACCGAACGCCGCGCCGCGCTGCTGATGCGGGCGCTGATGGGGCCGGGTCTGATCATCCTGCTGACCGCCGACTGGCTGGCCCCGCTGTCTGCCGAACAGCAGCGGGTCTGGGTGCAGCTGCTGGTGGCAGAAAGCCAGACCCAGCACCGGTCGCTGTTGTATCTTGAAGACACACTGCCAGTGATGGCCGAAGCGGGTGCTTTCACTGCCCTGCAATGGACCAGAACGCAAGCCGAGGGTATGGGGAATGTCGCTGCTGCGTAACCGGGAAGCCCGCTTCAGCAATCTGCTGCCCAAGGTGGGCGGTTTCCTGCTGATCGCCTCGCTGACGCTGTTCGCCATGCTGACCGCGCTGGGCTTCACCCGCACGCTGTTTGTGCCGACTGCCGAGCTGTACATCAGCCTGCCCCACAGCCGCAGCATCAGCAGCGGCACGGCAGTGATGCTGCGTGGTTTCCGCATCGGCCAGGTCCGCAGTCTGGAACTGGATACCCAGGGCCGCGTCGATGCACGCATTGCCATCGAGGCGCGCTACCTGCCGTGGCTGGGCAGCGACAGCTTCGCCAGGCGCGGGCGCGACAATCTGCTGGGCGACACCTATCTCGAAATCGAACCCCGGCAGAACGGCAGCCCCCTGCTGGCGGGTGCGACCGTCGCCTTTGTCGATGGCGGCGAGATGGATGATCTGGTGACCGAGGCCAAGGCCAAGGTGTTTCCACTGCTGGATCACACCAATACCCTGGTCAGCCAGCTGGCAGACCCGGCAGGCCCCTGGCAGTCCACCCTGCTCAGCCTTCAGAAAACCACCGAACGGCTCAACAGCACGCTGGACGCCATCGACCGCACGCTGGCGCAGACCCAGGCCCTGAGCCAGGACAGCCGCCAGATCCTGAAGAAGGATTTCCAGCCCCTGCTCACCGACAGCCACCAGCTGGTTGAAGAACTGCGTCAGACCAGCAGCAGCTTCCGCGAGCTGGCCGCCGGGATGCAGACCACGCTGCCAGAGCTCAGCCTCAAGATCGGCCGCAATCTCGATGCACTGCAACTGCTCACGCCGGAGCTGGCGCAGACCACCCGGAATGGCGATGGCCTGATCCAGAGCGTGCAGGAGTCCGTCGATGGCCTGCGCCAGAGCTGGCCTGTCGAGGGACTGATGCCGGCACCAGAACCGATGCTGCTGCCGCAGAACAGTCATGAATAAAGCCTGCGGATTGCTGGTGGCCAGCCTGATCTTCCTGCTGCAGGCCTGCGCTGCCGCCCCCACCCGAACCGTGCTCGATGAGCGGATGGATCGCAGCCTGCGCGCCGGCCAGCAGGCGGTGGCCCAGGATCACTGGCAGCGGGCCGATATGGCCTTCGCGCAGGCACAGGCGCTGGCCCGGTCGGTGGACGATAACGGCCGCTGGGCCCAAGCCAGCCTCAACCTGGCCTGGCTTGCACAGCGCCGGGGTGAAGATGAGCGGGCGCTGCTGCAACAAGTCATCACACAGCCCTCGGTGCCAGCGCCGCTCAGGGCCGAAGCGCAGCAGCGGCAGGCCGCAGCCGCACTGCGTCAGGGTGACCTGCCCACTGCGGCGGCACTGCTTGCCGCCGTTGAAAAAGCACCGGCTACCGCACAGTGGCTCGGCTTGAAGGCGCGTCTGGCCCTGGCACTGGCCGAACCTGCGCAGGCCCGGCAGCTTGCCCAGGCGCAGCTCGCGGCGGCACTGACCGAAGCCAGGCCCTCGGTTGAGTCTGCCAACGCACACCGCCTGCTGGCGCGGCTGGAGATGCAGGCCCAGCAGTGGCCGGCCGCACTCAGCCATCTGCAACAGGCCGAGACGCTTGATCTGGAGCTGCAGGACAGCGAAGCCCTGCTGCAATCGCTGAAACTCAAGTCCTCGGTGTATCTCGCCCTGTCGAACGCCGCCCAGGCCGAGTCAGAGCAGCAGCGTGTGCTGGCGATCCAGCAAGCCTATTGCGCACGCTTCAGCCCGCCCTGGTCACCGGCACGCTGTCGTTAGAAAGTGCGCATCAGCGGGCAGCCGCCCGGTAGAATCCGCGCAACAATCTGACCAGCCTCCAACATGCATCTGACCTCACTGTCCGCCATCTCTCCGATTGACGGCCGCTATGCTGAAAAAACCGTCGCACTGAGGGCGGTATTTTCGGAATACGGACTGATGCGCTATCGCGTCATCGCCGAAATCCGCTGGCTGCAAGCCCTGGCAGCACACCCCGGCATCGTGGAGGTACCTGCCCTCTCGACGGCCGCCAATGCGCGGCTGGAGGCGATCATCAGCGGCTTCAACATCGACGAAGCGCAGTGGATCAAGGCCAAGGAGCAGACCACCAACCACGATGTGAAGGCGGTCGAGTACTACCTGAAGGACAAGGTGCAGGGCCACCCGGAGCTGGCAGCGGTGACCGAGTTCATCCACTTCGCCTGCACCAGCGAGGACATGAACAACCTCGCCCATGCCCTCATGCTCAAGGAGGCGCGCGAGCAGGTGCTGCTGCCTTCCATCGACAAGACCATCGCCGCCATCGCCACCCTGGCGCAGCGCTATGCCGAGCAGCCCATGCTCTCGCGCACCCACGGCCAGCCCGCCTCGCCCACCACCCTGGGCAAGGAGATGGGCGTGTTCGTGACCCGCCTGCAACGCCAGCGCGCGCAGTTCGCAGCCGTGCCCTGCCTCGGCAAGGCCAACGGTGCGGTCGGCAACTGGAATGCCCATCTCGCCGCTTATCCGCAGGTGGACTGGCCCGCGCTGTCGGCGTCGGTCATCACCGGCCTGGGACTGGAAGTGAGCCCGGCCACCACGCAGATCGAGCCGCACGACTACATCGCCGAGTACTTCCACGCCCTCACCCGTTTCAACACGGTGCTGACCGGCTTTGCGCGCGACATCTGGAGCTATATCTCCATCGGTGCGTTCAAGCAGCGCGCGGTGGCGGGCGAAGTGGGCAGCTCGACCATGCCGCACAAGATCAACCCCATCGACTTCGAGAATGCCGAGGGCAATCTGGGGCTGGGCAACGCCATCATGCAGCACCTGGCCGAGAAGCTGCCGATCTCGCGCTGGCAGCGTGACCTCACCGACTCCACCGTGCTGCGCAACCTCGGTGTCGGCGCGGCGCATTCGCTGATTGCCTGGCAGTCGCTGTGCAAGGGCATGGGCAAGCTCGAAGCCGATGCCTGGCGCATCGGCCAGGATCTCGACCAGAACTGGGAAGTGCTCGGCGAGGCGATCCAGACCGTGATGCGCCGCTACGGCCTGCCCGAACCCTACGAGCAGCTCAAGCGCCTGACCCGTGGCCAGAAGATGGGCCGCGAGGCGATCCGTGATTTCGTGCAGGGCCTTGAGCTGCCGGACGAGGCCAAGGCCAGCCTGCTGGCGATGACGCCGGCGAGCTACATCGGCAATGCCGTCGAGCAGGCCAAGAACAGCGCATGAGCACTGAACTGCCAGAGCAGGCTGCGCCTCTGGTCACGCTGACGGGCCGCATCGAGTTTCTGGCGGCGGCGCGCAAGCTGGTGTCGGAGACGCGCTACAACGCCAGCCTGCAAACGGCAGCGCTCGACCCGCGCATTTTCGGCGATGCCTCGTTTGCCGATGCGGTGAAGCAGTTCCTGCTGCTGCAACGCAATGCGAGGCTGCGGGTGCTGGTGGCGTACCCGCAACTGGCCGTGCGCGGCCCGCATGCCCTGTTGGATCTCGGCCGGCTGATGCCCAGCCGGATGGAGTTCCGCGAGTTCGCCCCCGGTCGTCCGCTGCCGCAGGAAGAGCTGCTGATCGCCGATGGCCGCCTGCTGCTCGAACGCAGCGCGCCGGACGCGATGGAAGCCCGCCTGATCCGCGAAGACCCCATGACCACCCGCGAGCGCCAGCGCCGCTTCGACACCTTGTGGGATCACGCAGTGCCTTCCGCCGAGCTGCGGCGGTTGAGAATTTAGCTTTCCAGCGGCGCCAGCACTTCGCGCTGGCGGATGGCGGCCTTCACGACATCGGGGATGGGTGCTGCCTTCTGCGCCCGGTAGTCGAACCACACCACCACGCCCTTCGACACCGCCACCAGGCGCTCGCCCTCGAACACCGCCGTTTCGGTATCCATGCTGCTGCGCCCGAAGCGGGCGATGCGCAGGCAGACATCCAGCGTGGCCGGGTAATGCAGCTGCTGGAGAAAATCACAGCCAAGCCGCGCGAGGATCAGGCCCTCGGCCTTCCAGAGATCTGGCACCAGTGGGTCGAACAGCTGGAAATATTCGAGCCGCGCCTGTTCGTCGTAGGTGAAGAACTTGGCATTGTTGACGTGCCCCAGCGAGTCCATGTCACCCCAGCGCACGACGATGCGGGTGACATGGCTGAAATCGGCTCTGGCGGGCAGCGCCGCCTTGCTCATGCCGCCGCCGCTGCCGCCGTGCGCTCGTAGCGCTGCAATTCCCTGCGGTGGTGGTAGAAGTTCCAGCTGATGCCGATCGCGCACACCAAGAGATGCATGGCGCAGAAGAAGTTGGCCTGCTTGGGAAAGTAGAACGCATACAGCGCCGCATACAGCAGGGCGCCTGCCAGGAACACCTGGAAGAACATGGTGATCGAGAAGAACTGCTTGAACGACTGCCGCGCAATCACCGTCACCAGCAGGATGCCGAACGGCAGGCCGGTGGCGGTGACGTAGCGGTAGCTCAGCTCCGGCTCATGCAGGAAGTTGCTGACAAAGAAGTTCGGCAGCCAATACGCCAGCGTGGCAAAACACAGCACGATGTAGCCAAGGACGAAGATGAGGCCAAGCGCACGGTTCATTGGAAGCCATCCTGTATTGCGGAACGAGCGCTGAGTATAGCCAGCCGTTTGCTGGCATCCACCCTGATAGTGGTCTTTCTCTCTGCCGAAGCCGAAGGCCACTCGACGATCTCGTTGATCAGTCGGCCGCAGCCGGCGCAGGTGCTGTCTTCCAGGCGGCAGATGCCCTGGCAGGGAGATGGAGGAGTTGGGATCGAGTCGAGCATTGCCGTGCAGTGAGGTGCCTTTGGATAAGATTAGCGTAACGATCAACTGGGAGAGGAGAAACATGGCGGCGACGAAATCGGCACTGCTCAAGAGCGCAATGGCCATCGCGGTGCTCGGCCTCGCGGCATGCGCCACCGACCCGCAGGCCGAACGGCTGGCGTTCGGCAATTCGGTGATCCGCGACTACGGCCTGAGCGAGGCACACAAGCGGCGCTTGCAGTTTTACACCTCGGCCCCCATCACCCTGGCCCGTGCCTCATCGAGCGGCATGCGCGGCATTGCCGACGGCAAGCTGGTGGAACGCGGCAACACCAGCGTGAGGGCCGTCAATGTGCCAGCCGGCGCGCCCGGCGTGGTGGTGGGTTCCGGCCCCAACTGGCTGGCAGTGAGCTTTGACCCCGACAGCTATCTGTATTTCGTCTCGCAGCAGCCACAGATCAACTCGCCCTATTGGGATGACCGCCGCGATGGCGACCGCTACTACCTCTACGCCCCGGACTGGGACGGCCGCGCCGGCAGCGTCAAGCTCGGCAACACCAGCTATCAGGCGGTGGACCAGAGCATCAATGCCTACCTGATCGTCGACCGCGAGGCGCTCAACAATGCCGAGAGCCGCAGCAGCACGCTCTCCGGCCGCTGGCTGGATGACCGCCCGCGACACTGACCCCGCCTGAAACAAGAAAGGCCGTGGATACGATCCACGGCCTTTTTTTGTTGCCGATTCACTGCCTCAGGAAGCGGGGATGGGCACCGGCTCCGATGCAGAACCTTCAGCGGCCGGAGCCGCTTCAGGTGCAGGCTCCGTAGCTTCAGGTGCAGGCTCGGCAGCAGCTTCGGCTGGTGCAGCCTCGGCTTCAGGTGCCGGTTCTGCCGCAGCTGTGGGCTCGGTTGCCGGGGCTGCTTCGACAGCCGGCGCGGGCTCGGTCGCGGCAGGCGCTTCTGTCGTTTCGATCACGGCCGGGGCGGCCGGGGCCGAAGCCTCGGCAGCGGCAATGATGCGGAACTGGGCCGTGCGATTCAGGCTGCGGCCTTCCTCGGTCTTGTTGCTGGCCAGCGGCTTGAACTCGCCGAAGGAGATGGTCGACAAGCGGCCCGACTCAACGCCCTTGGCCAGCAGGTACTGCCGCACGGCCTCGGCACGCTGCGAGGCGAGCACGATGTTGTAGGCCTCGCTGCCGCGATTGTCGGCGTGGCCGGAAATCTCGATGCGCGAACCGGTCTGGGCCTGGAGGTAGGCGGCTGCCTCGTCAAGCTTGGTCTTGGAAGCGTCGTCGATGATCGCCACGTCGGTGCTGAAGTACACCGGCTGGGGCGCAACCAGTGCAGCCGGCGGCGGTGTCGGCGCGGCAACCACTACGGGGCAACCCACTTCGTTCACGGCAGCACCCGGCTCGGTGCCAGGGCACTGGTCGACACCATCGGAGACGCCATCGCGATCCGAATCGGCAGCGCAGTCGCGGCGGCCAGTGGCGGGGTCGACGATGGAAAGCTCGCAGGCATCCACAGCCGCCGGCGCATCGCTGGCGATGGCGGCACCTGCCCACATCAAGGGCACTTGCAGGCCGAGCATCACGCGGTAGTCGGCGAGGATGTCCTTGTTGGCCGGGGCCGAACGCTTGTTGTTGTCATGTGCCAGTGCATTGGCTTCGGCACGCACGGCCAGGCCATACCAGGGCAGGCTCACCAGGGTGCCGAAACCGGCGGTGAGGCCGAGGTGGGTGTGCTTCTCGCCCAGCACGTCTTCCTGCACGCCGCCGATACCGCCGGTGACGAAGGGCTTGAACAGGCCGAAAGCGCCGAAGTCATGCACGTAGTTGACGAGCAGTGCGGTCTGGTAGTCGTCGCGGCCATCGAGCGAGCGCTCGCGGCCAACATCGTAGTAGCTGATTTCGATGGCGCCATTGGTGATCTGCAAGGGCACGCCGAAAGTCAGCTGGCCGCCAAGGCCGTTGTCGGCATCGCGCTTGGTGTCGCTGATCTCGTAGACACCGGAACCGACGATGTAATTGCCGCTCGTGTTCTCGTTGTTGACCGCCAGCACGGGTGCTGCAAATGTGGCGAGCGCGATTGCGCTCCAGAGGGTTTTCTTCATGGCTCCAGCTTCCTTCTTTGTTGGTATATGGATACCTGCATATTAAAGCGTATATCCGTGAAGATCGTAAGACGATTTCAGCCTAACAAGGCCTCTGCGCACTCGCGTACCAGCGGTGGCCCCTGGTAAATGAAGCCCGTGTAGATCTGAACCAGATCGGCGCCTGCGGCACGTCGCGTCACTGCCTCGGCCGCACTGCCGATGCCGCCCACGCCAATCAGCGGATAGCCGGCGCCGGCAGCCGCGCGCAGTTTTGCCAGCACGGCCGTGGCGCGTGTTGCCACTGGCGCGCCGGAGAGCCCGCCCGCCTCGCCCGCATGGACATGGCCCGCCACCGCCTCGCGTGCCAGCGTGGTGTTGGTGGCGATGAGGCCATCCATGCCATGGCGCTGTGCCAGCTCCACCAGCGCGGGCAGTGCGGTATCCGGCAGATCAGGGGCGATTTTTACCAGCACGGGGGCCTTGCGGCCCTCGGCCTGGGCGACCTCGTCTCGTGCCTGGGCAATGGCGGCCAGCAGGGCATCGAGTGCGGCATCGGACTGAAGGTCGCGCAGGTTCTTGGTGTTGGGGCTGCTGATGTTGACGGTGATGTAGTCGGCATGGCGATGCAGCCGGCGCAGGCAGAGCACGTAGTCATCCGCCGCGCGCTCGATGGCGGTATCGGCGTTCTTGCCGATGTTCACACCCAGCACGCCGCTGAAGCGATGGCGTGTGGCTTCGAGCCTTGCCGCCAGCGCCTCCATGCCGTGGTTGTTAAAACCCAGACGGTTGATGAGTGCCTGGTGCTGCGGCAGCCGGAACATGCGCGGCCTGGCATTGCCCGGCTGCGCGCGCGGCGTGACGGTGCCGACCTCGACGAAGCCGAAGCCGAATTGCTCCCAGGCGGCAAGACATTCGCCGTTCTTGTCGAGGCCGGCGGCCAGACCCACCCGGTTGGGGAATTGCAGGCCCATGACCATGGCCGGGTCCCTGACACGCGGCTGGCCCATCACCGCAGCAGCGAGTGCCGGAAAGCGCGAGAGCATCGACAGGGTGATTTCATGCGCGCGCTCGGCATCGAGCTGGAACAGGGCGCTGCGGGCAATTGAATAGAGCATCAGGGATAGCTCGCCTGCGCGAGCACTGGCAGGGGTTGAGGGATGGCCTGGCTGCCCGGCGGCGGCGACAGCCGGTCACGCAGAAAGCGCGGCAAGGGCAGCGCATCAGCCAGCTTGCGCCGCACCAGCGCGATCTCGCGGTGGAACAGGTCGTTGGTGGCGGCGAGCGGCAAGCGCAGCAGCGTGCGGCTGACATCGCGCAGCAGCAGGGTCTTGCTGTCGCCCTCATAGAGCGCGCCGAAGCTGCCACCGGCGGCGAACAGGGCGCGCGACAGATGCAGGTAATCGCGCTGGATCACCAGTCCCGCCTGCTGGGTGTTGCTCATCAGTTGCAGCACCGCCTGGCCGCGTGCATGCAGGCCCGCCATGCCACCACGATGCAGCTCGAAGACAAAGTTTCTGCGCGTCAGCGGTGTGACGCCCTTCTTGCGAAGGGTGTCGTCGAGCGCCGCCTTGATCTCGGCCCGGCGCTGGCCGTTTTCAAGCGGCTGGGTGCTGACCTTGATCAGCGCATCGGCGAGCACGTCGGTATCGGCCAGCAGGGCGCCGGCGAGGTAGTCCCAGACCACGCCCCACTTGCCATCGAGCGGCACCACATTGCCCCAGTCGATGAGGTTCAGCATGCCGTCGTGGCCGATCATCACGTTGCCGGGATGCAGATCGCCGTGCATCTCGCGATGCACCAGTACGTGATGCAGCACCGTGAGCAGCAGGCGCTCCATCACCTGGGTCTGGAACGCGCGGCGCTCGTGCCGGGGCATGCGCGCCAGGGCACGGTTGAGGCTGTTGGCATCGGCGAGGTATTCCATCTCCAGGATGCGCCGTGCGTGGCCGTAGAGTTGCGGCACGCGGAACAGCTGGGTCTTCCGGCTGCGCTCGTAAAAGCGCTGGTGATGGCGCGCCTCGCTGTCGAAATCCAGCTCCGCCATGAAACCGGCGACGAACTCGTCGACCTGCTCCTGCAGGGCGCGCAGGAAAGGTGCGAGCTTGCTGTGCGGCGCCCAGTACTGGCTCGACATGATGGCGAGACCAATCGACAGCTTGCCGATGGCGAACTCGCGGTCGATGTTGTGGCGACCGACCTTGATCACCACCGGCTTCAGAACCTCGACACCGTTCTCGATGAAGGGTTTCTTGGCAAAGTAGACACTGCCGATCGAGCCGCTCTTGACCGGCCGCGCGGCATCGAACTCCAGATAGAGCTTTTCCGGCGGCTTGCCGAAGCACTCCATGAAAGCCTGTCGCACTTCCTCCTCGCTCATCGCCGGCACGTCTTCATGGAACACCGCCAGCTCTTTCGCGATCTCCTCCGGCAAAAAGTCGGCATTGGCGGCAGCGACCTGGGCCATCTTGATGAAGAAGGGCCCGAACTCACGCACCATCTTGGCCACGATCTTCGCCTGCGCCTTGAAGTCCTTCGGGTCGGTGGCGAAGAACGGCTTGATGTAGCGGATGGCGCGGATCTGCCGCCGCACGATGACCAGATCGCTCTTGACCAGCGAGGCCCGGCTGAGCACCTCGCGCAGCTGCCATTCATTGAAACGGCGGCCGGCCTTGAGCAGGTTCACCACCTCGGCCAGCAGCGGCTCGTAGGTTTTCAGCACCAGTCGCACCATGTCCAGCGACAGCTCGCCCAGCCCTTTCAGCTCCGGCGCGGTGAACAGTTCGTCGAAGAAATTCCAGAACTCATGTACCAGCGCTTCCGGCACCGGCACGGGCGAGCGTTGCAGCGACTGATCCACCACGAAGCGGATCAGGTTCTCGGTGGACTGCTCGTTGGGGATCAGCCCCTTCGCGCGCAGCCGCTCGGTGATGCGGCTGGATTGCTGGATCAGCGGGTGTCGGTAGAGCTTGGCGAAGATCGCGTCGATGGCCGTCGACATCTGCGCGGCGGAGACCTCCTCGCCGGAGGCCAGCAGCCGGCCCATGGGAGCCAGCCCCTTGCTGACCTGGTAGGTCGATACCGTGATGCCGCCCAGTTCGCGCAGCAGGCTGAGCGAGCCTGATCGCGGGGGCGCAGGTTCAGCAGCTTCGCTCACGGCGGCAGCAGATGCCCCAGCCGCTGACGCTTGGTGCTGAGATAGCCCTCGTTGTGGGTGTTCTCGCCCACCCGCAGCGGCACCCGCTCGATCACCTCGATGCCATTGGACTGCAGCGAACTGACCTTGCGCGGGTTGTTGGTGAGCAGACGGAGGCGGTTGACGCCGATCTCGCCCAGCAGTGCCGCCGCCAGCGAGTAATCGCGGGCATCGTCGGGGAAACCCAGCTGGCGATTGGCTTCGACCGTATCGGCACCCTCATCCTGCAGGGCATAGGCACGGATCTTGTTGCCGAGGCCGATGCCGCGACCCTCCTGCCTGAGATACAGGATCGCCCCACGTCCTTCCTGCGCCATCAGCCGCATCGCCTCGCGCAGCTGCGGGCCGCAGTCGCAGCGCAGCGAGCCGAGTGCGTCGCCGGTCAGGCATTCGCTGTGCAGTCGCACCAGCGGCGCGGGCTCACCGCCGAGATTGCCCAGCACGATCACCATGTGCTCCTTGCCGTCGGCGGCACGGAACACGGTCATGGTGAAGGTCGCCTCTGCGGTGGGCAGCAGCGAGGAGGCGATTTTTTCCAGCATCGGCATTGCAGCGTCGGGCACGCGATCTCCTTTACGCACCCAGCCAGTTCTGGCCGCAGACCCGCAGCGTCTTGCCGTTGACGCCGAGCGACAGCGGCGAGGCGAAGAAGGTGACAGCCTCGGCGATGTCCTGCGGGATGCCACCCTGCCCCAGCGAATTGACCCGGCGGCCGACTTCACGGTTGGCAAACGGCATCGCTGCCGTCATCTGTGTCTCGATGAAACCAGGAGCGACGGCATTGATCGCCATGCCCTTCTTGGCAAGGATGGGTGCCATCGCCTCGGCATAGCCGATCACGCCGGACTTGGTGGCGGCGTAGTTGGTCTGGCCAGCGTTGCCGCCGATGCCGCCGATGGAGCTGATGCAGACGAAACGCGCGCCGGGCTTGAGGCCTGATTGCAGCAGCTTCTCGTTGATGTCCAGAATCGCACCGAGATTGATGTTGAGCACCATGTCCCACAGGGCGGGCGTCATGTTGCGCAGCATCTTGTCGCGGGTGACGCCGGCGTTGTGGACGATGATGTCGGCACCGCCGAAGCGAGATTGCAGCTCGTCCGCGAGGCGCTTGCCGGCATCCGGGGCGGTCACGTCGAGTGCCAGGCCCACGCCGTTCAGCGGTGCGAGTGTGGCACCGAGCGCACCCTCTTCCGCCGGGCGATCCATGCCGACCACGGTGGCACCCTCGCGCGCCAGCACCTGCGCGATGGCCGCACCGATGCCGCGCGCGGCACCGGTGACCACGGCCACCTTGCCGGCCAGCGACTGGTTGCAGTGCGCCGGGGCGGCAGCACCCTTCGGCGCCTCACCGACCGCCAGCACCTGGCCGGTGACATAGGCCGAATTGGGCCCGGTGAAGAACGCCAGCGGGCCGGCCAGCCAGGCATCGCCGGCGCGGCTGACTTCCAGCAGGTTGGCGGTGGAGCCGTTTTTGCCGATCTCCTTCGCCAGCGAGCGCACGAAGCCACGCAGGCCGGTTGCAGCGGTGGCGGCTTCCACCGACTCCGCCTCGGCCGCTGCGCGCGCCAGCACCACCACGCGGGCATTGGCCGGCAGGCGGCGCAGACGCGGCTGGAACAGCTCGTAGACCTGCTTCAGGCCCGCCGTGCCGGCTACACCAGTAGCGTCGAAGACGATGACCGGGGCAATCGCCTCGGACTCGCCACCCTCGCTCTTCAATTCCACTTCGCTGGCCTGTGCCGCCAGCTTGACGGCGGCGAAGCCGACGTGAGCCGGCACCACCACCACCTGGCCGCCCAGGAAAGCCACTGCCTTCAGGGTCGCTGCGGTCGCCGTGGCTTTCGAATCCGCCGCCAGCAGCACCGCCTTGCCAGCCAGCGGGCCCGCTGCATAACCGCTCTGCGCCCGATCAAGGCGCGGCGGCGTCGGCAGACCCAGCGAGGCGGCGAGCTGCTTGCCAAAGGCGGAGTTGGTGAACTCTAGGTAACGGTCGAGCATGGTGGGAACGCTGCGGGCTGTGAATTAAAGGACCGCTATTATGCCGGGGGCACTGGCGGCGGTTGCAGCGATGCCTAACAATGCGTGCATCAAACTAAAAAATTCCAGTCATACAGGAGAGGGTGTTTATGAGTAAAAAGTTCTTGCCACTGGCAGGCTTCGCGGCGCTGCTGGCCATCATCTGCTACGTCGGACTGTCATTCCTGTTTCCGCACAAGAAAGCGGAAGTTGTTGTCGATAGCGTCAACGCCGAGGCTGTCTTTGGTGCAGCGCTCGACGAGTCCGGTGCCCAGGCCACGGCCAGCACCTCGCCGCAGTCCGATGCCGGCATTCCGGCATCGGGCGAAACCACTCCGGTGGCCGAAACCCCCACCGAGACTGCTGTTGACGGCAGCGCCACCGAAGTACCGGTCGAAGTGCTGAGCGAAGCCCCGGCCGAAGTCGGCAGCGAGACGCCCGTGGAGACCGCCAGCGAAACACCCAGCGAGCCAGTCGCCGCCGAAGCACCCGTCGAAGCCGCGCCGGTCGAAACCGCAGAAGCTGTCGAGCCTGTACCGGAACCAGCGCCTGCTGAAGAGACCCCGGTCGAAGCAGCCCCCGTCGAAGAGACCCCTGCCCCGGCGCAAGCGAGCAGCAGCCCCGGCCTGAGCCGCGAGCAGCTGGCCCGTATCGTGGCCGAAGCCGCAGCCAAGGCCGCTGCCGAAACCGCCCGCTCGATTGCCGAACAGGCCGCACGCGACGCGGCTAGCCGCTGAAGCCGCTGCACTACCAAGACAACTTGAAGACACCATGAATCAACAAGCACAGACCAAGATGCTGCTCGGCATCGGCGCGATCACCGCAGCGGTGATCGCCGGTTACTTCGGCCTCGATTACTTCGCTGGCAAGAAAGCCCAGCCCGCGGCCCCGACCACCGAAGCGGCCGCAGAGGCTGGCAGCAGCGGGGACTACGCCGCTGCCGTCAATGCCGCGACCGAAAGCGCGCTGGCCAATGCCGGCGACGGCACCAGCCTCACCGCCGAAGATGCCAGACGCATCGGCGAGGAAGTGGCACGCCAGGTGGCCACCGAAGTCGCACGCTCCATCGTCGACCAGAAGATTTCTGGCGGCAGCAGCACCGGCGGTGACGGCAGCAGTGGTCTCACCGAAGCCGATGCCCGCCGCATCGGCGAGGAGGAAGGTCGCCGGGTGGCGCAGGAAGTGGCGAGTGCCACCATCCAGCAGATGCTGGCTGCCAATGCGGGCAGCGGTTCCGGTAGCGGCCTGACCGCCGAAGAAGCCGAGCAGATCGGCCTCGCGGCAGGTCGTCGTGCCGCCAAGCAGGTGGCTGCCAGCACCGCCCGCGAAATCGTGCGCAATGAATTCGGTGGCACCGTGGTAGCCAGGGCAGACGGCGACACGAGCGCATCCAGCAACGAAAAGCCTGCAAGCAGCAGCTCCAGAAAATCCAGCAAGCGGAAACCGGGCCCTGGCTCGGATGCACTGCGTGCCTGGTGGGCAACGCCGGCCAGTGGCGACTTCGGCTTGCTGTATGCCGGTCAGCCGCAAAACGAGACGGCCATCGCACTGCTGTTCAACGAGCAGCCGGCCGACAGCGCGCTCAACCAGAGCGTGAAGGTCTACGACTACAAGGGCAAGCTCGTCACCGGCAGCTGGGAAACCGCTGCCAACCCACGCATGGCGGTGCTGCGCGGCCTCAAGCCGGGGCGCTACACCGTGGTGGTGGAGCCCGCGCTCGCCAACGCCAGTGGAAAAGCGGTGAGCAAGGGCCAGCATGGTCCGGTTTACGTGACCTGAGCGTTCAAGACCCAATAAAAAACCCGGCTCAGGCCGGGTTTTTTATTGGGCGCTCCGGGCTTGGGCAGCGACCAGAGCAGCTCAGGAAGGCATGCAGCCGAAACTGAACTGAACGCCACTTCTGGAGAAAAGCTGAACCCAGAGAGAACCGTCGCGGAATCAATCATCCGACAGCGGGATGAAGACTGTTTTTCAAGTTTTCAATCGAATTCAATTTATTGTTTTTATTGAATTATTTTAATTCAGGAAAATTTCAGGAATCCTTCCGGCTTCCCTCAGGCTTTCATCGGCCGGCATTCCCAGAATGCGCTCATCCCAACACACCGGGACAGCAAATCACTTGCCACTGTGAACCTTTGGAGCCGCCCCGATGAACACCACCACCCTCGCCCAGACCGCGCTGATCGTCAACAACCTGCGCACCACGGTTTTCTGGGCTGAACTGGACGCCGCCATCCAGCGCCTTCACGGCACCCTGGTGATCAATGCCAGTGGCTCCAGGGACTACCGCCTGCCGGCCATCGAGATGCGGGTGACGGTTGCCGGCAGTGCCATCACCGCCACCTGGGTCAGCCGCTCGCCAGTGCTCGATGCCCGTGGCCGCATCGACCTGCGTCAGTCCGCTGATGCCTGGCTGGACACCCTCGCCGCTTTGATGCTGCGCCCCGCCCCGGTCTCGGCGCGGGTGCAGGCCGCCTCTGCCCTGCTGGCAGCGGGCTTCGACTCGGTTTCGGTATCGAGCAGCGGCACACCGGCGGCGCACTACAACCAGGCGCTCGCCGCCTGAACCGCGCAACACCGATTTCGGCAGTCCCTGAACTGGGTCTGCACAGCAAGACCTCGTGGAGCCTGATTTGATCCACAAGGGGAGGGCGGAACAACCAGCGGATCTCCTCCAGCCTGGTGATGAACCGCGATTCTGAGGCCAAAGGGGGCTACAGGATCAAACCATATTGGCCGCCGCGCTGAACACAGCCGGCGGCCTTTTTTATGGCCTGCAACCTACAATCCGCACAACATAAAAAACTCCAAGGAGAAGGCATGACGGCTGTATTGCTGGACGCACCCGGCGCGGTGCGTGACGAGAATGCTTTCGACCCCGCAGTGATCCTGCCCTTCCTGAAATCGCAGATCAGCGATCTGCCGGATGGCCCGCTGGCGCTGCAACAGTTTTCGGGTGGTGCCTCCAACCTCACCTACCTGCTGACAGTGGGCGGCCGCGAGATGATCCTGCGTCGGCCGCCGCCCGGCACCAAGGCCAAGTCGGCGCACGACATGGGCCGCGAGTTCCGCATCATGCAGCGGCTGCAGGCGCACTTCCCCTGCCCCAGGCCGCTCGCCTACAGCGAGGACGAATCGCTGATCGGCAGCCCCTTCTACGTGATGGAAAAGCTCGCCGGGGTGATCCTGCGGCGCGACCCACCGAAGGGCCTGAGCTATTCGCCGGAGCAGGCAGCCGAGCTCTGCCAGAACCTGTTCGATACCCAGATCCAGCTGCACCTCATCGACTACAAGGCGGCCGGGCTCGACGACCTCGGCAAGCCGGAGGGCTACGTGGGCCGGCAGATCAAGGGCTGGTGCGAACGTTTTGAAAAAGCCTGGACCGACGACGTGCCACGCTGCGAGTCGATCATGGCCTGGCTCAAGGCCGAGCAGCCCGCCGACTGCCCGCGTTCGGCCCTCATCCACAACGATTACCGCTTCGACAACGTGGTGCTCTCGCCCGCCGACAACATGAGCATCATCGGTGTATTGGACTGGGAGATGGCGACCCTGGGCGATCCGCTGATGGACTTAGGCTCATCGCTCGCCTATTGGGTGGAACCCGGCGACGAGCCGCGCATGCAGACGCTGCGCATGCAGCCCAGCCAGCTCGCAGGAATGATGACCCGGCAGCAGATCGTCGAGTACTACTCGAAGAAAACCGGTATCGAGGTCAGCAACCCCGACTACTACTATGTCTTCGGCCTGTTTCGCCTCGGCGTCATCGCCCAGCAGATCTACTACCGCTGGAAGATGGGCCAGAACAAGAACCCGCGCCTGCAGATGTTCGGCATGTTCGTCACCGTGCTCTCGCAAGTTGCGGAGAAGGTCATCGCACGGAGCAAGTGAATCTCAGGCGGCTTGCGTCGCCTGGGATTTCTTGACGTTGCGGTGCGCGCGCTGCACCAGCGGCGAGATCTTGATGAGGTTGAAGGCAATGCGGTTCAGCACCCGGCCGGTCAGGCGCATGGGGCGGTCGATGTCCATGAACAGCACCACCCGCATGCCGTCGGTTTCATTCCACACCTCATGCGAATTGGTGTCGTCGAACATCAGGCTCTTGCCCTCCTGCCAGACGCCAAAACTCTCGCCGACGCGGATGCGGCACTGCTGGCTTGGGCTCGGCACCATCAGGCCCAGGTGATAGCGGATCACGCCCTTGTAGGGGCCGCGATGGGCGTTGATGTGCTTGCCCGGCGAGAGGATGGAGAAAAACGCCGTGCGCATGCCGGGCACCGCCTCGATCAGGCGCGTGGTTTCCGGGCAGCGGGCGCAATTCTCGTCGGAGCGGCAGCCGTAGCCGTAGAGGTAGAAGATCTTCCAGAGCGCATCCTGGGTGATGTGCTTCTGGTCTTCGGAAATGTCCTGCAAATTGGGCAGTTGCTGATGACCCAGCATGATCTGATCCAGCTCGGTGCGGATCAGCGGCCAGCTGGCTTCCAGCGTTTTCACCCAGGGGAAAGTCGCCGGGTCGAAGAACTCGCTGTTGGGCACCAGCGAATTGCGCTCGATGACTGCATCCACTTTCTTCAAGAGCTTGCGACCGATCTTGATGTACCAGGGTTTCTTGCGTTTGGCGGCAAAGACGGCGTCGGTGGCAAAGTCCATTTGAATCAAAAAATGTGAATGTATCGCTATGTTTACATGAACAACACTGCGGCCGTGAACGCGGCCGCCATAATCGGCACCACAAAAACCAACCCAATCACAGAAGGAAACCTCTGATGTCGACAAAACTCTTTGATCTCAGCGGCAAGGTCGCACTCATCACCGGCGCGTCGCGCGGTATCGGCGAGGCCACAGCCCGCCTGCTGGCCGAGCAGGGCGCGCATGTGGTGATCTCCAGCCGCAAGCAGGAAGACCTGGATCGCGTGGCCAGCAGCATAGTCGCCAGCGGTGGCAAGGCCACGGCCATTGCCGCGCACCAGGGCGAATCGGCCGCACTCAAGCACCTGATGACGGAGATCGAGCAGCGCTTCGGCAAGCTCGACATCCTGGTCAACAACGCGGCGACCAATCCCTACTTCGGGCACATCACCGATACCGATGTGTCGATGATCGACAAGACCTTGCAGGTGAACATCAAGGGCTATTTCGAGCTGGCCTCGCTGGCCGCCAAGCTCATGCGCAAGGGCGGCGGCGGCACCATCGTCAACATCGCCTCGATCAATGGCCTGAAGCCCGGCATGTTCCAGGGCATCTATTCGATCAGCAAGGCGGCGGTGATCAACATGACCCAGGCTTTTGCCAAGGAGTGCGCGCCCTGGAAGATCCGCGTCAATGCCGTGCTGCCGGGTCTGACCGAGACCAAGTTTGCCTCGGCCCTCACCCAGAACCAGCAGATCCTGAAAGTGGCGCTGCAAAGCATCCCGCTCGCGCGGGTCGCCCAACCGGCTGAGATTGCACCCGCCATCCTCTATCTGGTATCGGATGCGTCCAGCTACGTCACCGCCACCACGCTGACGGTGGATGGTGGCCTGATTGGTGCTGGCGGCCTGTGAACGATGCGGGGCTCGATGGCCTGAGCACCGCGCGGCTTCAGCTGCGGCGTTTCACGCTCGCTGACGAAGACCTGCTGAGCGAGCTGCACAGCAACCCGGAAGTGACGCGCTACATGGGCGGCGTGAAGACCGCCGCCCAGAACCGGGCGCTGCTGGAAACCCGCATCCTGCGCTACTACGAAGAGCATCCGGGCCTCGGCATCTGGATCACCTCCGAGCGCGGCACGGGACAGCGCATCGGCTTTCACCTGCTGAACAACATCCAGGGCGAGGAGATCATCCAGGTTGGCTACTGCCTGCTGCCCGCGTACTGGGGCAAGGGCTATGCAACCGAGATGTGCCGCGCCTTGCTGGATTACGGTTTCGAGACTCTCAAGCTGCCCAAGCTGCATGCAATCACCGATCTCGGCAACACCGCTTCGCAGCAGGTGCTGCTGAAATCCGGCCTGCTTCGGCAGGGCGAACGGTTTTTCGCACACCCGGCCTATGCGGCCTCCGGGCCGATGGCATATTTCGAACAGACAGTCACAGGCTGGCAGGTCCCACGGGCGCACTGAGCATTCAGGCGCTGGCAAGGCCCTGGCATCAAGCTGTGTCCAAATCCAAGCCCTGTCTGAATACGCCATGCTCATCCGCGCCGGCTACGAGATCATTTTCGATCTGCCCAATCCCACGGTCGTCAACACCCTGCTCAATGTGGTGCCGGAGCGTCGCGAAGCCCTGCTGAGACCCGACCTGCTGCGTGTGTATGCCAATGGCAAACGCATCATGGATGTCGGCTATTTTCGTGACCGGATGGAAAACGTCCGCGCCCGCATCAACGCACCGGCTGGTGAATTGCGGCTCTACAACGACTTCGTGATTGCCGACAGCGGCGAGCAGTTGCAGCAGCCTTTCAACGCGCACCAGCATGCGCTGGATGAACTGCCCGGCGAGTGCCTGGAGTTCCTGCTGCCCAGCCGCTACTGCGAGGTGGACAGCCTCTCGCAAATTGCCTGGAACATGTTTGGCCACACGCCGCTGGGTTGGGCAAGGGTGAAGGCAGTGAGCGAGTGGGTGAAAGCCAATGTCACGTTCGGCTACCACTTTGCCCGCAACACCCGCACCGCGATGGAGACCCTCAAGGAGCGCGTCGGTGTCTGCCGCGATCTCAACCATCTGGCCATCAGCTTCCTGCGCGCACTCAACATCCCCACCCGCTACGCCACCGGCTATCTCGGTGACATCGGCATCCCCGTCAACCCGGCACCGATGGATTTCTCGGCCTGCTTCGAGGTGTATCTGGGTGGCCGCTGGCATCTCTGGGACGCGCGCCACAACGAGCCGCGCATCGGCTGGATCCTGCTCGGCCGGGGCCGCGATGCCGCCGACTGCGCCATCACCACCAGCTATGGCGTGGCGAACCTCAGGAAGTTCCAGGTGTGGACCACCGAGGTCAGTTCCGCCGCCATTCCCTCGCAGGACGGCATGAACTGGGAAACCCTGCATTTGTCGGGTGCGAATGACTTGAACGGCGTTACGCGGGAGAATCGCGTCAATTAGTCACCCGCCACATCCGCACTTGTCGACCTCATCCCCTCAATCTGTCTCGCCCTGGCGCTTCTCTACAGCGCCCTGCATGGACTGGTCTGATCGCCATTGCCGGTTCTTCTGGCGTGGCCTCACGCGCCATGCGCGGCTCTACAGCGAGATGATAACCACCGGCGCGCTGATTCACGGCGATGCCGACCGGCACCTCGCCTTCGATGCCGCCGAGCACCCGGTCGCGCTGCAGTTGGGCGGCTGCGAGCCGGCCGCCCTCGCCCGCTGCGCCGAACTGGCCGAGCAGTACGGCTATGACGAGGTGAATCTCAACTGCGGCTGCCCTTCGGATCGCGTGCAGATCGGGCGCTTCGGCGCCTGCCTGATGAACGAGCCCGCCACCGTCGCGGCTGCCGTCTCCGCCATGCAGCGCGCCACCCGCCTGCCGGTGACGGTGAAGCACCGCATCGGTGTGGACGACAGTGACGACTATCCCTATCTCAGGCACTTCGTCGAAACCGTCGCGGCAGCGGGTTGCAGCACCTTCATCGTCCACGCCCGCAAGGCCTGGCTGAAAGGCTTGAGCCCGAAGGAAAACCGCGAGGTGCCGCCGCTCACCTACGAGCACGTCTACCGCCTCAAGCAGGAGTTTCCGGCGCTCACCATCGTCATCAACGGCGGCATCAAGACGCTGGAGGAATGCATGCAGCATTTGCAGCTGGTCGATGGCGTGATGCTGGGCCGCGAACCCTACGAAAACCCCTGGTTTCTGGCCGGGGTCGATGCCGCACTGTTCGGCGATGCCAACCCGCTCAGCAGCCGGGATCAGGCGCTGCGTCGCATGCAGCCCTACATCGAGGCGGCGATTGCGCGCGGGGTGCCGATGGGCTCCATCACCCGCCACATGCTGGGCCTCTACCGCGGCCAGCCGAGCGGGCGCGCCTTCCGCCGCGTGCTGTCCGAAGGTGTCCACAAGCCCGGTGCGAGCTGGGCCCTGCTGGAAAAGGCGCTGCTCGAAGTCACCCGCGAACTGCCCATCGCCGCGTAGAATCGCGCACTTCAACTGCCTTACCGACCACGGCCCATGCGCAACCGAAACCTGTTCATCACCTTGTTCTGCGGCCTGCTCTGCCTGCTGTTTGCCAGTGCCACGTTTGCAGCCGATGCACCGAAAAAGAAGCTGAAGAAAAAGCGTTCCCACAAAACCCCCACCACCCAGACCGTCACCATGAGCGAAACCACTCCCAAGATCCTGCTGGAAACCAGCGCCGGCAACATCACCCTCGAACTCGATGCCGTGAAGGCGCCCAAGAGCGCAGCCAACTTCGTGGCCTACGTGAAGGCCGGCCACTACGACGGCACCGTGTTCCATCGCGTCATCAAGGGCTTCATGGTGCAGGGCGGCGGCTACGACCAGGAAAACTACGGCGAGAAGAAAACCACTGCGCCGATCGAGAACGAGGGTGGCAATGGCCTGAAGAACCTGCGTGGCACCGTCGCCATGGCCCGCACCAACGACCCGCACTCGGCCACGGCCCAGTTCTTCATCAACCACAGCGACAACGACTTCCTCAACGCCGGCGCGCGTGGCCAGTGGGGCTATGCGGTGTTCGGCAAGGTGATCGAGGGCATGGACATCGTCGATGCCATCGCCAACGCACCCACCGGCCGCACGCCTCCGTTCGGTCAGGACATGCCGGTGACCAAGGTCGTGATCAAGAAGGCCAGCATCGTTGGCTGATCTGCCGGATCTGCTGCTCGCAGACCTGCATCTGCCGGTCGCGCCCACAGGGGCCTCGTTTCTCAACGAGGCCTTTTTGCGTTTCTGCGCCGGGCCGGCGCGTGCTGCGCGGCGGGTCTATCTGCTGGGTGATGTGTTCGAGTCCTGGGTCGGTGACGACCTGGGTCTCGCCGACTACCCGCGCGAGGTCGGCGCACTGCGCGCGCTGAGCGCCAGCGGCGTGTCGCTTTTCTACCAGACCGGCAATCGCGACTTTCTGCTGGGTGCGGCCTTCGCCCTTGCCACCGGTGCCAGGCCGCTGGCAGACGAGCAGATCGAAACCCTGGGTGGCATCCCCACCCTGCTGGCGCATGGCGACCAGTACTGCACCGATGACCTCGGCTACCAGCGCTGGCGGCGTTTCAGCCGCAACCGCCTGGCGCAGTGGCTGTTTCTGAAGCTCTCGCCCACCCGGCGGCGACGCATCTCCGGCGGCCTGCGCGATGGCAGCAGCCAGGCCAAGCAGGTCAAGACCGCCGCGATCATGGATGTGAACGGCGAAGCCATCTGCCAGGCCTTCCGCCACCACGCTGTGGCAAGGCTGATTCATGGCCACACGCATCGCCCCGCCGAACATACGCTGCAGGTCGATGGTCGCTCCTGCAAACGCATCGTGCTTGCCGACTGGCGACCAGGCCGTATCGAGTGGCTGCGCGTCAGCGAGGCCGGCTGCGTGCGCGAGCGGCTGGACACACAGTAATCATCCTTGTCCGTCACACAATGGAAATGCCGATAGTGCTTGCTGCTGCGTGAGCTTGGTCGTTACCATTCGCGCTCATTTTAGATCTCTCTGGAGAGACCCATGTCCGCAGCCGTCGACCTCATCAAGAAACTCCCGCAGGCTTATTCCGAAGGCTCGGACTGCGTGATCCAGTTCAACTTCAGCCAGCACTACACCGTCAGCATCAAGGGCGGTGCCTGCACCGTCACTGAGGGCACCGACTCCAACGCCGACCTCGGCGTGACGATGGAAGACGAAGATCTCGTCGCCCTCATGAAAGGCGAGCTCAACGGCATGACCGCATTCATGACCGGCAAGCTCCAGCTCGAAGGCGACCTCATGCTCGCCCAGAAGCTCGGCAGCTACTTCGACCCCGCCAAGCTGGCGTAATCGAATGGCGGTTGCGTCAGCGATTGATGACACGACCGAAGCCCTGGACCTCACGGTCCGGGGCTTTTTGTTTTGCCTGCGCCGTGATGGCGAAGGCCGCCTGACCCTGAGCGCGCCTCACCTCGCAGGCTATGGCGCGATGACGGTGGACTGGGCCAGCCCCGACGTGCAGCGGCGCATCGCCGGCGGTCGCAAGCAGCTGCTGGCAAAGGCCGTCGGCATGCAGAAGAAACCCAGCCTGAAAGTTTTCGATGGCACCGCCGGTCTGGGTCGCGATGGCTTCACGTTGGCGGCATTGGGCGCGACCGTCACGCTCGCCGAGCGCAACCCGGTGCTGGCTGCCCTGCTGCGCGATGCGCACCGGCGGGCGATGCAACAGGCCAGCCTGCGCGATGCTGCCTCGCGCATCACCCTGATCGAACACGACAGCGCCCTGAGCCTGGAGATCGCCAGGGATCACGAGGCCATCGTGCTCGACCCGATGTATCCCGACGACGGCAAGCGCGCCCTGCCCAGCAAGGAAATGCAGATCCTGCGCGACCTCACCGGCGGCGATGACGATGCCGATGCGCTGCTGGCCTCGGCACAGCAGAGCGGCGTCGGCCGCATCGCCATCAAGCGCCCCAGCAAGGCGCCCTGGCTGGCCGGGTGCAAACCCAGCCTGAGCATGGAAGGCACCCAGGCACGCTTCGACATCTACCTGCGTTGATCAGGCCAGTGGCTTGGGCGGCGGGATGGTGGAATCCAGATCGCCCGTCAGCCGCCGGCGCAGCCAGCGCGCCAGCGTGGTGCGCATTTCAACCGGGTCGATGGGCTTGGGGATATGGTCGTTCATGCCGGCGGCGATGCAGCGTTCGCGGTCGCCGGTCATGGCGTTGGCGGTCATCGCGATCACCGGCAGGTTGGCGTACAGCGGGTCGAGCCGGAGCTGGCGGGTGGCGGTGAGGCCATCCATCTCCGGCATCTGCAAGTCCATCAGCACCGCGTCGTAGTCCGACGCCATGATCTTTTCCAACGCCTCGCGGCCATTGGTGGCGGTGGTGACCTCGACCTGGGACTGCCGCAGCAGCTCGCCGGCCACTTCCAGATTGATGAAGTTGTCATCCACCAGCAGCACTTTCGCGCCCACCAGCGGGTCGCCCTGGCTCAGGTCGTCATCGGGCAGGTGCAGCTGACGCCAGGCCGGGTCGGCGCAGTCGAAGTCCAGCAGCACGGTGAAAGTCGAGCCGCTGCCATGGGTTGAATCCACCGTGAGGCGGCCACCCATGAGGGCGACCAGTTCCTTGCAGATGGTGAGGCCCAGGCCGGTGCCACCGAAGCGGCGGGTGGTGGAGTTGTCGGCCTGGGTGAAGGCCGAGAACAGGCGCGTCATCTGGATTGGGTCGATGCCGATGCCGGTGTCCTGCACCTCGAAGCGCAGGCTGGCGTGGGTATCGGATGCCTCCACCACGGTGCAGTTGAGCGTTACCGAACCGCTGTTGGTGAACTTGACCGCATTGCTGACCAGGTTGAGCAGCACCTGGTGCAGGCGCAGCGGGTCGCCCATCAGGTCGCGCGGCAGATGCGGCACACGCCAGACATTGAACATCAGACTCTTCTCGCTGGCGCGGTCGGAGATCAAACCCTGCACGCGGTCGAGCACGTCCCAGAGGTCGAAGGGGATGCGCTCGACCGTCATGCGGCCGGCTTCGATCTTGCTGAAATCGAGGATGTCGTTGAGCAGGCCGAGCAGGGCCTTGGCGGAGTCCTCCACCTTGCTTAGCTGGCTGTGCAGCTTCGGTTCCTGGATCTGAGTCACCGCCAGATGGGTGAGGCCGATGATGGCGTTCATCGGCGTGCGGATCTCGTGGCTCATGTTGG
>JAZKFO010000116.1:0-23557 GCA_040386395.1 Pseudomonadota bacterium | reverse complement strand
GCCGCTGTCGAGCTGGCGCGCCTTGTTGCTGTCGGCGGCGAGCATGCTGACGAACTCGTAGTCCTCGCCCACGTATTCGTATTTCCAGCCCCACTGGAAGCCGGTGACCTTCACGGTCAGCTCGGAGTCGCGGGTGTCTTCCATCTTGATCAGCGTGCCTGCCGCCGGGATGGCCAGACCGATGAGCACGAAGAAGGGGATGATCGTCCAGATGATCTCGACGGTGGTCGACTCATGGAAATCCGCCGGCTTGGGGTGCTTGCTGCGGCGGTGGGCAAAGATCGAATAGAACATCGCGCCGAACACCAGCACGGCGATCACGCACATGACGATGAACACCGCGTTGTGCAGGTTGTAAACCTCGCGGCTGATCGCGGTGACGCCGGGGGGCATGTTGTATTCCGAGCGAACCTCTTGGGCTGCTACCACGCCGCTCATCAAGGCAGCACCTGCAAATGCCGCTGCGCGTGCCATCGAACCTGAGTTGAACATGCCTACCGCCTCCATATTTGGGAACCTGTCTCCATCCTTTCAGATGGACTGTTGCGCCGGACCCTCGCCCGGCACCTCCGCCAGTCGGGCATTCCAGACTGGCGGCAACAAACCTTTGATACGCGCATACAGGGCTTCACGCTCTGCATCCGTCAGACAGCGGCCAATGGCGATCCGCTGCCCCGAACTCGTCAAATACAGCCGGTTGTGGCCGTTGCGGGTCGAGCCCGGCTCCAGCAACACCCTGGTGAACGACCGCGCCCAGTCGATTTCAGCCGAGGCACCCTGCCCCATCCAGCCAAAACCCACTTTCACGCGGCCCTCTGAAAAATCCAGCACTTCGCGGTAGCGATTGCGCCGGAGTGAGACCCATAAAGCCGTGCCAAGTGCCGCCAGCTCAAGCCCTGCAAACGGCAGGATTGGCCAGAAACCCATCAGCGTGAAACCCACCGCGATCGTCAGCGCCACGAAACTCACCGAGGCCAAAACAAAAACCGCCTGCCGCGCCGTGAGCGAGGCATTGGGGCCGATGATGATCCGGGTTTCAGACATGTGCGGCAGCTCGTCAAGCCAAGCCGGAAAATACCGGCACCACAGCCGCGCGAGTTTAGTGCAGCGCGGGGCATCCGTCCAAGGGCAGATGAGCAGTTTTATCGCCGGAACAGGGTCTGGATGGCCTCGGCGGGTGCATCTGCCAGGCCCTGTTGCCGCCACAGCGGCGCGCCCAGACGGACGGTAAGCGTCTCGATCATCGCCGCCGCCTCGTCCGGCACGGGCGGCGCCAGGCTGGCGACCCAGCCCGCCAGCCGCAGGCCGCGCGCGGCGATGGACTCCGCCGTCAGCAGCGCATGGTTGAGGCAGCCCAGCCGGATACGCACCACCAGCAGCACGGGCCAACCCTGCTGCGCCACCCAATCACCCAGCAGCAGATTGTTGCCGAGTGGCGTCAGCCAGCCGCCCGCTCCTTCGGCGACGATCACCGGGTAGCGCGCCGCGAGGCTGGCATGGGCGCGCACCAGCAGTGCGGGGTCAATCGGCTCGCCGCAGGCAGCAGCGGCCAGGTGCGGCGCGATGGCGGGAGTGAACAGCACCGGGTTGATCTCGGCCAGCGCCGCACCAGGGGCGGATGC
Source organism: Pseudomonadota bacterium (assembly GCA_040386395.1). Taxonomy (GTDB): domain Bacteria; phylum Pseudomonadota; class Gammaproteobacteria; order Nevskiales; family Nevskiaceae; genus Stagnimonas. The sequence continues at coordinate 21,935 of JAZKFO010000116.1, read as the reverse complement.
CGCCTGAAGGGCCAGGGCATCCTCGCTGGCAAGTCCCTGCGGCGTGGCGATGGCCCCGGAGGCCACCGGCTTGAAGCCGCAGGCGGCGATGCCCCTCGCCCGCAGGCCGCGCAGCAGCGCAGCGCTCACCACGGTCTTGCCGGCATCGGTATCGGTGCCGGTGACGAACAGGGTCTGGCTCATGCGGTTTTCAGCGCCAGACCCAGGGCGGCGACGAGGCCATCGACCTCGGTCCCGGTATGCGCTGCCGTGAGCGTGATGCGCAATCGCGCCGTGCCGACCGGCACCGTCGGCGGGCGGATGGCCGCGACCCAGTAACCCTGCGCCAGCAGCGCGCGCGATACCGCCAGTGCGCGGGCCTCGGCACCCAGCACCAGCGGCTGGATGGCGGTCGTGGAAGGCGACAGCGCGATGCCCTGCTGGGCACAGCCCTGTCGAAGGCGCGCGATCAGCTCGCACAGATGGGCGCGTCGCCCTCCCCCTTCATCACCTGCAATCAGTGCCAGCGCGGCGCGGGTGGCAGCCGCCAGTGCCGGTGGCGGTGCGGTCGAGAACACGAAGGTGCGCGCGCGCTGAATCAGGAACTCGATCAGCGCCTCGCTGCCGGCGACGAAGGCACCCGCCGTACCCAGTGCCTTGCCGAAGCCAGCCATGTAGATGTCGGCATCGAGTGGCGGGGCATTGGCACTGCAGAACAGTGCCCCGCGCCCGTCACCCAGCACGCCGAAGCCATGCGCGTCATCCACCATCAGCGCCGCCCCCTGCTGGCGGCTGAGGCTCGATAGCGCCGCCAGCGGGGCGAGGTCGCCATCCATGCTGAAAATGCTGTCGGTGGCGATCAGGGTCTGGCCCTGGTGCGGCGCGGCGAGTGCGGCGGCAAAACCTTCGGCATCGGCGTGCGCCACGCGCACGGCGTGCGCACCCGACAGGCGGGCGCCGTCGATCAGCGAGGCATGGTTGAGTTCATCTGCAATCAGCCGGTCTTCCCGGCCCAGCAGGGCGCGCAGCACGCCGAGGTTGGCTGACCAGCCACTGGCGAACAGCAGCGCGCGCGGGCGCTGCACGAAAGCGGCCAGCGCTTCTTCCAGCTGTGCATGCTCGCGGTTGTAGCCACTCACCAGCGCCGAGGCACCGCTGCCCACGCCGTTCGACAGCGCCTTGCTGGCCGCCGCCGCGATGCGCGGATCACCCGCCAGCCCCAGATAGTCGTTGGAACAGAAGTTCACGCAGCGCTGGCCGTCCACCACGATGTGTGCGCCGTGTGCGCCATCAACGATCCGGCGCGTGCGATACAGATCCTGCGCACGCAGTGCCGCCAGCTGCGCTTGCAGGCGCTGGTCGAGCGGGCTGTCCGCAGCTGCGGTGCCGTCCATCAATCCAGTTTCACCGAGGCTGCAAACCGCTCGGCAAAAACCGGCTGCAGGGCAAAGGCATCGAGCTTGTCGCCGGCGGCTTTCTCCAGCGCATCCAGCCGCGCCGTGGGCGTGGGATGGGTCTCGAACAGCAGGGCGAGCGCGGAGTCCTTCGCGTTGAGCGTCTCCAGCGTTTGCAGCACGCGCGGCAGGCCGAAGGGGTCGTAACCCGCACGCGCAGCCAGCACCAGCGCCATGCGGTCGGCCTGGTACTCGTCGCCCTTGTCGAGACCGCGCAGCGACACTTCCTTCAGGCCACCCACCACTTTGTCGGTGACTTCGCCGGCACCCAGCTTGTCATCGGCGTACTTGCCGAGCAGCTCCGCACCCAGGTTGGCACCCTGCGCTTTCAGGATGGCATTGAGGTGGTGCTTCTTCACCACATGTGCGATCTCGTGCGCCAGCACACCGGCCAGCTCGGCCTCGTTGCGCAGCGTCGCCATCAGGCCACGGGTGACCAGCACATAGCCACCCGGCGTGGCGAAGGCATTGATGTTGGGCGAGTCGATCACGCCAAAGCGCCAGGGCAGTGCCGGCCGCTCGCTGTGCAGGGCAATCCACAGACCAAGCTGGTTGACGTAGATCTGCATCGCCTCGTCCTTCACCAGTGGTGCGGCACCCAGCAGTGTCGCGGCCCATTGCGCGCCCAGCTTCTGCTCCTGCTGCTCGCTGCGGCCACTCAAGGTCTTGGCGGCTTCGCTGGCCTTGTCGCCCAGTGAGCCGAGGGCCTTCTTGAAATCGAACTGCGCCTGCGCGCTGCTGGCAGCCAGCGCCAGCAGGCCGGCGGCGATGAAAGTGCGCTTCATTTATTGATCTCCCTTGTCGAGAAACTGCACCTCGGCCGTGGTGGCCGGGGCGGCGGCGGCAAAGGCACGCGCGCCGGCTTCATCGGCAGCGTGGCTGCGCATGGTTTCCAGCTCGGCGAGATCCGGCGTGGCATTGCTGATCTGCTCTTTCGAGAGCCCACGCACGCCGGTCGCCACCGTGTTGCCGCTGGCTCCACTGCGGGCAATGTTGATCGCCTGCGTCAAACCGCTATCACCGCTGACGGTGCTGGCCGCCGCTGTGCGCAGCGACAGCAGGCGCAGCCAGCCACTCGCCTCGCCTGCCTGCACCTGCATCCAGGCACCCTGCCGCTTCAATATCTGCACGATGGTTTTTTCAGGCAGCGTGCTGATGGTTTCGGCGTCACTGAAGGGCTCTTTCTTCAAGGCGGTTTCACGGATCACCTGGGCGGTTTCAGCCGCTGGTGCCGCCGCCACCGCCTCGGCGGCTGGCTTGCTTTTCTTCGCTGATTTCTTGGCGGCTTCGGCTGGCAGGGCCAGTGTCAGCAGCACAGCCGTCAGCACGGCGAGGCCTTGTTGCGGTGTCATGCCATCTCTCCATCAAATCGTGTTTTTGCGCGTGGCTCCAGGAGCTGCACGGCCTGTGCGCGACCCTTGGCCGCGTGTGCGCCATGGGCGATGAAATCATAGGCTGCGCCGCAGGCCGCTGCGGTGTCGCTGGAGACCAGGATGCGTGCCTTGTCTTTGGTGAGACCCTCGATGCGGCTGGCGAGATTCACCGTGTCGCCAATGGCGGTGTAGTCGAGCTTCTGCTCGGCCCCGATGAAGCCCACCACCGCAGAACCGCTGTGGATGCCGATGCCGACATCGAAGCTTTCACCCTCGTCGCCCAACTCGCGCTTGAAGTCGAGCAGCACCTGCTCCATTTCCAGCGCGCAGGCCACGGCGTGTTTCGCGTGTTCGGCGTCGTCCAGCGGTGCGCCCCAGAACGCCATGATGCAATCGCCGATGAACTTGTCGAGCGTGCCGCCGTGCTTGAACACCACCGCCACCTGCAGCGAAAAGTAGCGGTTGAGCAGCTTCACGACCTCCTGCGCCGAATGGGTTTCGGACATCGAGGTGAAGCCGCGGATGTCGGAGAACAGGACGCTGATCTGTCGCGTCTGCCCGCTCAGTGATTCGATGGTGGCACCCTGCTCAACGATGCGCGCGACGACATTGGGATTGAGGAAGCGACCGAACAGCTGCACCGCATGACGGCGCGTGGCGCGCTCCTGCAGGAAGCCCTGCACGGCAGCGACCAGATAGAACAGCCAGGCGAACACCAGCGGTGTCGCGATGGCGAGCAGCCAGCCTTGCGCCAGCAGCCACCAGGCGAGCGCGGCGAGTAGCGCACTCGCAAGCAGCAGCGCAGCTGCAATCACCACCGCCTGCACCTGTGCCACGAACAGCGCCCAGAGCGCCGCGAGCAGCAGCAGCGCGATGCCGACCACCAGCAGCGGCGAGACCCGCTGCATCGCACGGCCGTTCTTGAGGTTGTCGATGGCCGTGGCGAGGATTTCCACACCCGGATAGAGGCTGCCCATCGGGGTGGCGCGCAGGTCTTTCAGCCCCGGTGCGGCGGTGCCGATGATGATGATCTTGTTGCTGAACTCGTCTGCCGCACGCTGCGGCTTTTGCCGTGCGAAATCCTCGAACACATCGGCATAGGAAACATGCTTGAAGCCTTCACCGCCGCGCCAGTCGAGCAGCAAGGTGTCGCCCTGCACCGCCACACCAAGGTCGCTCGTCACCCGCGCGGGCAGCGAGGGAATGCGCCAGCCGCTGATGACCTGTGCCAGCGGATAGCGGCGGCCGATGCCATCGGCGTCTTCGATGAAATTGATGATGCCGGTGCGCCACAACTCAGACGGCACCGCAGCCGGCGGCAGCAGCAGCGCACGGGCTTCCCGGTCTGCCTGCGGCGTGGCGATCAGGCCCAGCGGCTGTTCGAGATCAGCCAAGCGGAGTCCCGCGCGCGCATCGCCTTCTAGCGTGAGCATGGGCAGGTAGACATTGGGCGTGGCCCGCAGCGCCTCGATGAAGGCGGCATCGCTCTCCGGCCGAAAGCGGTCGGCATCCGAAAACAGCAGATCGAACACGATGGCGCGCGGCTTTTGCCTGGCGAGGCCCGCCAGCAGCTCGGCGTGCGTCGCACGCGGCCAGGGCCAGCTGCCAGCCACCTCCTGCAGGCGCGCGAGGCTGGCCTCGTCGATGTCGATGATGACGATGTCGAGGTCAGGCTCGGCGAATTTTGCGTGCTCGCGCACGAGCGCATCCTGCACGCGCCAGTCCAGCACTTGGAGGCCTTGCAGGGTGGTGAGTTCGAGTACGGCCAGCAGCGCGAACAGCAGGACCAGTCCGCGCAGCACGGCGGTTTACGCGCAGCTCTTGGGCGCTGCGCCCTCGGTGCGGATGCCGAGCTGCTTCAGCAGCGCGCGATCCTTCTCGTTCTGCGGGTTGGATGTGGTGAGCAGCTTCTCGCCGTAGAAGATCGAGTTCGCCCCGGCAAAGAAGGCCAGCGCCTGCGTCTCGTCACTCATCGTCGTGCGGCCGGCGGAGAGCCGCACGTAGCTCTTGGGCATGAGCACGCGGGCGACCGCGATGGCACGCACGAACTCGATGGGCGAGAGCGGCTCGCCACCATTGAGCGGCGTGCCGCCGACCTGCACCAGATCATTGATCGGCACGCTTTCCGGATGCACTTCGAGGGTCGCCAGCTGGTGCAGCAGGCCGGCGCGGTCGGTCTCGGCCTCGCCCATGCCGACGATGCCGCCGCTGCACACCTTCACACCCGCCGCGCGCACGTTCTTGAGCGTGTCCAGGCGGTCTTCGTAGGTGCGGGTGGTGATGATCTTCTCGTAGTACTCCGGCGAGGTATCGAGGTTGTGGTTGTAGTAGTCCAGGCCCGCCTCTGCGAGCCGGTCCGCCTGCGCGGGTTGCAGCATGCCGAGCGTCAGGCAGGTCTCCAGACCCATGGCCTTCACGCCGCGCACCATCGCTTCGACGCGATCGAGATCACGGTCCTTCGGCGAGCGCCAGGCGGCCCCCATGCAGAAGCGCGTCGCACCGTTGTCCTTCGCCTCTTGGGCGGCGACGAGCACGGCATCGACTTCCATCAGCGGCTCTTTCTTCAGCCCCGTCTCGAAGCGTACCGACTGCGGGCAGTAGGCGCAGTCCTCCGGGCAGGCACCGGTCTTGATCGACAGCAAGGTGCTGAGCTGCACGCTGTTGGGCTGGTGGTAGCGGCGATGCAGCGCGTGCGCACGGAACAGCAGATCGTTGAACGGCAAGGCGAACAGCGCCTCCACCTCGACCTTCGTCCAGTCGGTGCGCAAGTCTTGCTGGCTTTCAAAGCTGGCGTCGGCGGCCATGTGGGGTCTCCCTTAAAGTGGTGGCAGTGTTCGCAGCCAGAGGGAGGCTGTCAACTTGCAATCCAAGATTTGGGTTTACGGCCAGCGGCTCGCCGATGCACTGCTGCCCCCGGCCTGCACGCTCTGCGGCGGCAACACCGGCGGCGCCCTGCTATGTGCGCCCTGCACGGTCGGCCTGCCCTGGAACACGCCCGCCTGCCCCGGTTGCGCCCTGCCCTCGGCCCAGGCCGTGCTGTGCCCCGCCTGCCAGCACAGGCCGCGTGCCTTCGATGCCGCCTTCGCCGCCTTCGTGCTCGCCGCGCCCGTGCAACAGGGCATCCATGCACTCAAGTATCAGGCGCGATTTCAGCAGGCCGCGCTGCTGGCCACCGCATTCGCCGCGCAACTCGACAAGCGCAGCGAGCCGCTGCCGGGCCTGCTCTTGCCGGTGCCGCTGCACTGGCGGCGGCAATGGTGGCGCGGCTACAACCAGTCGCATGAGCTTGCCCGGCTGATCGGCGCCGCACTCGGCATCACAGTCGATGCAAAAGCCGCCAGACGCCGCCGCGCCACGATCGACCAGATCGGTCAGACGGCTGCCCAGCGCCGCCGCAATCTCAAGAATGCCTTTGCCGTCTCACCCCGCGTCGCCGGCCAGCATGTGGCCCTGCTCGACGATGTGATGACCACGGGCGCAACGCTGGAAGAGCTGGCCCGTGGCTGCAGGGCCGCAGGTGCGATCCGCATCGAGGCCTGGGCGATCGCACGGCAGCCGCTGGGGCGGGGCTGAAGATCAGCGGCAGAGCTCAGATGTCAGCAAGCAGCAGCAATGCCTTGCAGGGCTCGCCCAGCCCTTCAGCTTTTCCACTTGTCGATATACGCCAGATACTTCTGCTGCCAGGCCTCGCCGAACACGCCCGCACTCTGATGCGTGAGGCAGACAGGCCAGGTGCCAAGCAGCAAGCCATGCATACGTGCAGTGCGGCAGAAATCTATATCGTAGAAATGAAAGTCGAAACGAGGGTCGAAGAATATCTCGTGCTCTTTCAGGTCTGCGGCATTGGCAGCGAGAAAGACGCCGTCCAGCAGTTCGCAATCGGCTGGCACCGGGCCAAACACACTCAGCTTTCCGAAGGGCTTTTCGCCGTGGGCAATCAGGCCTGAAAAGTTGTTGGGATTGTCCCAGGTGTAGGCAGTATCGACGAATCCCCAGCCCGGCTGATTGTCGACCCGCCGCCGGTTGCCCGCGACGCCAATGACATCGTAATGACGCAGGCCATCCACCACGCGATCAAAGAAAAAGGAGTCGTCGAGCCAGACGTCATCGTGAATGAAGATCAGGATGTCTTCGCTCTTGCAGGCCGCGATCTGCACATTGAACACCTCCGGCAGGCCACGCCGGTTTTCAAAGGCGATGCGCGGTTCCCAGCGGTCATCATGCTCCAGGCGTTGCAGTGAAAGGCCCAGCGCGCATCGATCCCAGAACTCGGCTTTGGTGTAGCGCGTGGCACTGACGACGTAAATCATGTCACTCCCTCTTGGCGGCTTGCGCGTACGCTAAGTCATGCGCACGGCCAATGGAATGCCTTCAGCTGAAGACCGGCCAGTAATCCACGATCTTGCCACCGCGCACCGCAATCAGATCACCGAACTGCAAGAGCACACCCTCAACCTGCTGCGGCCGCAGGAACACCTGGTCGTCCACCTTCAGGCCTGCCGCCGCTGAAGCGTTGACGATCTCCTGATTACTGCTGCGGCCGTAGGTGCCGTTGAGTTGCAGGCCCTTGGGGGATTCGTAGTCGGCCATCCAGTAGCCGCCGTAGATGAAATAGGTCTCGCGCTGGTTCACATCCCACCAGGAAAACACTTTCGAATTCTCGTCGAGTCCGGGGATGTTGACCGCGCCCGTGGCCTTGAGCACGGGGGTGGCGATGTAGGCAGCAGGTTTGTGGTCAGCAAGTGTTGCGAGGTCGTAGTGGTTGGGCTTCAAGAGGCCCGTACCCACCGAGATGTCGTTGCTCAGTGACTCCGCCTCGTGCAGCTTGTAGGTGGGGCTGCCAGCGGTGTTGAGCGTGAGGTCGGCGCGCCAGAGCGCGGCGTGCTCGCGCCGGGTGTGGTCAACCGCCGTCTGGTACTTCGCCATCACCTTGCCCAGCAGCTGTTCGTGCGAGCCGAGCAGGCTCGGCACCAGCGCCACGAAGGGGTCGTAGCCCATGAAGCCCGCAAAGCGCAGGTTCTGCGGATTGACTTCGATCAGCTTGAGGATGTCGCTCAGGGTGGCCAGGTCGGCCACGCCACCGCGATGTAGGCCCACATCGAGTTCGATGTTGAGATTGATGACCGTGCCCAGGCCCTTCGCCAGTTCCAGATATTGCGCGGCATGGGCGGGCGTATCGCACAGCCATTGCAGCTGGCGCGCGGGGTCGAAGGGGCCCTGATGGCTCTTGTAGAACAGCGCGGCCGAGCGCACCGGCAGCGGCTTGCCGATGAGGATGTCCGACTCCGGGAACAGCACCGCATCGTGGTTGAGAAAGGGCTGGTGGAAGCTCATCAGCCGCTTGGTGTTCGCGCGCTTGCCGATGTAGTCGAGCAGCTTCGGCGAAGGCAGTGATTTTTCGACCACGCGGAACTGCCGGCCCGGCACCTTGGCGATCGAGGCCACGACGGTGTCGATGTTGTGGTCGAGCGCGTCGAGGTCGATGACCATGCTGGGACGCATCGGGCCATTGGCCTTCAGCTCGGCATTGAGCGCGGCGAAGTAGTCGTTGTAGGGCGCGCCGTTGTCCTTGGGGCGCTTGTAAAACGCACCACCTATGGCAAGCGCGCCAAGACCCAGCAAGACCTTGCGGCGTTTCATGCGGTCACCAGCACTTTGCGTAGATGTTCATTGAGCATCCGCCCCCTAGGGTCGAGCCGCGCGCGCACTTTCTGGTAATCGTCCCAGTGCGGGTAGAGCGGCGCGAGCCGCTTGGCATCGAGCGAGTGCAGCTTGCCCCAATGCGGACGGCCACCGTACTTCCAGAAGATCGGCTCGACCAGATCAAACAGCGGCCGGTAGTCCACCGAGTGGTGCTGATGCACCGAGATCGCCGCCGTGGTGCGGCCCTGCATGGGCGAGAGCCAGCAGTCATCGGCAGCGACGTAGCGGTATTCGAGCGGGAACAGGGTGCGCACGCCGCTCTTGCGCACGGTGTCCAGAATCTCCTTCAGGCACTCCGGGCCTTTCTCCGCTGGCAGCTCATATTCCATCTCGTTGAAGCGCGAGTTACGCGGGCTGGGGAAGATCGCGTGCGCGCGCCCCACCCGCTGCACCGGCGAATACATGGCGGTGAGGAACCGCTGCATCGGGCCATCCATGCCGGGGATGCTGTCGGCGATCTTCGAGGTGAGATCGAGAATGTGATCCACCGGCAGCTCGAAGGACGATACCGGCGTGTCTTCCGCCGTCGTCTCGTTGAGCGTCTTGACGATCGCGCCTTCGGCCTCGAAGAAGCACCAGAACTCGAAGTGGCGGTTGTCTTTCACGTAGGCGTCGATCTTGCCCAGCACGGTGTCTAGCGGCTCCATCCACTCCTGCTCTTGCAGCTTGTAGGCCGCACGGTTTTGCAGGGTGAACTGGGTGACGATGCCGAGTGCGCCGAGCGAGGTGGTGGCGGCGTGGAAGACCTCGGCATCTTTCTCGGCATTGGCTTCGATCACCTCACCCTCGGCGGTGACGAGCCGCATGCCGCGCACCATCGACGAGAACGAGCCGAGCGTGATGCCGGTGCCGTGCGTGCTGGTGCCGCAGGCCCCGCCGATGGATTGTGGATTGACGTCACCCTGATTGGTGAACGCCTGCCCCAGCGCCCACAGCGGCTCGCCGATGTCGCGCAGGCGCGTGCCGGCCCAGACGGTGGCTTGCAGCGTGGCCGGATCGTGGCTCACCACGCCGCGCAGCTGGTCGATGGAGAACAGGGTGTCGTCGGTCTTGCACAGGGCGCTGAAGCTGTGGCTCGCGCCGGTCACGCGCATCGAGGCCGGTGCCGCGCGCATCTGTGCGATCAGCTCGCCCTCGTCGCGCGGGTTGAGCCACTGCTTCGGGTTCGATTTCTGCCCGCCCGACCAGTTGTGCCAGGCGGCATCGCCGGGCTTGGGCTCCGGTGCGGAGCCACTGCATCCCGGCAGCAGCGGCAGCGTGCTGGCAGCGCCCACGGCAAGCCCGGCCTTGAGCAGACGGCGACGGTTCTGATTCAGCGATGACTCGGACATCCACTGCCCCCTTGAGGCTGGTTTTACCGATGTCGCCCCCTGCCGGCGGCGCGTATTCTGCAAACAAATATGACAGTTCGGCAGCCGCGCTCACAGCGGTAAAAATAGTTAAACCGGGATGCGCACCATGTGCCCACAACGCCTCGCCATCAGCCTCGGTCTTGCACTGGTCGTGGCACTCGTCGGCTGCGGCGATTCGCCGATTGGCGGCAGCAGCACCCCGCTCACCCCGGTGGCCGAGCCCGCGCTCGCCAAGTGCGTGGCGCAAAGCCCCCTGCTGCGAGTGGGCGCGGGTCTGGATGCACCAGGCCGTCTGGATTTCCCGGTCACCACCGGGCCGCAGCAGGCCGGGGCCTGCAAGGGCAACACCCAGTTCCGTTTCGGCAGCGGCCTGCACGACGTGACCGGCGTGGTCGCCAACACCGGCGGCATGGGTTGGGAAAATCTGTTTCAGGTCTTCAGCGGCCTGCACATGCGCCAGTACGCCCGCGCCTTCGCCATCGAGTCGCCCTGCAACGGCCAGCGGGTGCTGATGGTCAGCACCGACATCGGCCTGATGTGGCCAGCCGTGCGCTTCGGCGTGCTTCAAGCCATCGCTGCCGATGCCGAGCTGTCGAAGTTCTACCGGCCTGAGAACGTGATGCTGTCGGCCACCCACACCCATCAGGGGCCGGCGGGCTACTCGCATGATGACGGCGGCAATCTCTTCCACTACGGCTTCGATGCACTGGTGTACGACACCATCATCAGCGGCATGGTTGCGGCGATCCAACTCGCGCACGCCAACATCCAGGCGCACCCGGAAACAGCCCGCATCGTGCTCGCCGATGGCGAACTGCTCAACACCAACATCAACCGCTCGAAAGTCGCCTTTGATCTCAACAGCGAGGCCGAGCGGCGCGAGTTCGTCAACAGCCGAGGCGAGCCCATCGACAACCCCAAGCGCATGGTGCAGCTCAAGTTCGTGCGCGGGGACGGCAGCGCCGTGGGCGTGTTCAACTGGTTCGGCGTGCATGCCACGGTGCTGGGCGAGGACGCGACGCTGGTGAGCAGCGACATCAAGGGCTTTGCCTCGCTCGGCTTCGAGAAGATCATGCAGACGAAATATGCGCCGCCTGCGAATGGGACAGACAGTTTCGTTGCCGCCTTCGCGCAAGCTGACTTGGGCGATGCTTCGCCGAACCTCTTCATCAAGGAGCGCCCCTACCCCGACCCCACGCGCGGCGGTGGCAAGGACGAGTACGAATCCAACGCCATCAGCGGCACCAAGCAGCTGGCAAAGGCGCTGGAGCTGTACGCGAAGGGCGCAGCGCTCTCCGGCCCGGTGGACGTGCGCTTCTTCAACGTGCCGATCAGCGCCATCACCGTCACCGACCCGGTGGTGCTTGATGGCATGCGCCATCCGCCGGCACTCGACGCCGACGTGAAGCGCACCTGCATGGGCGCGCTAGGCCTCTCGTTTCTCGCTGGCGCCGAGGACGGCCCGGCACCGGGCAGCGAGGGCGTGAGCTGCAATTCCGACCCCGATGTGATCGCCGCCGCCGCCGCCGATGCCGCCGCGATCAGCGACAACCAGGTGCCGCCCTACTCGCCCTACGGCATCAACCTGCCCACCAGCCTCATCGCCACCGCCGCCATGTGCCAGGCCGACCTGCTGCCGGGCGTGGACTTCGGCTGCCAGGCCGAGAAGCCCGTGGCGATTCCTTCCGGCTCCGCCGTGCTGCCGTTCCAGATCATCCGCATCGGCAACTTCGCGGTGCTGGGCCTGCCCTGGGAGGTCACCACCATGTCGGCGCGGCGCATCCGCAAGAATCTGCTCGACATCCTCGCCACCATCGGCATCGACACCATCGTGGTGGCCAGCCACGTCAACGAATACGTCAACTACCTCACAACCCGCGAGGAGTACTCCAGCCAGCAGTACGAAGGTGCTTCGACGCTCTACGGGCCGTGGACGCTCGCGGTGGTGCAGCAGGAGGCGCGCAAGCTTGCGCTCACCCTGCGCGATGGCAAACCCGCGCCGGAGGGCTTGCCCTTCCCCGCCGATGTCACACCCAACCTGATCCGCCCGGCCTATGTGCCCTCTGATCTGCCCGGTGCAACCACCACCTTCGGCGACGTGGTGACGGATGTGCCGGCCACCGCCAAGCCCGGTGACATCGTGCGCGCCGAGTTTCAGGCCGGGCATCCGCGCAACGATCTGCGCACGCAGGCGAGCTATGTCTATGCCGAGCGACAACAGGCCGATGGCAGCTGGAAGGTGGTGGCCGAAGACCGTGACCCGGAGCTGCTCTACGTGTGGAAACCCTTGCAGGCCCAGCCCATCCCGGTCGATGCCGCCGCCACCGGGCCCTCCACCGCTGAAGCGGTGTGGACGATCCCCAAGAACACGCCAGCCGGCACCTACCGCCTGCGGCACGAAGGCGCTTCGCGCATGAGCGAGGCCGCGGCGGCCGTGCCCTACAAAGGCATCTCCTCGCCGTTCACCATCGCAGGCCCTGTTGCTGAATGCCCGGACTAGGGTGTGTTGACCACATCCTTTTGCCGCCTGCACCTTCAGCCTGTGCAGCAATCCACGCTAGCCTTCAGAGCCTTGTCAGACCTCAATAAAGCGAAGGGGATTCATGCGCAGATTTGCGACCGTTGCAGCACTCCTGGCTGCCATCACCACTCCACTGCATGCTGCCGAAGACCCTCATTACCTGCCCAGGGCTGAAGCGCAGTTGTTCTATTCCAGCCTCTCGGTCAGCGGTGAGGCCCGCAACCCCAATGGGGGCTTCGGCGGCAAGGCTTCGCTCAGGACCTTGTTCGACCTGGATCTGATCGCCGATGGCAGCTTCAACACCATCGAAACCTCCAGCATCGACATCGACTCCACCCAGTACCGTGCTGGCCTGCGCAAAAACTGGACTGCCACCAACGAATCGCCGGTGTACTCGTCCGTCTCGGTGCAGTACGCGCACTACGAACTCGATGCAAAGGGCTTGCCCAGCGACTCGGAAAGCCTGCCACTGTTCCAGGTGCGTGCGGGTTACCGCACCCGGAAGGCGCATTTCTATGGCGAGTTCGGATACGGCCCGGGCAGCCAGCTGAAAGTGTCCGAAGAGTTCATCGTCGGCTTCAGCCACTCCGTGTTGTCAGCGCTGCCGCACTTGGATGTCTTCGGCGAATACCGCACCACACGTCTCGAACCCGACGACAGCGATGGTCGCCACATCCGCTACAAGGATCTGCGCATCGGGCTCGGCTATCACTTTTAAGACCTTCGGCGGTCTCAGCCGCCGGTCTTCGCCAGCTCGGCCTCGATGGCCTTCACGAAGTCCTCGCCCTGCGGCTTGGTGTTGCTGCCGAAATGCGTCACTGCCTTGCCATCGCGGCCGATCAGGTACTTGTTGAAGTTCCACGACGGCTCCTTGCCGGTGGTCGCAATCAGGTCCTTGAACAGGGGGTTGGCCTTGTCGCCCTTCACATCGGTCTTGGTGAACATGGGGAAGCTCACCCCGAAGTTGGCCTTGCAGAACTTGGCGATCTCCTGGTCATCGGCAAACTCCTGGCCGCCGAACTGATCGGAGGGAAAGCCGAGTACGACGAGGCCCTTGTCCTTGTAGTTCTTGTAGAGCGCCTCCAGGCCCTCGTACTGCGGCGTGTAGCCGCACTGGCTGGCGGTGTTCACCACCAGCACTACCTTGCCGGCGTAGGCCGAGCAGAGGTTCTCGCTCTTGCCGAGCAGGCGTTTTTCAGTCTTGTCGAGCAGCGGGCTTTGGCAGACGGCAAAGGCCTGCGTGGCGGCGAGTGCGAGGGTGGCAGCGAGGAGGAGGCGCATGGTGTTTTCCGGTGAAGTGATTGGGAGATTGAACTGGCTGCTCAGCGGCGCAGCGAGCGGTCGAGAAACCCAATGGCGGCGTCAATCGCCTCGCCATCGCTGAAGAAGGCGGTGATGTGGCCGCGGCCGATGATCTTGAACCACTCGGTGTGAATACCCACCGCGTCGAGCGCGGTCTTGAAGTCCGCACTGTGATCGTCCGGCACCAGCGTGTCCCAGGTGCCGTGGTAGAGAAACACCGGCGGGTCGTCCTTGCTGACATGGGTGACCGGCGAGGCGGCGATGAACTGCGGCATCACCTGCGACTGCGTGCCACCCAGAAACTGCGGCACCAGCGTGCCGCCCTTGTACTTGCGCAGGTCGCTCGGCCCCGCACCATCCACCACCGCCTGCACGCGCACGTTTGCAGGGCCGTCGAGCACGCCGAGCATCGCCGCCAGATGGCCACCCGCGGAATAGCCCATCGCCGCGATCTGGTCGGGCTTGATCTGGTACTGCGCCGCATTGGCGCGCATCCATTTCAGCGCCTCGCGCAGGTCATCCACCGGCGCGGGATAGAGGTATTCCGGCGCAAAGCGATAGGTCGCGTTCACCACCACATAGCCACGCTTTGCGACGCGCTCGGCGATGGACGCCATCTGCTCGCGGCGATCCGGCGCGCGCCAGCCGCCGCCGTGAATCAGCAACACCGCAGGCTTCGCACCGGCACCGCTGGGCTGGTAGATGTCGGCCTTCAGAGCCTGCGGCCAGCCGGCCGGTGTGTAGATCACATCACGGGCGATGTTGAAGCTCGACGTGACCGACGCAGGCTGAGCCGTGGCGGGCTTGCCGATGTAGGTTGAGCAGGCCGACAGCAGCAGCACGACGGTCAGCGAAATCAGCAGGCGCATGAAGATCCTTGGTTAGAGCATGTCGAGAGTCAGGCCCAGCAATACCGCCGCGCCGAACCAGTGACTGTGCGAGAACGCCGCAAAGGCATCGGTGCGGCTGCGGCTGCTGGCACGCCGTTGCAGCAGGAGGGCGATCACAGCAGCTACGGCCAGGCCGGCGTAATAGATGACACCCAGCCCTGCGCGCTGGCCCGCGGCCACCAGCAAGACCAGCGCGGCCGCATGCAGCAGGCTGGTGATGAGCAGCTCCCTGCGGCCGAACAGCACGGCAGCGGACTTCACGCCGATCTTCAGGTCGTCATCGCGGTCGACCATCGCATAGAAGGTGTCGTAGGCAATCACCCAGCACACATTCGCCGCCATCAGGAGGCCCGCCATCAGCCAGTCGATGTCACCCCGCACCGCCGAATATGCCATCGGGATGCCCCAGGAAAACGCCAGGCCCAGATAGGCCTGCGGGAGTGCTATGAACCGCTTCATCAGCGGGTAGCTGGCGGCGAGCAGCACGGCGGGGATCGACAGCAGCACCGTCTCGGTGTTGAGCTTGGTGGTGAGGCCATAGGCGATGAGTGCTAAGCCCACAAACACCCGCACGCCCTCCTGCCGGGTGACGCGCCCGGCAGCGATGGGGCGATCTTTGGTGCGCTCGACATGGCCATCGAAGTCCCGGTCCATCACGTCGTTGATGACGCACCCGGCCGAGCGCATCAGCACCACGCCGAGCACGAACACGATCAGCACCTTGCTGGACGGCAGGCCACCAGCAGCAAACCACAATCCCCACAGCGTGGGCCACAGCAGCAGCCAGATGCCGACCGGCTTGTGGAGGCGGCAGAGGCGCAGGTAATCAATGAACTTTTCGAGCATGGGCGTTAGCTTAGCGATGCCTTGCCTTCCGAGCTTCGAGCAAGCTCATGCAGGATCACATTCACCCACCCGGAAAACTGCCATGCCCAAGCTGCTGCGCAACATGCTTGCCCTCCTGCTCGGCCTCGTGATCGGCGGCAGCGTCAACATGGCCTTGATCACCCTCGGCCCCTCGCTCATCGCGCCGCCGCCGGGTGCGGACATGCGCACCGCCGAGGGACTGACCCAGGCCATGCCACTGCTGATGCCCAAGCATTTTCTCATGCCGTTTCTCGCGCATGCGCTCGGCGTGCTGGTGGGCGCGCTCGCCGCCTACTGCATCGCTGCCAGCCACCAGGCGCGCTTCGCCGCGGCGGTGGGTGTGGTGTTTCTCTGCGGCGGTGTCGCTGCGGCCTTCATGATCCCTGCACCTGTCTGGTTCATCGCACTCGACCTGCTGCTGGCCTATCTGCCGATGGCCTGGCTCGCTGCGTGGATCGGTGCGCGACTGACAGGGCGTCAGCCATGAGCACTGCCCTGCCTGCTCTCTCGCTGCCAGAGCTGCACGGCAGCGGCTACCCGGAGCCCTTCAAGAGCCGCATGGGCGACCGCGTGAAGCGCCGGCTGGGCGCGGCGTTTGGCCTCACGCAGTTCGGCGTCAACCTCGTCGTGCTCGGCCCCGGCGGGCAGTCCGCACTGCGGCACTGGCATACGCTGGAGGATGAGTTTGTCTACGTGCTCGAAGGCGAGCTGGTGCTGGTGAGCAATGCCGGCGAGCAACTGCTGCGCGCAGGCGACTGCGCCGGCTACCCCGCTGGCCAGGCCGACGGCCACCACCTGCTCAATCGCAGCCAGACCTCAGCGCGGTATCTGGAAATGGGCAGCCGCCAGGCGGGCGATGTGGCGTTTTACCCGGACGATGATTTGATGCTGGTGCCGCGTGCGCAGGACGGCACTGTGGCGCTTGCGCCGGCGCACAAGGATGGGCGGGGGTACTGAGCGGCAATTACAGATGTGAAATCCATCGCATCGCGAAGTGATGGGGCTTGCTCTCGCCATCCAGTGTACTGAGGCCTAGCCTCACCTCGGCATCACCACCTCGGTCAACGGTGCTGGCTCGCTCACCCGCGTGCCCGTGGTCGCAGCCACCGTCATGCCATGCAGCAGCACGTAGTCGATCTGGTCGCGGTAGCGCGGCTGTGGCAGGGCGGTGGCGTTGTCGGCACCGAAGCTGACCAGCTGCATGCCGAGCACATCGGGTGAATTGACGACGAGCTTGTTCTGCCACCAGCACTCGAAGATGGCCTGTGGTGCGCGCAGGTCGACAATGCCGTAGCCGTGATCGACCCATTCAATGAACTGCACGTTCTTGTTGCCGCCCATCACCGCCTGCTCCACCGCACGCGCACCGGCGACATTGGCCGCGAAGGGGTTGTCGGGATTGGCGTTCTGCACGATCTCGTCTGCACCGCCACGGCCCAGCGAGCTGGGTGCGAACTCGACACCCACCGACAGCGAGCGGGCGTTGAACACGGGGGTGTTGGCGGTGCCGGCGCGCACGAAGCCGGCTGCCGCGTTTTCAACCGTGCTGCCCGCGCGGGTGCTGGCGAGCGCGGGGGCGCTTTGGTAGGTGCTGAGCACGTCATTGCTGCCGATGAGATCGCTCGCCATGTTGCCGTGCGAGTCGCCAGAGACCAGCACGGTGCCGCGCACGCCGGCGGTGCGCAGGGCTTCGCAGAAGGCGATGCGCTCGTCGGCATAATCAGCCCAGCGCGAGAGACCGAGCTGCGGCGTGGCCGGCAGGCCGCCGCCGAGTTGCGGCACATCCACCGGCACGAACCAGGCCTGGCTCGCCATCACCTTCCACTGCACGCCGCGCGTCTGGGCATCGACGAGGCTCTGGGTGAGGAAGTCGAACTGCGGCTTGCCGAACAGGGTGGCCGTGCCTTCCGGCAGGTGGCTGGCATCTAGGGTTTGTTCGTAGCGCGGCAGGCCGATCTGCTGGTCCATGCCGATGAACTCGGCGAGCGGGCCGTAGGGCAGCTTGCGCCACAAGAGCTTCACCGCAGGCGGCGTGGGATAGCTGCCGTCTTCCACCAGCAGAAAGCGGCCGCTGCCGTCGGCGAGCACGGGGCGCGAAGGCGTCCATTCCCAGAACACCTGGCAGCATTGTTCGAGCGTGGTGGTGCCTTCCATGCCGTCGAAGGGCGTGGCGAGTTCGTTGCCGTAGCCGGGGTCGATGTCGTGGTTGTCCCAGACGATGAACCAGGGGTGCTGCTGGTGCGCGCGCATCAGCGCGGCATCGCTGCGCCACAGGGCGTAGCGGCGGCGCAGCTCGTCGACGTTGAGCCAGTCGCGGTTGTCCACGAAGCCCAGATCGCGGCTGTCCTTGCGGCTGCGGATGAACTCGTCCTCGTCGATGAAATCGTAGATGTAGTCGCCGCAGTGGACGACCAGATCAAGGTCGTTGCGCGCGGCGATGTGCTCGTAGCCGCTCCAGGTGCTCGACCAGTAGCTGCTGCACGCAGCCACGGCGAAGCGGATGTTGTCCACCATCATTTCCGGTGCGGTGCGGGTGCGGCCGGTGATGCTCTGCTGACCCAGCGCCGAGAAGCGGTAGTAGTAGGTGGTGGCGGGGGTGAGGCCGGTCACGTCCACCTTCACCGTCCAGTCGCGGTCGATGCTGGTGGACTGCGTGCCGCTCTTCAGCACCGGCGTCATGGTGGGACTGGTGGAGATCTGCCATTGCACGGGGATGCTCGCTGCACTCGGCGTGATCTCGGTGATGCGGGTCCAGAGAATGACGCGATCTTTCAGCGGGTCGCCGCTCGCTACGCCGTGTGCGAACGGCAGTGCCAGTACCAGCGGAAAGTCGAAGCTGGCGGGCTCCTGCCCCGGCGCGGGGAACACTGGTGTCGGCACCGGCGGCACATCAGGTGCGGGCAGCTCGGCGAGGCTGGAATCGCCGCAGGCATCGAGCAACGGTGTGGCGGCAATCGCACCAGCGACTTTCAGAAAGTCGCGGCGATCCATTGGGGGTGGCGGCATGTCAGCTCTCGATCAAGGTCAGATAGTGGAAAGGGTTTGCAGCGTCGCGTCGCCGGTGAGCACACGGAAACGCGCGAGCGTGATGGATGGATTCGCCGCCGGAATCTGCGCCTGCATGGCGCGCATGGTCACGGTGCAGTCGGCGGGGGTGAACACCACCTCCAGCCAGCCGTTGCGGGTGCCATCCCACAGTGCGAAGTGCGGGTTGTTGAGCGTGATGTTCGGCCCCTGCAAGAACACATTCGCCGGCGGATTGATGCTGGCGATGGGGGTGGCCGCCGCACAGCTGGTCGTGAACTCGGTGCCGACCACCGCGCCATCGGGGTAGCCATCGCGCAGGGTGGCAGCGGCGAAGGCGTGCATGTCGCCGGCCAGCACCACGAGGTTGGGCGTGCCCTTGAGCGCACTCAGCAGTTCGGCGCGCTCGGCGGTGTAGCCATCCCAGTGATCCACCTCGTAGACCGTGGGCGGCTGCTGGGCGATGCGGATCGGCGAGAAGGGAATGGGCAGACCCAGCACGCGCCATTGCGCGGAGCTTTGCCGGAGCGTGCTCAGCAGCCATTGCTTCTGCTTGCTGCCCAGCATGGTGCGGCCCGCATCGTTACGGGCGGTGCAGCCGGCTTCCAGCACCAGCTGCCGCTCGCCAAAGCTGCCTTCGCCGCAGGGGTGCGGACTGCGATGCATCCGCAGCTCGGTGAGCGCCAGCTCGGCGAGCGTGCCAAAGCGGAAGCTGCGCTCGACATCCATCACCTCAGGGAAGTTGGCACCCGGCGTGTAGCGCACGCGCACCGGCAGGTAGCGGAACCACACATCCAGTGCCTCGCGGATGTAGGCCGTCATCGCTGCGGCGTCTTCGTCGAGCGGGTGCTCCGGGCCGCGCGGGCGGGTGCCGTCGAAGTAGAGATCGTTGGCGAACTCGTGGTCGTCGAAGGTGGCGATGAGGGTGTGGCGCTCCAGCACCGCGCGCAGGTTTTCGTCGCTGCGATGCGTGCGATAGATCGTCAGCAGGTCTTCGCGGCTCGATGCATACATCGCCCCCGATGGCAGCGCGATATTGCGCAGCGGTACGATCGCGCTCTCGTAGATGAAGTCGCCGAGATGCAGCAGGTAATCGGCTTCGACCGTCGCCATTTCGCCGAAGGCGTGGAAGAACGACAGCGTGTAGTCCTGGCAAGTGGCGACCAGGAGCTTGAGCGAGGCCACCGCCTCGTCCGCGCGCGGCAGCGTGCGCAGGCGGCCGATGCGGCTCGACGTGCCCGCGTATGCAAAGCGGTAGAAATAGAATCGATTGGGCTGCAACAGCCCATCGGTGTCGAGCTTGAGCGTGTAGTCGTTCTGCGCAGTGAGCATCGCGGCCGGGATACGGCCCGCGACCACCGGCCGGGTGAAGGCCTCGTCCTCGGCGATCTGCCAGAGCACATCCATGCCGGCTTGCAGCGCCGCCGGTGCGAGGCGCGTCCACAGCACCGCACCGCTGGGGGTCGGGTCGCCACTCGCCACCGAGAACGGGAATACCGTCGCCGCATCGCCGCTGCCCGGCGCGGGCAGGATCACCGCCTGCGGCTCGGCGCGGGGGATGGTTTCGAGCGCCGCCACGACCCCAGCCGAATCACCACAGCCAGGCAGCGCCGAAGCGGCTGCGATGAGGCCAGCCAGACGCAGAAACTCGCGGCGATGCAGCGGAGGTGACATGGGCATGGGCTTGGGCCCGGAAATATTCAGGAGTCCAGCCTATTACAGCGGCGTGTCGCGCCGATGAAACGACCGCGATCGATACCGCACTGCGAGCACGCTTGAAGTGCCGGGGTGCTGCGCCTACACTGCGCGCCCTTCAATCCGCACTGATCTGGTCTTGTATAGGCAAGTGGATGCTCAAGCTCGGCAAACTCACTGACTACGCCACTGTGCTGCTGGCCGCCATGGCCGCCGCGCCGGAACGCTTGTACGCGGCGCAGGAGCTCTCCAGCCGCACCTCGGTCGCAGCGCCCACCGTCGCCAAGCTGATGAAGCAGTTGCAGCAGGGCGGACTGGTGTCGTCCACCCGCGGTTCGCGCGGCGGCTATCGGCTGCTGAAGGCGCCGGCGCAGGTGACCGTGGCCGATGTCATTCGCGCGCTCGAAGGCCCCATCGCCCTCACCGACTGCGCCGTCCACGGCGCTTGCGCGATTGAGGCTGGTTGCGGTGCCAAGGCACCCTTCCGCCTCATCAATGCAGCCATCACCCAGGCGCTGGAAGCCGTGACGCTGGCCGACATGGCGGCCTCGATGGCACCGACTGGCCGCGTGGCGGTCGAAGTAAAAGAGTTTCCCCTTCAATTCCACCCAGCCAACAGTCCTTTGACTGGCCAGGTCAATGCCCATGTCCGCCGCCGCTGAAGTCTTTGCCCCCAAGGTGATCCAGGCCGATGTCGTCGAGGCGCTCGCCGCCCGTCGCGAGTACCTGCCCGGCTTCGTCACCGACATCGCCTCCGATACCGTCGCACCGGGCTTGAGCGAGGACGTGATCCGTATGATCTCGGCCCGCAAGAACGAGCCGGAGTGGCTGCTGGACTGGCGGCTGAAAGCCTATCGCCACTGGCTGACCATGACGCCGCCGGACTGGGCCAAGCTGAAGGTGCCGGCCATCGACTTGCAGGCCATCAGCTACTACTCGCAGCCCAAGAATCACAAGGACGCGCCGAAGTCTCTGGCCGAGGTCGACCCCAAGCTGCTGGAGACCTACAAGAAGCTCGGCATCCCGCTGCACGAGCAGGCCACGCTCGCTGGCGTGGTGTCCGATCTGCCCATCCCCGGCACCAACGTGGCGATGGATGTGGTGTTCGACAGCGTGAGTGTCGCCACCACCTTCAAGGCCAAGCTGCGCGAGGCGGGGGTGATCTTCTGCCCCATCTCCGAGGCCGTGCGCGAACACCCGGAACTGGTGCAGAAATATCTCGGCAGCGTCGTCGGCACCCGCGACAACTATTACGCTGCGCTCAACTCCGCCGTGTTCACCGACGGCAGCTTCGTGTTCGTGCCCAAGGGCGTGCGCTGCCCGATGGAACTCAGCACCTACTTCCGCATCAACGAGAAGAACACCGGCCAGTTCGAGCGCACGCTCATCATCGTCGAGGACGATGCCAAGGTGAGCTACCTCGAAGGCTGCACCGCACCGCAGCGCGACGAGAACCAGCTGCACGCGGCCGTGGTGGAGCTGGTCGCCCACGACCGCGCCGAGATCAAGTACTCGACGGTGCAGAACTGGTATCCCGGCGACGAGAACGGCGTCGGTGGCATCTACAACTTCGTCACCAAGCGCGGCGAGTGCCGTGGTGTCGACAGCAAGATTTCCTGGACGCAGGTCGAGACCGGCTCGGCGATCACCTGGAAGTATCCGAGCTGCGTGCTGCGTGGCGACAACTCGGTGGGCGAGTTCTACAGCGTCGCACTCACCCACCATCATCAGCAGGCCGACACCGGCACCAAGATGATTCACGTCGGCAAGAACAC
>JAZKFO010000115.1:0-8590 GCA_040386395.1 Pseudomonadota bacterium | reverse complement strand
GGGGCGTCGGTCTTCTCGTTCATCGTCAGTCTCCCCGGCGTCACAGGCCAATATGGGGAGCCCGCAGAATTCGGAAAAAATCGTACGCTAAGGTTTTCCGAGCTGCCGTAACGGCCTGAACTTCCCGTCTTCCAGCCTGCGGCTCTGCCGCCAGACATAATCGCCGGTCAGGTTGATGTGTTCCCAACCCAGCGGTGAAAGGTATTGCAGCAACTCGGGATTAACTGGCTTGCCTGACTCTTCTCGGGCCTGGGTGGCGCGCTCCAGGTACACGGTGTTCCACAGCACGATGGCGGCCGTCACCAAGTTGAGGCCGCTGGCCCGGTAGCGCTGCTGCTCGAAGCTCCGATCCCTGATTTCGCCGAGGCGGTTGAAAAACACCGCCCTGGCCAGGGAGTTGCGCGCCTCGCCCTTGTTCAACCCAGCATGCACGCGGCGGCGCAGCTCGACGCTTTGCAGCCAATCGAGGATGAACAGCGTGCGCTCGATCCGACCCAGCTCGCGCAGGGCCACGGCCAGGCCGTTCTGGCGCGGGTAGCTGCCAAGCTTGCGAAGCATCAGCGATGCGGTGACGGTGCCCTGCTTGATCGACGCGGCCAGCCGCAGAATCTCGTCCCAGTGAGCGCGGACGTGCTTGATGTTCAGAGTGCCGCCGATCATTGGACGCAGGGTCGGGTAGTCCTGGACGCTATTCGGCACATACAGCTTGGTTTCACCGAGGTCGCGGATGCGCGGTGCGAAGCGGAAGCCCAGCAGGTGCATCAGTGCGAAGACGTGATCGGTGAAGCCGGCCGTGTCGGTGTAGTGTTCCTCAATCCGCAGGTCGGACTCGTGATACAGCAGACCGTCGAGCACATAGGTGGAGTCGCGCACGCCGACATTCACCACGCGGGTGCTGAACGGCGCGTACTGATCGGAGATGTGGGTGTAGAACAGACGGCCTGGCTCGCTGCCGTACTTCGGGTTGACGTGACCGGTGCTCTCGCCTCGGCCGCCAGCCCGGAAACGCTGGCCATCGGAGGATGAGGTGGTGCCGTCGCCCCAATTGGCGGCGAAGGCATGGCGGAATTGGCTGTTGACCAGCTCGGCCAGGGCTGTCGAGTAGGTTTCGTCACGGATGTGCCAGGCTTGCAACCAGGACAGCTTGGCATAGGTCATGCCTGGACTCGACTCGGCCATCTTGGTCAGGCCGAGGTTGATGGCATCACCCAGGATTGCCGTCAGCAGTAGCGTCCGGTCTTTCGCCTGTGCGCCATCCTTCAGGTGCGTGAAGTGGCGGGTGAAGCCCGTCCATTCATCGACGTCCATTAGCAGCTCGGTGATCTTGATGCGCGGCAGTAGCTGGCTGGTCTGATCGATCAGCGCCTGCGCAGTGTTGGGCACCGCGGAATCCAGCGGGGTGATTTTCAGCCCGGACTCGGTGAGGATGGCGTCGGGAAGTTCGTTGTCCTTTGCCAGTCGGGTGACGGTGGCCAGCTGCTCGTCCAGCAGCTGCAAGCGCTTTTCCAGGTACTGGTCGCTGTTCGGGTTGATCGCCAGTGGCAATGCCTGTTCCCGCTTGAGTGCGGCGAATTTCTCGGGAGGCAGCAGGTAGTCGTCGAAGTCGCGGAACTGCCGCGAGCCTTTGACCCAGATGTCGCCGGAGCGTAGCGCGTTCTTCAGCTCGGACAAGGCGCAGATTTCGTAGAAGCGCCGGTCGATGCCTTCCGGGGTGTGCACGAGCGGTCTCCAGCGCGGCTTGATGAAGGCTGTTGGTGCGTCGGACGGAACCTTGCGCAGGTTGTCGGCGTTCATCTCGCGCAGGGTCTGGACGGCATCCAGCACAGCTTGCGCTGCCGGCGCGGCTCGGAGCTGAAGCACCTCTAGAAAGGCAGGGGTGTAGCGGCGCAGCGTGTTGAAGTTCTCGCTGATCAGGTGCAGGTGATCGAAGGCCTCCGGCCGGGCCAGCAGCTCGGCCTCGGTGACGCTCTGGGTGAACTCGTCCCAGGGAATGACCGCCTCGATGGCGGCGAACGGATCGCCACCCGACTCTTTGGCGTCCAGCAGGGCCTGGCCGATCTTCGAGTACAGGCGCACCTTCTCGTTGATCGCTTTGCCCTGTTTCTGGAACTGCTGCTGATGTTTGTTCTTGGCACTGCTGAACAGCTTGACCAGGATGCGGTCGTGCAGATCAACCAGCTCATCGATCACCGTCGCGGTGCTTTCCAGTACCACGGCGACCAGCGTGGCATAGCGGCGCTCCGGCTCGAACTTGCCGAGGTCTTGCGGCGTCATCTGGCCGCCTTCGCGGGCTAACTTGAGCAGTCGATTCTGATGGATGTGCCGGCCGAGGCTGTCTGGAAGGCCCACCAGTTGGAAAATCTTCAGCCGCTCGATGTGTTCGATCATGTGCCGCGAGTTCGGCTTCAGCGGTGACTGCCGCAACCAGGTCAACCAGGTGATGTTGCTGCCGGACTTGAGCGTGAGCAGTTCGTCGAGCTTGGCGTGATGCGATGGGTTCAGCGGCTCGATCAGGGCGCGGTAGACCCTGCGGTTGGCGCGAGCAATGGCTTCCGAGCAGGCCCGATCAATAACGCTCAGCGTCGGCAGGATGCGCCGTTTCTGGCGCAAGCTCTCCAGCGCCTGCCCGGCCAGCAGTAAGCCCTTGTCGGTCTGCTGAGCCAGCTCGGTCAGTTCGCGCACCAAGGCGCGGAAGTCCGACAGGCCGACCGGGGCCAGTTGCAGGTAGGTGCGCAGTTCCTGGGCGTGCTCGCGGCGGGTCACGTCACGCTCGCCGTACTTCGCCCAACTCGCGGCGTCGGCCTGGACTTGCTTGGCCACCCACTGGATCACGGGCTCGGGCAGCGCCGTGTCATTGCCCAGCGCATAGCCAGGGTAGCGCAGCAGGCAGAGCTGCACGGCGAAGCCGAGGCGGTTGGCATCGCCCCGTCGTTGGCGGATCAGGGACAGGTCGGAGTCGTTAAAGGTGTAATAGCGGATCAGGTCATCCTGGCTTTCCGGCAACGCAAGCAGGGTGTCGCGCTCAGTGGCAGAAAGAATCGAGCGGCGCGGCATGGTTCAGTCGTCCGTACGAAGGTACTGGTAGAGGGTTTCACGGCTGATGCCGAACTCGCGGGCGAGCTGCGCCTTCGGCTCGCCGGCAGCGGCCCGCTGCCGCAACGTGATGGCTTGCTCATCGGAGAGGGCTTTCTTGCGACCCCGGTAGGCACCACGCTGCTTGGCCAGGGCAATGCCCTCGCGCTGCCGCTCGCGGATCAGAGCGCGCTCGAACTCGGCAAAGGCCCCCATGACCGACAACATGAGGTTGGCCATGGGCGAATCCTCGCCGGTGAATACCAGGCCTTCCTTCAAAAACTCGATGCGCACACCGCGCTTGGTTAGCTTCTGTACCAGGCGGCGCAAGTCGTCGAGGTTGCGCGCCAGGCGATCCATGCTGTGCACCACCACGGTGTCGCCTTCACGGACAAAGCTCAGCATGGCCTCCAGCTGGGGGCGCTGGGTGTCCTTGCCCGAGGCCTTGTCGGTGAACAGCTTGCCGACCTCGACCTGCTCAAGTTGGCGTTCCGGGTTCTGGTCGTAACTGCTGACCCGGACGTAACCGATGCGTTGTCCCTGCAAGATGCCTCCATGGGTTGGATGGGCGGCAGGGCTTACGTTGGTTTTTGGTTCCATTGCGCCCTAAGCCGTGAATTTGTCAGGCTGAAATCTATGACTTTGGCAAGCAGGTGTCAAAGAATGTGAAAGCGGACTCTATTCTGACGGCGCAACGCGACCTTGCCTGACATCCGGTTAGGGTATGCCTTAAATTGACGCTCCAATAAAGTTTGTTTTATCTATAACGAACTGTAGGATGCTCTACAGTTTAAATCCATTGTCGTTCAAGGAGTCAGTGCTTTGAGTTTTCTTGCTCTTTTCGTGAGCCTGCCCACCAAGGCATCGACCAGCCGCATGCGCGTCTGGCGCTCCGTCAAGGCTCTGGGCTGCGCGACGCTGCGCGATGGGGTCTATCTGCTGCCCGGCTCAGACGACAGCGCCGCATCACTGGACGTAGTGGCGGTACAGGCGGCGGAGGCCGGGGGCAACGGCGAGGTCTATCGCCTGTCGGGGTCTGACGAAGCCCAGGAAGCTGCGTTACGCGCCCTGTTCGATCGGGGCGAGGAGTACGCCGGCATCGCCGAGGAGATCAAGGAACTCGGGCGGAGCCTGGCATCCCTGGATGGCGCGGCCGCCGCGCGCAAGCTCCAGCCGCTGGTGCGCCGCTTCGAGCAGGTGGCGCGCATCGATTTCTTCACCGGCGAGGCGCAGCGGCAGACCTTGAGCCTGCTCGACGACCTGCGCGATGCGATTACCCGCCAGATTTCTCCCGACGAGCCAACCGCCCGGCAGGCGGATATCCAGAGACTCAACCGCGACGACTATCAGGGCCGCATCTGGGCCACGCGGGCGCGTCCGTGGGTGGACCGGCTGGCCAGCGCTTGGCTCATCCGGCGATTCATCGACCCCGATGCCCGCATCCAGTGGCTGGTTAGCCCCGCCGACTGCCGCGATGGCTGGCTCGGCTTCGATTTCGACGGCGCCGTCTTCAGTCATGTGGGCACCAAGGTCACCTTCGAGACGCTGCTGGCGAGCTTCGGGCTGGAGTCCGACCCTGCACTGGCGCGCTTGGGCGAACTGGTGCATTGCCTGGATGTAGGTGGGCTGCCGGTGACCGAGGCGCCGGGCATCGAGTTGCTGCTCGCGGGATTGCGGGCATCCGAACCCGACGACGACGCACTGCTGGCACGGGCGTCCGAGGTCTTTGATTGGCTGTTGCAAAGTTACAAGGAGAAAACCCCATGAATACCCCGACCCCGACCCCGACCCCGTTGCAGGTGCGGCCCGCCCATCCTTCCTTCTGGGAGGCCTTCGTCTATTGGCTGAAGCTGGGCTTCATCAGTTTCGGCGGGCCGGCCGGGCAGATCGCCATCATGCACCAGGAGTTGGTAGAGAAGCACCGCTGGATCAGCGAGCGCCGTTTCCTGCACGCCCTCAACTACTGCATGGTGCTGCCCGGCCCGGAGGCCCAGCAACTGGCCATCTACATCGGTTGGCTGCTTCACCGCACCTGGGGCGGCATCGTCGCTGGCACGCTGTTCGTGCTGCCATCGCTGTTCATCCTGGCGGCGCTCTCCTATGTCTACCTGGCCTTCGGCGACGTCACCTTTGTCCAAGGCATCTTTAACGGCATCAAGCCGGCGGTGGTGGCCATAGTCGTGTTCGCCGCCTGGCGCATCGGTTCGCGCGCCTTGAAGAACAAGCTGTTGTGGGCGATGGCGGCGGCTTCGTTCATCGCGATTTTTGCTTTGAAGATTCCCTTCCCTTACATCGTGCTGGCGGCGGGTGTGCTGGGTTTTGTCGGCGGCAAGGTCTGGCCGGACAAGTTCAAGGTCGGCGGGGGGCATGGCGCCGCCGACAAGCACTACGGTCCGGCCCTCATCGACGACGACACTCCGCCCTTTGCCCACACCCGCTTCCGCTGGGCCTACCTGATCACGCTGCTGATCGTGGCCCTGGCACTATGGGGCGCGGCGATGGCGCTGCTCGTCGATCCCGTGCTGCGGGACATGGGCGAATTCTTCACCAAGGCGGCGCTGCTGACTTTCGGCGGCGCCTATGCCGTGCTGCCCTACGTCTACCAGGGCGGCGTCGAGACCTACGGTTGGCTGACCGGCACTCAGATGATCGACGGTCTGGCCCTGGGCGAGACCACGCCGGGACCGCTGATCATGGTGGTGTCCTTCGTCGGCTTCGTCGGCGCCTGGAGCAAGCAGATCTTCGGCCCGGATGCGCTGCTCCTGGCGGGTTTCGTTGGTGCCAGCGTCGCCACCTTCTTCACCTTCCTGCCCAGCTTCGTATTCATCCTGGCCGGTGCTCCGCTGGTGGAATCCACCCGCGGCGACCTCAAGTTCACCGCGCCGCTCACCGGCATCACCGCCGCCGTGGTGGGCGTCGTCTTGAACCTGGCACTGTTCTTCGGCTGGCATGTGATCTGGCCGCGCGCCAGCGAGGCCGCACCATTCTCCGGCGGTTTCGAGTGGTTTTACGCCTTGATCTCTGTGGCCGCCTTCGTCGCCCTGTGGAGATACAAGCAGGACATCATGAAAGTCATCGGTGCCTGCGCTGTGATCGGCCTCGCTTACACCTACATCGTTTGAGGAATCCGAACATGCCCTACGAACTGAAACCCCTGTCCTGCGATCCGGCGAAGCTGTCCGGCCTGTCCGAGAAGCTGATCGTCAGCCACTGGGAAAACAACTACGGCGGGGCCGTGAAGCGGCTCAACGCCATCGAGCAGAAGCTCGCCGAACTGAATTGGGCCGCCGCGCCGGTGTTCGAGATCAACGGACTGAAGCGGGAGGAAATGATCGCCAGCGGTTCCATGATCCTGCACTAGGTCTATTTCGACAGTCTGGGCGGCGCGGGCGGCGATCCCGACAGTGCGCTGAAGGCGCGCATCGAGCGGGATTTCGGCTCCATGGACGCCTGGCGCACCGAGTTCGCCGCCATGGGCAAGGCCCAGGGCGGCGGTTCCGGCTGGACTCTTCTGGCCTGGAGCCCACGTCGTGCCCGCCTCGTCAACGCCTGGGCCGCTGACCACGCCCACAACCTGGCCGGCGCTGTGCCGCTGATCGCACTCGATATGTACGAACATAGCTACCACATGGACTTCGGCGCCAAGGCCGGCGTCTATGTGGACGCCTTCATGCAGAACCTATCCTGGACGGCAGCCGAGGCTGAATTTGCCAAAGTGGAGGGCTAAGCATGAAATGGATCACCCGCGAACGCCCCAAGATCGACCGCATCGCCTGCCCTTGGCTGGTGACGCGCTTCATCGACGAAGCCCCCGAGTTCCTCTACGTGCCGGCCGGCGAAGTCATGCAGGTCGCCGCTGACACCGGCGCGATCCCCTATGACGTGCCAGGCGTGGAGCTCGGCCACCACGGCGACCGCTGCAGCTTCGACGCCTTCATCGACAAGTACAAACTCGACGATCCGGCCTTGCACAAGCTGGCGCTGATCGTGCGCGCCGCAGATTGCGGCCAACCCGAGTTCGCAAAGGAGGCCCACGGCCTGCTCGCCATCTCGAAAGGGCTGTCGCTAAACTTTCGCGACGACCACGAGATGCTCAGGCACGGCATGGTGATGTACGACGCGCTCTACGCCGAGTGCGCCGACACTCCGCTGAGAGATGTCTCGCGCCTGCTCGGTCCGAAGTGATGCTGCTTCCCGCCGGAGCCGCGCCCGAAGCGCGCCTGCTGCTGATCGGCAGGGCGCTGCGGGCCTTCACCGATGGCTTTGTGGCCATCTTGCTTCCCGTCTATCTGCTGGCCTTGGGGCTGGGCCAGTGGGAAGTCGGGCTGATCAGCAGCGCCACGCTGCTCGGCTCGGCGCTGGCGACCCTGGCGGTCGGCAAGTGGGGATATCGCTTTCCGCAGCGCCGGCTGCTCCTCGCCGCCGCCTGGCTGATGTGCTTGACCGGCCTGTTGCTGGCCGGCCTTGGCGGCGTTGGCGACTTCTGGCCGCTGCTGCTCGTCGCCTTCGTCGGCACGATGAACCCCAGCTCCGGCGACGTCAGCGTCTTCCTGCCGCTGGAGCACGCCCAGTTGGCTGAGGCGGCGCAAGGCGAGGCGCGCACCTTCCTCTTCGCGCGCTACACCTTCATCGGCGCGTTCTGCGCTGCGGTCGGTTCGCTGGCGACCGCCATTCCGCAAACCCTGACGGATGCCGGCATGGCCCAGCTCGACGCGCTGCGCCTCATGTTCGTCGCCTATGGGCTGACCGGCGTCGCGATCTTCTTTCTTTACCGCACGCTGCCGAACCACCCAGTCCACGAGCAGGCGGCGCCGCCCGTGCCCCTGGGGCCTTCGCGCGGCATCGTGATCAAGCTGGCCGCACTGTTCTCGGTCGATGCCTTCGCTGGCGGGCTCATCGTCAACACCTTGCTCGCGCTCTGGCTGTTCGAGCGCTTCGGCCTGTCCCTCGCCGGCGCCGGCCAGTTCTTCTTCTGGGCGGGGCTCCTCTCGGCCAGCTCCCAGCTCGTCGCGCCCTGGGTGGCCCGCCGCATCGGTCTCGTCAACACGATGGTGTTCACGCACATCCCGTCGAGCGTCTGCCTGATCCTTGCCGCCTTCGCCGACAGCCTGCCGGTGGCGCTCACGCTGCTGTTTCTGCGCAGCACCTTGTCGCAGATGGACGTGCCGACGCGCTCGGCTTTCGTGATGGCGGTCGTTACGCCGGCGGAGCGTGCCGCGGCGGCGAGCTTCACCGCCGTTCCCAGGAGCCTCGCGGCCGCAGCCAGCCCGGCCATCGGCGGTGCACTGTTTGCCGTTGGCTGGCTGGCTGCGCCGCTGGTGGCCTGTGGCCTACTCAAGATCGCCTATGACCTGACGCTCTGGCGCGCGTTTCGGCAGTACAAGGTAGATCCTCGTGAGAACGCCCACGCGCAAGGCCGTGGCGCGCCTTAGCGTACAATTTATTCCGAATTCTGCGGGCTCCCCAATATGTTCCTGGAGGATCTGCGGCTGGCACTTCAGCTCGACGCTGGGCCCGT
>JAZKFO010000114.1:0-22899 GCA_040386395.1 Pseudomonadota bacterium | reverse complement strand
TGCGCCACCGCGCAGGCCAGCGGGTTGCCGCCATAGGTGCTGCCATGGGTGCCGAAGGCCAGCGTCTCGGCATGCTTCGCCGTCGTCAGCATCGCGCCGATGGGAATGCCGCCGCCCAGCCCCTTGGCGGTGGTGAGCACGTCCGGCACCACGCCGAAGTGCTGGTAGGCGTAGAGATTGCCGCTGCGCCCATTGCCCGACTGCACTTCGTCGAACACCAGCAGTGCGTTGTGTTTGGTAGCGAGTGCGCGCGCGCCTTCGATGAAGGCCTTGGTGGCGGGCAGGATGCCGCCCTCACCCTGCACCGGTTCGAGCACGATGGCGCAAACCTCGTCGCTCATCGCCGCTTCGAGTGCCGCCAGATCATTGAACGGCAGGTGGCGGATGCCGCCGGGGATGGGCTCGAAACCCTGGGTGTACTTGGCCTGGCCACCGACACTCACCGTGAACAGGGTGCGGCCGTGGAAGGCATTGAAGAAGGAGATGATCTTGTTCTTGTGCGGCGCAATGTTGTTGCCATGCCGACGCGCGAGCTTGAATGCCGCCTCGTTGGCCTCCGCGCCCGAATTGCAGAAGAACACCCGCTCGGCAAAGGTGGCGTCGGTGATGGCCTTGGCGAGCTTGAGCGCCGGCTCGTTGGTCATCACGTTGGAGAGATGCCAGAGCTTGCCGGCCTGTTCGGTCAGCGCCTTCACCATGATCGGATTGGCGTGGCCCAGCACCGTCACCGCGATGCCGCCGGCCAGGTCGACGTACTCCTTGCCCTGCTGGTCCCAGATGAGCGAAGCCTCACCCCGCACCGGCACGATGTCGGCGGGCTGGTAGTTGGGCACC
The DNA here is from genome assembly GCA_040386395.1 of Pseudomonadota bacterium. Taxonomy (GTDB): domain Bacteria; phylum Pseudomonadota; class Gammaproteobacteria; order Nevskiales; family Nevskiaceae; genus Stagnimonas. Next base: position 22,065 of record JAZKFO010000114.1, on the reverse strand, counting down.
ATCACTTCGTTGAAAGTCTGGCGGGTCACGTTCATGGCACATCTCCTCTACGCAAAAAACCCGTTCGATGAACGGGCATGGATACAGTTGATCGCAGCGATTTTATCAATCACCGCTTCGGCAGCGCGCGCTCCTGCAGAAAATTGTCGGGTCGCTTTTATCGCATGAAGGCATACAATCATGTTGATTTCATCTGCATGGAGAGCGTATGCGCACGACACTCAATCTGGACGAGCAGCTGCTCACCACCGCTCTTGAGTTTTCAGACAAGAAGGAAAAAACCGCTGTCATCAACGCCGCACTCAAAGCCTTTATCGAGCGCGAAGCTTCGCGTGCCCTTGCAAGGGCCGGCGGCAGCGATAAAAAGGCCAGCGCAGGCACGCGCAACCGCGCCTGGCTTGATGCGCACGACGAAGCCGCATGATCCTGGCGGATACATCGATCTGGATCGACCACCTGCGACAAGGCAACCCGCAACTTGCAACACTTCTGTATTCCAGCGACGTGGTGATGCACAGCCTGGTTCTGGGTGAGCTGGCCTGCGGCAGCCTGGCCAGTCGCCCGCTGCGTCTGGCGGCCTTCAAGGCCATGCCGCGCATCGCCTCGGTATCAGATGCCCAAGCCCTCGCCTTCATCGAATGGCAGCAACTGATGAGCCTGGGCCTGGGCTTTGTCGATGTGCATCTCCTGGCTGCCGTCATAACCCTGCCCGGCAGCCAGCTCTGGACACGCGACCGGCGACTTTCAGAAGTCGCAACCAAGCTAAAAATCAGCTTCAAGCCGTCCTAACAAAAAAGCCCGTCCAAAGGACGGGCCAGGATACGGTTAACTGGTGGAGTGGAGGAGGATCGAACTCCCGACCTCTGCATTGCGAACGCAGCGCTCTCCCAGCTGAGCTACCACCCCATTGGGGTCGTGAGTCTACGCGGCGATTTTATGAAACGCCAGCAAACTACAGGGCAGAATCGAGCCTCGCCAAACCACTCGCCATTGCAGCATGCGCGTCCATATTTTTGCCCGCTCGCCCGTCGCCGGCCGCTGCAAGACGAGGCTCATCCCGCGCCTGGGCGCACGCGGTGCGGCCTGGGTGCAGCGGCGACTGGTGGAGCGCGTACTCGCCACCGCCTGCGCGGCAGCCGGGGCGCGCAATGTCACGCTCTGGGGCGCGCCCGATGCCGCCCACGGCTTCTTCATGCAATGCCGCCAGCGCTTCGGCATGCGGCTGGCGCGGCAGTCCGAAGGCGATCTGGGCGCGCGGATGCGGGCCACCCTGCGCCGCTCGGCGGGCCTGCTGATCGGCTCCGATGCCTTCGGCTTGCAGAGGGATGACCTGCATCGGGCGGCGGCGGCCCTCGTCAGCGCCGACTACGTCCTGCTGCCGGCACCCGACGGCGGCTATGTGCTGATCGGCAGCCGCAAGCCCCTGCCCGCCCTGGCCGGGGTGCGCTGGAGCAGCGGCAAGGAGTGCGCACAAACCGCCCGGCGGCTGGCTGGCAGCGGGCGGCTGGCCCGGCTGGAACCTGCGCGCGAGGACTTCGACAACCCCGCGGACTGGCGGCGGGCGCGGCGGGCGGGGCTCATGAAACCGTTGATCCGTGGGTAAAGTGACTGGAAGATTTGCACTGCGCCCTTCCCTAACGCGCCCAAGCCTGTTAAAACGCGCCCGCTTTTAATACCGAGTGTGAGAGAAATGGCAGGACGTCCGAGCAAAAAAGCCAAAGAAGCCAAGGCGCAAGCCGAAGCTGCGGCCAAGACCTACGATGACTACGCAGGCGATGACTCCGGTTTTACCGAAGACGTGCCTGACATCGAGGCGGTTGAAGGTGAAGAGCGCCGCGACTGGCGTGATGTGGAGAAGTACCGCGAGGCGCGCGACCTGCGCAAGCTGGTCGAGGAAGACCTCGACGCCTACCTGTTCCGCGAAGACAAGCCGCGCATCGTCAAGAGCAAGTAAGGCCTGACGCTGCCCTGCTTCAGGGCAGCGTGCCGGTCAGCAGCGTGAAGGCTTCATCGACGCTGTCTGCATAGCTGAAGATATTTTCATCGTCGGCGGCGATCAGCCCGCGCCGGGTGAGCGCCGGGATGTTCAGTATCTCCTTCCAGAACTCGCTGCCGTAGAGCACCACCGGCATGCGCTCGGCCTTGCCGACCTGCGTCAGCGTGAGCACCTCGAACAACTCGTCGAGCGTGCCGAAACCGCCCGGAAACACCACCACCGCCTTCGCCAGGTTCATGAACCAGAACTTGCGCATGAAGAAGTAGTGGAACTCGAAGCCGTGGCGATCGTCGAGATACGGGTTGCCATGCTGCTCGAACGGCAGCGAGATGCCGATGCCGACATTGAGCTGGCGATTGACCCGCGCACTGCCCTCGTGCAGCGCCTCCATGATGCCGGGCCCGCCACCGGTGACCAGGTGGTAGCGCTCGTTGATGGGATGCGCCTCGGTGGTCCAGCGCGCCAGCTTTTCGCCCAGCTCGGCGGCATCGTGGAAATAGTCCACGCCCGTCGCACCCTCGGTGAGGCGGCGAACACGGGCAGAGCCGAAGGCGACGATGGCGCGGGTAATGCCCTCGCTCTTCAGCCGTGACAGCGGCTCCAGATACTCGCAGAGAATGCGCACGCTGCGGGCATCATCGCCATTGAGAAAGTCGGCGTTGTTGTAGGCCTTGATCAGTTTCATGGGATGGTCCGGCGCAGCGCGCCGTCGGTGAGGGTTAGCGGCGCGTGCGCAGGCCGTATTCATAGGCAAAGTCCACGCCGAACACGTTGTAGTCGTACTGGCTGTTGGTGTCCCGCGAACCGCGCCGCTCGTAGCGATATTCCGGCAGGATGCTGAAGCGGTAGAACGGCTGGTAGTCGAAGCCGGCACGGATGTTGAACACCTGATCCTCGCGTGGCCTGCCCGCCACGTCGAAGCCGGGAGAGGCCTGGTAGCTGGAGCTGTAGCGCTCTGCCGCCACCGCAAAGGCGAGCTTCACCGACCAGCGATAGTCGAAGCTGGCCTTCGCACCGAGATTCTCGACGTAGTTGGCGTTGCGATCCTCGACGTAGAAGAGATCGCGATACACCTCCAGCCTGGCCTGGCTGATGCCGGAGAAGCGCCGGGTGAGGCTGGCACGGCCGGTCACGCCCCTGAAATCGGACACGGCGGTGTCGTCGTGGCGACGCTCGGTATAGGCCAGCTGCGCGCTCAGGCTGGAAAGCCCGCTGGGCGTGTAGCCGATGCGGGCGACCACACTCTGCTGGTCGTAGTCCTTCTCGCGGCCATCGCCGGGCGTGACGATGCGCTTGGGATACTCGCCTTCGGCACGACGCAGGCCCAGCTCCAAAGACGACAAGCCGCTGCGGCGATACTCGATGCCCAGCTCGCCGATGTTCTCGGTGAGGTCGTAGTCCTGCGAGGCGATACGGGAGGCGCTGGTGCGGTAGCGGTCGCCACGGGCGATGGCTGTCCAGCGCGGCGTGACCTCTGCCCTCAGTTCCGCGCTGGCCTGGTCGACGGTGATGAAGCTGTTGCTGGTGTCGTCGCGGAAGGCAAAGGCCTCCTGCCGCCGCTCGCGGCCCGCATCCAGCTTGAGCCTGAGACGCGAGGCATAGCCGAGCCGGGCCTGGGCGCCGACCAGCTTGCGCTCGTAGTCCAGCTGTTCCAGTTGCCTGTAGCGAAAATTGTCGTATTCGCCGCGCACTTCGAGTGTTTGCAGGCTGTGGTTCAGCGTCAGCCGGGCGGCCCCGCCGACAGTGGTGAGCGTGTCGCTCACCTTCGGCACGCTGGTGCTGGCGGCCTCATCGGAGACACGAAAGACATTGTCGTCGTGCTCAACAGCGGCATGGGCCGAGGGCTTGAACTGCAAATTCAGGGCGCTGGCCTGGCCAGCCACGCCGCACAGCAGCGCGACGGTCAGGCGGCGGTCAATACGCATTCTCGTCGCCGCGCACCATCATCCACACCGTCAGCCAGATGATCTTGAGGTCATGCCAGGGCGACCAGTTGCGGATGTATTCGAGGTCGAAGCGGATGCGCTCTTCCATGCGCTCGATGTTCGCCGTCTCGCCTCTCAAGCCGTTCACCTGCGCCCAGCCGGTGACGCCGGGCTTGACCTTGTGGCGCAGCATGTAGCGCGTCACCTGCTTGCGGTAGTGCTCGTTGTGGGCAACCGTGTGCGGGCGAGGACCGACCACGCTCATCTCGCCCTTCAACACATTGATGAACTGCGGCAGCTCGTCGAGCGAGGTCTTGCGGATGAAGCGGCCGACGCGGGTGATGCGGTCATCGTCCTTGGTGGCCTGGCGGGTGCCGGCATCGGGCGCGTCGAGCTTCATCGAACGGAACTTGTAGACCCAGAAGCGCTTGCCGTTGAGGCCATAGCGCTTCTGCTTGAAGAACACCGGGCCGGGCGATGACATCTTCACCGCGATGGCGACACCGCCCAGGATGGGCAGGATGGCGATGAGCGCAAAGAAGGCGAATACAAAATCGAAGATCTGCTTCAGCACCCCATCGACACCATAGAACGGCGATTCGGCCACCTGCAACACCGGCACGCTTTCGATCTCGCCGACCTGGGCCTTCAACAGCGAGAACATGAAGAAGTCCGGCACGTAGTAGAGCGAGGCAGTGGTGTCGCCCAGCTCGTCGATGACGGCAATCGCGCGCCGCGCGCCGGAGTCCGGCAGCACCACGAACACCACCTCCACCTCGTGGTCGCGAACGTATTGGGCCGCAACGCGGGCCTTGCCGAGCAGGGGTACATCGGCGATGCCGCCGCCGGTGCGATCATCCTCGCGGTCGTCGAAATAGCCCAGCAACTTGTAGCCGGTGGATTTCATCAGCTTGCTGCCCAGCATGCGAGCCGAATCGTTGGCAAAGATGATCACTGCCGTGCGGGGCTCGTCGGAGCGCGGCATCAGCTCGACCAGCAGATAGCGCGCCACCAGATGCGCCAGCACCAGCAAGACCGGCGTGGTCAGGAACCACAGGATCAGCAACTGGCGGGAGAAGGTCTCCGAGCTTTTGGTGATCAGGGCCAGGAACATCACCAGGCCGACCAGCCAGCCCCAACTGGCCAGCACTTTGGTGCCCAGCGAGCCGGGCTGGCCAGGACGCCAGGAGGCGGTGATGTTGATGCGGCGGAACAGCAGATAGCCCAGCATCACCGACACCATCAACAGCATGTCGTAGGGCGGCAGCATGGGTACATCGCTGAGCCAGGCCGTCAGCCACAGGTTGCCTCCGATCAGCAGGGCATAGATGCTGCCTTGAATCGGCTGGGCACGGACGTTGTCTTTGGAGTTCACGGCGTCAGTCTAGCGATGAGTACGACGGTTGGCTTGAATAATCATTGATCTGCTTCAAGCGATCACCTGCAGTCAGCCGCAGGGCCGCCTAGAACCCCGGCAAAACCTTGAGGGCTTGCGCCACTACCCGCTGAATGTCGCAGCTGTCCTGATGGCGAATCCAGACAGCCTCGGCATGCGCCCGCCAGTACGGCTGGTCATGTGCCATGAACTGTGCGAGCGCCGGCTGGAGGTCGAGTGCGTCCATCTCGATGAAGTCCTCGCCCGGCACCAGCGCGGTGCCGCGCGCGCCGAAGCGGGTCGAAATCACCGGCAGGCGGGCAGCCAGATATTCGAACAGCTTCACGTTGGCACCGGAGCCGGTGGTCACCGGGTTCAGACCGGCATCGGCGGCAGCGAAATAGGGAGCGATTTGCGGCACCCGGCTGGTCACGATCAGGGCACCCTCGCGATAGGCGGCCGGCTCCATGCTGCCGAGAATCAGGAAGCGCAGACCCTGCGCCAGCAGCCAGCCTTCATGCTGTTTCGCAAAACGCTTTACCGCCGCCAGCGCGGTGAGGTTGGGGCCAAAGCCGCTGCCGCTGAAGGCAAGAAGCCGGATCTCATCGCCCACACCCAGCTCGGCGCGAATGCGCTCGCGCGTGCCGGTGGGCACCACATAGCTGTCAGGCATCACCGCACAACCCACCTGGGGTATCTGCCGACTGCCGCTGCCATCGTGCTGGCGGAAGAATTGCTGGTCCTCCTCGGCACAGGCGAGGATATCGCTGTAGACCCTGGGCGCAGCCGCCTCCTGCGCCTGCATCCAGGCCGCGCTGCGGCGCTCGGCCGACGTGCCCAGTTGCAGCAGCTTGTATTCGAGGTTGTGGCTGATCATCAGCCAGGGTTTGCCGGCCCAGGGGCCAGGGATCGGAGGGCAATAGGGCGTGTCTGCCAGGATGACATCGGCTTTTGCGATCGCCATCTTCAGCGAGGCCGGCACCCAGCCACGGCGCATCAAGGCATGCTGCCAGCCGCGCGAACGACCGAGCCGGCGCAACAAGGCCTGGGTGATGCCGATGGCCAGCCCCAGGTGGGTTTCCTGCACCAGATTGGGCTCGATGGCGTCCATCCGCGAGCTGGAGGCACCGTAATCCTCCTGCCGACCGGCGAAGCAATACAGGTGAACGCTATACCCAAGCCGGGCAAGCGACTGGGCAATCACCGCCGTGCGGATGTGCCCCCCGGTCAGCGGTTGAAAAGTCCGGTTGCCGGTGATGATGAGGACGCGCTTCACGACGCCTTCGCTGGCAGGAACGTGGCCCGGATGTCCTCGATCGGCGTGCGTGATTTGGCGGAGATCATCACTGAATAGTGGTGTGGCTCCAGGCTGCTGCGAAACTGGCCGAGCATCTCAGGCGTCATCGGCACCGGATCCCAGTAGCAGCGGGTGTACTCGACCGCATGGGCATAGTGCCCAGCCGCTTCGATGCCCTCGACCTCGGTGGCATACAGGCCGTAGACGATGTACTCGGAGAGCACCAGCTGCCCGGCGACCACCGGCAGCCAGTGCCTTCGGGCGTTCTTGCCGATGTGCGCGAGCATGCGTTGCAGGCTGTCACGCCGCCAGATGATGACGTTGCCGATGAAATTGGTGTCGTAGCCAGTCCGCACCGGCAGCCCCAGAAGCCGGGCCGCAACCCCATGCCAGCGGTCATTGAAAGACAGCAGGCCGCGTTGGCCGGTCTGGACGAAGAGCGGCACCAGGCCATCCCGCACCTGGCTCGCCGGGTCGAAGGGCGCGATGAAAAACACATCGGAATCGACGAACAGCAGCACGTCTTCGGTGACCACGCCGCCCATGCTGAGCTTGACCACCTGCTGCAGCATCCAGTTACGGATCGGCACTGTCTTCAGACTGAGCCAGAACCGACTGATGCCCGGCACCCGCATGATCCACCAGGGCAGGATTTCCTCCACCACCACGAGCTTCGTTCGCGCAGACACCATGGGCTGGAACAACTCGACATCACGGCGATCGACTACCAGATAGTGCGGCACCCCAGGCGTCACCCAGCGATCGACGGACTCCACCAGAAGGCGGCAGCGCTCGATATCGCCACGAAAACTCGGTGTAACCAGGGCATGGCTCGGTGTGGTCATGGATGCGGGGCGATTAAAAAAGAAACGGGTGGCAGAACATCTGCCCGACGCGGGATCCACGGATTTTGCCGTTGTTGAGGTTCGGCTGCACGGTTCAGGCCTTGAAAAGCCGGGGCTGGCAGGCCCGGTTCATCTGCTCATCGCAGCTCATGTGGCCTTGTCCCTGCGCAGCACCTGCGCGATCAGCGCGAACATGGCGATACTGTAAGACAACTCGCCTGCAATCAGGCCGTAGATGGCACCACGCAGACCGAAATGCGCCGTCGCCGGCCACATCACCGCCAGGGCGATGAAGGCAGACAGCGCCGTGAAGCCGGCCAGCACCTGGAAGCGCTCCATCGCCATCAGCGAACTCAGGTACATGTCGCGCACCATGTTCACCATCGAGTGCAGTGCCCAGAGCAGCACGAGGGCGTTGCGGTCAGGAATGTTCTTGCGCAGGAAGTCGTTGGTGAGCCAGTCGAGCACTCCCCAGACCAATCCGAGGTAGCTCAGGTTGAGCACCGCAAGAATCAGCACCACGGCAGTCAGCCGCTTGAGCACCGCCCTGAGACCCAACTCGTGGAACCAGCGCGACACCATGGGCTGCAGCGCCTGCTTGATGCCCATGGTCAGCACGAACGTGGGCTGGATCAGCAGGCGTGCGGCATTGAGCGTGGCGACCGCCGCCACCCCAAGCTGCCCCGCCACCACATAGTTGAAGCCCTGGCCGAAAGTCCAGTAGATCACGGCGCCGGCCATTGCCCAGTTGCCGAGGCGACGCAGCTCGCGGAACACGGGGGCTGCGTCGGCCGGATGCCAGCCGGGATCCTTGGTGATGAAGTAGTTCGCCGCCTTGCCGCCCAGCAGGCTGCCGACCGCCAGCGACATCACCGCAAACACCATGCGTGGCTCTGCCCCCGCCGCTGCAAGACCCGCGGTCGCAGAGAGTCCAAGCACGTAGAAAACATCGGCAATGAGCACCAGATGCGGACGGCCATAGAGCTGAAGCACTGCGCGGCGATACTCGCGCAACAAGGCACCCCAGCAGGCCAGCACGGTGGCTGCCGTGGCCATCGCCACTTCGGCGGTCATCCAGTGCAGCAGATAGCCGAGGACCGGCACCAGCAGCGCTGCCGCCGCCAGGCGGCGCAGCAGCCTGGCCTGCACTGCCTCCACCGCACCGACCATCTGGTAGCACTCGATGTCGGTCTTCTTCGGGGCCAGCACCGCGAGCGGGCCGTTGATCCAGGCACCCTGGGCGCCGGCAAGCAGCAGGATGGCCGCCTGTGCCAGCACGTAGTAGCCGTAGTCGGCATCACCGGCATACCGCACCAGCAACACGCCGACCAGAAAGTTCGCACCGGACAACATCGCCTGATCGATGACGGCGCTGCCCAGCTTGCGCGTGGTGCCGCCACCCAGACTGAGGCCGGCGAGCTTCATGTCAGCGCGGCAAAGCCATGGAGTGCGTCCTGCATGGAGCCGCGGTACTGGCGACGGAGATTGTCCGCCCAGGCCAGCGCTGCACTGTCAGGCCCTGATACCGGCTTGGCCACCGCCTCTTGAAGCAGCTCGGCAAAGCGGGCGGGATCGTCGGCCACCTTGACCGTCGCCGGCAGCTCGCGGATGCCACGCACCGCAACCGTGGTGGCGACCACGGGCATTCCCAGGGCAATCGCCTCCAGCGTCTTGATTTGTACACCCGCGCCGCTGGTTGAGGCGATGGCGATGACCCTGGCCTCGCACAGGAAGCGTCTCGAATCCTCCACGAAGCCCCTGACCTTGAGCCTGGGGCTGAGACCCTCCAGCCAGTCCGCGCCCTTGCCCGCCACCTCGATGTCGAGATCCGGCAGCTTCGGCGTGACTTCCTTGACGAACCACTCCAACCCTTCCCGGTTGGCAACCCATTGCCAGTTGCCAAGCAGTCCCACGTCGTAGCGCTTCGCCGCCGCCTGCGGAATCTCGAAGTCGGCGGGCGGCGTCTCGAAGGCACGCACCTTGGGCGGGTTCGGCAATGATGAAAAATACGCTCCATCCTCCGGCGTGACGGTCCAGATCTCGCGAACCCGCGCTGGCAGGCTGCGCTCGATGGCCTCGACCAATCGTGCTTCGCGGGCATAGACCCAGCGTTTCAGCATCGAACTGCTGCTGCGCTGCAAGCGCTGGTACAGCCGGTGCTCGATGTTGTGGGTGTTGGCCACCACCGGCAGCGACGCCGGCAGGTGCGGCAGCACCCAGGTCAGCCGCGAGGCATGGTCGAGCACGCAAAACTGGTACTGGTTGCTGCTGCACAGTGAGGCCACCAGTTGCAGATAAGCCGCCGAACGATACTTCTCGGCCGAATACGGCGTGCCGCTCAGGACGCTTTTCAGCAGCCAGAAATAGAGCTGCCGACCGGCCTCTGCCGATTCGATGGAGCGGACCTCGGCAACGTGCTCCCAGGCCTGCTGCGGCTGCTTGTCGCCGGGGCGCAGAAAGCACACCACATCCACCTCCACGCCGCTGCCTCGGAGCGCGTCGATGTAGCTTTGGGAGCAAACGTCCCCGCCGGTCTTGCGATGTCCGGGATAGACCGTCGTCAGGTAGAGCACCCTCTGCATCGCCATGAAATCCTGTGGTGTTATGCGCGAAATTGCGCGCTGGTCTTGATCGCTGCGGGCGGCCGCTCAGGGCCTAGTCCGTCCAGAAATCGCTGCGGCCCTGCTGGGCCAGAAACAGCTTCAACTTCTCCCGCACCTGCTGCTGATACTGAGCCAGTGGCAGGTGCTTGACGTCCAGCGCCAGATCACTGCGCTGTCCGCTCAGCTGAGCGGCAACGAGATCGTTCGATGCGGGTGAAAAATGGATGCCGTCGTAGCTGCCCTTGGGATTTTCAGTGAGCGGCGTGGGCATGCCGAAATCCCAGAACGCGTCGTAGCTTTCGGCCACCTGCTTGAACGCGGTGTGGCCGCAGTCGAGCACGCCACGGGAGTAGATGTCACTGAGCTGATACCAGGGGGTCACCGGCGGCGCGTAGGCCACCAGCCGGGCGGTCGGGAAAATCTCCCGCAACTCGCGGTAGGTCGCCACTTTCTTCAAGTCGCATTGCAGATCCTGTTTGTCGACCAGCACGCTGGCGGCATAGCGCGCGCCCTCGAACTCCCTGGCCTCATAGGCACGATCGAAATACACCTCAGGGTCGGGCGAGATGTTGGCGAGCGTCATCAGCGAAAACAGCAGCACGTCGGCTGAAAAGAAGGCGTGGAAGGCGTTGGGCGAGCCCTTCACCACCGGGTTGGAGCGGCGCTCGGTTTCCTTGTTGACGAGAAAATTGAACTCGTCAACGCTGAGGTAGACCGTCTTCGCCTGCAAGCCGGCATCGCGCGCAAAGCGGGCATAGGCGAGGAACTCGGCGACCTCCGCGCCTTTCAGCGAGAGATTGAAGCAGCGCTGTCCCGGAAACTGCGACGGCCGGAGGGCCGTCACGCGCGAGCTGCCGAGAATGAGGCAGTCGTAGCCGGCGGTCGCCACGGTGCGCTTGAGCAGATTCACCTTCGAGATGCGCTCGTTGAAGATGAAGTTCCTTTCGCTGAGCTTGTTGTTGCCGGCGTACCACAGCGGATCGACCAGATAATTGAGCGCACCGACCGCGCCGAGCACGAGCAACAGCACGAGCACGAAAGGCCAGAAGCGGAAACGGGCTGCCATCAGGTTTTCAGGCGCTGCGTGCATTGCATTCTCAGAACTGGAAATAGATGAACTGGCTCACGCGCGTCAGGCAGAGCACACAGATGGCAGCCAAGAGCCCTGCCAGCGCACTCCAGGCAAAACCGGGGCGCCAGGCGAGGCGTGAAAACAGGCGACGGCCATCGAGCTGGATCTTCTCCAGCGCGGGATTGAAGCGGCCCATGATCTGCTGAGTATTCGGGAACACCACGGCGATGAAGAGCAGGATGACAATGCCGCCGATGGAGTATTTCTGGGCGATGCCGACATTGGCGGTGAAGCCGCCGAAGCCGACGCCAAGCGGCTCCAAGAAGCCCAGCGGACCGGCCAGGAAGTTGGGCAGCTCGATGCCGTGCATCCCCAGCATGGAGCCCAGCATCGAGAAGGCCGCCGTGACGTTGACGGCGCGGAACAGTACCCAGGCCACCACCACGCAGAGCATGGTCAGCAGCCAGGCGAGCGCGTTCGGCAGCAGCGGCTTGTCGTCGGTGTAGCCCCAACGTGCGGTCAGGTCGCGCCAGCTGTGGTTGATGATCAGGTAGCTGCCATGCAGCGCACCCCAGATCAGAAAGGTGAAGCCCGCACCGTGCCAGAGGCCGCCGAGCAGCATGGTCAGAAACAGATTGAGCTGCCGCCTGGCCTCGCCCCGGCGGTTGCCGCCGAGCGCGATGTAGAGGTAGTCCCTGAGGAACGCGGACAGCGTCATGTGCCAGCGGCGCCAGAAATCCTGGATCGAACGCGATTTGTAGGGCGAGTTGAAGTTGAGCGAAAAACGGATGCCGAACATCCAGGCCAGGCCGATCGCCATGTCGGAGTAGCCGGAGAAATCGAAGTAGAGCTGGCAGGTATAGGCCAGCGCGCCCACCCAGGCTTCGGTGAAGGTGAGCACGACCCCCTGCCCGACCGCGTCGAAGGCGAGGTTGGCGTAGGGCGCGATGGAATCGGCAAACACCATTTTCTTGAACAGACCCAGCGTGAAGAGCGTCAGTCCCGCCCCGATGCGGTTGGCGTCGAAGCGGAACACGTCCGGCTGCTTGAACTGCGGCAGCACATCCTGGTAGCGCACGATGGGCCCCGCGATCAGATGCGGGAAGAAGGTCACCACCATGGCGTAGTCGAGCCAGTGACAGGCCGCCACCTTGCCGCGATGACCGTCGACCAGATAGCTGATCTGCTGGAAGGTGAAGAAGGAAATCGCCAGCGGCAGCACGATGTTGCCCAGGCTCCAGGCCTCGCCCACCACGGCACCGGCAGCCCCGGCGAAGAAGTTGGCGTATTTGAACCAGATGATCAGTGCCAGATTGAACACCACGCCCGCGCGCAGGGCCCAGACATCCGGCCTGCCGGCCTCCTTGCGGCGGATCAGATGCTGCGAAAGCTGGTAGTTGACCAGCAACGAGAGCCCCAGCAGGAACAGGTTTTCCCACTCCCACCAGGCGTAGAAGAACAGTGAGGCCAGCACCAGCCAAGCCATCGGCAGTTTTTGCTGCCAGCCTGCGGACGGTGCAAGCCGCGCAAGCAGAAAAAAAATGCCCAGGGTGAGCGGCAGGAAGGCGAACAGGAACTCGGGCGAATTAAAGAGCATGGATGGGCTCGGAACCCTTCAGAACGGAGGGACAGCGGTTCGCGCCATGCAGGAGATAGAGGGCGACAGTCATCGGTCGGGCTTGCTGGATCGGAGCGGACAAGCGGAATGTGCGGGCATGATGAAGCAGGTCCGCCGTAAAAGCTGCAAGTCCTTTCGCAGAAAGGCCCGCGAGGCGCTCGCACACCGTGCTTTCGGGGAGGACCTGCCGGCTGCCCTCAGCCTCGCGCTGCGTGCGCACCCAGTCCTCGCCATGGGGCTTGAGACGGAAGCGGGTTCTCGCTTCACGCGCGGCCGGTATGCGCAGCGGCGCGGAGCAGCAGGTCAGCACCAGAAGATAAGCGCAGACCGGCAGTAGCGGCAGCAGGCCGTCGATCCACGTCATGCATCAACGCCGCCGGTGGAGCGGCTTCAGGAGACCCAGGCGCTGCTTCAGCAGTAACCAGAAGAACGGCAGATCGTCTACCAGATAGCGCTTCCAGAGCCGCTTGGGCTCCCGGCCAAGGCGAAAGGCCCACTCGAGACCGCTCCGGCTCATCCAGGCCGGCGCACGAGGCATATTCCCGGCCTCGAAATCGATGGTGGCACCGACAGCCATGAACACGCGGATCGCAGGCATCTGCTGCTTGTAGCCCATGATGAACTTTTCCTGCTTGGGCGCGCCGACACCAACAGCAAGCACCGTCGCCCCGCTGCCGTTCACGAGTGCCGCCAGGGCGGCGCATTCCTCCGGCTTTTTTTCAAAGCCGAAGCTGGGCGAGTGGGCGGCGATGACAATATCCCTTCCGATACGGGCATTGATGCGGCGCTGCGCCTCCAGTGCCACGCCCGGCCCGGCCCCCAGCAGGAAAATGCGGACCTCAGGATCATCGCGGTGATGCAGACAGTACTCGCCGAGAAAATCCGAGCCTGAAATGCGCTCCTTGATCGGCGTGCCGAGGAAACGGGATCCGAGCTGCACGATCTGGCTGTCGCAGATGCGAAACTCCGCCTGGTGGAAGAGATCGAAAAACTCAGGGTCATCTCTGAGTTTCATGATGACATCGACATTGGGGCTGAAAAACACCCCGTCGGTGAGCTGCGCGAACAGCGCGGCGCGGTCGAGATTGGTCAGGCTGACACCGAGGATGTCGACGGTTTGATTCATGTCAGGCTTTCGGGTCCAGGGTCAGCAGCGTTTGTGCGCGGCGGTAGTCATCGGGTATGCCGATGTCGATGAAAAGAGCGTCGGTCGCGATGTGGCCAGCAAAACCGGCCGATGCAGCATGCGCCTGCAATATGCTTTGCTCGAATGAGAATTTGCGCTCGCCCGAAGCCAGCTCGAACACGCCGCGCTCCAGCGCATAGACACCGGCATTGATCAGCCCCGGCTTCGGCAGCGGATTCTTTTCACAAAAGGTGGCAACACGTCCGCTGCCATCGAGCTCCACTGCACCATAGCGGCCGGCATCTTCCATCGGCACCAGCGTCAGCGTTGCCAGGCGACCTGCTGCCACGTGGGCACGACCCAGCTCGCCAAGATCTGCCGTGCAGTAGGTATCGCCATTGAGTGCGAGGGCACGCTGCAACTGGTTCTCTTCGAAGGCCTGGCGCAAGGCACCGCCAGTCCCAAGCGGCTCGCTCTCGATGGAATAGCGCACAGCGAGGCTGCGGTAGTGCTCACGGAAATGGTTCTGGATCACTTCCCGCTTGTGACCGACCGCCAGCACGACGCGGGTGATGCCCTGCTCGATCAGGCGGTCGAGCAGCAGCTCCAGAAAAGGCCGACCGGCAACCGGAGCCATCGGCTTCGGCACATCAGAAACCACCGAGGCCAGACGTGTTCCGAAGCCGCCGGCGAGCACCACCGCATCTTGAATCACGGCAATGCTCATGCGGCGGGCTTGGGCTCTGGCTTGTATTCGTCGGCGAAGATCGCCTCTTCCACCATCGCGCAAATGGCGTGGCCGATGAGGATGTGGTTTTCCTGGATACGCGGAGTGTGGGTCGAGGGCACGGGCAGCGCGAAATCGCAGAGATCCTTCAGCACCCCACCCTCCCCGCAGAGCGCGACGGTGGTGATGCCCTTGGCCTTGCAGGCCTCGACCGCCTTGATGACATTCTTCGAATTGCCGGAGGTCGAGATGCCGATGAAGACATCGCCCGCCACGCCATTGGCCTGCACCTGCCGCTCGAACACACGCTCGTAGCCGTAGTCGTTGCCGATGGCCGTCAGCATTGAGGTATCGGTGGACAGCGCGATCGACGGCAGGCCGGGACGGTCGAATTCGAAGCGGCTGACGAACTCGGCGGCGATGTGCTGGCTGTCGGCAGCACTGCCGCCGTTGCCGGCCAGCATGACCTTGTTCCCAGCGCGAAACGCCTTTTCAACCAGGGCTGACACCGCCACGACACTCGCGATCAGTTTCTCGTCCGCGAGTACTTTCTGCTTGGCGGCCAGCGAGGCCTCGATCATGGCCTTGACGGCTGCGACGTTGATCCTGCTGCTCACTTCAGACTTCGATTGCTCTAGCGTGCCCACGATTGCACTCCGTGATTGGTGAAATTGAACCTGACGAAATGCCCTTCGGTTGCCGCCAGCGCACGCTGCACATCCAGCTTGTACGGCGGGTCGACGAAGATCATCATGAAGCCGCCACCGCCGGCACCGGAAACCTTGACGCCCCTTGCCCCGGCTTCCATGGCGAGAACGGCCGCCTCATCGATGCGGCTGTTGGTGATCGACTTGGCCATCATTTTCTTTGCCGTCCAGGAGTCGCGGAACAGCTGCGTGACGCCGTCGAGATCGTTCTTCAGCAGCCGTTCTTTCATCTCGTAGGCGATGCGCTTGAGTTCGTGCATCGATTCCACCGACTTGCTGCCTTCAGTGTTCACGGCCTTGATCTGCTCGTCGATGATCTTCGCGGACTCCCGCGACTGGCCGGTGTAGTACAGCAACAGTCTGGCATGCAGCTCGTTGAGAATCGGCTCCTTGATGCGGAGCGGGTTGATGATCACCTTGTCGGCACCCTCGAACTCCATGAAGTTCACACCACCGAAAGTGGCCGCGTATTGATCCTGCTTGCCGCCCGACAGTGCGCAGTCCTTGCGTTCGATGTCGAAGGCGAGATGCGCCAGATCGTAGTCGCCCAGCGGCAGATTCAGATACTCGGCGTAGGCGGAGAGTATCGACACCACCATGGTCGACGAAGTCCCCAGGCCGGAGCCGGGCGGCGCATCGGAATAGGTGGTGACCCGCAAGGGCAGCGGCTGGCCGCCAAGAAATTGCCTGCAAACCCTGGCATGGACTGCCTTGTGCAGCAGCAACTCGCCAGCGACGTGTACCGGCGCCCTCGAAGTGCCCCGCCAGGACTGCTGCAAGTCCTTGGCCACGAACTCCACCGTCTGTTCGCTGTGCGGCTCCAGCGTGGTGTACGAAAACATGTCGATGGTGGCATTGAGCACAGCACCACCATGGGTATCCGAATAGGGCGAAACGTCAGTGCCGCCGCCGGCCAGGCCGAGCCGCAGGGGCGCTTTGGAGCGAACGATCAGGGGACTGTCAGGCATTGACGATGGATCTGGCTTTGGGTGGAAGGTGCGCCAACCTCACTCGACTGCCCCGATGGCAACGGGATCTGGCGATCGGAGGAAGAAGCATACCGACGAATGGGTGGTGAACGGAGGGATTCAATCACTGCGAACAACTGCCCCGGAGGACTGTAGTGATAGTGAATAGCGGCCGTACAAAATGCAACGCGACATCCGCCAGTTCGGGCCATCCGCTTCAGCGGCCTGCTTGCGGCTCTGCAAGATCGGCGACGGCCTTCATGGTCTTGCGATCGGTGCTTGTACGGGCGCCTGCGCAGGCCGTCGACAAGCGATGCTGGTAGTGCAGACGCGCGACGGCCATCACGGAGTACATCGCCAGCAGATGGGTGGGGGCGATAGGCAGGAACCAGGCACTCTCGGTGAGGTTGGCGAGCATCACGAACAGGAACAGGCCGGTGTGCAGCGCGCCCTGCTGCCGATCAAACTGCATCAGCTTGCGCAGGCTCTGGATGTGCCGCACCACGAAGGCGAGGAACAGCGAAAAACCGATCAGGCCGAGGGTGTTGATGATGTCGAGATAGCCGTTGTGGCCACTGGGCACCGGCCAGCCGAGACGACGCTGTATTTCGCCGGCGGCCGGCGTGTGCCAGAAACTGTTGAAGCCGAAGCCGAGCCAGGGATGCTGGCCGATGGTGTGCATCATCTCGGCCCAGATGTAGGTTCGGCCGGAGAACGTGGCGTCCTTGCCGAAGATCCTGCCGAAGGCCTCTGCCATCGCAACCGAATCGACCGCGCCGATCAGGACGAAGTAGACCACCGTTGGCACGATCACCAGCAGGGCCGCACTGACGGCAACGATGCCCCTGTACTTGCCGATGGTCAGGATTGGCCTCAGCTGCATGGTCATGACTGCGCAGGCGATGATCGACAGCAGCAGCGAGGTGGAACTGCGTGATTTCAGCAGGAGGAACACCGACAGCAGCGCACCGGCAAGGGCGAGCCTCGGACTCACCGAGCGCGCAAGCCAGGCATGGCACCACAGGATCAGGCTAGAGGCGGCCAGCTGCCCGAGGCCGTTTTTCTGGTAGGTGATGCCCAGCCAGGAACCCTGCAACTCGAACTGCGTGCTGTCGTGTACGCCAATACGCGGTACCGCGACCGCTACCAGCAGGGACAGCACGAGCAGGATCGTTGATACCTGTCGCAGGACTACCTCCATCCGCTGTCGGTACCAGCCGGTGACGACGAAGGCGAGTGGCAACAGCGTCGCACCAATGATGCTGAAGGCCTGCTTGAAAGCGAAGGCCGCATCCGGCGCCCAGACCATGCTGAGCAGGCACCAGGCCAGCAGGACGAACAGGGGACCGTTGAGGTCGGGCAGCATGGAGCTGACCATGCGGAAACGGCTCACGAGAACCGCAAAGGTCATCAGGATCAAGGGAATCCAGATCATCTTGAACAGGGGCGAGTCCTGCCCCTCGGCCGCCTCGCGGGCAGCAGGGTCAAAGATCAGACCGGGCGGCAGGATGCTCACGGTGTAGGACACCGCCACCATCACCATCACCAGCAAGGCGTTCTGGCGATCAACCACCCAGCCGGTTGGCGCGGCCTTGCTGGCCACCGTCGTCAGGCGGCATCGACGACGTTGAGCACGCCGCCGATCAGCTGCACGGGGGTGGCGCGGATGCGGGCGACGAGACGCTCGCTGGCGTCCAGCGAGGTGTGATCGCGGCGTGTCACCAGCAGCGCGGTGCCGATGGCGATGGCGGCGGCGATGCCATCGAAGCTGGATTCGGCATCCGTGGTGTCGATGATGATATGGCGATAGTGCAGCCCGTAGCTGCGGATCAGGTCGCCCAGCAGGCGGCCAGTCAACAGTTCGAGCGGGTTGTCCACCGCAGCCCCGGCCGGCAGCACCGCGAGGTGCGGCATGCCCTGCACCCCTTGCAGGCGCGGCACACTGCTGCCCTTGAGCGCCTGCGCCAGGCCGGACTCGTTGGCAATGCCAAACAGCCGGTGCTGCACCGGGCGACGCAGCGCGGCGTCGATCAGCAGCGTTGGCTGTTCCAGCCGCGCGCAGGACAGTGCCAGTGCGGCTGCGAGGTGCGAACGGCCATCGCCCCGGTCGGGACTGACCACCGCCAGCCGCACACCCGGTGCCGATTCGCTGCGCAAGATCAGTGCAGCCCTGAGCGCGCCCAGGTGGCGGGCTTCGAGGCTGTCGGCCTGCATGTAGCTGCGCAGCTCGGCAGAAACCGCGCCCTGCATTGGCAATGAAGCATCGTGCTGAGTGCTGCGGGCGACATCGAGGCTGGTCTTGGTGGCAAGGCCGAGTTGCAGGACGGCATCTGAAAAGCCGATCTCCTGCGCGCGTTGCAGCGCCACCGCGCGCTGCAGTTCATCGCTGCTCAGGCCGCGCCGGTCCACCAGATAGGTGGCCAGGCTGACCGCGTCTTCCTGTATGCCGGCGTTGGCAAGCGAGACCAGTTTCACGACCTGGCCCCGAAGTCGGTCAGCACCGGCATATCCAGCAGTTGTTCGAGATCAGCGGTGCTGCGCACGCGGCGATGGGTGAACTCCCACAGCAGGCAGCAGAGCGCCGCGATGATCCAGCCGCCGAGCAGACCCAGCACGAGATTGACCGTGGTCTTGGGTTTGCTGTGCCTTGCGGGCGGGACGGCCTCCGCCAGCAGCGAGACGTTGGAGTACTGGCTCTCGGCGCTGCGGATGACCTGGCCATAGCCATCGAGCGCGATGTTGTAGAGCTTCTCGGCCGCCTCCAGCTCGCGCAGCAGGCGACCACCTTCATCCTGCTGCTGGCGGGTGATGAAGAGGCTCTTCTTCTCCTGCGCGAGGCGCTGCTTGAGGCTCTCTACCATGGCCGAGGACTGCCCCGAACGGCTGCGCGCATTGGCAACCACTGCACTGCCGAAACCCTCGGTCTCGGCCGCAAGCTTGGCGCGCAGGGCGCGCACTTCCGCATCGGCGGCGACATAGTCCGGATGCTGGGACCCCAGCACCTTGCTGTATTCGCTCAGGCGACGTTCGGCGACCAGCAGGTCCTGCTTGATCTGCGCCACGCCGGGGCTGGCGGTGTATTCGACATCCGCATCACCGCCCGCACCCTGGCTCAGGCGGTCGACCTGCTCGCTGCGGGTGTTGGCGTCACGGCGATCCGCCTCGGCGACGAGCAGCGCGCCCGTGATCTCGTTGAGACGCTGGCCATCAAGCTCGCCGATGGCCTGGATGTCGATCAGGCCGGTCTTCTTGCGGTATTCGGCCACCATCGTCTCGGCCCTGCCCAACTGGGCCTTGAGTTCCGCAACCGACTTGAGGTACTCCGCCGCACGCGCCTTGGCGGGGCCCTGAACGCGCTCGCGCATCTCGCTCAGGTAGGCGGCGGCAATCGCATTGGCTGCATTGGCAGCCAGGGCGGCGCTATCCGCCTGGTAGGTGATGTAGATCAGCCGACTGTCCTTGGGATTGCTCACCGTGAGACTGGGGTAGACCACCTTGTCGATCAGATACTGGCGCAGGCCGGATTCGGGACCGGAATAGCCGCTGGTCATCTTCGCATCGTCGGCGAGCTTGAGCACCTCCACCACCTTGGCGAGTACGCGGGTGCTGCCGATGAACTCGACCTGTGTTGCCATGTAGCTGGCCGCCAGATTGGCAGGGAACTCGCGGCTGGAGTCGGGCGAGTTGACCTCGTAGTCGGCAAGCACCGTGGCGGTGGCGACGTAGGTTTTGGAAAGCACCAGCTTGCTCACCAGTACCGCCAGCACCATCGTCACCAGGCCAGCAACGAGGATGATGCGCAGGTAGGCACGCAGGATGGCGGCCAGCTGGCCCAGGCCGATGCTCTGGCTCATGAACTCTGCCGGCAGCAGGGCCTGCTCAGGCGCGGCTTTCTCGATGGCGTTCAAAACAGGCGCTCCCGAACGTACAGCACATCGTCGGCCTGCAAGGGGTCATTGAGCGAGGCCGAGAGCGAGCCCAGGCGGTGGCCGTCGGACTGACGGCGGATGTCGATGCGGCGGTCGCTGCCCTTGTCGGTCAGGCCACCGGCCAGCGACAAGGCCTGGATCACCGTCATGCCCGGCTTGAGCTTGTAGGCGTTGGGGTTTTTCACCTCGCCGTAGATGTAGAACAGCTGCGACTTCGGCACCACCAGCGTGTCGCCGGCAATCAGCTCGAAGTACTGCTGGCCTGCGCCGGCCTGCACGAGGGCATCGAGGTCGATCTCGTAGCGCGTCATCACGCTGTCTTCGGGCCGCAGCAGATACACGGTGCTGGCGCCCTGCTCGGTGATGCCGCCCGACAGTGCCAGGCCATCGAGCACCGACAACCGCGTGCGCATGGGGTAGCGGCCGGAGTTGCGCACCTCGCCCAGCACGGTGAGCTGCTGGCTCTGGTATTCCACCATCGTCACCGTCACCTGCGGCGACAACAGAAACTTGTTGTCGCGGTAGGCATCGGCGATCTGCATCGCCGCCTGCGCGGTGGAAAGCCCGCCGACGTTCACCGCACCCAGCAAGGCGGCGGTGATGCGGCCATCGCCGGAGACATTGCTGCGCGCGGTCAGCTCCGGCCGGCCCAGCACATCGATTTGAAGCGTGTCGCCAGCGCCGATGGTGAAGCCGGGCACGGCTGCCGGCGGCGGCACGCGGCCGACGATGGCGGAGCGGCTGTCGGGCGGAATGACCGCGCGCTTCCAGGCTGGATTGGGCTTGAAGTCGAGCGACAGCGCCGGGCCGGGAGCTGCCTGCATCACCCGCTTCGAGCTGCGGGCATCAGCCCCCACCGGCTGGCCTTCGACCAGCACCAGGCTGCGCTCGTCGATGCCCTGCGAAAGCTGAAAGAAATTCTCGCCCCCCATCGGTGGCGGGCTTGGCTTGGCAACCACGGCCGGACCGTCATAGGGCACACGCAAATCCGGCGGCGGCGGCACCTCCATCGGTGCCAGCCACGCACAGCCGCTCAGCAGGGCTGCCACCAGGGCCGCCACAACGTTTGCATAGGGTCGCTTCGCCGCCACTCCAAGCATATGCATCTCGGTTTTCAGGTCAGCAGATTAGCACGGCATGCCGTCCTGAAAGGCTGCTGGACGCTTCGTAAAAAGGCCCTATGGCTAGCGCCGGCGCCCGGCGACGTGGTGCTTGAATGCGAGTCGAAAGACACCACTTAACAACGAATCGGACATTGGCATTTCACGGAGAACCTCGATGCGCATGGACAAACTCACCAGCCGCTTTCAGCAGGGCCTGAACGAAGCCCAGAGCCTGGCTGTGGGCCGTGATCACAGCGCCATCGAGCCGGTGCATCTGGCCCTGGCCTTGCTGGAGCAGGAGGGCGGCATGAGGCCGCTGCTGGAGCAGGCCGGCATCAAGCCCGACCTGCTGCGCAGCAAGCTCAATACCGCCATGGAACGCCTGCCCAAGGTCGGCAGCCCCGATGGCAATGTGACGGTCTCGCCGGATCTGAACCGCCTGCTCAACCTCACCGACAAGGCGGCACAGACGCGCGGCGAGCAGTTCATCAGCAGCGAGCTGTTCTTCGTAGCCGGTCTCGACGACCAGGGCCCATTCGGCGAGGCGCTGAAGGCAGCGGGCGCTCGCAGGGAGTCGCTGGAAAAAGCCATCACCGCCGTGCGCGGTGGCGCGAAAATGGACAACGCCAACGCGGAAGAAAACCGTCAGGCGCTCGACAAATACACCACGGATCTCACCGCGCGTGCGCGCAGCGGCAAGCTCGATCCGGTCATCGGCCGCGACGAGGAAATCCGCCGCGCGATCCAGATCCTCGCCCGCCGCACCAAGAACAA
>JAZKFO010000113.1:0-2164 GCA_040386395.1 Pseudomonadota bacterium | reverse complement strand
CCAGTTCGTGCGGGCAGTGCGCGCTGTTGAGGGTGATGCCGCCCTGCGCGTTGAGTGCGGCGAGGCGGGCTTGATTGGTCTTGCGCGCGGCGTTGTCGATGGCGAGCAGGCTCTGGAAAACCCCAAGGCCCAGCGGCGAGCGCGGGGGATTGGCGACTTCGGTGTGGAAGAAGTAGGCATCGCCGCAATGCAGCCGCCATCCGCCTGCCTCGCGCACCGCCACGCCGGTGTGGCCGCGCGTGTGGCCCACCAGCGGCACCAGCAGAATCTCGTCGTCGCCTTCGCCGAGCGCGCGCACCACCTCGAAGCCATTCCAGCGTTCGCCGCTCGTGCTGTGCGTCTGCCACTTCGGCTGGTGGCTCCACAGGCGCGCTTCGTAGCGTTGCTTCTCGATGAATGTTGCAGGTGCTTTGGCCGCTGCCAGCTCCGGGGCATTCACATGCACCGTGGCATCAGGAAAATCCGCCAGCGCACCCGCGTGATCGAAATCGAGATGCGTGAGCACGATGTGGCGCACGTCGCCAGCCTTGAAGCCCAGTGCCGCGATCTGCGCGAGTGCGGTTTCGGCCAGGCTGAGCTTCGGGCGCATCAGCGCCTTGTTGCTGCCCGTGACCATGCCCTTTACCTGTGCGGTGCCCAGGCCGGTATCGACCAGCGTCAGGCCATTGCGGCCCTCTATGAGCCAGCAGTGGCAGACGATCCGGGTCGACTCGAAGAAGCTGCCTTCGCCCTGCATCAGGCGACGGCCATGCGGGCACATCGAACCGCAGTTGAGATGGTGGATTTTCATGAGGTATGGCTCGGAGACAGAGGCAACAAAAACGGCGCGTGGCTGATGCCACGCGCCGTCGCTTGCAGCGCGTAACGACCAGCCTTAGTAGCGGTAGTGATCCGGCTTGTAAGGGCCTTCCACCGGCACGCCGAGGTAGGCGGCCTGCTCCGGGGTGAGCTTGGTCAGCTTCACGCCGATCTGTTCGAGATGCAGTGCCGCCACTTCCTCGTCCAGCTTCTTGGGCAGGCGATACACGGTCTTCTCGTAGACGTCCTTGTTCTTCCACAGGTCCATCGCGGCGAGCGTCTGGTTGCTGAAGCTGTTGGACATCACGAAGGCCGGGTGGCCATGCGCGCAGCCCAGGTTGATGAGGCGGCCTTCGGCGAGCACGTAGATGCTCTTCTCGGTGTCGGGGAAGGTGTAGCGATCGGTCTGCGGCTTGATCTGGTCGCGCACCGCGTTCGACGTGTTCAGGCGATCCATCTGGATCTCGTTGTCGAAGTGGCCGATGTTGCAGACCAGCGCGTTGTTCTTCATCGCGCGCATGTGTTCGAGCGTGATGATGTCCTTGTTGCCGGTGGTGGTGCAGTAGATGTCGGCGAAGGGCAGCACGTCTTCGATGGTCTTCACTTCAAAGCCTTCCATCGCGGCCTGCAGGGCGTTGATGGGGTCGATTTCGGCGACGATCACGCGCGCGCCGAGGCCGCGCAGCGAGAAGGCCGAACCCTTGCCCACGTCACCGTAGCCAGCGACGAAAGCCACCTTGCCGGCGATCATCAGATCGGTGGCGCGCTTGATGCCGTCGGCCAGCGATTCGCGGCAGCCGTAGAGGTTGTCGAACTTCGACTTGGTCACGGAATCGTTGACGTTGATGGCAGGCACGAGCAGCGAACCGGCCTCCATCATCTGATACAGGCGGTGCACGCCCGTGGTGGTTTCTTCCGCCACGCCGCGCCAGTCCTTGACCACGCGGGTCCAGAAGCCGGGGCGCTCCTTGGCAACCTTCTTCAGCAGGTTCTTGATGACCTGCACTTCGTGGTTGTCGCTGGGGGTGTTGACCCAGTCCGAACCCTGTTCCAGCTCGTAGCCCTTGTGGATGAGCAGCGTCACGTCGCCGCCGTCGTCCACCACCAGCTCAGGGCCGGTCAGCGTGCCGTCGGGCAGGGTGTGGGTGACGCAGTCCATGGTGAGGTCCCAGTACTCTTCCAGCGTCTCGCCCTTCCAGGCGAACACCGGCGTGCCGGCGGCGGCGACTGCGGCGGCGGCGTCGTCCTGCGTCGAGAAGATGTTGCAGGTGGCCCAGCGAACCGAAGCGCCGAGGTGGCCGAGCGTTTCGAGCAGCACGGCGGTTTCCTTGGTCATGTGCAGCGAGCCGGTGAGGCGCACGCCGGC
>JAZKFO010000112.1:0-38318 GCA_040386395.1 Pseudomonadota bacterium | reverse complement strand
CCAAAACAGTCCGGCCCCGAAGGGTTGCGGCCAAAACCGCGCATTGCTTCGTTGCAAGACTTGCCAATGCCGACGCATTGGCTGCGTCTCGCGCCTCGCACTGCGCGGTTTTGACTCGCAACGCTGCGATTGCCTAATTGATGACACGCCCTAGATACGATCCAAGGGACTCACCACCCCACGTCCGCCTCTGTTGAGCACATGGGTGTAGATCATCGTTGTGCTCACATCGGCATGGCCCAGCAGCTCTTGCACGGTGCGAATGTCTTGCCCCGATTGCAGCAGGTGGGTGGCAAATGAATGCCGCAGGATATGCGGCGAGCAGGGCTTGACGATGCCTGCCCGCTTGGCCGCCGTGCGCATCGACTTTTGCAGGCCATCTGGCAGCAGATGATGCCGACGCTCATCGCCCGTGCGCGGGTCGATTGAACGCTCCCGCCCCGGAAACGCCCACTGCCAACCCCAGGCTTTGGCCGCACCCGGATGCTTTACCACCAAGGCGTTCGGCAGCAGCACGGCGCCAAAGCCCTCGCTCAGGTCGCGCGCGTGCAAGGCCCGCGCCTGCGCCAGTTGCTCGCGCAGCGGCAGCATGAGGTTTTCAGGCAATACCGTCACCCGATCTTTGCCGCCCTTGCCCGCGCGCACCACGATCTCGCGCCGCTCGAACTCGATGTCTTTCACCCTGAGCCGCAAGCCTTCGAGCACACGCATACCCGTGCCATACAGCAGGCTGGCGAGCAGGCCCATGGTGCCGCTCATCTCATGCAATAGCGCCCGCACTTCGGTGGCCGTGAGCACTACCGGCAAGCGCTCCCGCGCTTTGGCCCGCACCATTTCGTCCAGCCAGGGCAGAGGTTGCTCCAGCACATGGGTATACAAAAACACCAAGGCCGCCCGTGCCTGATTCTGAGTGGATGACGCCACATCCCGCGCCACCGCCAGATGGGTGAGAAACGCCGTCACCTCCGCAGCACCCATCTCCGCCGGGTGCCGCCTGTTGTGAAACAGGATGAAACGACGGCACCAGTCGGTGTAACTTTCTTCTGTTCTGATGCTGTAACCCCGCACCCGCGTGGCCGCCCGCACGCGGTCGAGCAGCTTGGGCGATTGGGCAGAAAGTGGGGCAGGCGTCATCCGCCAAATCTTAGTCCGTACTAAATCGTCGTCGTGTAGATAAGTGCTACTACTTTGCTCAATCCCGTTGACTTGGGCGGACAACCCGACATAGCGTTCGTCTACACAATAAGCGTTAGGTGCTTATGAAAAAAACAGCTTCATCGCTTCGGCTACTTCGCATTTTTATGGGCATAGGTGTTGTTTATGCTCTATGGCAGGCTTTGTCATTTGCACTTAATCAGTCATTCCATCAGGCAGTGGGTAATCTAGGGTTGGCGTGCCTTTTATTTGCAGTCGCCTTGCACCCAACCTATCTGTTTGGCCCAGCAATGCCATCCATCCATAACTTAAAGTCAAACCAGCTACCTCCAATCCCCATGCGCATTGCATCGATCGGCGTTGGATTGGCAGTGGCAGGAGTCATCTGGGGTGCGTTCGCTTGAGCGCGGCCGCACCTAACAAGGCGTTGCACCGGAAAAACCAGCCTTCGTTTCGCTGCGCTGCACTACGGCTGTTTTTCCGGTGAACTTGAGCGTTGGGGCATAAAGAAGCCGCTATGAAACCTCATGACGTTCTGACGAACGAGTTCACTGTCCGCTACGACAGCGCGGAGCAATCGTTACTCATTTATCGGCAGCTTAATCCGCCGCCAGGTGCAGTTCCTATCAGGCACCGCACGGCCATGCTTCAACAAATGGGCAGAGACGAAGCGGCCAAGTTTGTGGGCCAAACAATTCTCATGCTTGTGCCCGAGCTTCGCGTAACGGTCCTTGGTGAGGAGCCGTTTGAGTGAGCCCCAACAAGGCATTCAAGCGGACGGGCTTCGCCCGCCGCTTAACTTGAGCGTTAGGTTTTTCATCACATTAAGGAGAGAGTTATGGGTTCAGCTATTCAATCGTTCAATCCTCTTGTTTTTGCAAACTTAAACTCGTTTGAAGTAGCCAAAGAGCTACTTGATAAACACAAACACCGAATCGAGCCTCTACTCGACGTAATCCAAAAACATGGCCTTTCAGATGCCATAGGTGTAACGCTACTCCACAAACATCACAATTTATTCGCCGACGAATACTTGGTCAGACAGCAGGATGGCAACGTTATAAAAACCAAGCCAGAATCATTTTTGCCGACTGGGTCTGTTCCTTGTGTCTGGGGTTTTGCAAAAGCTTTTAGTCAAAATCAGCAGCTTGATTTATATCCAGTTGAATTTCTATCGAGTAGCGCAAAAACTGCCAAAGAGGTCTCCTTAAAATCTGTTGCAGCGGTCGAGAATGATGATTTTCGTGCTGAATACTTAGCTGCATTAGAAAAATACGACGTTGCTGATTTGTTTGGCCTTAGTTTAGTCACAAGCGATCTTTTTGATCTAAAAAATAGCGAAACCTTATATGAAACAAGCAACGGCAGATCATCAACACTCGCTCCAATAAATGCATCTGACGTAAACAAATCAGATTCGACTCAGACATTGTGGCTGGGCAAACCTTCGATTACTCCATCAATAATCTGTATTTCACACTGTGGCGCACACTGCAAGATTCATTGCGCTATACATTGTGGTATGCACTGTCGCCGTCATAACGTTGCTTAAGGAGAAAAATAATGGAATCAAGAACCGAAATTTCAGCAAGCACAGCCAAAACGTTCACCGCATATGCACCCCCACTTCTTTGGGGCGTATGGACAAACATTTTGAGTCATGGTGGAGTTGTATCAAAAAAAATCACTTACGCCCCGATTGGAGATACAGTCGTCATGGGAAAAGTTCGTTATTACAAAAAGAAAGACAAACAGGTTGAAGAGGAATTTAAAGATGAAACAACAATTACCACTGCTGATGTGTGGGCAAATATCGAGGTTTGCTTTAAAGGGGTAGTGACCGGATCAACCGTTGAAGGAACCATCGAATAAACCTAACAAGGCGTTGCACCGGAAAAACTTGCCTTCGCTTCGCTACGGCAATTTTTCCGGTGAACTTAGGCGTTAGGCACCAGGAGGGTTAGTGGACTACCTAAAGATATTGATCGCTGCCTATGCGCCGGGTGTTTCGGCAGTCGCCTCGCTTGGTGCGCTCATGCTGGCGGCTACGACACTTTGGTATCTCAGGCGTGATCACGAGTCACGGTATCGGCCATACATATGGGGCGGAATACAGACTGAACCATTCGCCGACAAACTTGCATTTGGGATAAGCGTCTTGCCAAAAAATCTAGGCTCACACCCATGCAACGTAAAAGTATCCAAAATCACACTAACGATTGGTGACGAAACTCATGTCACGCCAGATCACAAAGAGTGGCTTCTATTGGCTCCGAGCGGTATGGCGATTCAACTACCGGCCGGCCACATCAATGAGGTCGGCGTAAAAAATATTAGAGAAGCCCGATACAGGCAGAACCGTGTCGAGGTGAGCTTCCATATAGAGGCCTCATCTGTTGACAAAAGATTTAGGACCTCGCGCTCTTTTGTGTATGAGATAGATGTGCGAGGCGAAAAGCCTGTAGAGCTTTTCCGTACAGATGTTGCCTCCAATGCCTAACCAAGCATTCAAGCGGACGCGGCTTTGCCGCGCCGCTTAACTTGAGCGTTGGGCCTTAAAAACGAAGGCTCATTAAGGTTGACGTTGACTAATCCAATGGCGCATTCTTGCTGCCATGCACACCATCGCAGAGATGCCAGAGTTCAGCCGCAATGCGACGGGGTTGTTGAGTGCGCTTGAGGTTCAAGCACTCATCAGCCACTTGGCAGAGCATCCCTGTGCAGGCGTGCTCATCGCTGGCACGGGTGGCATTCGCAAGTTGCGCTGGGCGCGTGAGGGGATGGGTAAAAGTGGCGGAGTTCGCGTCATTTACTACTATCACGACGAGCGCATCCCACTGTATCTGCTGAGCATTTTTGGAAAAAATCAAAAATCCAATCTCAGCAAAGCAGAGGCAAACGAGCTGTCCAAACTAGTTACCGTTTTGGTTAAAACCGCAGGAGTCAAATCATGAGCAGCGCATTCGAGAGCATCAAAGCAGGTCTTACCCAGGCCATCGCACACGCCAAAGGCGAAGATATCCAGGCCCGCATCCACTATCCAAAAGCCATTGACGTCAAAGCTATTCGGGCGCAGGTCGGTATGTCTCAAACCGAGTTCGCTTCATCGTTTGGCATCAGTGTTGGCACCTTGCGGCACTGGGAGCGCGGCGACAGAGAGCCACATGGCCCTGCTCGTGTTTTGCTGCATGTCGTATCCAAGCAACCCAAAGTTGTGTTGTCCGCTTTGGCTGCATAACCAACATCGGCCCAACAAGGCGTTCCACCGAAAAAATTTGCCTTCGCTTCGCTACGGCAATTTTTCCGGTGAACTTAGGCGTTGGGCCGACCGGTTAATTCAGCATCAGAGGCTGTCGGCTCGATTCGGGCCTTGCAACAGCCAGGCTAGGTAAATGGCAGCCAGGGCAAGGTCAGCTGCAAGCAGCGTCACGCTCATCACCGTGACTTCTCCGAGCAGCCAGAGCAGCAGTACCAGCGCAAAGGCGCTGCTCTTGCCGATGGCCGCCAGCGCCACCATCGGCCGGTGGATGACGGGCTGCACCGCCAGCCAGGCATACATGCCGCCATAGATCAGCACGAAGAGGGCGACGAAGGCGCGGTAGAGCAGCGGCACGTCGGCCGGCAGGCCTGCCCACTGTCCCAGCGGCGAGGCGGGCAGGGCAAACAGCAGCGCACCGCCCAGGTTGCCGAGGGCGCTGAGCCAGAGGATGCGGCGAAAGGTGGTGTCAGTCAGCATGGCTGTTCTCAGCGGGTGGCACCCATCGGCAGCGAGAGTATCCACAAGCCAAGGACGGTGAACGCCACCATCAGCGCCAGCATCGGCAACTGGCTGAGCGTGGCGCGGCGGCGGTCTTGCAGCAGGTCCAGCGCGATGAGGTGTGCGACATAGACGCTGACGATGTGGCCGATGAGGATGAGGCCCACCTGCACATGCCAGACCACGGCGCTGTCGGGCACGAACTGGCGCTGAAACCACTGGGCGGTGCCGAACAGGTTCCAGCCCCGGCCGAGTGGATCGCTGGCGAGGGCGATGATGCGGATGCCCTGGGTCTCGATCAGCGTGTAGTAGTGGCTGAGGTGATAGACCAGCACGATGGGCAGCAGCGAGGGCATGAAGGCGGTCGCGAGCTTCATCAGCGAATGCGCGCGCCCCAGCAGCAGGCGCATCAGGCCGATGCCAGCCAGGTACACCGCGCAATAGATCCAGGGCGAGAGCAGCAGCCAGCCCAGTTGCCAGTAGCCATACAGGGCTTGCAGGCGGGGGAAAGCCGCAATCGGGTTGCTGCCCAGCCACTGGCTGAAGACATCGCGATACAGCGTGCCCCAGAACCAGGAAGTCCAGACCTGCGCCTCGTGCAGGCCATCGAAGGCGGTGGAAGACAGCATGGACAGCACGAACAGCAGCAGTGTCCAGTGCGCGGGTGCCGGGCCGCGCAGGCCTGCAAACGGCCAGCGCCAGTGAAAGCGGCCGCTGTCGGCATCGACGAACTGCACCGGTGCCAGCCGCGCGATCAGGCGCAGGAAGACGGCGAAGAACTCGCCGTGGTGCAGCCAGTCGCGCGCGCCGAACAGCCGGCAGCCAATGAGGGTGATGAGGCTGTAGCCCAGCAGGCATTGCGAGAGCAGGCGCGGCGAGGCACCGCCGAACAGTTCCAGCCACAGGAAACCGGCGTAGAAGACGAGCGCGGGCGTGTAGCCGAGGGCTTGCGGGTAGCGCCACAGGCCCTCGGCCGGCAGCGGTGCCGCCAGTGACCTGAACGGGCTGATGCGGGCATACAGATCACCGACCACCGCCGTGAGATAGGCAAAGCCGAGCACGAACACGATCCAGAAAAAGGTCATGTTGAAGTTGCCGTACGGATTGGCCGTGCCCATCAGGCCGGTGACGATGCAGAGCAGCAGGGCGGCGAGGCTGAGCACCCTGAGCAGCCACAGCAGCCAGCCCGGCAGCTGATGGGCTGTTGCGGTCTCAGTCGCCAGCGGCTGCGCTGGCAGTGCCGGCTGGGTGGCGAACAGGGCGACGATGAGAAAGGAGACGATCAGCGCCGCCGAAGCCGACCAGGCATAGAGCCAGAACGGCACCGGCAGGGTGTAGATCACCCCGAAGGAATGCGCCGCTGCCGCACCCGGCAGCAGCAGCATCAGCCCGGCTGCGGGCAGTTTTTGGGTTGCAGCGGGCGGCAGCGTGGTTGGCATCGGCGCATCTTGCACGGGCCTGCACCAATAAAAAAACCGCAGGCCTTTCGGGCTGCGGTTTTTTGATCAGCCCACAGCGCCTACATGTTGCGGCGGTAGCGGCCACCCACCTGGAACAGGGTGTTGGAGATCTGCCCCAGCGAGCACACCCGAACGGCGTCGATCAGCACGGAAAACACATTGTCGTCGGCAATCACGGCATCGCGCAGGCGCTCCAGCATCGGGCCGGATTCGGCCGCGTGGCTGTCCTGAAATTCCTTCAGCCGCACCAGCTGCGAGTCCTTCTCGTCGTTGGTGGAGCGCGCCAGCTCGATCGGCGCATTGGCCTCCTCGCCCTTGGGATTGCGGAAGGTGTTCACACCGATCAGCGGCATGGTGCCGTCATGCTTCAGGTGCTCGTAGTGCATCGACTCTTCCTGGATCTTGCCGCGCTGGTAGCCGGTTTCCATCGCGCCCAGCACGCCGCCACGGCTGGCGATGGCCTCGAACTCTTTCAGCACCGCTTCTTCCACCAGATCGGTCAGCTCGTCGACGATGAAGCTGCCTTGCAAGCTGTTCTCGTTCTTGGCCAGGCCGAACTCGCGGTTGATGATGAGCTGGATCGCCATCGCGCGCCGCACGCTCTCTTCCGTCGGCGTGGTCACCGCCTCGTCGTAGGCATTGGTGTGCAGCGAGTTGCAGTTGTCGTTGATCGCCAGCAGTGCCTGCAGGGTGGTGCGGATGTCGTTGAAGTTCATCTCCTGCGCGTGCAGCGAGCGGCCGGAGGTTTGAACGTGGTACTTGAGCTTCTGCGAGCGCTCGTTGGCACCGTAACGGTCGCGCATCGCCACTGCCCAGATGCGGCGCGCCACGCGGCCGATCACGGTGTATTCCGGGTCCATGCCGTTGCTGAAGAAGAAGCTCAGGTTGGGCGCGAAATCGTCGATGTTCATGCCGCGCGCGAGATAGGTCTCGACGTAGGTGAAGCCGTTGCTGAGCGTGAAGGCGAGCTGCGAAATCGGGTTGGCCCCGGCCTCGGCAATGTGATAACCGCTGATGCTCACCGAGTAGAAGTTCTGCACCTTGTGGTCGACGAAATACTGCTGGATGTCGCCCATCATCTTCAGTGCGAACTCGGTCGAGAAGATGCAGGTGTTCTGGCCCTGGTCTTCTTTCAGGATGTCGGCCTGCACCGTGCCGCGCACGTTGGACTTGGCCCAGGCGATGATCTTGGCGTCTTCTTCTGCCGTCGGCTGACGGCCGTTCTGTTCGACGAACTTGTCGCGCTGCTGATCCATCGCCGTGTTCATGAACATGGCCAGAATCATCGGCGCCGGGCCGTTGATGGTCATGCTCACACTGGTCGTCGGCGCGCACAGATCAAAGCCTGAATACAGCACCTTCATGTCGTCAAGCGAGCAGATCGACACGCCGGAGTTGCCGATCTTGCCGTAGATGTCAGGGCGCAGATCCGGGTCGCCGCCGTAGAGCGTCACCGAGTCGAAGGCGGTGGAGAGACGATGCGCGGGCATGCCCTCCGACACCCGCTTGAAGCGGCGGTTGGTGCGGAAGGCATCGCCCTCGCCCGCGAACATGCGGGTCGGGTCTTCGCCCTCGCGCTTGAACGGAAACACGCCAGCGGTATAGGGGAAGGAACCCGGCACGTTCTCCTTCATCAAAAACTTCAGCGTCTCGCCCTCGTCCTCGAAACGCGGCAGCGACACCTTGCGAATCTTGAGCCCACTGAGCGACTCGCTGGTCTGCTTGGTGCGAATCTCCTTGTCGCGCACCTTGCTCACGAACTCGTCCTGCGCGTAGGCGATCTGGTCTTTCGGCCATTGCGTCAGCAGCTTCTTGCTGGTGGCAGTCAGCTCGGCATCCTTGCCGGTGATGACGGCCTCGAAGTCACCGGCCGCCAAGCCAGATTTCTCGAATAGCGCCTTCGACACCTGCAGCGACTGCCGCTCGCGGGCGATGCGCGCCTGCTGTGCGACATGGCGGTGATAGTCACGCGTGGTGGCGGCAATTTCGGCGAGGTAGCGCACCCGCTCCGGCGGCACCACGGCGCGTCCCAGCGTCGAGGCCTTGATGGTGGGCACCGGCAGCTTGCCGGCCGGCAGGCTCAGGCCCAGCTTGCGCAGATGCTCGGCCAGCGCCTGATACAGTGCGGTGACGCCGTCGTCGTTGAAGCGCGAGGCCATGGTGCCGAACACCGGCATGGTGTCGGGGCTCTGCATGAACAGCTCGCGGTTGCGCTGGTATTGCTTGCGCACATCGCGGTGCGCGTCCTGCGCGCCCTTGCGGTCGAACTTGTTGATGGCGATGAAGTCGGCGAAGTCGAGCATGTCGATCTTCTCCAGCTGCGAGGCCGCGCCGAACTCCGGCGTCATCACGTACAGCGAGGCATCGACAAAAGGCACGATGGCGGCATCGCCCTGGCCGATGCCGGAGGTCTCGACGATCACCAGATCAAAGCCCGCCAGCTTGCAGGCGGCAATCACGTCCGGCAGTGCGGCCGACAGCTCGGTGCCGGCCTCGCGGGTGGCGAGCGAGCGCATGTAGATGTGCGGTGACTCGATGGCATTCATGCGGATGCGATCACCCAGCAGCGCGCCGCCGGTGCGCTTGCGCGAGGGGTCGATCGAGATGATGGCGATCTTCACGCGGTCGGACTGGTCCATGCGCAGGCGCAGCACCAGCTCATCGGTGAGCGAGGACTTGCCCGCGCCGCCGGTGCCGGTGATGCCGAGCACCGGAGTCTTCAGCGCCTTGCCGGCCTCGCGGATTTCCGCGCGTAGGGCTTCGGGGTAGCTCTCGTTTTCGAGCGCGGTGATGACGTGCGCCAGCTCCTTGTGGTCGCCGCTTTGCAGTGCTGCCATCGCCGTGGCGGCTGGGGCTGCGAGCTGCGCCACCGGGAAATCACTGGACTGGATCAGGTCGTTGATCATGCCCTGCAGGCCCATCGTCGCACCGTCTTCCGGCGCATAGATGCGGGTCACGCCGTAGGCCATCAGCTCCTTGATCTCGGAAGGCACGATCACGCCGCCGCCGCCGCCGAACACCTTGATGTGGCCCGCGCCCTTCTCGCGCAGCAGGTCCACCATGTATTTGAAGAACTCGATGTGACCACCCTGATACGAGGTGATGGCGATGCCCTGCACATCCTCCTGGATGGCGGCATTGACGATCTCGGTGACCGAGCGGTTGTGGCCGAGGTGGATCACCTCCGCGCCAGAGCCCTGGATGATGCGCCGCATGATGTTGATGGCCGCATCGTGACCATCGAACAGCGCCGTGGCGGTGACGAAACGCACCTTGTTGGCAGGCTTGTAGACGGTGGGTTTCTTGAAGGTCATGTCGTTCATCTGAAGGCTCCTCGATGTAGCGCGGCTGCGGACTGCGTGTTGATTGTCATTCCCGCTGCGGCGGGAATCCAGTGTGAATGGGTTCGGGTGTTTACAGCTTCTCCGCCACGCCGGCCCATTGCCGGGCCAGGCTTTCGCGGAAGGCCGGTGCGGCGATGGCAATGAGTGCGGCTGCACGGGCCTGAACGCCCAGGCCCCGCAGGGCGGCGATGCCGTATTCGGTGACCACGTAATCGGCCATGTGGCGGGGCAGTGCGGTGAGGCTGCGCTCGCCCAGCGCCAGAGTAATGCGGCTGAACCTGCCATCGTCGGTGGCGGCCGGCAGCGCGATGATCGAGCGCCCGCCTTCGGCGCGCAGCGCACCCGCCACGAAAGCGGGCAGGCCGCCGACACCAGCGACCAGCTTGCCATTCAGCGAGTCGGCATTGGTCTGCCCGAACAGGTCGACCTCCACCGCCGAGTTGATCGCGCAGAAGTTGCGGATGCCGCCGAGGGTCGCCACGTCATGGGTTTCGCTGACGGGCCGAAAATGGAAGCTGTCATCGCGGCCGACGCGCTCGTAGAAGGCGGCATCGCCGAGTGCGACGCCGAGCGTGATGTGGCCCCTGCCGCGAATCACGCCCGCATCCAGCAGCGGCAGCACCGGGCTGGAGGCCATGCCCGACCACACCTTGAGATCACGATGGCTGCCGAGGGCTTTCAGGATGCCGGCCTGCAGCTTGCCAACGCCGAACTCCAGCGTGTCGCCATCGCGCACCAGGCCCGCCACCAGCGCGCCGTGCTTCAGCATCGCCTCGCTGGGTGCGCCGCTGTCGTATTCCACCAGGGCGTGATCGGCCTCGAAGAAGGCATCGAGCGTGTTGGCAGGCACGCTGAACGAGCCGGTGGTGCGCGGCAGGCGCGGGTTGAAATGCGCGACACGACGCCGGGCCTTGGCCCACACCGCCGGCAGAAAATCAGCACTCAGGCCGGTGCTGCACTGGCCGGCGGCATCGGGCGGCGTGAGCTGGGCAATGGCGAGGTCGATCTCGACCTGTTCAGACAGATCGCGGTGGATGCCGGGGTAGTCCAGCGGCAGCAGCTCAGCCCGGCCATCGGCAAAGCCGGCGCGCAGGCCCGGCAGCATGAAATAGCTGCGCTGCCGTGCTTCGACGTGCAGACCGAGATAGTCGCTGCGGTTGATGCCAGGGAAATGCGCACCGACGAAGCGCACGCCGGCGGCGTGCTGCGGAGCGGCCCTGAGTGCTTCGTAAAAAGCCAGGCTTTCACCCGAAACACCCGGCACATACACGGTCATGCCGGGCTTCAGGCCCGCAATGATTTCGGCGGCGCTACAGGTGGTTGGCATGACGCTCTGGCTGGTGTGGAGCAAGCCGCAGAAAAATGAGTTGCTTGCGAACGATCTGCATTATTCCATCTTTGCCGTTCAATGACCACGCAGCATTTCGACCGCCGGGGCGAGGGCAGCTGCTGGCCGTCGGCAGCGCGAGTCCGTATGCTTGCGTATGATGATGGCTGCGCTGCCTTGAGAGCAGCGTTTTTCATCAGCCACTGCCTTCAAGAAGCGCGCAGGCAGATCAAGCCCCGCAACGCCCGGAATGCCATGAGATCACTGTTATTCGTGCCCGCCGACAGCGAGCGCAAGCTGGCCAAGGCCGCAAGCCTGGGGGCAGATGCGCTCGCCCTCGACCTGGAAGACTCGGTACTGCCCGACCGCAAGCCCATCGCCCGCACCATGCTGGCCGAGTACGCCAAGCGGCACACCGGCCCCAGCCAGCTCTGGGTGCGGGTCAATGACCTGGCCTCCGGCGAACTGTTGAAAGATCTCGCCGCCGCCATCCCGCTCGCACCGGTCGGTATCGTGCTGCCGAAGATCCGCGGGCCGGAAGACCTGCACGTCGTCAGCCAGTATCTGGATATGGCCGAGGCCATGAGCGGTCTCGCCATCGGCAGCACGCGCATCCTTGCCGTCTGCACCGAAACTCCTTCGGCGGTGCTGCGCATGGGCGAGCTGCGCGCCGGGGTATTCCCCCGCTTGCAGGGCATGCTCTGGGGTGGTGAAGACCTGAGTTCGGCGCTCGGCGCGGGTGACCCGCGTGCGCCCGATGGCAGCTGGCGGCCGGTGTACGAGCACGCGCGCATCCAGTGCCTGCTCGCCTGTCATGCGCTGGAGATCGAGGCGCTCGATACCGTCTACGTCGACTTCAAGAACCCTGAAGGCTGCTCGCGCAATGCCCTCTCGGCCCGCTACGACGGCTTCACCGGCAAGATCGCCATTCACCCCGACCAGGTGCCGCTGATCAACGCCGCCTTCACGCCCACGGCGGAAGAGATCGCCCATGCCCAGCGCGTGGTCGATGCCTTTGCCGGTGGTGCCGGTGCGGTCTCGCTCGACGGCAAGATGTACGACGTGCCGCATCTGAAAGGTGCGAAACGGCTGCTGGCCTCGGTGCAATGAGCGCCAGCGTTCCCGAAGGCTTCATGCCGCTGCTGCTGGACAGCCCGTTCCAGAATGGCTTCGGCCAGCTCTACTACAAGCCCAAGGCCGGCGGCGCGCTGATCGGCTGGCAGGTGGAGGCGCACCACCTCAACCGCTACGGCATCGTGCATGGCGGGGCGATTGCGGCCTTCATGGACTCAGCCCTCGGCAACGCCGTGTTACAGCAGCCGCAAAAGCCGCTTGCCGATGTCACCGTCTCGCTCAGCATCGACTACATGGCCTCAGGCCCCGCAGCGGCCTGGATCGAGGCCGACGTGGTGGTGCCCAAGATGGGCAAGCGCCTGGCCTTCGCCCACTGCGAGGTGCGGGCGCTGGGCCGCGTGATTGCCAGCGGGCGCGGCGTGTTCTCGCTGCAAATGCCGCATCCGGCCAAGCCGGCTGCCACCCCATAAAAACTATTGATCGACGGAGAACCTATCCAGTGAAGAGCAAGATTTATCCCGATGCCGCGAGTGCGCTCGCCGGCCTGACATTCGACGGCATGACCGTGATGAGCGGCGGCTTCGGCCTCTGCGGCATCCCGGAGAACCTCATCGTTGCCCTGCGTGATTCGGGTGCCAAAGACCTCACCGTCATCGGCAACAACGTCGGCTGCGACAACCACGGCATGTGGCTGGTGCTGGCCAACAACCAGATCAAAAAAGTGCTGGCGAGCTACGTCGGCGAGAACAAGATTCTGGAGACCCGCTACATGAGCGGCGAGATCCAGATCGAGTTCAATCCGCAGGGCACGCTGGCCGAGCGCATCCGCGCCGGTGGCGCGGGCATCCCCGCCTTCTACACCCGCACCGGCTACGGCACGGCGGTGGCCGAGGGCAAGGAGACGCGGCAGTTCAACGGCGAGTGGTATGTGATGGAGACGGGGCTGGTGTCTGACCTGTCCATCGTCAAGGCCTGGAAGGCCGATGCCGAGGGAAATCTCATCTATCGCAAGACCGCGCGCAACTTCAACCCGATGATCGCCACCGCCGGCAAGGTGACGGTGGTGGAGGTGGAAGAGATCGTGCCGGTCGGCAGTTTCGACGCCGACCAGATCCACACGCCGGGCATCTTCGTCGACCGCATCGTGGTGGGTGCGAGCTACACCAAACACATCGAGCGGCTCACCACCCGCCCCAAGGGAGCAATCTAATGGCTTGGACACGCGAACAGATGGCGCAGCGCGCTGCCCTTGAGTTGCAGGATGGCTTCTACGTCAACCTCGGCATCGGCATCCCCACGCTGGTGGCCAACATGATCCCCGATGGCATGACGGTGGCACTGCAAAGCGAGAACGGCATGCTGGGCATGGGGCCGTTCCCCTTCGAGGGCGAGGCCGATGCGGACTTGATCAACGCCGGCAAGCAGACCATCACCGAGCTGCCGCAGACCAGCTACTTCAGCAGCGCCGACAGCTTCGCGATGATCCGCGGCGGCCACATCAACCTGAGCATTTTGGGTGGCATGCAGGTGGCGCAAAACGGCGACCTCGCCAACTGGATGGTGCCCGGCAAGATGATCAAGGGCATGGGCGGTGCGATGGACCTGGTCGCCGGCGTGAAGCGCGTGGTGGTGGTGATGGACCACTGCGAGAAGGCGGGCGACAGCAAGTTCAAGAAGGCCTGCAGCCTGCCGCTCACCGGCAAGGGCGTGGTTGATTTGCTCATCACCGATCTCGGCGTGTTTGCCATCGACCGCAAGGGCGGTGGCGCGACGCTGACCCAGCTCGCCGATGGCGTCACGCTCGACGAGATCAAGGCCAAGACCGAGGCCGAGTTCAAGATTGATCTGAAGGGCTAGAGCGGCTGGCCCTTCAACACCATCGGCAGTCCGGCGATGCTGAAGATCACCCGCTCGCTGTGCGCGGCCAGCTGCTGATGCAGCAGCCCGGCCTCGTCGACGAACTGCCGCGTCAGCGCGCCCATCGGCACCACGCCGAGGCCGGTCTCGTTGCTCACCAGCAGCAGCTGGCCCGGCAGCTGCGGCAGTGCATCGAACAGGGCCTTGCGCTCGCGCGCGAACAGCGCCGCATCGTCGGCACAGAGCAGGTTGCTGAGCCAGAGCGTCAGGCAGTCCACCAGCAGGCAGCTGTCGCTGGTGGCGTGCTGTTTCAGCGTGCTGGCGAGGGCGATGGGTTGCTCCACCGTCAGCCAGTGCGCGGGTCGGCTGGCGCGGTGATGCTGGATGCGCGCGCTCATCTCGCCATCACCGCGCGTGGCGGTGGCGATGTAGATGACGCGCTGGCCGGATTGCTGCGCCAGTGATTCGGCGAGGCGGCTCTTGCCGGAGCGGGCACCGCCGAGGATGAGCGTGCTCATGTGATGCCAACCCCCTCCCCCAGCCCCTCCCCGCAAGGGGGAGGGGAGCTCAAGCGCATGCGCTGAACCGGTTCCCCGCCCCCTTGCGGGGAGGGGGTAGTCGCAGCGAGCGGTGCGAACAGTCGTGCCAAGTCCAGATGCTGTTCGAGCGTGTCGGCGAGGCGTTCGAGTGCCGCTTCGCGGCGCAGGGCATGGTCGCTGACCTGCGGTGCGGCGAGGCCCGCCCAGTGCAGCACGGCCGTGCAGGCCGCACCGCTCTCGAACAGTCCATGCAGATAGCTGCCGATGATCTGGCCATCAGCGCTCATCGCACCGTCGGCACTTGCACCCAGCTGCGCGCTGGGGTGAGCGAGGGCAGGGCCCTGACTCACGCCGGCATGAATCTCGTAGCCGCGCACCGGCACGCCGCCGTCGAGCAGCAGGCTGCCTTCGACATTGCGCAACTGTTTTTCGGCGGCCAGCGTCGTGCTGAAATCGAGCCAGCCGAAGCCGGCGCTCTCGCCCGCCGCCCCTTCGAGCCCCAGCGGGTCGGCAATGGTTTTGCCCAGCATCTGGAAGCCACCGCAGATGCCCATCAGCCTGCCGCCGTAGCGCAGGTGCTTCTGCAAGTAAGCCTGCCAGCCTTGGGCCTTGAGATGCTCCAGATCGGCGCGCACCGATTTGCTGCCGGGCAGGATCACCAGGTCGGCCGGCGGCGGTGTATCGCCGGGGCCGACGAAAGTGAGCTGCACTTCCGGCAGTGCCCTGAGCGGGTCGAAGTCGGTGTGGTTGCTGATGCGCGGCAGCACCGGCACCACGATGCGCAAGGTGGCGCCGGTCTTGGGTGCGGCATCGCGCGCAATGGCGTCCTCGGCATCCAGATGCAGGCCCTGCAGGTAGGGCAGCACGCCGAACACCGGCTTGCCGGTGCGCTGCTCCAGCCAGCGCAGGCCGCTTTCCAGCAGGGCGATGTCGCCGCGAAAACGATTGATCACAAAGCCGGTCACCCGCGCCCGCTCGCTGGCGCTCAGCAGCTCCAGCGTGCCGACCAGATGCGCGAACACGCCGCCGCGGTCGATGTCCGCAATCAGCACCACCGGGCAGTCCACCGCCTCGGCAAAGCCCATGTTGGCGATGTCGCCTTCGCGCAGGTTGATCTCGGCCGGCGAGCCGGCCCCCTCCACCACCACCGCATCGAAGGCCGCGCTCAGACGCGCGTGCGAGGCCATCACCGCTGCGTGTGCGGTGCGCTTGTAGTCGTGGTACGCCACCGCATCCATATTGCCGATGGCCCTGCCGTGGATGATCACCTGCGCACCGACGTCGCTGTTGGGCTTGAGCAGCACCGGGTTCATGTCGGTGGTGGGCGCGATGCCGGCCGCCTGCGCCTGCAGCGCCTGCGCGCGGCCGATCTCGCCGCCATCGGCGGTGACGGCACTGTTGAGCGCCATGTTCTGAGGCTTGAACGGTGCCACCCGCACGCCGCGCCGGTGCAGCACCCGGCACAGGCCCGCCACGAGAGTGCTCTTGCCGGCGTCGGAGGTGGTGCCCTGCACCATCAGGGTGGTCGAGTTCATCCGGTGATTATGCGGGGCCTGATGGGGCAAGATGCGAGTCCCGACCCGCCGAGGAACCGTCATGGAATACGTCGATGGATTCGTTGTCCCCGTGCCCACTGCCAAGCTCGCGGCCTATATCGCGATGGCCGAGCTCGCCGCCAAGGTCTGGCGCGAACATGGCGCGCTCGATTACCGCGAATGCGTTGCCGACGATGTGAAGGTGGGCAAGCTCACCTCCTTCCCGCAGAGCGTGCTGCTGGAAGAGGGCGAGACCGTGGTGTTCGCCTGGATCACCTATCCCTCGCGCGAGGCGCGCGATGCCATCAACGCCAAGGTGATGAGCGACCCGCGACTGGCGCCGATGATGAGCCCCGACAACTGCCCCTTCGATACCAAGCGCATGTTCTTCGGCGGCTTCAAGACCATCGTCAGCCTCTGATACCCCGCACCGATCCACTGTCTGGAGAACACCCATGACTACGCCCATACCGCACCTGCCGGTCAGCAACGGCGAGGCTGCGATCACTTTCTACCAAAAGGCCTTCGGCGCCACGCTGGAGTCGAAGATGCCGGCCGAGGACGGCCAGCGGCTGATGCACGTCGCCCTCAAGCTCGGCGGCGGCACGCTGATGCTGCACGACGAGTTCCCGGAATACGGCAGCTACGGCGGTGCCAAGGCACCCACCAGCCTGGGCGGTGCGAGCTGCACCATCCACCTCGATTTCGAGGATGCCGATGCCGCCTTCGACCAGGCCGTGTCGGCGGGTGCCAGCATCATCATGCCGCTCGCCAACCAGTTCTGGGGCATGCGCTACGGCCAGGTGAAAGACCCCTTCGGCCACGTCTGGTCGATTGGCGGGCCGGTGAAGCCGGAGTAGGAATGCGATGGCCATGAAGCTCTACGCGCATCCGTTTTCGTCCTACTGCCAGAAGGTGCTGATCGCGCTGTACGAAAACGCCACGCCCTTCGAGTTTTGCCAGCTGGGGCCGGGCACCGAGGCCGCCGCCGAGCTGGCCGCCCTGTGGCCGCTCGGCAAGATGCCGCTGCTGCTCGACGAGGGCGTGGCGGTGAAGGAGGCGAGCATCATCATCGAGCATCTGGGCCTGCATCATCCGGGGCCGGTGGCGCTGGTCCCGGCCGATCCGCAGCTGGGGCTGGAGGTGCGGTTTCTGGATCGCTTCTTCGACAACTACGTGATGACGCCGATGCAGAAGCTGGTGTTCGATTGCATCCGTGCGCCGGCCGAGCGCGACCCGGCTGGCGTGGCCGATGCGCATCGCCTGCTGGGCACCGCCTACGCCTGGCTGGAGGGCCATCTGCAGGGCCGGGTCTGGGCCGCTGGCGAGCAGTTCAGCCTGGCCGATGCGGCTGCCGCACCTGCGCTGTTCTACGCCGACTGGGTGCATCCCATCGGCGCTGATTTGCAGAACCTGCTCGCCTATCGCCAGCGCCTGCTGGCGCGGCCCTCGTTCGCACGGGCAGTGGACGAGGCGCGCCCCTATCGCGGGTTCTTTCCACCCGGCGCGCCGGACCGCGACTGAAGAGTTTGCAGCGCCCGCTGCAAGCGCAGCCAGTCGGCTTCGTGGGCAGGCAGACCAAGGCGCAGTGAACCCGGCTCGCGATACAGCCGGGTGAGAACGCCCTGCGCCGCCAGCGCCTGGTGCCAGTGCGCCGCCAGCGGGCTTTGCAGCCACTGGAACAGCGCGCAGCCGCCATCCGGCTCAAGCCCTGCGCTTGTCATGAGGGCAGCGAGCCGCTGGCTGGCGGCACCCAGCCAGGCGGTCTGCTGCCGCTGCCAGTCGCGGTCGCCGAGGGCGAGCGTGGCGAGCTGGCGGGCCGGGCCTGACAGCGTCCAGGGGCCGAGGTTTTCGCCCAGCGCCGCGCGCAGGGCTTCAGGGGCCAGCACGAAGCCCACGCGCGCACCGGCGAGGCCAAAGAACTTGCCGAGCGAGCGCAGCACGATCAGCCCTTCGCGATGGCTTTCGCCGGCGAGGCTCTGCGCGGGGCTGGCGTCTATGAAGGCCTCGTCCAGCACCAGCCAGCCACCGCGTGCGGCCAGCTGTGCATGCCAGCGCAGCAGCTGTGCGCGCTCGTGGCACTGGCCGCTGGGGTTGTCGGGATGCACAAGCAGCAGCACATCCAGCTGGCCGATGGCGGCATCAATGTCGCCGGGCTTCAGCATCACCAGGCTATGGCCGGCACGCTGCCAGTGATGGGCATGCTCGGCATAGCTGTTGGCCAGCAGGCCGACGCGCCCCGGCGCGCGCCGCCAGGGCAGGGCCTGGATCGCCGCCTGCGAGCCGGCCACCGGCAGGGCGGCCGCGCCGTAACAGGCCTGCGCGGCGGCGGGCAGCGCGTCGTCGTCTTCCGGCAGCCGCTGCCAGCTCGCCACGCTGGGTGCGAAGGCATGGTCATCGAGCCAGCTGCGCGGGCTGATGCCGGTGGAAAGATCCAGCCAGTCCGCCAGCGGAATGCCGTACTGCCGCGCCGCCGCCAGCAGCCTGCCGCCGTGCTCAAGCATGGCGCACGCACGCCAGCACCAGCACCACGGCCA
Organism: Pseudomonadota bacterium; assembly: GCA_040386395.1. Classification (GTDB taxonomy): domain Bacteria; phylum Pseudomonadota; class Gammaproteobacteria; order Nevskiales; family Nevskiaceae; genus Stagnimonas. The sequence goes on along the minus strand of JAZKFO010000112.1, from coordinate 19,733 downwards.
GCCACAACAGCACGCTGCGGCGCACCAGTTGCAGCGCGCGTTCGATGTCATCGGCAACGGCTTCGCGCCCCGCGCCCAGCACGGGCCGCTGATGCCACTCGCCCTCGTAGCGCGCGGCACCGCCCAGCTGCACGCCCAGCGCGCCCGCGCCGGCGGCCATCACCGGGCCGGCGTTGGGGCTGTCCCAGATGGGTGCCTGCGTGCGCCAGCAGTGCAGGGCGAGGCGGGTGCGGCCGAGCAGGGCGTAGCTCAGCGCGGTGAGGCGGGCGGCAGGCCAGTTGAGCAGGTCGTCGAAGCGCGCGGCAGCCCAGCCGAAGTGCAGGAAGCGCGCATTGCGATAGCCCCACATGGCATCGAGCGTGTTGGCGAGCCGGAACAGCAAGGCACCCGGCCCGCCCAGCAACACGAACCAGAACAGCGCACCGAAGACGCCATCGTTGCCGTTCTCCAGCACCGATTCGGTGGCGGCCGGTGCGGGCTCGATGGCGGCGGCGTCGCGGCTGACGATGCGCGCCGTCAGCGCCTGCGCCGCGGCGTAATCACCGGCCTGCAAGGCAGCGGCAATGGGCCGGGCATGGTCGTGCAGGCTGCGATGGCCGAGCGCAAAGTACAGCAGGGCGACATCCAGCCATGGTGCAATGGCTGCGAAGCGCCAGCGCAGCCAGGCGGCCAGGCCCACCAGCGGCAGCACCAGCAGCGCCACGCCCAGCACGCCGCGTGCGCGCGAATCGACGCGATACAGACGCTGCTCCAGCCAGCGGGTCAGACGGCCAAAGCCCACCAGTGGGTGCCAGCGCGTGGGCTCGCCCAGCAGCCAGTCGATGGCGAGCGCGGCGGCCATCAGCAATGCGCTCATGCACCCTGCAGGAACAGGGCAGCGGTAGCGGCGGGGCTGGAGGCGAAGTAGCTGTGGAAGTAGCTGGCGGTCAGCCCTTGCCTGCCATACAGGCCCTCGCCAATGCGCCCCCTCTGGTGCTGCGTGTGCAGCCGGGGTGCCAACTGGGTGGTGAGCTTGGAGTAGTGAAAGCTGTGGCCGCGCATGGTGCCCTCTGGCAGCGTGAGCGACTGCATCCCCAATGCCTGCAAGCTAGTCTGCATGGCGGTTTCGCCGGCGAGCAGTCCCGCCATTTCATGCGCCAGCCCCTGAGCGTCGATGAGGCGTTCGAATAACACCATCATGCCGCCGCATTCGGCCAGCAGCGGCTTGCCGGCGGCGTGATGAGCCTGCAGCGCGCCGTGCATGGCGGCGTTGGCGGCGAAGGTCTTTGCATGCAATTCCGGATAGCCGCCGGGCAGCCAGACGGCATCGCAGTCGGGCAGGCTGGCATCAGTGAGCGGCGAGAAGAAATGCAGCGTCGCGCCGAGCGCGCTCAAGGTGTCGAGATTGGCGGGGTAGATGAAGCTGAAGGCCGCATCGCGGGCGATGGCAATGCGCTGGCCCTGCAGCAGGGGCGGGATGGGCGGCAGCACTTCGGCACTGAAATCGCCGGCCGTAATGGCGTCGAAATCTACTGCGCTGCCGAGTGCTTCGGCGGCCGCTGCGATGCGTGCATCGACATCGGCAATCTCGCCCGCCTGCACCAGCCCCAGATGACGCTCGGGCAGGGCATAGGCGGCATCGCGCGGCAAGGCACCCAGCCAGTGCAGCGGTGGCCTGAGGCTTTGCGCCAGCATCTCGGCATGGCCCGTGCTACCCACCCGGTTGCCGACCACGCCGTGAAAGGGCAGGCCCGGCTGGTAGCTCGACAGACCCAACGCCAGCGCGCCGAAGGTTTGCGCCATCGCCGAGCCATCGAGCACGGCCAGCACCGGCACATTGAACAGCCGCGCCAGGTCGGCCGAAGACGGCGTGCCGTCGTACAGGCCCATCACGCCCTCGATCAGGATCAGATCACTGCTGCTCGCCGCCGCGTGCAGCAGGGCCCGGCAGTGCGCCTCGCCCACCATCCAGAGATCGAGCTGGTACACCGACCCGCCGCTGGCACGCGCGAGCAGCATCGGGTCGATGAAATCCGGCCCGGTCTTGAACACCCGCACCCGCAGGCCCTGCTGCCGGGCGCGCCAGGCGAGTGCCGCCGTGACCGTGGTCTTGCCCTGGCCGGAGGCGGGGGCAGAGATCAGCAGCGCCCGGCAGCGGCTCACCAGTCGAGGCCCTTCTGCGCCTTCACCCCGGCGCGGTAGGCGTGCTTGAGATCGGCCAGCTCGCTGACCGTGTCGGCAGCCTCGCACAGGCCCGCAGGTGCGCCGCGACCAGTGATGACGACATGCTGCATGGCGGGTCGGGCGCGCAGGTCGGCAAGCACGTCGTCCAGCTGCAGCCAGCCATACTTGAGCGGGTAGGTGAGTTCGTCCAGCACCACCAGCGACAGCGTCGGGTCCTGCAACATGCCGCGCACGATGGCCCAGCCCTGCTGCGCGGTCTCGATGTCGCGCGCGAGGTTCTGGGTCTCCCAGGTGAAGCCCTCGCCCAGCACATGCCAGGTCACGCCCTGCGGGCGGAAATGGCCTTCCTCGCCGGTGTCCGACCGGCCCTTGATGAACTGCGCCACCCCCACCTTCAGGCCATGGCCGAGCGAGCGCGCCACCATGCCGAAGGCGGACGAGCTTTTGCCCTTGCCGTTGCCGGTGAGTACCAGCAATACGCCGCGCTCGGTCTGTGCGGCGGCGATGGATTGATCCACCACCGCCTTCTTGCGGGCCATGCGCGCTCGATGCCGCTCGGCGCGGGCGGCATCGGCGGGGGTGTCGCTCACGACGAACTGGTGTTGCTGGCCGTCTCGCCGCGCAGGCTGGCGAGCAGGGTGTGCAGCACGGCGGCGATGCCGATATAGGCGAGCGGCACCGTCAGAAAGTGGCGGTAATACATCGCGAAACGCTCGAGGTATTCCGGGAAATTGGGTGAAGCGTAACGGCCGCCCAGCCAGTAGAAGCTGCCGTTGGAAATGAGGAAGGCGAGGCTGACGGCGACGAACGCGCTGCCGGCCAGCAAGCCAAGGCTGGCCAGCTCATGCCGCTGGCGCGTGCGCAGCCAGACGCCGCCGAACCAGAGCACGGCGTGGGTCGGCACCAGAAAGGCATAGGCCGGCGACAGGCAGTAGCTGCTGACGCCGAGCTGCTGGGTGCTGACGTAGTCGATCACCACCGCTTCGAGCATGAGCGCGGGGAAAGCCCAGCGGCTTGCCCCTTTCAGATAGAAGCCACCGATGAAGTAGATCGCCCATGAGGCGTCCGGCACCGGCAGAAAATGGTGATAGCGGGTGAAGGCCATCAACAGCGCGAGTGCGGCGAAAACGTACAGCTGCTGCGGTTTGCTCAGCGTCATGGGCGATGCTCCTTACTGGACGGGGCTGTAGCGGACGGTGACGAAATAGGTGTTGCCGGCCTGGTCGAAGCCGCTCACCGTCTGGTAGTCCTTGTCCAGCAGGTTGGCGGCCTTCAGCTGCAGCTGCCAGGCCGGCAGGACCTGCACGGTGGCGCGCAGGTCGACCGTGCCGTAGCCATCCACCGCGACGCTGTTGCTGGGGTTGTTGTAGCGCTTGCTGGCGCCGTAGACGCTGGCACCGATGCTGGCCCTGGCGAAGCGGTAGTCCAGGTCAAGTCTGGCGGTGCGCTCCGGCCGGCGCTGCAGGGTCTTGCCCTTGTTGGCACCCTCGCTGCGGTTCTCCGGCTCCATCCAGTTCAGCGTGGTGGTGGCACTCAGGGTCTGCCAGCGGGCAGCGAGCTGGGCTTCGACACCGAGAATCTGCGACTCGCCCACGTTCACCGGGGCGAAGGTGGGCGGCACGAAGTCGATGAGATTGGTGATGCGCGTGCGGTAGCCATTGAGGCTCCAGTTGGCATCCACGCCCGACACCCGGTTGCTGCCGGAGATATTGATCTCGCTGCTGCGCGAGGTTTCCGGTTTCAGCGTCGGGTCGCCGAAGTTGGGGAAGTAGAGCTGGTTGAAGGTGGGTGCCTTGAACGCCGTGCCATGCGAGACGCCGACGCGGATGCCATTGCCGAAGCGATAGCCATAGGCGGCTGCACCGGTATCGTGCTGGCCGTACTGCTGGTTGTCGTCGTGACGCAGGCTCAGCTGTAGTTCGTGACCGCCGTAGCCGCCCTGGTACTGCGCGAACACGCCCAGGTTGTCGCGCGAGTCCTCGTCGTAGGTGGTGGTGCTGAAGACGCGGTCGTCCTGGTAGTCCACACCGGCGCTCAGGCCCTGGCGCTCGCTCAGGCGGTAGTCGCCCAGCAGCGAGTAGTGGTAGCGGGTGGTGTCGAAGGTGGTGAGCGCGCCGCCCGTGGGCTTGCGGAAGTTGTCCGACAGATCCTGGCTCTGGCCGGCGGCAAAGGTCAGCAGCAGCGGCTTGACCGGCGCGTAGCGAACCTTGCCGCCGAACACCTGCTGCACGCTGTCGGCGACATTGTTGCTGGCGGCGTTGAAGCCATCATATTCATTGCGGCTGTGGGCGCGCAGCCAGTTGCCGGACACCTCGGCCCCGTTGGCAAAGCGCCAGCCACTGGCGAGCGAACCGGCGACGCTGCGAAAGCCATCGCGATCCCTGTCGCTGCTGGCCGGCTGCACGTCGATGCCGTCGGTGGTGGAGGCACTGGCACCCAGGTTGTACCAGCCGCCGGTGCCGACGCTGCCGCGCACGCCGAGTTCCTGCTTGGCGCTGCCCAGGCTGCCGCCGCCGATGGCGAAAGTGGGCGTGATGGCCTCACCGGCCTTTGCTCGCTTGGTGAAGATCTGGATCACGCCGCCGATGGCCTCCGAGCCATACAGGCTGGAGCGCGGGCCACGGACGATTTCGATGCGCTCGATCAGGTCGACCGGAATCTGCTCGAACGAGGTGCTGCCGAGCGTGGCCGAGCCGATCTTGATGCCGTCGATCAGCACGATGAGGTGATCGGAGTTGCTGCCGCGCAGAAACACCGAAGTGGCCTTGCCGGCACCGCCGTTGTTGGTGATGGAGATGCCCGGCAGGCCCACCAGCAGCTCTTGCAGGCTTGCTGCCTGCAGGCGCTCGATGTCGGCGCGGGTGATGACGGTGACGGGTGCCAGTGTCGCGTCCAGCGTTTCGGCCACGCGCGAGGCGGTGACGATGACGGGTGCCAGTTCAACGCTCTTCGCGTCCTGCGCGAAAGCGGGGCAGGCGGTGGCAGCGGCCAGGGTGGCCAAAAGGGTTTTACCAAAACGCATGTACTTCTCCAGAAGACCGTTCGCCCAACGCGACGGCGTGATGTGGGCGATGGCTTGAGGGGGAGTGATTGCGCGCACGGCATCTGCCACGGGGGCGTGAAAGCCGTCCGGCCTCGCCCACCGCGAGCCATCGTTGCTGCTATGCCAAGGCCGGTCTCCGGACTCACGCGGCGGTGCTGGTCAAAGCACCCGGAACAGCGCCTTCCCATGCCTTGCGGCGCAGTGGCTTCGTGCTGTTTCTCTACCTCGCTTACCGTTGCGGGGGCAGTGTCGGCATTGCAAGTTTCAAGGCTTGCGCACCGGCTTCCCGTTTAACCCTGCCAGCGAACTGCCAGGGACCTCAACGCGGCGATTGTGCGGTGCGGGCAGGTCGGTATGCAAGCACACCATCTTCGAGGGGCTGCCCTTGCGGGCGCTTACACTGCGGCACATGCGCGACCAGAGCCAGCCGGAAACAACAGCAATCGACAGGCCGGCGGATGATTTTCGCCTGCGGGTGCTGAGCTACAACATCCAGGTCGGCCTGCACACGGCGCACTACGGCCACTACCTCACCCGCGTCTGGCGACATGCGCTGCCAGGGCCCGGCATGCACCGCAATCTCGACCGCATCGCCGAGCTGCTGCGCGACTACGACTTCGTGGCCCTGCAGGAGGCCGATGCCGGCAGTCTGCGCACGCAGTTCACCAACCAGGTGCAATACCTTGCGCAGCGTGCCGGCTTTGCGCACTGGGGTCTGTCGGTGACGCGCGATCTGAGACCGGTGGCCTGCCATGCCCTTGCCTATTTGAGCCGCTTCGCACCGCAGCAGGTGAGCGAGCATGTGCTGCCTTCCCGACTGCCGGGACGGCATGCGCTGTCCGTGCAGCTGGGTGCCGATGCGGGTGGCCTGCAACTGCTGGTGACGCATCTCTCGCTGAGCGGTGGTGCGCAGCGCCTGCAGCTGGACTATCTCAACCGCCTCGTGCCTGACACCGGGCCGGTGCTGCTGATGGGTGATCTCAACTGCGATGCCGCTGCGCTGCGCCGCCACGCCCTGTCGAGCGGCAGTCGCCTGCGGGTGCCGGAGCAGACGCCGCTGACTTTCCCCAGCTGGCAGCCCCGGCGCAGCCTCGACCACATCCTGCACACGCCGGAGCTGCGCCTCGACCAGCTGCGGGTGTTGCCGCATGCGGTTTCAGACCATCTGCCACTCGCAGCCGAAGTTGCATTTCTGCGGCAGTGAATGGCGTGGGCGTGCAAGACTTGCCGCCCCTTTTTCCGCCAAGCATTCAGAGCTCACTGCCACCATGACCAAGTCCATTCTCATCACCGGCGCCAGTGCCGGCATCGGCCAGCATCTGGCGCAGGAGTTCGCCGCGCGCGGCTATCACCTGGCACTGACGGCACGTCGTCTGGAGCCCTTGCAGGATTTGCAGAAGCGCATCGCGGCGAAGTACCCGGCGCTGCGCGTCGAGGTTCGCAGCATGGACGTGACGGCACTGGACACCGTCGCCCCCTGCATCGAAGAACTGGCGACGGCACTGGGCGGTCTCGACATCGTGGTGGCGAATGCCGGCATCGGTGACGGTGGCGGGGCCATCGGCACTGGGGGTTTCGCGCGCGATGCCGCCATCATCCAGGCCAATGTGCTGGGTGCGATGGCCACCATGGATGCGGGCATCGCGATCTTCCGCCGCCAGCAGCGTGGTCAGGTGGTTGCCATCGCCTCGGTCGCGGCCGCGCGCGGCCTGCCGGGTGCGGGGTCCTACAGCGCCAGCAAGGCCGCCATCGCGGTGTTTGCCGAAGCCGCCCGTGCCGAGCTGTACCACACGCCGATCCGCGTCACCACGCTGTTCCCCGGCTACATCGACACCGCCATCAACCAGCGGATGAAGAGCCGGCCCTTTCTGGTGTCGGTGGAGGAGGGTGCCAAGCAGATCGCCGGCCTGATCGAGCGCCGCGTGCAGACCTCGGCCGTGCCGGTGCTGCCCTGGAGCCTGGTGATGCGCCTGATGCGCTGGATGCCCCTGTCGGCGCTGGCCAAGCAGAATCCCTTCGCGCAGTAGCTTTTAGCCGCCTCGTCGCAAGGCGGAGGGTGTCATCTCGAACCAGCGGCGGCAGGCGCGGCTGAACACCGATTGCTCTGAGTAGCCGAGCAGGCCCGCCAGCTGGCCGAGCGGGATTCGGGTTTCGCAGAGATAGCGCTGTGCCAGCTCTTTCTGCACCGCTTCGCGCAGCGTTTCAAAGCAGGTGTTCTCCACACTGAGATGGCGTTGCAGGGTGCGTGGGTGCATGCCGAGCAGGGCGGCCACGGCCGGCTTGCTGCCCTGCGGCGTGCCCAGCGTGCGCTGCAGGGCCTGGCGCACCCGTACGGCAACGGTCTGCGTCGGGTTGCCGAAGTTGACGGCGAGATAGTCCACCGCGATTTTTCGCAGCGCGTGGTTCACGCCCTGAAGGCTTTGCTCGAAAGTGGCGCGTGCAATATGCAGGCCGCCATGGGCCTGCTCGATATGCACGGGCGCACCGAAGAACCGTCGATACACGCTCAGTGCGGCCAGGGGCGTGTGCGGCAGCGCCAGCGCCAGCAGCCCGCTGCGGTGGCCCGCCAGCAGCTCCACCATGTGATGGATGTCGGCCAGGCAGACATCCATCACCTGTCGAGAGATCGTCTGCCCCGGCACCTGCAATTCAAAACGCAGTTCCACGGCCTTGGGTACCAGCCGGCTGCGCGGATGCACGGTGAGCGACATGCCGGGGCTGTGTACGAACATGTAGCGAGAGGCGGTTTCCAGCGCGCTCGCCACCGTCGGCGCGTTTTGCATGGCGATGGCGACCGGGCCGAGCACCGAGATGTCCTGCGCCTCGGCCAGCCGCAGGCCGAAGTCCGGGCACTGGGTGCTGCTGGCACTGGCCTCGAACAGGTGCACCACCGAGCGCAGCGGCAGCAGGGCGTCGTCGTCCTGCAGCAGCCTGGGTGCGATGCGATAGCGGCGCAGCATCGCGGCGGGGTCGGCACCGAGCTTGCGCATCAGCGCCTCGTAACCCCGCAATCCGCTGGCCCGCACCATGGCTGTCATGTCTCAAAAGATCAATTCTTCGTCTCGATATGTCAAGTCACGGCGCAGCGACCGATGCACAGTGCAGTGGTAGCACGCAAAGCCCGGCCACAACGGGCAGCCCCCATGAAAGCGAGGAGATCGCGGATGACCCAGACGTTCGATGTGTTGATCATTGGTGCCGGTCTGTCCGGCATCGGCACCGCCGCCCACCTGGCGCGCGAATGCCCCGACAAGACCGTGGCGATACTCGAACGCCGCAACGCCATCGGCGGCACCTGGGACTTGTTTCGCTATCCCGGCATTCGCTCCGATACCGACATGATGAGCTTCTGTTTCAACTTCCGTCTGTGGGACAGGCTGAAAGTGATGGCCGATGGCCCTTCGCTGCGCCAGTACATCCAGGACACCGCGAAGGAATACGGCATCGACAAGAAGGTGCAGTTCGGCCTCAAGACCACGGCGATGGACTGGAACAGCCAGGAGCAGTGCTGGCACGTCACCGCCACAGAGGAGGCCACCGGCGAGGAGAAAATCTTCAAGGCGAAGTTTTTAGTGGGTGCGACCGGCTACTACAACTATGACCAGGGCTTTTTGCCCGACTTCCCCGGCGTGGAGAGCTACAAGGGCCAGCGCATCCATCCGCAGTTCTGGCCGGAAAATCTCGACTACCGGGGCAAGCGCGTGCTGGTGATTGGCAGCGGTGCCACCGCCATGACGGTGGTGCCGGTCATGGCCGAAACCGCAGCGCACGTCACCATGCTGCAACGCTCGCCCAGCTATGTGTTCTCGCTGCCGGATCACGATGCGGTGTCGGCGGTGCTGCTCAAGTTTCTGCCCAAGAGCTGGGTGTTTGCGATGGCGCGCAGGCGCAACATCGTGGTGCAGCGGATGATGTTTCTGGCTTCGAAACGCTGGCCGGAAAAGGCCCGCGCCTTCCTGCTCGACAGCGTGAAAAAGCAGCTCGGTCCCAATGCCGACATGAGCCACTTCACGCCGCGCTACATGCCCTGGGACGAGCGCCTGTGTGCGGTGCCAGATGGCGATCTGTTCAAGGCGATCCGCGAAGGCCGCGCCAGCGTGGTCACCGACCATATTGAGACCTTCAACGAGACCGGCATCAAACTCAAATCCGGCAAGCAGCTGGATGCCGACATCGTCATCACCGCCACCGGCTTGCAGATTCAATTGCTGGGCGGTGCGGCACTCACCATCGACCAGAAGCCGCACCCTCTCAACAGCAACATGACCTACAAGGGCACGCTGATGCAGGACGTGCCCAACATGGCCTGGATCATCGGCTACACCAATGCCTCGTGGACGCTGAAGGCCGATCTCTCATCCAGCTACATCTGCCGCCTCATCAAGCAGATGGATGCCAAGGGCGCAGCGGTTGCCATACCGCGTGCGCCAGAAGGCCAGGTTGAGGGCGACAGCATTCTCAGTTCGCTGGGTTCGGGCTATGTGCAGCGCGGTCAGTCGCAACTGCCGCGCCAGGGCCGCGAGCTGCCCTGGCGCGTGCTGCACCACTACGGCAAGGACACCAAGATGCTGCTTGGGCAGCCGGTGGATGATGGCGCGCTGGAGTTCCTGCCCGCCAAAGCCTGAGCCAGCGCCGACTGAACTGCGCGAACAATCAAAAAAACAAAACGAGGAGAGAACAGATGTCGCTCAAGGACAAGCTCGACGCGGTACTCAAGCGCGCCACCGATGCCGGCGATGTACCGGGCGTGGTCGCCATGGTGACCAAGGCGGATGGCACGATTTATCAAGGCGCCCTCGGCAAGCGCGCGGGCGATCTCGACGCCCCGATGACCACAGACACCGTAGCCTGGATCGCCTCGATGACCAAGGCGCTCACTGCCACCGCCGCGTTGCAATTGCTGGAGCAGGGCAAGCTCGATCTCGAAAGCGCCGCCAGCAAATGGCTGCCTGCACTCGGCGAGCTGCAAGTGCTCGAAGGCTTCGACGCCAACGGCAAGGCCCGCACCCGCGCACCGCTGCGCCCCATCACACTGCGGCATCTGCTGACGCACACGGCGGGCCTCGGCTACGAATTCCTGAGCACGGACGTCCAGCAATATCAGCAGAGTGAGGGCGTGCCGAGTGTCGTCGGTTGCGAGCGGGCCTCGCTCAACCTGCCCCTGCTGTTCGACCCCGGTACCCGCTTCGAGTACGGCATCGGCTTGGACTGGGTCGGCCAACTGGTGGAGGCCGTGAGTGGGCAAAAGCTCGGGGCCTACTTTGCCGAGCACCTGTTTGGCCCCATGGACATGCAGGACACCGGCTTCGTGATGTCGCCCGCCATGCGCGCGCGGAAGGCCAAGATTCACCAGCGCATGGAGGGCCAGCTGATCCCGCTCGATCTCGAAATGCCCTCGCCCCCACCCGTCGAGATGGGCGGCAGCGGCCTCTACAGCACGGCCGGCGATTACCTGAAATTTCTCCGCATGATTCTCAACCGGGGTGTGGCCAAGCATGGCCGCGTGCTCAAGGCCGAGACCGTGGACTTGGCAAGCCGAAACCAGATGGGCGAGCTGGAGGTGCTGCCATTGTTGACCGCCAACCCCATGCTCACCAACGACCTGCGCCTGCCACCCGACAATCCCCAGAAATGGGGCCTGCTCAACATGATCAACACCAAGCCCATGCCCACGGGCCGCAAGGCTGGCAGCCTGATGTGGGCGGGGCTATCGAACTGCTATTACTGGATCGACCCGACCACGCAGATCGCCGCCGTGTTCATGACCCAGATCCTGCCATTCGCAGACATCAAGGCCATGCCCTTGTTCTTCGAGTTCGAGTACACCGTCTACCAGAACCTGTGAAGTACGACAGGCGGTCGCTTGAAGGCCAGCGGACATTCGCGCAATAAAAAAACCCACATTGCTGTGGGTTTTCCATTTTTCTGCTTGCTGGTGCCTGAGGGGAGACTCGAACTCCCACGGGGGGTTGCCCCGGCGGATTTTGAATCCGCTGCGTCTACCGATTCCGCCACTTAGGCTTGCGCAGGGCGCGAATTATAGCGGCGCATGGCGGGTGTGTGACGGACAATGCGCGCATGAAACGTTCCGACTTCACCTACCACCTGCCGCCTGAGCTGATCGCCAGCCATCCCGTCACGCCCCGTTCGGCCTCGCGCCTGCTGTACATCGCCCGCGACGGGCTGCACGACCGCATGATTCAAGACCTGCCTTCGCTGCTGAGCGCGGGTGACCTGATCGTGTTCAACGACACCAAGGTCATCAAGGCGCGGCTCCTCGGCGCCAAGCCCACGGGCGGGCGTTGCGAGGTGCTGGTGGAGCGCGTGGTCAATGACCGAGAAGTGCTGGCGCAGCTGGGCGTCAGCAAGAAGCCCGCAGTCGGCGGCGAGATCATCGTCGCCGATGGCTGCTTCGTCATGCTGGGCCGCGGAAGCGACTCGCCGAGCATCAGCGGCGCTGTAGCGGCCCAAGCGGCGGCTCCCGCCCCCACCGTTCCGGACGCCGTGTCGCCGCCGCGCCGCGATGATGATCTGTTCCATCTGCGCTGGGATGGCCCCGGCACGGTGTGGGAGCTGATGGAGCGGGCAGGTGCCCTGCCGCTGCCGCCCTACATTGAACGCACGCCGGATGCCGAGGACGAGACCCGCTACCAGACGGTGTTCGCCGACAAGCCGGGTGCGGTCGCGGCACCCACCGCCAGCCTGCATTTCGACGAGGCGCTGCTGGCCGCGCTCGCCGCGCGCGGTGTGGGCAGTGCGAAAGTCACGCTGCATGTCGGCGCTGGCACTTTCCAGCCTTTACGGGTGGAGAATCTCGAAGACCATGTGATGCACGCCGAGCGCTACGAGGTGCCGGCCGAGACAGCCATGGCCATCACTGAGACCCGTGCGCGCGGTGGCCGCGTGCTGGCCGTGGGCACCACGGTGTGCCGCGCGCTGGAGAGCGCCTTTGCCGAAGGTGGCGTGCCCACCGGCGACACGCGGCTGTTCATCACGCCGGGCTACCGCTTTCGCGCTGTGGACTTGCTGCTGACCAACACCCATCTGCCGGAATCGACGCTGCTGATGCTGGTCTGCGCCTTTGGTGGCTATGAGCGCTTGATGGCGGCCTACCGCCATGCGGTGGAACAGCGATACCGCTTTTTCAGCTACGGCGATGCGATGCTGATCGAGCCTCAGGCGGCCCTGGGGAAATAGGCCGCGCGCAGCTGGGCAAACGCACCAATCCATTCGGTGAACACGAACATCCACAAGATCGGCGGGCCGTCCATGGCGAGCACGATCCACACCAGCGTGGCACCAATCCACAGGCGCCCCCAGCCATCGACCACGGCCATCCAGCTCTGCGCATAGAGAATGCGCACCACGCACCAGAGCGTGACCAGCGAACCCATGAGGCTGACGAACATCAGGTGGATCGCTTCAAATGCCGGGGCTTCAGACGTGCCGCCGAGCAGGCCGTTCATCCAATACAGGCCACCGACGAAATACATCGACAGCGGCGGGATGGCCGGCATCCAGGTGACGGCGGTGTCGAGCCAGGCCCAGAAGCGGACGGTTTTAACGGGGATGTGCTCGAACTGGCGCATGGGCAATCTCTTGAGTGGATGCCTGAAGGTTACGAGATAATGCAGCCATGAGATTCGAGCTAATCAAAACCGACGGTGCCGCCCGGCGCGGCCGCCTGCACCTGCAACATGGCGTGATCGAGACGCCCATTTTCATGCCCGTGGGCACCTATGGCACCGTGAAGGCGATGCTGCCGGAGGAACTGAAAACAGTTGGCAGCCAGATCATCCTCGGCAATACCTTCCATCTCTGGCTGCGCCCCGGCGAGCAGACCATCGCCAAGCTGGGCGGGCTGCATCGCTTCATGAACTGGGATGGGCCAATTCTCACCGACAGCGGCGGCTTCCAGGTGTGGAGCCTCTCCGCCCTGCGCAAGCTCACCGAGGACGGCGTGCATTTCGCCTCGCCGGTGAATGGCGACAAGGTGTTTCTCTCGCCGGAAAAATCCATCCAGATCCAGCACGCGCTGGGCAGCGATGTGGTGATGCAGTTCGACGAATGCACGCCGTATCCCGCGACTGAAGCGCAGGCGCGGACGAGCATGGAGCTGTCCGCCCGCTGGGGTGCGCGCTGCAAAACCGAGCATGGTGACAACGTCAATGCGCTGTTCGGCATCGTGCAGGGCGGCATGCACGAGTCGCTGCGGCGCGAATCGCTGCAACGCCTCACCGAGATTGGCTTTCATGGCTATGCCGTGGGCGGCTTGAGCGTCGGTGAGCCGGAGGACGAGCGCCTGAAAGTGCTCGATGCCGTTGGCCCCGCACTGCCAGCCGCGCATCCGCACTACCTGATGGGCGTCGGTACGCCACGCGATCTGGTGCAGGCGGTGGGTCGCGGCATCGACATGTTCGACTGCGTCATGCCCACCCGCAACGCCCGCAACGGTCACCTGTTCACCAGCGAGGGTGTCATCAAGATCCGCAACGCGCGGCACAAGGATGACCCCGGTCCGCTCGACCCCAAGTGCAGCTGCTCCACCTGCGCCAACTATTCGCGCGCCTATCTGCACCATCTCGATCGCTGCAACGAAATCCTCGGCTCGCGCCTGAACACGCTGCACAACCTGCACTACTACCTCGACCTGATGCGGCGCATCCGCGAGGCGATCGAGCAGGGTGTGTTCGCGGCGTTCTCAAAGGATTTTCTCAGCAGCCCGGAAGGTGCGCCGGCGCGCTCTAAACTCAGTCCCTCAACCGAACCTGCACCGGAGTAAAGCCATGCGCTGGAGAGATGCGAGACGCAGCAGCAACATCGAGAACGGCGGCGGCGGTGGTGGCATGGGCTTTGGTGGTGGCGGCGGCAAGCTGGGCATCGGCGGCATTGCGGCGGTGGTCGTCATCAGCCTCATCCTCGGCAAGAACCCGCTGGAGATGCTGGGTCTGGTCAATTCCGTGGTGGGCGGCGGCGGGCCGGTGGCGACGCAGAGTGCCGCGCCCACTGCCGAAAACACCCAGAACCGCGAGTTCGTCTCTGCCATCCTGGGCGAGACCGAAGATGTCTGGGCTGCGATCTTCCAGCAGGCCAATGCCCAGTACGAGCAGCCGAAGCTGGTGCTGTTTTCGGGTGGCGTGCAGACCGCCTGCGGCGGCGCTTCGAGTGCCAGCGGGCCGTTTTATTGCCCCGGCGATCGCAAGGTCTATCTCGATACCGGCTTCTTCGACGAGATGCGCGCGAAGATGGGCGGCGGCGGCGATTTCGCCGAAGCCTATGTGATCGCGCATGAAGTCGGGCACCACGTGCAGACGCTCATCGGCGTGAGCGCCAAGGTCAACGAAGCCCGCCGTGCCGGCCAGGATGTGAAAGGCGACGGCGGCCTGCTGGTGCGGCAGGAGCTTCAGGCCGACTGCTTTGCCGGCCTCTGGGCGCACCACGCCCAGCAGCGCCACAACTGGCTCGAAGCTGGTGATATCGAAGAGGCCATGGCGACCGCCACCGCCATCGGTGACGACCGCCTGCAGCAGCAGTCGCAGGGGCAGGTGGTGCCCGACAGCTTCAGCCACGGCACTTCGGCACAGCGCGTGCGCTGGTTCACGCTGGGCTTCGAGAGGGGCGATGTGAATGCCTGCGACACCTTCAAGGCCACTACGCTTTGATGTGCAAAGGCAGCCACAAAAAAGCCCGCTTCTAGGCGGGCTTTTTTGTTACCTGAGATGGCCTACAGCAGTTTTTCGACGTCCTTGGCAATGTCTTCAGGCTTGTCCATCGAGCCATAGCGTTTCACCACCTTGCCGTCCTTGCCGATCAGGAACTTGGTGAAGTTCCACTTGATGCCCTCGGTGCCCAAGAGACCAGTCGCCTCGCTCTTGAGATGCTTGTAGAGCGGATGGGCATCTTCGCCATTGACCTTGATCTTGGCGAACATGGGGAAGCTCACGTCGTAGGTGAGCGAGCAGAACTGCATGATCTCCTGCTCGTCACCCGGCTCCTGGTGGCCGAACTGGTCGCAGGGGAAGCCGAGCACTGCAAAACCCTTGTCCTTGTATTGCTTGTGGATCGCCTCCAGCCCCTTGTACTGCGGCGTGAAACCGCACTTGCTGGCGACATTGACGACGAGTGTGACCTTGCCCTTGTAGGCGTCCAGGGCGGCATCTTTGCCGTCGATGGTCTTGGCAGAGAAATCGTATGCGGTGCTCATGTATTTTTTCTCCAGTTTTCATGCGGGGCCGAACGACCCCGTTGGATACAGTGATCAGGCAGCAAGTTGGGCGGCAGGCAGCGACATGAAATCACCCGAACCACCCTTGACCGTTTCGCACAGCGGCGTCACCTGCGTCAGCAGCTTGCTGGCAAAGAACTTTGCGGTGGTGAGCTTGCCGGCCTTGAAGGCTTCGTCACTGTGGTCGCTCACGGCCTGCGCCATGCGCAGCCAGTTGTAGCCGAGATACACCAGGCAGAAGGCGCGCTGGTAATCGCAGCAGCCGAACGAGGCCTGCTCCGGGCTGGCGCGGAAGGTCTCGTGAATCCAGCCGGTGGCAGCCTCCAGATCACCCAGCGCCGTCTTCAGCGGCTCGGCGATAAAGGCGAACTCAGGCGCCGCCTTGCTGGCCGCTGCCTGCACCAGTGCAAAGAACCGCTTCACCGCACGGCCTTCGTTGAGGAACAGCTTGCGCCGCACCAGGTCCATCGCCTGGATGCCGTTGGTGCCCTCGTAGAGACAGAGAATCTTGCTGTCGCGCAGGATCTGCTCGATACCGTGCTCGGTGATGAAGCCATGACCGCCATAGACCTGGATGGCGGTCGATCCCAGCTCTACCGCGCCATCCGTACAGAATGACTTGACCAGGGGCGTGTTCAGCTCCACCCAGTCATTGGCCTCTTCGCGCACGGCCGCATCGGGGTGGTGGTGGGCAAAGTCGACATACATCGCGGTCTCGTAGGCCATCACGCGCGCACCTTCGGTGAGCGCCTTCATCTGCAGGATCATCCGGCGCACATCGGGGAAGTCGATGATCGGCTTGGGCTGCTTGCGGTCGAGTGCGTAGCGCACCGCGTTCTGGGTGGCGAGTTCCATCTGCCCCAGGCCCTGGAAACCCACCATGATGCGGGCGAGGTTCATCATCACGAACATGTTCATGATGCCTTCGTTGGGCTTGCCGACGATGGTGCCGACCGCGCCGTCGAGCATCATCGAGGCAGTGACCGAGCCGTGGATGCCCATCTTGTGTTCGATGGCCGAGCAGAAGATGGGGTTGCGTGCGCCGAGGGAGCCATCGGCATTGACCAGGAACTTGGGCACGACGAAGGTGGAAAGACCCTTCACGCCGGGCACCGCGCCTTCGATGCGGGCGAGGGCGAAGTGGATGATGTTCTCCGCCATCCCGTGCTCGCCGCTGGTGATGAAAATCTTGCCGCCTTCGAGCTTGTAGCTGCCGTCGGCCTGGGGGATGGCCTTGGTCTTGACGGCCGCGAGATCAGTGCCAGCCTGCGGTTCGGTCAGCAGCATGGTGCCGGTCCACTCGCCGCTGCTGAGCTTGGGCAGGTAGGTCTGCTTCTGCTCCTCGCTGCCATTGGCCAGAATTGCCTCGAAGCAGCCGCCGGTGAGGCCGGGGTAGAGCGCGAAGGCAACGTTGCCGGAGCAGACCATTTCTTCCACCACTTTCCACAGCAGGTAGGGCATGCCCAGGCCACCGTATTCAGTGGGGTTGGAAATGCCGACGAAGCCGTTCGCGGCATAGGCCTTGAAGGCTTCGGTGAAGCCCTTCGGCACGCTGACGGTGTTGTCGGGGTGGCGGGTGCAGCCTTCGGTATCGCCGCTGGCACTCAAGGGCGCCAGCTCTTTCTCGCAGAACTTGGCGGCGGTGTCGATCAGCTCCAACATCGTCTCTGGCGTGGCGTCGGCAAAGTGCGGGATGGTCTCGGCCAGACGACCGACCTTGAGCACGTTGTTAAGCACAAAATTGATTTCGCGCAGGGGCGCTGAGTAGGTAGCCATGGTGCCTCTCCAGATGGGAAATTTTGAGTGGCGCGAGTATACCGACGTGCCAGGGAGCAATAGGTGCATTTTCTCGCCCCATGTCATCGCTTGGGCACTGACAGCGTTGTTTGAGTCCGCTAGGCTTGCAGGCAGCATGACCGCCGGCTCGACTCGCGGTAACGCATAAAATCAAAAACCCTCGTGAGGAGCTGCAAATGCAAGATTCAACGACCTGCAATAGCCCGGTGCCGGGCCTCCCTGTGTTCAGCGGCGCGATGCGCTGGCTTGCAGCGGGCGTGTTCGCGCTGGCAGCTGTCTCGCCCGCCATGGCCAAGGTGAGTGCCGATGAAGCTGCCAAGCTCAAGACCACGCTGACGCCAGTCGGTGCTGAACGCGGCGCCAACAAGGACGGCAGCATTCCCAAGTGGGAAGGTGGCCTCACCAAATCCCCGGCCTGCTTCAAGCCGGGTGGCTGGTATTGCGATCCTTTCGCGGCCGACAAGCCCAAGTTCACCATCAGCAAGGCCAACCTCGACCAGTACAAGGGGCAGCTCACCGATGGCCAGCGCGCCATCTTTGCCAAGTATGGCGACAGCTACAAGATGAACGTCTACCAGACCCGCCGCACCGGCGCGTTCCCGGACTTCGTCTACGAGGCCACCGCCAAGAACGCGGTGACGGCCGAGACCGGCGGTGGTGGCGAGGCCATCAACGGCGCGGTGCTGGGTATCCCGTTCCCCATCCCCAAGACCGGCAACGAGCCGATCTGGAACCACAAGTTCCGCTATCGCGGCGTCGGTATCGACCGCTGGAATGTGCAGGCGGCGGTCACCACCGGCGGTGAAGCCAACATCACCAAGATCCGCGAGCAGGTGAAGTTTCTCTACGACACCAAGGGCATCACCCCCGAGCAGCTGAACAACGTCGGCATCTACTTCATGCAGACGGTCACCGCGCCGCCGCGCCTCGCGGGCACCATCACGCTCGTCCACGAGACCATGGACCAGGTGAAGGAAGCCCGCCGCGCCTGGCAGTACAACCCCGGCCAGCGCCGCCTGCGCCGCGCCCCGAACGTGGGTTATGACAACCCCGGCACCGGTGCCGATGGCCTGCGCACCAACGATCAGACCGATACCTTCAACGGCGCGACCGACCGCTACACCTGGAAGATCGTGGGCAAGAAGGACATGTACATGCCGTATAACTCCTATGCGCTGCACAGCGACAAGGTGAAATACAAGGACATCATCAAGAAGAGCCACATCAATCAAGACCTGCCGCGTTACGAGCTGCACCGCGTCTGGGTGGTCGAGGCCAACGTCAAGGCTGGTACCACGCACATCTACAAGAAGCGCATGTTCTACATCGACGAGGACACCTGGCAGATCCTGGCCGTGGACAACTACGACTCGCGCCTGACCATGTGGCGCGTGCAGGAAACCCATTCGGTGATGCTCTACGACAAGCCTTTTGCCAACCCCGTGCTGGAATCAGTGAACGACCTGCAATCGGGCCGCTATCTGATCCAGGCCATGAACAACGAAGAGTCGGAAAGCATCGAGAAGGATTACGACGTGGCGTTCTACGATCCCTCTAACGTCTCGAAGCAGGCCTCGAAGTAAAGCGGGCGTCCGGCGGGGCGGGGCAGTCCCGCAGGCGTATTTCACATGGGGGGGCAGCGCGCAGGACGCACGCTGCCCTTCAGCTTCATCCATAACTAAATAATCGTCCGAGGAGTCGGTATGAAACGCACTTTGCTGATGGCATTGGTTCTTGCCCTGGCCAGTTTTTCCGCGAGCGCCAAGGTCACGCAGGCCGAGGCCGACAAGCTCAAGACCACGCTCACCCCCGTGGGTGCTGAACGTGCCGCCAACAAGGACGGCAGCATCCCCAAGTGGGAAGGCGGCCTCACCAAGGCGCCCGCCTGCTACGGCGGCCCCGGCAAGCGGCTGTGCAATCCTTTCCCCGATGAAAAGCCCAAGTTCACCATCTCCAAGGCAAACGTCGAGCAGTACAAAGCCAAGCTGACGGATGGCCAGAAGGCCCTGTTCGCCAAGTTTGGCGAGACCTACAAGATGAACGTGTACCAGACGCGCCGCACGGGTGCGTTTCCGCAGTTTGTCTACGACGCCACCTACAAGAACGCGCTCAATGCCGACATCGGCAACGGCGGCGAGACGGTGATCAACGCCATTCTCGGCATCCCCTATCCGATCCCGAAGTCGGGCAACGAGGTGATGTGGAACCACAAGTTGCGCTATCGCGGCGTCGGTGCCGATCGCTGGAACATCCAGGCGGCAGTGACCACCGGTGGTGACTTCAACCTGGTGAAGATCCGCGAGCAGGTGAAGTTTCCCTACGACTCGAAAACCGCCACACCGGCCGACCTCAACAACGTCAGCATCTACTTCCTGCAGTCGGTCACCTCACCGCCGCGCTTGGCCGGCACCATCACCCTCGTCCACGAGACGATGGATCAGGTGAAGGAACCGCGCCGCGCCTGGCAGTACAACCCCGGCCAGCGCCGCCTGCGCCGCGCGCCGA
>JAZKFO010000111.1:0-50779 GCA_040386395.1 Pseudomonadota bacterium | reverse complement strand
TGACGACGAGGCGGCCGTCGTTGATCCACTCCTCCACTTCGCGGCGCGAGCCATAGCCGAGGCCTGAGAGGAACTTCTGGATTCTTTCTGACATGGGGTGACGCCTCCCGGCGTGTAGGTGATGCGGGGTTGTTGCTTAAAAATTAAGTGCTGTGCTTGCTCTAAAACTTTGTTCTCAATCGCCGCGTTACCCCCTCCCCTAGCCCCTCCCCCTTGCGGGGAGGGGCTAGGGGAGGGGGTTGCGGCGTTAACAAGCCACTTTAGTGAATCGTCGCATCGCCCGGCGGTGTGGCGACTTCGTCTGGCACAGCAGTTTCGGTAAGGCGGGTCAGAGCGGCTTCGAGCTGCTCCATGTCCTTGATCGCCGGCAGTTCCGGTAACTGGTCGAGGCTCTTGAGATTGAGATCGTCGAGCAGCTGATGCGTGGTGCCGAAGAGTGCGGGACGACCAATCACTTCCTTCACGCCCACTTCCCGGATCCAGCCGCGTTCGAGCAGGGTCTTCAAGATGTTGCTGCTCACCTGCACGCCACGCACATCTTCAATCTCGCCGCGCGTGATGGGCTGGCGGTAGCAGATGAGCGCGAGCGTTTCGAGCAGGGCGCGCGTCAGCTTGGGCGGCTTCTCGGCCCAGAGGCGGGCGACGATGTCGGCATAGGCCGCTCGCACCTGGATGCGCCAGCCGCTCGCCACTTCCACCAGCTCGGCAGCGCTGTGCTGCAAACGCTGGTCTAGCTGTTCGAGTGCGAGGCGCAGGTCGCGCTTGGCGACCGGGTAATCGACCGCGACGAGCTTCACCAGCTGCTCGATGGCGATGGGCTGGTCGGCCGCCAGCAGCAGGGCCTCGACCACGCGCGAGACGTGCTCGTAGTCGAGCGTGGCGGGTGCGGGGTGCGACAGCTCGGCATCGGTCTGCGCATCGCTTTTCGCCTCGACCACGGCTTCTGCCGGCAGCGTGTCCTTGGGGTCAGTCATAGCTCAGTTCTCCATCGCCATGCGCTTCACGCGGCTTGGCCTTGTCGAGCAGGATGGCCTCGAAGGGGCCGTCCTGCACCAGATCGATCAGGGCGAGTTTGGTGAGTTCGAGGATGGCCAGCAGCACCACCACGACCCCGCCCTTGCCCTCAGCCAGATCGACCAGTTCGTAAAAATCCTTCGGCCCGCTCTGCACCTGTTGCAGCACATGGCTCATGCGCTCGCGCACGCTCAAGGGTTCGCGCGCGATCTGGTGCTTGGTGAACAGCTGGGCCCGCTGCATCACGTCGCGGAAGGCCATCAGCAGCTCGCGCAGGCCCGGCACCGGCAGCGGCAGTTCGGTCTTGATGACCTCCGGCTTGGCCGAGGCCGTGTGCAGCTCGCGGCCCATGCGCGGCAGCCGGTCGATCTGCTCGGCGACATTCTTGAAGCGCTCGTATTCCTGCAGGCGGCGCACCAGCTCCATGCGCGGGTCTTCCTGCGTCGCATCCTCGCGCACGGGTTTCGGCAACAGGATGCGGCTCTTGATCTCGGCCAGCAGGGCTGCCATCACCAGATATTCAGCGGCCAATTCCAGCCGCAGCTCGGTCATCAGCTCGATGTAGAGCACGTACTGCTTGGTGATGGTGTGAACCGGGATGTCGAGGATGTCGAGGTTCTGGCGGCGGATGAGATACAGCAGCAAGTCCAGCGGGCCTTCAAAGGCTTCGAGGATGACCGAGAGCGCATCCGGCGGGATGTAGAGGTCTTCCGGCAGCTTGTCGAGCGCATGGCCGTTGACACGCGCCAGCACCGGGCCCAGCGGCTCGGCGGGTGCAGCCACTTCGGGGAAGAGTTCGGGTTCGCTCACGCCAATCACTGGGCTTGTAAAGATTTGATTTTCGTGGATTTTAGCTTATTGCCGTCCATCAGGCAGGCATAAAAAAGTCCCGGCATCGCAAGGATGCCGGGACTGATTAGCACATCGACTTCAGGCCGCTTTTTTCTGCGTCATGCCCAGACCTGCCAGCACTTCGCCAGCAGCGCGCTCACCCGATTCGCAACCGCCGTTCATGTAGCCCTGCGACTCCATCGAGGTGTGCTCGCCGGCGAAATACAGGCGTCCCACCGGCTCGCCGAGGATGCCGGAATACTTGGTGGCCCAGCCCGGTCCCGGGCACATGTAGCTGCCCAGCACCCAGGGGTTGGAAGGCCAGTGCATGCGCACTTCCTTCATGCCTTCGCGCGCTGCGGTGGCACCGGGGAAGAACTTCTCCATGTCTGCCACGGTCTTGGCGGCCTGCTCTTTCGCGGTGCCCTTGCCGATCTCCACACCATGGGCGGCACCCACGAAGTTGGTGATGATGCCGCTGCTGCCGGGTTGCAGGCGGCTGGTTTCCCAGCAGGTCTGCATCTGCAGGTCGGTGAAGGCGCTGCCGTTGGAGCGGTGCCGGGTGCGCCAGACGCGCTCCGAGAACTCGATCATCAGCTTGGCATTGGTGCCGTAGGTGGCGGCGTTGTAGGCCTCGCGCTGCAGCTTGGGCATGGCCACGTCGAGCTGCATCTTGCGCACCAGCGTGGCCGGCGCGCACATGATGACGTGCGTGGCCTGGATCACCTGCGGCACGCTCTGGCGGCTGGCGCTGATCTCGAAACCGCCATCGCTCTTCTGCTTGATCGCCTCGACCACCATCTCGGTTTCGATCTGGTTGTCGAGCTTCTTCGCCAGGCCCTGGATGATGAGATCGTTGCCGCCGCGCACATGAAAGCGCTCGTCGCTCTCGCCGAAGATCTTGAAGTGATCACCCGGTGAGGAATCGATCAGCAGCAGCAGGTTCAGTGCCGACTGCTGGTCGCAGGAGAGGCCCACTTCCGTTGCGTAGGCCACTTCCAGACCTTCGCGAATCCAGCCGCTGATGCCGTAGCGGTTGAACCAGCCGGTCATGGTCATGCGATCCAGCGCCTTCGCGCCCTGATCGTTCTTGTAGCTGATGGTGCCGTCCTTGATCACCGAAATATCGCGTGCGATGAGCTTGGCGATGGGCTTGAAGGCGTGGACGATCTGTTCCTCGCTGTACTGGCGGCCGTTGAAGTACCAGACCTCCTGGATCAGCTCGGTATCGGTGCCCTTGAAGTCATCGAACTCGACGCCGAGTTCCGCCGCAATGCCACGGATCGCGGTGTGGGTACTGTCGATCAGCTCGCCGCCCAGCTCCGCCACCTGGCCGTTGGAGAAGTAGTTGCGGATGCTGAACATGCGCCCGCCGACACGGTGCTGCGCTTCCAGGATCTGCGCGCGGATGCCTGCCTGCTGCAGGCGATAGGCCGCCGTCAGGCCGGCGATGCCGGCACCGATGATCACCACCTTGGCATCGCTGCCACTCAGCCCGGCGAAGCTGGGGCGGGGCGCACCCAGCGCCAGGGCGCCACCGACGGCTGCGAGGCCCTGCAGCACGCGGCGACGGCTGAGATCCGTCATGCCTGCGCGATACATCTGGGTCATCTCGCCGGCTTCCATCTGCAGCTGGTTCGAGGCCGCTGCCAGACGCACTGCACGCCGCAACTGCTTGAACAACAAAGTTCTGCTCATCTTGAAATCCCTCTTGCTTTTAGAGCCTGCTGATCGTGCAGGCCGACGGTACTGCGGATGAAAACTGCATTGAAAACGGGCTGCTATTCGGCGCGTGCCGAACCGGCCGAGCGCCTCGAATCATGGGCGCCATAGAGGTAGCCGGGGCGCATCAAGCCACCGGCCATCGAGTCGTTGCCGGAGCTGGCGGTGGCACCACCCAGCAAGCGCCCCGGCATCACCAGCTCCAGCGCGCCCCAGGGCGATTGCGGCGTGACGGAGTAACCCTGGCTCTTGAGCACGCGGATGGTGTCGGCCGAGAGGCAGTACGGCTCGACAAAAATGGTGTCCGGCAGCCACTGGTGATGAAAGCGCGGCGAGTCCACCGCCTCCTGCGGCTGCATGTCGAAGTCGATGACATTGACCATGGCCTGCAGGACGATGGTGGGGATGCGCGAACCGCCCGGACTGCCCAGCACCATGAACAGCTGCTCGCCATCGAGCACGATGGTGGGCGCCATCGAAGACAGCGGCCGCTTGCCGGGCGCGATGGCGTTCTTCTTACCCTGCACCAGCCCGAACAGATTGGGCACGCCGGGCTTGACGGTGAAATCGTCCATCTCGTTGTTGAGCAGCACGCCGGTGCCCGGCACCATCACCGCCGCGCCGAACATGCCGTTGACCGTATAGGTGAGCGACACCGCCATGCCCTGCCGGTCCACCACCGAATAGTGCGTGGTCTCGTCGGACTCGCCCGGCAGGTCTTCGGCGCTCAGGCTGGACGATGGCGTCGCCTGTGTCGGGCTGATCTTGGCGCGGATGGACTCGGCGTAGTCCTTGGCAATCAACCGCTCGACCGGATTCTTGACGAAGGCCGGGTCGCCCAGCGCGGTGTTGCGATCGTGGTAGGCGTAGCGCATCGCCTCCACCATCATCCGTACTGATTCGGCGGAGTGGAAGCCAGCCGCACGCAGATCCCAACCTTCGAGAATGTTGAGCATCTCGCACAGCGTCACACCGCCAGAGCTGGGCGGCGGCGGCGTCAGCACCGTGTAGCCACGATAGGTGCAGCGGATCGGCTCCGATTCGGTGACGGTGTACTGGGCGAGATCGCTGGCGCTGATGAGCCCGCCATTGGCCTGCATGGCCTTGACGATCTTCTGTGCCGTCGCCCCCTTGTAGAAGCTGTCCGGCCCCTGGCGGCTGATCAGGCTCAGGGTGCGGGCCAGAGCAGGCTGCACCACCCGCTCGCCCATGCGCCGGGCCGAGCCATCGGCGTGAAGGAACACCTTGGCTGCTTCAGGGTCCTTGGCCAGGCGCTTGCGGGCCAGCTCGATCAGGTCGGCATCACCGCGCTTCAGCACATAGCCCTCTTTTGCGAGGCGGATGGCGGGTGCCAGCACCGTCGCCCGCGAGAGCTTGCCGTAGCGGCGATGGGCGGTGTCCAGCCCCAGCACCGTGCCCGGCACCGCAGCCGCGCGATAGCCATTGAGGCTGGCACCCGGCACCGGGTTGCCCTGGGCATCGAGATACATGTCGGCCGAGGCGGCGGCGGGTGCGGTCTCCCTGAAATTGATGAAGATGTCCTTGCCGCCGGCCTGGTGGATCAGCATGAAACCACCGCCACCGATGTTGCCGCAGCAGGCATTGACCACCGCCTGCGCATAGCCGACGGCCACCGCCGCATCCACCGCGTTGCCGCCTCTCGCCAGCATCTGCACGCCGATGTCGGTCGCCAGATGCTGTGCCGACGACACCATGCCCTTCTGCCCCTCGGCGGCAGCCACCGGAAACGCCTGCGCCAGCAGCGGCAGCCAGCCCAGCAGCATGGCGGCTGCCATCGAGATTGATTTCATCGCTTGTCCCTCTGGTCGTTCATGGTTGGCCTTCAAGCACAGGCCCGGAGAGGCCCTGGCTCCAGCGGAAGATCTGGTAGCTGATGCCCTTGGCATCGCCCCGGCTGTCGAACTGGATCTCGCCCAGCGGCGAGGGGTACTTGTGCTCGCGCAACACCTGGGCCACCACGGCCGCCTCGGTGGTTTGCGCGGTGCCTGCGGCGGCGGCCCAGATCTTCACCGCCGCATAACTGCTGAGGCCATACAGGTTGGGCCGACGCTGCCGGGCCTCGATGGCCTGGTTGATGGCCTTGACCTCCGGGCTGTCGGCCAGCGAGGCCAGCGTGCCGTACAGCACGCCCTCGGCCGCAGGGCCTGCGACATCCCAGAAGGTGGCGCGCGAAGCGGCCTCGGCAGTCACGAACACCGGGTGATAGCCCATGGCACCAGCCTCACGCACCAGCCGCGCCATGTCCTTGAAGTAGCCGCCAAAGAACACCACCTCGGCTTTCAGCGCACGCAGCTGGGTCAGCAGCACGGCAGTGCCGACCTCACCGCTGCCAAGGCTTTCGTAGGCGACCTCCTTGATGTTCTGCTTGTTGAGTTCGTCCTTGAAGCTGTCGGCCACGCCCTTGCCATAGCCCCGGTTGTCGTGGGCCACGGCGATGCGCTTCTCGCTGAAGTTCTGGATGACGTGCTTGGCGATGGTCTCGGCCAGACGGTCATCGCGGCCGAACAGGCGAAAGGTCAGGCTCAGGCCGCGCTCGGTGAGCCGGGGCACCGAGCTGGAGGCACTCATCATCAGCACGCCGTCTTCCTCGTAGACCAGCGAGGCCGGCACCGCCGCCCCCGAACAGGCATGGCCCAGCACCACGGGGATGCCGCGACGGCCGATCTCGTTCGCCTTGATCGCCCCTTCGCGGCGGTCGCAAAGATCATCCACCAGCTCCAGCTTCAGCGGCTCGCCCAGCACGCCACCAGCGGCGTTGATTTCTGCCACGGCCACTTCGGCCCCGGCACGGATGTCCAGCCCCAGCTCCATCTCGGAGCCGCTCAAGGGAGCGGCCAGCGCCATGGTGATCTCAGCGCGTGCGGCTGCCGTGCAGACGAGCAGCAGCCCGGCCAGCAGGATCTTGATGCGGGTTTTCTCGGACATGGCTTGCGGGTCTGCTCAGGTGTTCTGGCTGCGGGCCAGCTCTGCAAAAATGCCTTTGCGGGCCATCAGTTCATCGTAGCGTCCCTGCTCCCTGATCTCGCCATCGGCCAGCACATAAATGCAGTCGGCGTGCTGCACGGTGCTGAGACGTTGCGAGATGACGATGCGGGTGACGTTCATGCGCGCGAGGCTGTCGGCGACAATGGCCTGCGCGCGGTTGTCGAGTGCGCTGGTGGCCTCATCCAGCAGCATGATGCGCGGCCGGCGCACCAGCGCGCGCGCAATCATCAGGCGCTGGCGCTGGCCGCCGGACAGCGAGGCATCGCCGCCCAGCAGCACGGTCTGCATGCCCTGCGGCATGGCGGCGATCTCGGCATCGAGGCCGACCGCCCGCACCGCCTCCCAGGCGTCTTCCTCGCTGTAGGGCGCGGTGCCGACGATGTTGCTGAAGATGGTGCCGCTGGTGAGCTGGCCGGACTGCATGACCAGGCCGATGCGACGGCGGATTTCGTCGATGCGCAGGCCGGCGAGATCCTTGCCGTCGTAGAAGATCGCGCCCGATTCGGGCTTTTCAAAGCCGGTGATCAGCCGGAGCAGCGTGGTCTTGCCGGCGCCCGACGCACCCACCAGCGCAATGAACTCGCCGGGCCTGGCGACGATGGAAACGCCCTGCAGGATCGGTGTGGCATGCGCCTGGTAGCGAAAGATCAGCTGGTTGATTTCGACATGGCCGCCCAGCACACCGGGGTGAACCTTGTCGCGGTCGACTTCCGGCACGGCCTCGATGATCGGCTTGGCACGCTCCAGATGGCTGCCGACGGTGAGCACGGTTTCGAGCACTTCCAGCAGGCTGTCGAGCTGCGATGACAACAAGCCAAAGGCGGCGCTGAAAGCAACGAAAGTGCCCAGCTCCAGCTCGCGCTCGCTGAACACGGCGGTGATGTAGATCAGCAGCGGGCCGAGCAGCACGAAGCCGGCCCTGAAGCTGCTCAGCGACACGCCGATGCTCTGGCGCCGACGGTCGAGCGTCATCTCTTCGGCCGCACCTTTGGCCCAGGTGGAGAAGGCGCGTTTCTCGGCGCCGAAGCTGCGCAGGCTTTCCATGCCGTTGGCGAGTTGCAGCACCAGGCCCAGCACCTGCCCGCGCAGGCTCAAAATCTCGCGCAGGATCAGGCTCTGGCGCAGGCTGCCATAGAGCACCACCGCCAGCTGGAACAGCAGCACCAGCAGGGCGACGGCAGCCAGCAGGCCGTCGTACCAGAACATCAAAAACAGGCTGCTGACACAGCCGAAACCTGCGAACAGCTTGGTGATGGTGCCGCCTTCGAGCAGCTCGCGGATTTCGCTGATGCTGTAGACCCGCTGGGTCATGTCACCGCTGGTGAAATTGCGGAAAAAGGTCAGCGGCAGCTTCAGCGTGCGGTCCCAGATGGCCGCACCCAGCTCGGCGCTGATGCGGGTGCCGGCCCTGAGGTTGCAGAAGCCGCGCACGATCTCGAAGCTGGCCGCACCCAGCGAGGCCGCGACGATCGCCGCCACGATCTGGAACACCTCACCGCGCGCCGACAGCGGCACGATGCTTTCAAACAGCACGCCGGTTGCCAGCGGCGTGATGAGCGCCAAGAGCGCACTGAGCACGCTGATGAGCAGCAGCATGGCCAGATCGAGCCGGACATTGCGCATGACGAAGTTGAACAGGTCGCGGCGCGCCAGCGGGTGATCCGGCAGCGGCCTGCACAGCGCCCAGGTGCGGGGTTGCAGGCTGGCGGCGAAGGCGGCATCCACCAGCGTGTCACTGCCGCTGTGCGGGTCGAGCGCGCGGTAGCCGCCGCGCTGGGGGATGAGTGCGAGCGCCATGCCATCGCTTTGACGAGTCGCCACCAGCGGGCCCTGGTCGGCGCGCCACCAGCCCGCGCCCAGACCCACCGGCCGCACGCGGATGCAGGCGTGGCTGGCGATCTGATCCATCATCACCGCCACATCGCCGCCGAGTGCCTGCTTGGGCGGCGCGCCCAGCGGCACGCCGAGATGCTCGGCCACGCGGCTGCAAGCCCACCACAGCCGCGCGCCCTCACCGTTCACACCCACCGCGTGCTTCACCACCTGATGCACAGCGACCATGCTCTGTAGCGAATCAGCGACCAGGCTCTGGTCGTGCTGGTGGGTGGCCTGCAGGCGCTGCTGTTCTCTCGCCAGCTGGCTGCAACCGGCTTGCAGCAGGCGCGCAGCCAAGCCGGCGGCGTGCTGCTCGAAGGCTGTCCAGAGCTGGTCCTGCGCCAACAGGGTCTCGCTGCGCTGCACCTCGAAACGCGCGGCCCCCGCCACCATCAGGCCATCGCTGGCGCTCACGGCATGGGGCAGTCCACCGGGGTGGCAGGCGCTGCCATCCATGCCGCTGGCCTCGCCTGCCAGCAGCATCAGCCACCACAGTCCTGACACCGCCAGCAGCGGCGTGGCGGCGTCGATCACCAGCTCGCCCTCGGCAGTGACGGTTTCGCTGCGATCGGGCAGCGCGCTCAGGGCGCTGGCAGCCGCGACGCGGCTCAGCCAGTCATCGAGCCAGGTGCCGAGCAGCTCGCGGGCGGGGATTGAAAGATCCGGTGTGAACTGCGCCAGCGACAGCAGCACCACGCGGGTGCCGGGCCTGGTGCCCACCGCGAGCAGACGGCCGCGGCGGCCACTCAGGGCATCGACCGCCTCCGGCAGCGCAAAGCCCGCCTCGCCCGAACGCAGGGTGAGCAGCGGCCGCCGCGCGCCGGGTGCCGCCTCGCTGACGCGATCAACCAGGTTCATCACCTGCACCGCACCTTCGAGCACGACCAGCACCTGCCCTGGGCCGTCGAGCGGCAGCGACCAGCGGCCATCCACCAGCTGCCACTCGCTGTCGCCGAGCAGCTCCTGCAGGGGTGAGCGATCACTCGGCATCGAGCATCTCCGCATACGGGCCGGCGACGGCACTGAGTGCCTCGTGGCTGCCGCGCTGCACGATCTTGCCGTGGTCGATGAAGATGATCTCGTCGCAGTCGCGCACGGTGCTGATGCGCTGGGCCACGGTGAGCACGCTGCATCCGCGCCGGCGCAGGTTCTCCATCACCCGGCGCTCGGTGACCGAGTCGAGGTCGGAGGTGGCCTCGTCCAGCACCAGGATGGTGGGCTGGCACACCAGCGCGCGGGCAATGCCGAGGCGCTGGCTCTGGCCGCCGCTGAAGTTCTTGCCGGCTTCGAGCACGCGGCTGTCGTAGGCACCGGGGCGGCTGACGATGACATCGTGGATGCAGGCGTCCCTGGCGGCTTCGACCACGTCGTCTTCGGGAACCACCGGGTTCCACAGGGTGATGTTGTCGCGCACGCTGCCATCGAACAGGAAGACATCCTGGCTGACGTTGGCAATCGAGCCGAACAGCTGCGAGCGGCGCAGGGTTTCCATCGGCTGGCCATCGAACAGGATCTCGCCGGCGGTGGGCTCGAACAAGCCCAGCACCAGCTTGGCGACGGTGGACTTGCCACTGCCGGACTTGCCCACCAGCGCCACCCACTTGCCGGGTTCGAGCGTGAGGCTGAAATCCTCCACCAGGGGCGGATGCAGCGGGCTGTAGCCGAAGCTCAAGTTGCGCAGTTCAAGCCGGCCTTCGAGCTTGCTGGCAGCGATGGCCGCACTGCCATCCAGCTCCTGCTCGCGCTCCCTGGCCAGGCGCGGGTCGATGCTGGCGGACTGGCTGGCGGCCACGCCCGACAGGGTTTCCTGCAAAGACAGCACCTCGTCGGATTCATCCATCAAATCGGTGATGGGTTCGGAGAAACTCGCAAGCAGTGACTGGAACGCCACCAGCGTGCCGATGGTGATGTGGCCGTCGATGGCGAGATAGCCGCCATAGCCCAGCACCGCCGCATTGGTGAGCCCGGTGAGCAACACCGGCACCGCGCGCACGAAGGCGTTGTGACGCTCCAGCCGCTGCGAGCTGTTCAGCAGCTGGCCCTGATGGCGGCTCCATTCCTGAAAGCACTCCGACTCGCGGCCACCGGCCTTGAGCGTCTGCATCATCTCGATGCCCTGCACCGTGGTGCCGTAGAGCTGGTCGTCGGCCATGTCGAGGCGCTCGTCCTCGCCCCGGCGGTGCCGGGCCGCGAAGTAGAGCACCACCAGATTGAGCAGCGTCAGGCCGATGCCGAGAAGGGCCAGCTGGAAATGGCCCAGCAGCAGCATCGCCGCATAGCAGCTGGCGCAGATGAGGTTGAAGGCGATGCCCGCCACCGGCCCCGAAAGCAGCTCGGAAAACTCGCGGCCATCCTTGACCGCCACCATCACATCGGCCGGCGTGCATTGGGAGAAATAGGTCATCGGCAGACGCAGGATGCGCCAGATGATGTTGGTACTGGCGACCAGCGCGAGCTTGATCTGCAGACGCATCAGGTGATGCTCGCGCAGCCAGGTGAGGCCCATGCGCAGCAGCGCCGTGCCGGCCATGCCGAGCAGCAGCGGCATGATCCAGGCATCCAGCTTGTTGCCCAGCACCTCGTCGACAAAGATCTGTGCGAAAGCCGGAATGATCAGGCCGGGTATGACCAGGAAAAGGCTCATCGTCACCAGCAGGGCCACCGCATCGCGTGAGTGCGACAGCAGCTGGAAGACATTGGCGATGACGCTGAAAGGCTCGTCACCGGCCTCGAAATCAGCGGTCGGCACCGCCGTGATGACCAGGCCCGAAAACTCCTCGGCGAAAACATCGGCGCTCACCACGCGGCGGCCGCTGGCGGGGTCACTCAGCTGCACGCCGTCGTCGGTGATCCCTTCGAGCACCACGAAGTGCTCAGCGCCCCAGCCGATGATGGCGGGCAGCGGCAGGGTTTGCAGGTCGGCCGCAGTGATCTGGCGCTGGCGCGCATCCAGACCGTAGTTGCGTCCGGCCAGCACCAGGTTGGAGGCCTTGCTGCCATCCACGCCGATGCCGCAGGCATGCCGCAGTTCTTCGATCGGCAGACGACGGCCGTGAAACCCCAGCACCATGCCCAGACACACCGCGCCACTCTCGGCGGGACGGGTCTGCAACATCGTCGGGCACTCCTGCGGCGGTCGCTGCGGAAGCGGGCCTTGCAGTGCTGAGGTATCGAGGCTCATGCCAGATCAGTCTTCGAGCAGTGCGGCCAGCTCAGGGATGATGAGCGTGATGGGTGGCGCGTCTTCCACCGTGATCCAGATGTTGACCAAGGTGCCGCTGGTGAGCACCAGCTGGCTGCCGCGATTGGAGGTCCAGCGATAGCCGCTGGGCGTGATCGGGTCGGGGATGAGTGCGACGCGGATGGCGATGGGCGGGCCGTCCTCGGTGAAGATTTTGGCGAGGTCTTCGTTGGCCAAGGTATTCACCACTTCGATGCGCGACTGTGGCAGCGGCGAGACCGAAATGACGCGGCCCAAGAGCGAGCCAAACTCCTCGCGCTGCACATTGGTGGGCGAGATGCGCACCGACATGCCGGGCACCACGTTCTTGCCCTGGTCGGCGGGCAGATAGGCGATCACCTCCAGGCCATCGGCACCGGTCTCCAGCGTCATGATCGATTTGCCGCCCGGCACCAGCGAGTGCAGCGCCACCGGGGCCATCACGACGCGGCCGGCATCTTGCGCATACACCTGGGTGGCGAGGTCGAGTGCCAACTTGGCAGCATCGAGCTGGATGCCGAACTCCTGCATCTGGCGATCGACTTCTTCAAGCTCCTGATCGCGCTGCACCTTGAGGTCGCTGATCGGCTTGTCGAGTTCGAGCAGCTGGCTGCGCAGGCGGCTGATCTCCTGCTGGGCGTCGTAGCTGCGTTCGCGCAGGGTGTCGGCCTGGCTGGCATCGGCAGTGGCCAGCTGCTGCTGAAGCTGGTCGAGCTTCTTGCTGCCCTGCTGCACCGCTGCTTGCAGCGAGCTGCGCAGTGCAGCCGACGAGCGCGCCTCGCCCTCCATGCGCTCCTGATAGCGCAGGCCCAGGCCTTCGCGCCGCTTGGCCAGCTGCTGTGCGCGCTGGTTGAGGCCGGCCAGCGTCTTGCTGCTCTCCGGCGCTTCCAGCTTGGCAATCAGCTGGCCGCGCTGCACGGTCTGGCCGATGGGGGCGAGGTAGTCCAGCCAGCCCTCCTTCGGCGCGAACACCTCGACGAAGATGCCGTCTTCCGCATGGATCAGCCCCTGCCCTTTCACCGTCACCCGGTACGAGCCGAACACCGACCACAGCAGGCCCGCGCCAATCACCAGCCCGCAGGTGATGACCGCCAGCCAGCCGGCGGGTTTGACGACGCGCAGGGCTTCATCCAGCGCATCGGGTGAGTAGCCCTGATCGGCCTCGGTTTCGAGTTGGCTCATGGTGGCTAGCAGCGTTGCTACATCAAGTCAATCGCGTTCCTGATCGGCTCGGAAGACACCCGGTTTTCACCGTTGAAGGGCGACTCCAGCGAGATGAGCAGCGTCATCAGCAGGGCCACACCGGCCGTCACACCACCCACCCAGTAGAGCATCTTGAGCAGTGGCGCCTGAAACCAGCCGAAGAACATCAGGAAGATCAGCGAGGAGGACACCGCCGCCCACAGGAAGGCGGGCAGTCTCAACTTGGAAACCGAGATGCGCGCCTCGCGCAGGTCGGACAGCTGCACGACGGTGGAGTTGATCTCGACCCGCGCCAGCTCCTGCGCCTGGGTCTCACCCTGCAGCTGCTTGCTGGCGAGCAGCAGGCTGCGCAGCTGCGTCTCGGTTTCAGGGCTGCGCTGCTGTTCGGCGAGCAGCGGCCATTCGACGGTGGCCACCGAGCTGGCATAGCCCTTCAGCAGCTCGCGCAGCTTCGTGGCCTCATCGGTGCCCATGGTCACCATGGCCTTGCTGGCCTTGATCATCAGCGTGCCTTCGCGCGCCGAAAGATCCTCCGCGCTGCGGTGGTCGCCCTGCACGCGCACCAGGCAGAACGCCAGCAGCAGCAGGTTGATGGTGGTGAAGATACGGAATGATTCCTCCACACCCTTCGCCACCGGCTCGGTGGGTTCGAGCTTGAAGCGCCAGCGCAGCAGCGCCGGAATGAGGGTGGTGATGCAGAGGCCGGTCGACAGCAGGAACAGACCGATTTGCAGGTTGGACAGGGTATGCAGCCAGTTCAGCATTGAAACTTTCTCCCAGGATATTTCGGTGGATTCGGCTTGCGTGGTTCAGGGCACGATGATGAGCAGCACATTGATGAGATTGGTCGTCTCCAATGTTTCGAGGTAGCTGCGCACCTGCTTGGGCTGCGCCAGGCGCGAGACCCCGGAGTTGTCGATCCAGGGCATCTCGTCGTAGCTCGCTGCCATCGGGTCTGCCACGGCGGCATGGATGGCGGTGAGCTGCGGCGGGTCGTTGGCAGCTGCCTTGGCGACGGCCTTGACGCAGTCGCTGCCGGCGCAGGGGGTGATGACTTGCACGACGGGGGCGGTCGCAGGCCTTGCCAGCGGCGGCAGGCTGGGCTGAGGCACCCGCACCTGAACCGTGCGGGCCACCACGCGCGATGCGGCGCGGGCTGCGGGCGCACTGCGGGCGGCGGCAGCCGGTGCAGGCGCGGCAGCCGGGCTGGTGGCCACCGCAGCCTCGCTGCTGGCAGCCGCCGCAGCCTGGGCCACGGCCTCGCTCACCGCTGCGGCGGCTTCGGCAGTCTCGACCGTCTCGGTGGTCTCGGCCTCTTCGCTGGCCGCGGTGCCGGCTTCGGCCGCTGCCGGAGTGGGCGTTTCCTCGATGATCTGGATCTCCGGCGGCGCGCCGCTGTTCGACGGCACGCTGGCCACCACCGAACGCACCACGTTGGAGACCACCACCACGAGATCAATCGTGGTCGGCACGGCCACATTGAGCGTGCCGTCGGCATAGCTGATGGCGTAGTTGCTGCTGTCCAGGCCGGTGGGCGTGATGACATAGCTGCCGGCCTCGACCGCACCCTGGCTGCTGCCGGTGTAGCCCAAGGTGCCTTGCAGCACCTCGGCCCCTTCGCCGTTGACGAAGCCTGCGTAGCGCACGCCATTGCCGCCGCTGTAGGCGGTGCCGTCGGCAAAGCGCGCATCGTCTTCGGCCGTCACGCTGAGCGCGCGCGGCGTGATGCTGAGCTGGCCATCGACGTAAGTGATGGCGTAGTTGTCGCTTTGCAGGCCGCCGGGCGTGATGGTGTAGCGGCCGACATTCACCGCGCTCTGGCTGTCACCGCCATAGGCCAGCTGGCCGGCCAGCACCGCGGCGGTCTCGCCATTGACCAGACCTGCAACCACCATGCCGTTGCCACCCGGCTCGGCCACACCGCTGTAGCTGCGGGTGGCATCCACGGCGGTGACGCTCAGGCCGGCCGGGCTCACCTGCAAGCTGCCATCCACCGTGCTGATGCGGTAGTTGCCGCTGCTCAAGCCCGTCGGGGTGATGGCATAGCTGCCGGCATTCACCGCGCCCTGGCTGCTGCCGACATAGCCGAGTGCGCCGCCCAGCACGCTGGCGTCCTCACCATTGACGAAGCCCGCGTAGCTCACACCGTTGCCGCCGGTGAAGGCGAGGCCGTCATAGATCTTGCCGGCATCGCTGGCGGTGATGCTCAGGCTGGCCTGGTTCACCTGCAAGCTGCCGTCCACCGTGCTGATGGTGTAGTTGCTGCTGCTGAGGCCCGTCGGGGTGACGGCATAGCTGCCGGCATTGATCGCGCCCTGGCTGCTGCCGACATAGCTGAGTGCGCCGCTCAATACGCTGGCGCTCTCACCATTCACGAAGCCTGCGTAGCTGACGCCGTTGCCGCCACTGAAGACGAGACCGTCGTAAATCTTGCCGGCATCGATGGCGGTGATGCTCAGACTGGCCGGGGTCACATTGAGCACGCCGCTGGCATAGCTCAGGGTGTAGTTGCTGCTGCTGAAGCCCGTCGGCGTGATGGCATAGCTGCCGGCGTTGATCGCACCCTGGCTGTTGCCGACATAGCTGAGCGCACCGCCCAATACGCTGGCGCTCTCGCCATTGACGAAGCCTGTGTAGCTCACGCCATTGCCGCCAGCGAAGGCGAGGCCGTCGTAGATTTTTCCGGCGTCACTGGCGGTGATGCCCAGGCTGGCCGGGGTAATGCTCAGGCTGCTGCTGACGTAGCTGATGCTGTAGTTGCTGCTCAGCTGGCCGGTCGGCGTCAGGCCATAGCTGCCCACATTCACCGCGCCCTGGCTGCTGCCGGCAAAGCCCAGCGTGCCGGTCAGCACCGAGGCGGTTTCGCCGTTGACGAAGCCGCTGTAGCTCACGCCATTGCCGCCGTTGAAGGCGAGGCCGTCATACACCCGGCTGGCCGCATTGGCCGCGATGCTCAGGTTGGCCGTGGTGATGCTCAGGCTGCTGGCGACGTAGCTGATGCTGTAGTTGCTGTTGAACTGCCCGCCCGGTGTGATGCCGTAAGTGCCGGCATTCACCGCGCCCTGACTGCTGCCCGTGAAGCCCAGCGTGCCGAGCAGCACCGAGGCCGTCTCGCCATTGACGAAGCCGCTGTAGCTCACGCCATTGCCGCCACTGAAGGCGAGGCCGTCGTAGATACGGCTGGCGTCGCTGGCGGTGATGCTCAGGCTGGCTGGGGTGATTTGCAGCTGGCCATCGATATTGCTGATGAGGTAATTGCTGCTGGTCTGCCCGCCGGGCGTGATGGCATAGCTGCCGACATTCACTGCACCCTGACTGCTGCCGCCAAAGCCCAGCGTGCCGCCCAGTACGGCTGCCGTCTCGCCATTGACGAAGCCCGCATAGCTCACGCCGTTGCCGCCGTTGAAGCCAAGCCCGTCATACACCCGGCTGGCATTGTTGGCCGTGATGCTCAGGCTGGCCGGGCTCACGCTGAGCGTGCCGCTGACATAGCTCAGTGCATAGTTGCTGCTGCTGAAACCACCCGGCGTGATCACATAAGCGCCGGTGTTGATCGCACCCTGCGAGTTGCCCGTAAAGCCCAGCGTGCCGCCCAGCACGGACGCGGTTTCGCCATTGACGAAGCCGCTGAAGCCCACCCCATTGCCGCCGCTGAAGGCGAGGCCGTCATACACCCGGCTGGCATCGTTGGCGCTGATGTTGAGACTGGCGGGCGTGATGCTCAGGCTGCCTGCCACGAAGCTGATGCTGTAGTTGCTGCTGGTCTGGCCGCCCGGCGTGATGCCATAGCTGCCGACATTTACCGCCGTCTGGCTGCTGCCCGCATAGCTGATGCTGTTGAGCAGCACCGCCGAGGTTTCGCCGTTGACGAAGCCCGTGTAGCTCACGCCGTTGCCACCGGCCACTGCCACGCCGCTGTAGCTGCGGCTTGCATCGTTGGCGGTGATGGTGAGCGCGGCCGGGCTGACCGTCAGCCCGCCGCTGATGGTGCTGATGCTGTAATTGCTGCTGCTCAGCCCGTTGGGGGTGATGACATAAGTGCCAGCATTGATCGCGCCCTGCGAGTTGCCCCCAAAGCCCAGCGTGCCGGCGAGCACGGCGGCCGTCTCGCCATTGACGAAGCCGCTGAAGCTCACGCCATTGCCGCCACTGAAGGCGAGGCCGTCGTAGATGCGGCTGGCGTCGCTGGCGGTGATGCTCAGGCTGGCCGGCGTGATTTGCAGCTGGCCATCGATATTGCTGATGAGGTAGTTGCTGCTGGTCTGGCCACCGGGAGTGATGGCATAGCTGCCCACATTCACCGCAGTCTGGCTGGCACCGCTGTAGCTCAGAGTGCCGGTCAGAACGCTCTGGTCTTCACCGGCGACGAAGCCTGCATAGCTCACGCCACCGCCGGTGGCCATGGCCGTGCCGCTGTAGACGCGGCTTACCGGATTGGCGGTGATGCTCAGGCTGGCCGGGGTCACGTTGAGCGTGCCGCTGACAAAGCTCAGCGCATAGTTGCTGCTGGTGAGGCCGCCCGGCGTGATGGCATAGCTGCCGACATTCACCGCACCCTGACTGGTGCCGGTAAACGCAAGCGTGCCACCCAATGCGGCGGCGCTTTGGCCATTGACGAAGCCGCTGAAGCTCACTCCGTTGCCACCACTGAAAGCCACGCCGCTATAAACCGGGCTGGCATTGTTCGCGGTCACACTCAAGCTCGCCGGGGTGATGCTCAGCGCGCCACTGGTGCCCGCTGCCAGTAGATAACCAGCGTTGCTGGTCAAGCCCACAAGGTTGACGTTAATGGGCGCGGTACCAACGTTGGTAAGCGCCGTGGCCGTGGTGGTGAAGCTGGGTGCGACGTTGAACGCCACGCCGGTATCACCGCCTCGGAGGCCAGTGAAGCCGATGGTGACGGCGCCGAGATTCGGCGTGCTGCCATACACACTGGTGGCGTTGCCCGCGTTGAGCGACACCGTGGGGCGCACGACATACAAAAATCCATTGCCCGTCGTCGGCACCGTCACGCCGGCCACACAACCCGTTGCCAAGGTGCAGCCGTAGCGGTTGAACGCGCTGGTCAGATTGCCCACGCTGTCGAGATCCACATTGTTGCTGTAGACCAGCCAGCGACCGCCGGCGGTCACGCTAAACGCGTTGCTGGCGTTGTTGGTGAACACGCCCGTGCCGGTACTGAGTACCACCGCGCCGTTGCTCTGCACATTGTTCAAGTTGCTGGCGGCATCGAGCGTGATGCCGCGCCCAAGCACCCGCAACGTCGCCGAGTTGGCCGACAGCGCAGCGCCAATGGTGGTGAGCGCCGTGCTGCTGCTGCGACCCAGCTCGATGGCCGAGAAGCCCGTCGCCAAGGGCAGCAAGGGAGCGGCATCCACATACACTGCGCCTGCCACTGCGCCACCCACATTGAAGCTGCTGGCGTCCAGCTGAGGGCGAATCGCCAAGGTGCCGGCTCCGTTACCCGTGAACGAAGCGCCGGTTGAATCCACACCCCCGGTCGAGCTCAATTCGAGCGTGATGTTGCGTGCAGTGAAGCCGGTGCCGAGCCGCAGGTCGGGGTTCGCACCGCCGCCGAAACCGCTCAGCAAAATATTGCCGGTGCCGGCATTCAAGCTGCCGCTGTCAATGAACAACCCGGTTTGACCCTGGCTGATACCGCGAAGGCTGATATTGCCGTTGCCGGTATTGATGCTGCTGCCGGTGGAATACAGGCCGAGGCCATTGAACATGGAATTGGCTGCCGCAAAAAAGCTGCCGTCGCTGAGATTGAACGTGCTGTTTTCGAGACTGACTGCCGAGACAAAAGCACTCGACGTGGCCATACCCGTGCAGCTGGTCGTGGTGCAGGTGCCACCACCAATCACCACATTGCCGCCACGGGTGGTCACGCTGCTGCCAGCCGAAAACCCCACCGCCGCCTGCGTGCTGGTGCCCGAGCCACCATTGCCGTTTGCCACCACGTTCAACACGCCGCTGGCTGCCGTGATGCTGGCCCCATTGTTGACGAACACACCACCAAAATTGGTCGCGATCGGCAGTGCGCTGAGCGCCTGCAAAGTCAGCGTTGAGCTGCCCGTGCCGGTGTATTGAACCGCCACATTGGGCGCAATGCGCACCGAATCACCCACCACCGTCAGCCGCTGAGTGCTGAAGCTGAACGATTGATCCAGCACGGTCTCTGAAGCCGAGGCGAAATTGCCGATGTCGATGCCGGTATAGCCCGCCAGCGAGGCTTGCAACAGCATCGGCACATTGCCCACATTGAATGCGCTGTTGGGTACCAGGGGATAGAAACGGAAGTTGCCAAAGCCACCGCCTACAAAGGTGGCATCCGTCACTACCACGCGCTCGGCGCTGCCGGCGGTGTTGCTGTAGTTGAGGTTGATATTGGGGCTGGTGAAGGTCACCCCGTTGAGTGCCAAGCCAGGCGCATCGGCCCGTCCCTCACCGCGAATGTCGGCAAAGCCGGAAGTGCCGCTACCAATGGCATTGCGACCAAACGCCGCGCCCTCAAAAGCGATGGCCGCCGCAGCGCCAGTGCCGCCCACCACACTGCCGCTGATGCGCCGCTGACCGCCAACGCCATTGATGGTCGAGCCCTGGAACGAGATGCCCGACCCGGTATTGCTGGTATTGCCACCTGAGTTGGAAGACTGACCAAACACCGTGAAAGTGCCGCCAATGCCGAGGTTGACGTTGGCCCGCACGAAATTGACGGCGGCGGCAGCGTCGTTGTAGCGGGTGGTGTTGTAGAAACACTGATTGGTCGCGCAGTCGGCGCCGCCACCTACAATGAAGTTACCGCCGTTGGTGCTGATATTGACGCCGCTGCCGCCCGTGCCAGTGCCGATGTCGATAAAGGCGCTGTTGTTGTTGAACGCAGTGCTAGGGTTGGCAGGGTTGAAGTCGGAGTTGGCGTTGGAGGCCAGGATGACGTCGAGTGCCCCGCTACCCGACGCCGAGATCAATGCCCCGTCCTGGATACTGATGCTGCTGCGAGCCTGCAGGCGCAGCTGCCCGCGGGCAGCGCTGGTTCTGAAGATCGAACCATTGCCAGTAACCGCGATGCTGCCACCAAACACGCTGACGTTGAGAATGTTGGTGGAGAGCTGGTTGTCGATAGTGGTCGAGGCCGTACTGCCGCGGCGCCCCAGCTCGAGCGTCGTGAAGGCCCCCGAAACCATCGGCAGGACCAGATTCGGCTGTATGAATACACCGCCACTGGTGGGCGTACCGCCCAGCACATAAGGACTGGTGTCTAAAATCGGCCGGAGTGCGAGGACGCCACCGCCGGTGCCCACGAAGCTGGTCCCGGCATTGGGATTGATCTGTGCGTTGGAGCCGGTCTCGAGACTGATGTTGCTGGCGGAAACGCTGACATCGCCGAGCGACAGATCGTTGAGCACACCCGTGCCGCGCAGCACGATGCTGCCGGCACCCGCGCTGATGCTGTTGGCTGCAAGGCTGCTGTCGAACTGCTGACCCACGCCTGCCGACGAAACGCCTTCGAGCGTGATGGTGCCGCCGCTGCTGCTGATGCTGGTGCCGGTTGCGAAAATCCCGCCGCCGGACGGCACACTGCTCTGTCCGCGGGCATTGAGGCTGCCACTGCCCAGCAGGATGTTGGTGTTGTACAGATCGACACCGGCGCGGCCCGCCGTTGCACTGGCATTGCCGGAGCAGGCCACGATGGTGCAGCTGCCGCCGCCAATGACGAGGTTGCCGCCGTTGGTGTTGATGAAGACGGTGCCCGCTGCACCGGCATCGCCAATGCGAACGGCACCATCCGGCCCAGCGCCGGTGTTGGCATTGAGCACGAGGTTGAGCCGGCCCGCACCACTGGCCTCGATGCGGACGCTGTTGGCAATGTCGATATCCGTGAAGGCGCTGAGCGTCAGCACGCGGTCGGCTGCCAGATTCGGTTGCAGCAGCACGCCAGCGGCAACCGAGATCACGCCGGCATCCGGCCCGCCGTCACCGGCGATGCCGGTGCTGAGCGTGACGTTGCCACCCGCCAGGTTGCTGACGATGGTGTCGGCGGCGGCCTGGTTGATGTTGATGTTGGTGGGGTCGAGCAGCCAGGTGCCCACCGCGCCCGCAGGGGCAAGCGTACTGACGCCAATGCCGGCGACATCCAGCGTCTGCGCACCGGAGGTCTCGATGAAACCGCCATCGCCAGCCAGGGCACCGCCGGTGGCCGACAGCGTGCCGTGGGCGCGGGTGTCGCCATCGGCCCACAGGCTGACGTCGCCGCCGTCGCCGCGGCTGATGGCATCGGCGGTGATGAGGCTGCCCGCCTGCATCACCACCGTCTGCGCATTGGCCACGGGCACATCGGTGCGCCGCAGGCCGTGCAGGCTGCCGCCCACTTCGATCAGGCCACCGCCGGCATCGCCGGAGGCATCCAGCCGCGTGCTGGCGGTCAGCGTGATGGCGGGCGCGCGCAGGGTGATCTCGCCGCCCTGCTCGCCGCTGTCGCGACCGCTGGCATCGAGCGTGCCGGACACGTTCAGCGTGCTGCCTGCGCCACCACTGAGCACGATGCGGCCATTGCGCTGCTCCACGCTCTGCGCCTGCACCACGCCGCCGACGTTGATGATGCGATCCACCAGGCCGCGCGCCGCCGAGGCTGCAATCTGGATGCTGCCGCCGTCGGCAAAGATGGTGCCGTCCTGCTGCACGGCCACCATCGCGCGACCATCGTGGCCGATGGCCGCACCGACGGTGGCGTCGTCCAGCGCCAGATTGATGCGCTGATCGCCATACAGATCAACCGTGAACCGCTGCCCCGAAGCCAGCGTGACACTGCCCAGGCGCGCATTGATCAAGCCGCTGTTGGCGACACCGGGGGCCACGAAGGCCAGCAGGCCGGCATCGCGGATGTTGATGCGGCCCTGGTTCTCGACGCTGGCCGTCGAGCCGGATTGGCCCTGAAAGTGATGGCGGCCGGCCATGAAGTCGGCATCGGCGATATCCAGCGTGGTTGCCAGCAGGCCCGCGACATTGACGTTGGCATCGGGGCCGAAGAACACCCCGTTGGGGTTGACCAGCCAGACCTGCCCGGTGGCATCGAGCCGGCCATGGATTTCGGAAACCTGCTGGCCGGTGACGCGATTGAGCGTCACCGAACTCGATGAAGGCTGGCGAAACTCGACGCCCTCGCCCTGGCCGATGCTGAAGCTCTGCCAGTTGATCACCGCGCGATCGGTGGTCTGCCGGACGATCAGCTGCGCCGGATTGGTCTCGATGCTGGCACTGCCCTGCACCACGCTGCCGCCCTGCGGATTGGCCCAGCCGCGCGACATGACGGCGGCGAAGGCGGTGAGCACGAACAACTGGGCGGCACGGTTGCCTGAAAGGCTCGTTGCAGGGGCACGGCCAGTGAGATTACGCATGGTTTAGAGCGCCGCCCGAAGGTTGTAGAAAAACCGCCAGCTGCGGTCGTAGCGACTGCCTGAGTCGACATCCATCGCCTTGTCGGCTTCGAGCGTGCCGAACAGGTATGGCCCCACCTGAAAACGCAGGCCGGCACCGGCAGAGTGGATCGACTCCCACTCGCCCGGTGCGGCCACACCCTGGCTGTAGACGCCTCCGCCATCGGTGGTGGCAAACAGTTCCAGCTGCTTCAGCCGGGGCAGCTCGGCCCGCACCCGGTAAGCCAGCTCCAGGCGCGCGCCATAGCCGCGATCACCGGCAATGGCGGAGGGGTCAAAGGCATGGCCATAGGCTTCTCCACCCACCGCGTACTGCTCGGACGACAGCAGCACATCGGGGCTCCACTGGCCGTCCAGCCCCAGGGTCAGGGTCCAGGCATCGGCGAAGGGCTGCTGCCGCAGCAGGGAGAGATTGCTTCTGAAAAAATCAGGCTGGCCGCCGAGGCGGCTCAGGTTGCTGGCCTTTGCCGATGAAGCGCCAAGGCCTTTCAGGCCCCTGGCCAGTTGCAGCGAGATCAGATTGCGGCCGCCGAGGCGGTCTGCGAAATCGAGATCAGCCCCCAGGCCGGCAATGCGCACCTGGTCGTTCGACAACTCGGTGTCGAGTGCCTCGACCGTGTTGTTGCTGCCCTTCAGGCTGGCGTTGAGCCGCAGTGTTTTCGAGCGCGCGCGCCACAGCGGATGACTCAGCTCGATGCTCAGGCTCTGGCCCTGGCTCGCAATGTCCAGCGGCTTGAGATTGCCACCCGGATGCGCCAGCGAATCGCTGTAGCCCAGGCTCAGGCTGGTGCCTTCAGCACCCAGCAGCTCCGTGTGCCTGACCGAGACATAGCGCAGCTCTTCGATGGGTGCCGCCACCGCCACACCGAGGCTGGTGCGCTCCTGACGCTGTTGCAGGTTCGAGAGATCGACCGAGCCATAAAGCTGTACCGGCCCGATCTCCCGGGTGCCGCGATTGCCCAGGCTCAGGCCCGCTGCCACCCGGTCCGGCTCGACCACAAGATCGAGATCAGAACCCAGGGCATCACCGGCAGAGGGCGACAGCACGGCGCGAACCTTGACGCCGGGCAGGTCGTCCATCAGCAGCACGTAGCGCTCGAAATCATCGGCCCGCAGCGGTTTGCTGTCTTGCAGTTTTTTGGCATAGGCGGCGATACGGCCACCACTGTCGGTGCCGCTGATGCGCACCTGATTGAGCGCACCTTCGATGATCAGCAAGCGCACGGTGCCGCTGGAAATATCCTGTGCCGGGATCAAGGCCCGCACCAGCAGATAACCGGCATTGCGGTAGTACGCCGTGATGGCATCGCGCACGCGATAGATGTCCATCAGGCTGACTTCGCGGCCCAGCAGGTCCGCGTAGAGGGGCTTCAAGGCATCGAGGGCGATGGCGCTGCGGCCTTCAATCAGCAGCTGTTTCAGCTCGAAGCGGATTGCACCCGCCTGCTCGGAGGGCAGCGCCTCGTCCTCGCGCAACTCGAAGCGCCCGCCACGCGACTGCGGCAGCGGCTGTGGCTCAAAGCGCTTCTCGATCTGGCCGGGCGAAATGCTCTGTGGCAGGGCCTGTGCGGACGCCAGGCACGGCACTGCAATCAGGCAGAACAGCAGCGTGATTTTTTTGGCAAGCAACAGCGACACGGCATCGCTGGGATGCACTTGCCAAAAGCCATTCATCCCAATCCTTAAGTGTGATGCTACGTGTCTGAAGCGGAGTGCTTTTGGCGAAAATCAGGTCTTGGATTTTCGGCTCAGTGATGATGAAGGAGATCAGATCAGATTTGCGATCACTAGCAGTATTTATTACTGGCAAGGGGTCGTCATTGCCTGATGTGAGGCGGGCTTTGGCCTGCGTCAGGCCGGGATGAAACCCAGCACCTCGTACACCTGCTTGAGCGTTGCGTCGGCCCTGACGCTGGCGCGCTCGGCACCGTCGCGCAGCACGCGCCTGAGGCCCTCGGTATCGGCGCGGATATCGGCGTAGCGATCCTGAACGGGCTTGAGGCAGGCAATCACGGCATCGGCCACCTCGCCCTTCAGATGCCCATAGCCCTTGCCGGTGAAACGCGCTTCGAGCGTGGCAAACGACTCGCCGGTGATGGCGGAGAGAATCGACAGCAGATTGCTGACGCCGGGCTTGGCGGCAATGTCGTGGCGGATGATGCCGTCCATGTCGGTGACGGCGCGCTTGAGCTTGCGGGTGATCACATCCGGCGCGTCGAGCAGGTAGATGGCGTCGGTCTCGGCGTCACCCGATTTGCTCATCTTAGCTAGCGGGTCCTGCAAGCCCATGATG
Source organism: Pseudomonadota bacterium (assembly GCA_040386395.1). GTDB lineage: Bacteria > Pseudomonadota > Gammaproteobacteria > Nevskiales > Nevskiaceae > Stagnimonas. The sequence goes on along the minus strand of JAZKFO010000111.1, from coordinate 26,178 downwards.
CGCGCGCCCACCGGCGGGATCATCGGCTCCGGGATGGTGAACACCTTGCCGTAGAGGCCGTTGAAGCGGGTGGCGACATCGCGGGTGAGTTCCAGATGCTGCTTCTGGTCGTCGCCCACCGGCACTTGGCTGGCCTGATACAGCAGGATGTCCGCCGCCATCAGCACCGGATAGGTGAACAGACCCGCGTTGATGTTGTCGGCGTTCTTGAGCGACTTGTCCTTGAACTGGGTCATGCGGCTCAGTTCGCCGAACTGCGTGTAGCAGTTGAGCACCCAGCCGAGCTGGGCGTGCGCCTTCACATGGCTCTGCACGAACAGCACGTTCTTCGCCGGGTCCAGCCCGCAGGCAATGTAGAGCGCGAGGAACTCGTAGGCGCGATCAAGCAGCACCTTGGGGTCTTGCCGCGCGGTGATCGCGTGCAGGTCCACCATCATGTAGTGGCAGTCGTAGGTATCGCTGAGTGCCACCCAGTTCTTGAGCGCGCCCAGCCAGTTGCCGATGGTGAGCTTGCCGCTGGGCTGGATGCCGGAGAGGACGACGGGTTTTGCCATGGGAAGAATCAGCCTTGAATGCCAAACAGGCTCAGCACGCCGGTCTGACTGATGCCCACCAGGGGGCCGAGAATTTTGCCGAGCACGCCGGTGAACATCAGCACGATGAGGATGACCATGCCATAGGGTTCGATCTTGCTGAGTGCGACCGCCTGCCGCATAGGCAGCAGGCCGACAGCGACGCGCCCGCCATCCAGCGGCGGCATGGGCAGGAGGTTGAGCACCATCAGCACGAGGTTGATCGAGATGCCGGCAATGCCCATCTGCGCCAGACCCAGCCAGAGGCCCTCTTCATGCGGCTGGCCGAGCGCGATCTTCAGCAGCAGGGCCCAGCCGATGGCCATCGCCAGATTCACGGCAGGCCCGGCGATGGCGACCAGCGCCATGTCCTTCTTCGGATTCTTGAGGTTGCGGTAGTCCACCGGCACCGGCTTGGCCCAGCCAAACAGGAAGCCGCCGAGCAGCAGGAGCATGCCCGGCACAAGGATGGTGCCGACCGGGTCGATGTGCTTGATGGGGTTGAGCGAGAGCCGCCCCTGACTCGCCGCCGTGTTGTCGCCGAGATAGCGTGCCACCCAGCCATGCGCGACCTCATGCAGGGTGATGGCGAACAGCACGGGGAGCGCCCAGATGGCGAGCTTCTGGACGATTTCATTGAGATCAGGCATGGCGCGATTATAGAGGCTGACGCTGACGCCCTTGTCCTTCACCACCGTCACGCCGATCATCCAAGCACAACAAACAGAACCTGCAGGAGAACCCATGATCGGCTTCCCGATTGGCGTGCTGACGGCCAATGCCTTCGAGTGGTACGCGCACAAATACCTGCTGCACGGCACTCGCACGCCGGAAGGCCGCAAGAGCCCGGTGCCATCGACCATGAAGAGCCACTGGGCGCATCACAAGCTGGTGCGCACGGGTGAGTTTCAGGATGCCGGCTATGTTGAGGGCTACCAGAACTGGCGCACCCGCAACGAGGTGAACTCGCTGCTCGCCCTCTGCGCTGCCACCTCGCTCGCGCTGCCCATCGCGCCCTTCTTCACGCTCGGCACCTGGTATTCGGCCGGCAACTACTTCTACAAGCATCGCAAGGCGCATCTCAACCCCGAATGGGCCAAAGCCAAGCTGCCCTGGCACTACGACCACCACATGAACGCCAACCAGGATGCCAACTGGTGCGTGACGCGCCCCTGGTTCGATTACGTGATGGGCACGCGGGTGATTTCGAGTGCGGATTTGCAGGAGTCGAACCCGCTCGGCATCCAGCTGCCGAAGGCCATCGAGGCACCGCTGAATCGCTGGGTGCGGCGGGTGTCGCCGAAAGCCTTTGCCAAGCTCGAATCGACAGTTACAGACCCAGCATAGAAACGTCGCCTTTACCTTGGCGCACCAACAAGGGTGCATCCCCCGACAGATCGAGCACGGTCGTCGGCAGCGTGCCGCAGTCGCCGGCATCCAGCACCAGATCGACGCTATGGCGCAGGGCGTGTTCTGAATCCGAAGGCAGGCTCACCGGCTCGTCCTCACCAGGAAACTGCAGGGTGCAGGAAATCATCGGCTCGTTGAGCAACTCCAGCAGCGACTGCGCCACGCCATGCTGCGGGATGCGGATGCCGATGGTCTTCCGCTTCTCATGGCTGAGCCGCTTCGGCAGCTCTTTTGACGCGGTCAGGATGAAGGTGTACGGCCCCGGCGTGAGCTGCTTCAACAGGCGGAACTGCCAGTTGTCGACCTTCGCATAGCGCGCAATCTCGCTGAGATCGCGGCAGACCAGCGTGAACTGGTGGTGCTTGTCGAAGTCGCGGATGCGCCGCAGCCGCTCGGCCGCATCGCGGTCATCCAGCCGGCAACCCAGGGCATAGCAACTGTCAGTGGGATAGGCGATGACGCCGCCATTGCGCACCACCTCGGCCGCCTGCTGCAGAAAGCGCTTTTGCGGGGTGACGGGGTGCAGTTCGATGAAGTCGGCGGCCATCCGCCATTGTAATGAGGCGCGCGGCTTTACGGCTGACGCTGCCACACCACGCAGCGATTGTTGGCAGGCAGCGCCACATCGCGCGCCAGCGCGAAGCCGGCACGCTGCGCCAGCGCATCCACCGCCTGCAAGTCGCGGATGCCCATGTGCGGCGCGCGGGCCTTCAGCTCGGCATCGAAGGCAGCATTGCTCTCGCTGCTGAAGCGGCCGGCGTTGTTGAAGGGTCCATAGACCGCCAGCACGGCATCGTCGGAGAGCACTGAAGGCAGCGCGGCGAAGAACTGCTGCACCTCGGACCAAGACATGATGTGCAGGGTGTTGGCGGTGAACAGCGCATCGAACGGCCCGGCGGGCCAGCTGCCATTCACATCGAGCAGCAGCGGCGGGAGTGCATTGGCCAGGGCCGCCTCGGCGAGCCATTGATGGATGCCCTCGTGGTATTCGGGGCGATCACTGGTCTGCCAGGAGAGATGCGGCATGGCGGCGGCGAAATGCACGGCATGCTGACCGGTGCCGCTGCCCACTTCCAGAACCTTGCGGCGGTCGGCAAAGCACTGCCGCAGCACGCCCAGAATCGGCTCGCGGTTGCGCTCGCAGGCGGCGCTGAAAGGTTTCTCCATCAAGCCGCCTTGACCGCCTGCCAGATGCACAGCAGCGCCGCCACGCCCATCACCACGAAGGTCAGCAGCGTGCCGAAGAAACGCCCGAACATGAATTTTTCGGTGAACGACAGCGCATAGCCATGCAGCAGCCGGGCGACCAGCAGCGTCCCGCCCAGGGCGTGCAGCAGCCAGTGCGGCGTGCCGCCCAGTTCCAGCATCAGCAGCAGTCCCAGGATCAGCGGCACATATTCGGCGAAATTGGCATGGCCGCGGATATGGCGCAGAAATTCCGGCTTGCCGCCATCGCCGAGGCTGATGGCCTGCGGGCCGGAGCGGCCCTGGATGACACGCGCACTGAGTGCGAGAAACCACAGGGCCAGAAGGCCGGCATAAAGGGGGGTGACGATCATGGGATTTCCTTCGCTGGAACGGTTGCAAGAAGAGGGGCGGCAGACAGGCCGAGCAGAGTATCGACCAGCTGCCGCAGCACCTGCATCAGCGCCGCCGCCCGCTCTGGCTGCCAGCTGTAGGGCGGCGCCTCGTCCATGTAACAGGCCTGTGCCATCTCCAGTTGCAGGGCATGCACGCCCTGCCCCGGCTGCCCATAACGGCGGGTGATGGTGCCGCCCTTGAAGCGGCCGTTGGCGATGAAGCTGAAACCCGCCGCCTTCGCCAGCACCGTCTCGGCGGCCTGCTGCACGGTGGTGCTGCAACTGCTGCCATCGGCGGTGCCGAGGTTGAGATCAGGCAGCCGCCCCTCGAAGAAGCGCGGCACCTCGGCGCGGATGGAGTGGCCGTCGAGCAGGATGGCGTAGCCATGCTGCTGCTGGGTGCGCGCCAGCTCGGTGGCAAGCTTCATGTGGTAAGGCCGCCAGTACTGCTCGCGACGGCGAGCCACTTCGGCCGCATCGGGTTCGAGCCCTGCGTGATACAGCGGTGCCTGCGCAAAGCTCTTCGTCGGGCACAGCTCGGTGTTGTCGGCACCCGCATAAAGCACTGCCCCATCGGGATTGCGGTTGAGGTCGATCAGGTAGCGCGAGTGCGTCGCCGCCAGCAGGCCCGCACCGCGCTGCAAGGCGAACTGGTAGAGCAGCGGTACATGCCAGTCGGTGTCCGGCACGGTGAGCGCATCGGGCGTGTAGTGCTGGCGCAGGTCAGACGGAATCAAGGTGCCAGCATGCGGCACGCTGATCAGCAGTGGCGTGCTGCCGGGCGTGAAGGCGTAAGTCGGCTCAGTCACGGCAGAGCCTGCCGCCGAGCACGCGGCCGATGCAGGGGTTGGCCCCCATCGCATAGGCCAGCTGCGCCGGGCGGGCGATGTCCCAGATTGCGAAGTCGGCGACCAGGCCGGGGCGCAGCCGGCCTGCTTCATGTTCGAAGCCCAGTGCCGCCGCCGCATGGCAGGTCACGCCCTGCAAGGCTTCGGCCGGCGTGAGGCGGAACAGGGTGCAGGCCATGTTGAGCATCAGGAGCAGCGAGGTGCAGGGCGAGGTGCCGGGGTTGCAGTCGGTGGAGATCGCCATGCGCACGCCCGCTGCGCGCAGCAGGTCCACCGGCGGTAGCTTCGTCTCGCGCAGCATGTAGAAGGCACCCGGCAGCAGCACGGCGACGGTGCCGGCCCTGGCCAGTGCGGCAATGGCTTCGGCACTGCTGTATTCGAGATGGTCGGCCGAGAGTGCGCCGAACTCGGCGGCGAGTGCAGCACCGCCGCCATCGCTGAGCTGGTCGGCATGCAGCTTCACCGGCAGGCCGAGCGCCTGTGCTGCCTTGAACACCCGCGTGGTCTGCTGCGGCGTGAAGGCAATGTGTTCGCAGAAGGCATCCACCGCATCGGCCAGGTTCTCGCGCGCGATGGCCGGAAGCATCTCCTCGCAGACCAGCGTGATGTAGTCGTCGGCGCGGCCCGCGTATTCCGGCGGCAGCGCGTGCGCGCCGAGGAAGGTGCGCGAGACCCGCACGCGGGCCTCGGCTGCGAGCTTGGTGGCGACGCGCAGCATCTTGCATTCGTCGGCCGTGGTCAGGCCGTAGCCGGACTTGATCTCCACCCGCGTCACGCCCTCGGCGACGATGCGCTTGAGGCGGTGCAGGCTCTGCGCCATCAGCTGATCTTCGCTGGCCGCACGGGTGGCGCGCACGGTGGAGACGATGCCACCACCCGCGAGGGCAATCGCCTCGTAGCTCTCGCCATTGAGCCGCTGCTCGAACTCCCCGGCCCGGCTGCCGGCATGCACCACATGGGTGTGGCAGTCGATCAGGCCCGGCGTCAGCCAGTAACCGCTGCAATCGTGCTGCCGCGCCGCGCGCCAGGTGGCAGGCAGCTCGATGCGTGGGCCTACCCAGGCGATGCGGCCATCGCGCACCGCCACCGCGCCATCGCTGATGCTGCCGTAGGCATCGCTGCCGCCCTCGAAGGTGGCGAGCGAGGCGTTGAGCCAGACGGCGTCGGCGCTCACGCGAGCAGCCTCTTCAGTGTGCTGCGGTAGCGGGCCAGGCTAGCGGCAGATTGCGCATGCACACCATCGCGCACGCGCCAGTGCCCGCCCACCATCACATCGCGCACGGGGCGGCGCACCGGGCCGAAGATGGCTGCATCCAGCAAGCCATCGCCACTCTGTTCCGCCAGTGCGGCATCGTCGGTGTTGAGCACCACCCAGTCGGCGCGCTGGCCGACCGCGAGGGTTCCCACCGGCTGCGCCAGCGCCTGCGCACCGCCCGCTGCGGCGCGGCGATACAGCTCGCCGCCGAGCGAGGCACCGATTTCGCGCACCAACACATTGCGGCGCTCGCTCTTCAGCCGCTGGCCATACTCGAAGAAGCGCAGCTCCATGAAGGGATCAACTCCCACATGGCTGTCGCCGCCAATGCCGAAGCGGCCTTCTGCCGCGAGATAGCGTGGTGCATCGAAGAAGCCATCACCGAGATCGCCTTCGGTCGAGGGGCAGAGGCCCGCCACCGCGCCGGTGCGCGCCACACCTTCGGTTTCTTGCGGCGTCATGTGGGTGGCGTGAATCAGCGTCCAGCGCGGACTCAGGTCCGTCTCTTTCAGCAGCCACTCCACAGGGCGCAGGCCGGACCACGCGAGGCTGTCATCGACCTCCTTGCGTTGTTCGGCGGCGTGGATGTGCAGCGGCGCGCTGGTGTCCATGCGCTTGAGCGCAGCAACGACCGCGCCAAGTTGCTGCGGCGTCACTGCCCGCAGCGAATGCGGGGCGGCACCGACGCGGCGCAGCGGCTTGCCATGCAACTGTTTCACCAGCGTCTCCAGCAGGCGCTCGAAGGCGTCGATGGAATGAATGAAGCGACGCTGGCCCGCGACCGGCGGCAGGCCACCGAAATTGGAGTGGGCGTAGAGCACCGGCAGCATCGTCAGCCCAATGCCGGCGCTGTCGGCCGCCGCCACATGCCGCCAGGCCATCTCGGCCGGGTCGGCATAAGCCGCACCCTGGGCGTCGTGATGCAGGTAATGGAACTCGGCCACGCTGGTGTAGCCCGCCTCCAGCATCTCGATGTAGAGCCGCGTCGCAATCACCTCGACGTCGTCCGGCGTGAGCCGTTCGAGGAAGCGATACATCTGCTCGCGCCAGCTCCAGAAGCTGTCCCCCGCCGGCCCGCCCTTCTCGGTCAGCCCTGCCATCGCGCGCTGGAAGGCATGCGAGTGCAGATTGGGCATGCCCGGAATCACCGGGCCTGCGAGCAACTCGGCGGCATCGGCGGAGGCATTGGGCCTGAGCGCGGTGATGAAGCCTGCAGCATCCACTTCGATCCGCACCGCGCTCGCCCAGCCTGAGGCCAGCAGTGCCTGCGGCGCGTGGTAGCTGTTCATGCCGTGGAGGGCAGCAGCCCCGGCAGCAGCGGCGTGAGTGTGGCCTCGGCAACGAAGGCGATGGCGGCGGCGATATCCGGTGCGAAGTAGCGATCCTCGCCATAGAAGGGCACCCGCTCGCGGACGGCATCACGCACCTGCTGCAAGGGCTTGGAGCTGAGCAGTGGCGCGTGAAAGTCGATGCCCTGCACCGCCGCCAGCAGCTCGATGGCCACGATGCCGCGCGTGTTCGCAGCCATGTCCAGCAGCCGCCGCGCGGCGAAGGTGGCCATGCTGACGTGGTCTTCCTGGTTCGCCGAGGTGGGCAGGCTGTCGACACTGGCCGGATGCGCGAGCGACTTGTTCTCGCTGGCCAGTGCCGCTGCGGTGACGTGCGCCATCATGAAGCCGGAATTGAGGCCGGGGCTGGCGACGAGGAAGGGCGGCAGGCCGGAGAGCGTGGCGTCGATCAAGAGGGCGATGCGGCGCTCGCTGAGCGCACCGATTTCGGCGATGGCGAGCGCCAGCGTGTCGGCGGCGAGGGCCACCGGCTCCGCATGGAAATTGCCGCCGGAGATCACCTCGCCCACCGCGCCGTTCTCACCGGCGAACGCGAGCGGGTTGTCGGTGACCGCATTGGCCTCGATCACCAGGGTGCGCGCGACGTTGTGGATGAGATCGAGACAGGCCCCCATCACCTGCGGCTGGCAGCGCAGGGAGTAAGGGTCCTGCACGCGGTCGTCGTCGACGGCATGCGAGGCGCGGATGGCGCTGCCTGCCAGCAGCTGGCGATAGACCGCCGCGACCGCGATCTGCCCCGGCTGCCCGCGCACGGCATGCACGCGCGGGTCGAAGGGTGCATCGCTGCCCTTGGCGGCATCCACCGAGAGCGCACCGCTCACCACGGCGGCGGCAAACAGATCCTCGGCCTCGAACAGGCCGCGCAGGGCCAAGGCGGTCGAAGCCTGCGTGCCATTGAGCAGGGCCAGGCCCTCTTTTGCCGCCAGTCGCAGCGGCGCGATGCCGGCCTCGGCCAGCGCCGCGGCGGCGGGTTTGATCACCCCCGCCACCCGCACCTCGCCCTCGCCCAGCAGCGCCATGGTCAGGTGCGCCAGTGGGGCCAGATCGCCGGATGCCCCCACCGATCCCTTGGCGGGGATGCAGGGCAGCACGCCGGCGTTGTAGAGCGCGAGCAGCGAGTCGATCACCACCCGCCGCACGCCGGAAAACCCGCGCGCGAGGCTGCCCGCCTTCAGGGCCAGCATCAGCCTCACGGTGGCGTCGTCCAGCAGCGCGCCGGTGCCCACGGCATGCGAGCGCACGAGGTTGAGTTGCAGCTGTTCGAGCTGCGAATCGGGGATGTGGGTCTTGGCCAGCTTGCCGAAGCCGGTGTTGATGCCATACGCCGGCGCGCCGAGTGCCACCACGGCACCGACGGCCGCCGCCGAGGCTTCGATGCCGGGGGTGGCCTCGGTACTCAGCAGCAGCTTCAGGCCAGGCACAGCGAGACGGCGGCAGTCGGCGAGTGTCAGTGCGCCGGGTTCGAGGACGAGTGTCGAGGGCATGCGAAAGGCCGAAGTCGAGATGGCCCTAGCCTACAACCCGTCGCCGCCGTCCTCACCTGTCCGCGCCCAAAAAACCGCTTCAGTCGTGGATGCTGACGTTGCCATTGGTGGTGCGGGCCGCCACCACCGCCTTCACCGCGCGGCTGGCGTAGTCGCTGCTCTGGCGACGCATCGAGGTGCTGGTCTGCGTGCCGACGGCGACGGTGTTGGGCACCGAGATCTCGGCGCGGCCGTTGGTGGTGCCGGCGCTGAGGTCGAAGCCGGCGCTGGAGCCGCGCAGCTTCACGTCCACCGAGCCGTTGCTGGCCGTGAAGGAAGCATCAAGATTGCGGCTGCTTTGCAGATCGCCCTCGGCCAGGCCATTGCTGGTGGTGGCATCGAGGCTGGCGTAGTCGCCGCTGACGCTCAGCAGGCCGTTGTCGGTGTTGAGGGTGGCGGTATCCCAGCGGCCATCGAGGCTCACCGGGCCATTGCTGGTGCCGAGGTCCGCCGTGCTGCCGGAGAGGCCGGAAACCCGCACGGCACCATTCGCCCCATTCGGGCTGATGGCATACGAGACCGAAGCCGGCAGGCCGGAGACGATGGCCGCCGAGCGCTGGATGTTGCTGCTGTCTTCACCCACGCCCGGTAAACCGCCCGTGGTGCTCAGGCTGCCGAACTGGACGCTGGTGCTGAGGCGCAGCAGGTTCGCTGCGAGCGTGTCCGTGTGATTGAGGGTGATGCTGTCCAGCCCGCGGCGGGCATCGGCCTCGGTGGGCGCGCGGCTTTCCAGCATGAGTTTGAAGCCGTAGCCGCCCCCGCTGCGCGGGCAGGCAATGACACTGCCATTGGGCGTGGCGAGATCGACCTGCGCCTGGGTGGCAGCGCCGAAGTCGTTGACGAGGGTGACCAGCCGGCGCGCCGTCACCATGCCGCCGCTGCTGCCGATGCTCACCGCGCCATCGCTGCGCTGCGGCTGCGCATGGCTGGCCGCCGTGCCGGTGCCGGGGCCTTCCAGGCCCTGCAGGGCCGCGCACTCGCCCGGTGTCTGTGTGGCGAAGGTGCCATCACCGCCACCACCGCAGGCGGCGAGCCAGAGTGATGCCGCTGCAATACCCGCCAATTTCTGAAAACTGCCCTGCCCCAGATGCTTGTTCATGTTTTTTCCCGGCTGGTGACGGGGCGCTGCTGGCCCCTGCCTCTCGACAACGTGGCCTGCGGCGATTTATTCCAGGTCGCTGCGCCGCACGTCGAACTGGATGTAGACGCGCATCTGCACCACGTCCGCCTCTTCGCGCACCCCCTCGCGCTGCTTGACGATGCGCAGGCCATTGAGCGCGACGCGGGTCAGCGCCGTCGGGTACCAGTTGAGGCCCAATGACAGCACGCGGCCACGGCCGCCGGTGAACAGGCCGAAGTCGTCGAACTCCTCGAAGCCCTCGATGTCCTCCAGCGGGTTCTTGGAGAAGTCGACCTGGCTGTAGCGGGCCGCCACTTCCCAGGCGCCGAAGCGCCCTTCGTTCCAGCGGCTCTGCGGTGTGATGGGGCCGAACACGCCGGCGCGGCTGCTGTAGGGCCGGCGCTCGCCGGTGATGGCCCAGGCCGCCTCGGCATAGCCGCCGTAGTAGCGCGATTCAGGCAATTCGGAATCGAGCCGGATGGCCGCGCGGATGAACTCGCCCTGCAACAGCACCGGCCCCTGACGCAGCGCCAGCTCGCCGCCGATGAGGGTGTAGAAATCGTCCACCGGCAGCAGGCCGCTGCTGACCTGCAGGCCGCGCACCAGCACCGATTCCGGGATGGAGATGAAGCGCACCGCCTCCTCGTCCGGCCGCCGCAGGCTGCCGGCGAGGCCGAGATGCAGCACCCGTTCCGGGCTGCGGAAGGCGGTGCCGGTGAGGCGCACGGTGGCGGCGTCCTCCTTGCGGCCGCCTTTCAGCAGATCTTCGTCGCTCAGGGCACCGTGGGCCTTGAACAATCCCGCCGAGAGCGCCCAGTTGCGCCCTGCATGGTTGAACGCAGCGCCCAGGCCATAGCCCGGCCCCAGTGCCGTGGGCAGGGCGCGCTCCATCAGCGGCGTGGTGCGCGAGCTTTCCTGCGCCTGAAGGCCGAAGGGTTCGGGAAAGCGCCCGATGTTGAACGACACCGGCCCCCGTCGCACATCGAAGAACAGATCCCCCAGCCGCTCGCCCTGGCTGAAATCGGCACTGGCGGAAAAGCGCACCGCCTCGCTGAGCACCAGCCGCGCGCCGATGCGGGCGCGGCGCAGTTCCGTGCTCTTGTTCTGGTCTTCCGGCAGCGAACTGGCGAGCAGCGCATCGCCCTGCAGCGTGCCGCCGAGGCGCCAGTCCCAGGCGCTGGGGGTGATGACGCGCTCCTGCGCCTGAGCCTGGCCGCACAGCAGCAGGCCCATGGCCAGTGCGATCCCTCGCAAAGGTTTGCGGTGTTGGAATAAAGCGCTCATGCGTCCCGTTGTTGAGCTGGTTGCTCGGATAATTGTCGCCCATGATCAATCGCCTCGCCTGCCTGCTTCTGGCCTTGAGCCTGCCGCTCTGCTGCCCTGCGCAGCAGTCCGGCGAAATGGATGTGCTGGCCGACTTCGATGCGGTGTTCTCCGATCCCTCCGACTTCACCGCCGATACCGATAGCGAGTTCGAGCTGGACGAGATCCTCGCCATCGACATGAGCGCCGAAGCACTGGCCCTGGCGCGCAGTCTGGGCTTCACCCTGCTCGACAGCACGCCGCTGCCCGCGCTGGGCTTCACCGTCAACCGCCTGCGGCTGCCGCTCAGCTTCAACATCGCGCCGCTGCTGGCCCTCTTGAACAAGGCCGACCCGCTGGGGCTGTATGGCCGCAATCCGGTCTATCGCCTGGCTGGCGACAGCAGCGCCGCCAGCGCCTGCGAGGGCCTGCGCTGCTACGGTCAGCAAGTCATCGGCTGGCCCGCCTCAGGCTGCAGGATCGCCACCCGCATCGGCCTGCTCGACAGCGCCGTGGATGCGAAACACGCGGCCATCGAGGGTGCGGCGCTGAGCACGGCGCGCTTCTCGAAGAAACCACCCAGCACCGCAGAACGCGAACATGGAACGGCCGTTGCCGCCCAGCTGATCGGCCGACTCGCCGCCGGCCATGCCGGCCTGCTGCCGCAGGCCAGCCTGTTCGCCGCCGATGTGTTCGAGCAGGATGCCGATGCCCGTCCCTACACCGATGCCTTCAAGCTCGCGCAGGGCCTCAACTGGCTGGCGCAGCAGCGCATCGGCACCCTCAACATCAGCATTGCCGGGCCGGATAGCCCGGTGCTGCACAAGGCCGTGCAGGCCCTGGTGACGAAGGGCGTTGCCATCAGCGCCGCCGCCGGCAACCTGGGCGCGAAGGCCGCGCCGCAATACCCGGCGGCCTATGCGGAAGTACTGGCAGTGACGGCAGTGGATCGCAAGCTGCGGGTCTATGGCAGGGCCAATCAGGGCGCCCAGGTGCGCATCGCCGCACCCGGTGTGGCGATCTGGACCACCGCCGCCGAGGCCAGGGGCCAGTTCCGCGACGGCACCTCCTTCGCAGCACCGTATGCGACGGCTGCCCTGGCGCTGCTGCATCAACAGCAGGCGCGGCTGACACCGGCGCAGCGCGTGGCTGCGCTCACGGCAGCAAGCCGTGATCTCGGTGCGGCGGGCCGCGACCCGGTCTACGGCGCGGGCCTGCTGCAACTGCCCGCACCCTGCCCGCCCTGAGTCGCGCTCAGCGGTTCAGCATGGGCAGGTTCAGTCCCTGCTCGCGCGCGCAGTCGATGGCGATCTCGTAGCCCGCATCGGCGTGGCGCATCACGCCGGTCGCGGGGTCATTGGTCAGCACGCGCCGCAGGCGACGGTCGGCGTCTTCGCTGCCATCGCAGACGATCACCATGCCGCTGTGTTGCGAAAACCCCATGCCGACGCCGCCGCCGTGGTGCAGCGACACCCAGGTGGCACCGCTCGCGGTGTTGAGCAGGGCGTTCAGCAGCGGCCAGTCGCTGACGGCATCGCTGCCGTCTTTCATGGCCTCGGTTTCGCGGTTGGGGCTGGCGACGGAACCGCTATCCAGATGGTCGCGGCCGATGACGATGGGGGCCTTCAGTTCGCCGCTGCGCACCATCGCGTTGAAGGCGAGGCCGAGCCTGGCGCGGTCGCCCAGGCCCACCCAGCAGATGCGCGCTGGCAGGCCCTGGAAGGCGATGCGCTCCTTCGCCATGTCCAGCCAGTTGATGAGGTGCGCGTTGTCCGGCAGCAGCGCCTTCACCTTGGCATCGGTGCGCCAGATGTCTTCGGCATCGCCCGACAATGCGGCCCAGCGGAACGGTCCGATGCCGCGACAGAACAGCGGCCGGATATAGGCCGGCACGAAGCCGGGGAAGTCGAAGGCGTTCGCCACGCCGACCTCCTTCGCCATCTGCCGGATGTTGTTGCCGTAATCGACGGTGGGGATGCCCAGTGCATGGAAGCCGAGCATGGCGCGCACCTGTACGGCCATCGAGTCCTTGGCGGCACCCACCACGCCCGCCGCATCGGAAACACGGCGTGCGGCAGCCTGTTCGAGTGACCAGCCCAGCGGCAGATAGCCATTGAGCGGGTCGTGGGCGCTGGTCTGGTCGGTGACCATATCGGGTGTGGCGCGCTGCTCGCCCGCCTGCGCGCGCTTGAGCAACTCAGGAAACACGGCCGCCGCATTGCCGAGCAGGCCGACCGACACCGCCCTGCCCTCGCGGTGCGCGCTTTCGATGATGTCCAGCGCCTCGTCGAGCGAGTCCGCGCGCTGGTCCACATAGCGCGTGCGCAGGCGCATGTCGATGCGCGTCGCATCGCACTCGACGGCGAGCATCGAGGCCCCTGCCATCGTCGCCGCTAAAGGCTGCGCACCGCCCATGCCGCCGAGGCCACCCGTAAGAATCCACTTGCCCTTCAGCGAGCCCCCAAAGTGCTGGCGACCGGCCTCCACAAAGGTCTCGTAAGTGCCCTGCACGATGCCCTGGCTGCCGATGTAGATCCACGAGCCCGCCGTCATCTGGCCATACATCATCAGGCCCTTGGCATCGAGTTCGTGGAAGTGCGCCCAGGTCGCCCAGTGCGGCACGAGGTTGCTGTTGGCGAGCAGCACGCGCGGCGCATCGGCGTGGGTCTTGAACACACCCACCGGCTTGCCGGACTGGATCAGCAGCGTCTCGTCGTTTTCGAGTTTCTTGAGCGCCTCGACAATGGCATCGAAGCAGGCCCAGTTGCGCGCCGCGCGGCCGATGCCACCGTAGACCACCAGCTCTTCGGGGCGCTCTGCCACCTCCGGGTCGAGGTTGTTCATCAGCATGCGCAGCGGCGCTTCGGTGAGCCAGCTCTTTGCACTCAGCGTGGTGCCCCGTGCGGCGCGGACAACACGCGGCGAACGGCGGGCGGAGGAGAGGTCATTCATGGCCGACACCGGGAGCAGAAGATGCCGCCGATGTTATCGCGGCCGCGCTCAGATGTAGCGAGGCCGCAGTGTGGCCAGGCGCTCCACCAGCCGGCTGTAATCCTGTTCCAGCTGCCGCACTTCCAGCTCGGTGCCGTCGAGGTCACCCGCCTTGGCGCGCCGCTCCATGGCCGCAAAACGCTCAGCCAGCAGCTCGGCACCGACCATGGCGCAGTTCGCCCTCAGGCTGTGCGTCAGGCGCTTCAGCACGATGCCGTCCCGCGCGGCGCAACTGGCGAGCAGGGCGGTGCAGGTCTTTTCGCGTTCGGAGATCAGGCTGTCGATCAGTTCGAGCACGCCCTCGCGGCTCAGCTCCGAGACCTGTCCATCCAGATGTGCTTCGATGTCTTCACCAGCGGCGGACGAGGCCTCCGGCAGTGTTGATGCTTCCGCGTACAGCACATCGGCCAGGGCTGCGGCCAGCACCTTGCGCTGCACCGGCTTGGAGATATGTCGCTCCATGCCGGCTTCGACACATTCCAGCCGCTCGCTGTCGAGGCTGCTGGCGGTCATGGCGAACACGCGCGGCCTTGGCGAAAGCGGCAGCGCGCGGATGCGCCGGGTGGCTTCGAGGCCATCCATGACCGGCATGTGGACATCCATCAGCACCACGTCGTAGGGCCTGGCTTGTACGGCGGCCACCGCCTCCGCGCCATTGACGGCCAGGTCGGACTGATAACCCAGCGAGCGCAGCATGCGCGTGGTCACTTTCTGGTTGGTCTCGTTGTCCTCCACCAGCAGCACCCGCACCGGCGAGGCCGGCAGCACGGCGGCAAGCGTCTGCCCATCGGCTGCCAGTTCTTCCACATCGCTGCCGGGTCTTGCGGCTTCCTGCGGCAGTCTGCCGATGCGCTCGCCCAGCAGGGCATCCTGAAAGGCATCGAACAGCGTCGAGCGCCGCAGCGGCTTCGCCACCACCGCCGCGAAGTCCGGTGCCAGACGCCGTGTCATCTGCGCGCTGCTGGCCATGATCATGGGCAGCTGGCGCGCGTCGCGGTAGCGGCGGATCGCCGAACCCAGCGCCTTGCCGTCCATGTCCGGCATCAGGTAGTCGAGCACGGCCACGTCGAAATGCTCGCCCTCGCCGATCCACTCCAGCGCCTGCTTCGGGTAGGCGGTGTCACGCACCTGCATGCCCCACAGCTCGGCTGCCGCCCGCAGCAGGCGGCGGTTGGTGTCGTTGTCGTCGACGATCAGCACCCGCTTGGCCTCGAAATCGACGCGGCTGCCCTGCGGGTAGCTGGCCCATTCGGCACTGGTCTCGGCGACGATGGAGAAGCGGAACACCGAGCCCTGGCCCACGACGCTGTCGACGCTCACCCTTCCGCCCATCATCTCGGTGAGCCGCTTGCTGATGACCAGGCCCAGGCCGGTGCCGCCGTAGTGACGGGTGGTGGAGTTGTCGACCTGGCTGAAGGTCTTGAACAGCCGGTCCATGCGATCGGCCGGGATGCCGATACCGGTGTCGCGCACCTCGAACAGGAACTCGTGGCGAGTGCCCGCCTCGGCATCTGCCTGATCAGGCGCGAGCAGTTGACGGGCACTGACGCTGACCACCACCTCGCCCTGCTCGGTGAACTTCACCGCATTGGCCAGCAGGTTGACCAGCACCTGCCGCAGCCGCTGCGGATCACCGCGCAACCCCTCCGGCGTACCGGCGACAAAGTCGAGCGCGAGATCGAGCTGCTTGACCGAGGCCTTGGGCGCGACCAGTTCCATCGCATCCTCCAGGCAGCGCCGCAGATCGAACACCTGCGAATCCAGCTCCAGCATGCCGGCTTCGATCTTGGAGAAATCGAGGATGTCGTTGATTACCCCCAAGAGGTGTACGCCGCTGTTGGAGATGGTTCGCAGGCTCTCGCGCTGCTCGTTGTCGAGCTTGGTGTCTTCCATCATCTCGGCCATGCCGATCACCGCATTCAGCGGGGTGCGGATCTCGTGGCTCATGTTGGCGAGGAAATCGCTCTTGGCCTGGTTGGCGGCCTCGGCCGCCCGCTGCGCCGCCTGCGCCTCGGCCTCGGCCCGCTCGCGACGCGCGATATCGCTCTGGATCGCCGAGGCCATGTCGTTGAAGGTGCTGCCCAGCTCATCGAGTTCGGTCAGGCCGTGGCTGCCGACACGCTGTGCATAGTCGCCACCGGCGATGCGGCGGGTGAGTTCGATCAGTTGATGCAGGGGCCGCGTCAGCGCGCGCTCGGAGATCAGGAAAGCCAGCAGGCTCATCGCCAGCATCAGCACCAGAAAGCTGATCTGCGAAGTGAGCAGGCGCTGGCTGCGCGCGCGCAGGGCCTCAACCTCGGCCAGCGTGCGCTGGTCGATCAGCATCTGGAAGTTCTTGATGGCCGCCATGATGCGGTCCTTGTGCGCCAGGTAGTCCGGACCGACCAGGCGCTGGTAGTCCGGGTAGACCTCATCGATGTAGCGGGCATCGACACCCCGGGCGATGCGCTGGGCGACCTGTTTCATCACCTCGATCTCGATCTGCGCCAGGGCATCGGAGGCTTCGCGCGAGGCATTCAGCGCAGTGAACTCGGCTTCCGGGAATTGCGCCGTGCGCATCATCTGCACCAGTGACTGCGGCGGGCCGTACTGAACGCCCGCCTTGCCATGCGCCAGCACGCGGTCCCAGAACGAGCCGTCGTAATCCAGCGGACGCGGCGCGGTGCCGCTGCGGATGGCAAGGATTTCCTCGAAGTAGTCGCGGTAGCGCACCTCCCCGGTGGAGACGTACAGCCGCACCATCATGGTCAGCTGGTCGGAGCTCTGCCGCATGGACTCGGCAATGCGGAAGGACTCGTGCCGGCGGGTCTCGGCCTCGGCCTGCAGGGCGGCCGTGCGCAGCTGCCAGGTGGTGACGTAGCCCAGTCCCAGCAACAGGGCGGCAATCGTCCCCAGCATCAGAGCAACCGCATTCCGTACTGAAATCATCGCATCCCTTCTCCTGCGGGCCTTGGCCTCTGAGCCTTCAGCCGAATATTGACCGGAACCGCCCGATTGCGCCTAATGCGCTCCACCGCAAGGAGGCGTGACGTGGCAACCCGGCTGCTCTTGATCGACGACAACCTGCCCGACCGCGTGCGCTACCGGCGCATGCTGCAACGGGAGACCGAGGCCTTCGACATCGTCGAGGCCAGCGACGGCAGCAGTGGCCTGGCGGCACTGGCACAGCAGGGGCCTTTCGACTGCGTGCTGCTCGACCAGGAACTGCCGGACATGCAGGGCCTGGATGTGCTGGTGGATATCCGCGCCAGGCCCAACCCGCCGCCGGTGGTCATGCTCACCGGCGAGGAAGATGCCGCCATCTCCATCGACGCGCTGCGCCGGGGTGCAGCCGACTACCTGATGAAGCGGCGCATCGACGAGGACCGCCTGCAACGGGCGGTGCGTGGTGCCATCCAGCGCCACCTGCTGTCACACCGAGTTCAGGAGCACGAGCAACGTCTGGCGCTGTTCTACCGCCTTGCCAACCAGACCGAAGATGCACTGCTGATCATCGAGGCGGGCAGCCTGAAGATCATCGAATGCAACGAGGCGGCGCGCTTCCAGCTGCAGGTGAAACCGGGGCAGGATGGCCATGCCGCACCACCGGCAGCCTTTGAAAGTGCGGCGCAGTGGCAGGCTTTCTGCCAGCGTGCGCAGGCCGAAGGCAGCGCCAGCCATGAGTGGAATATTCCGCGCAGCGATGGCGACAGCACTGCCATCGAAATCCTCGCCCGCCATGTCGAGGAAGATGGCCGGCCGTATCTGGTCGCCGTGGGCCGTGACATCACCCTTCGCAAGCAGCGTGAGCGCGAACTGCTGGAACGCTCGCTGCGCGACGGCCTCACCGGCGTGTGGAATCGCCGTGCCTTCGACGAACGGCTGGCCGAGTACTGGCGCAACGCCGCGCGCAGGCAGCGCCCACTCGCTGTGGTGATGCTCGATGTCGATCACTTCAAGGCCTACAACGACAGCCTCGGCCATCCGGCCGGTGACGAGTGCCTGCGCCAGGTGGCGCTGGGCCTCAAGAATGGCTTGCTGCGCGGCAGCGGCATGCTCGCCCGCTACGGCGGCGAGGAGTTCGTGGCCCTGCTCGACGAGACCGATGCCGAAGGCGGCCGTGTGGTTGCCGAGCGGCTGCGGCTGGTGGTGCTGGGCATGCGACTGCCGCATCCGCAGTCCAGCGCTGGTGCTGCCGTCAGCATCAGCGTGGGTGTGGCGAGCTGCATCCCTGCTGACGGCACCGGCAGCCAGAGCCTGATGGTCTCGGCCGACGACGCGCTGTATCGCGCCAAGCAGTCCGGCCGCAATCGCGTCGTCGTCAGCTGAAGCCCCACGGCGTGGATTACATCGTCTACACCTTCTACATCGCTGCCCTGCCGGTGGCTCTGCTGTGCGGCCTGTTGCAGCTCAGCTGCTGGCTGCGCAACCGCGGGCAGCAGGAGCTGGCGCTGTGGGCAGCCGGCGATCTGGTCGGCTTCTGCGGTGCGCTGCTGGTGGTGGCGCGCGAGCATGTGCCCTGGTGGGTATCGACGGCGCTGGGCAACAGCATCATCGTCGGCGCGAGTTTTCTGGTGTGGGCTGGCATGCGGCGATTTTCCGGTCAGACCGTGCCGCTGCGAACCTTCGCGGTCTGCACCCTGGCTTTCTTCGTGATCTTCCACGGCATGTGGTTTCTCACCCACGACCTCGCGATGCGGGTGCTGCTCACCTCGATGGCGCTCACCCTGCTCAATGCAGGCATCGCTCTGGACCTGACCCGCAGCCAGCAGCAACAGCGGCTGCGCACGCGCAGCTTTCTGGCCACGCTGTTCGCGCTGCATGCACTGTTCTACCTGTTCCGCTCGGTGACGGCGGTCACGCTCGAAGCCGGTGACGAATTCCTGAACAGCGGCGGCATCCAGAACGTGGCCTTGATCGTCGGCACGCTGAAGCTCGCGCTGTGGAATGGGGTCGTGCTGCTGATGCGGCGCGAGCGGCACCGGCAAAACCCCCAACTCGCTGCCGCCTGAGGCGGCGCACGCGGGGCTCAAGTCGTGAGGCGTGACTTCATGCTGATGAGGCGTGACACCACCAGCGCCAGGTACATCACGCCCGCGAACTCGGCCAGCATGATCAGCGCCTTGCCCAGCGGCGTGAGCGGCACGATGTCACCCAGGCCGACGCCGGAGAGCGTGGTGAAGCTCAGGAACAGCAGGTCCATCCAGCTGCGCGGGCTTGCTGGGTCTATTCCGAAGCTGCCGGGCACCAGCGCCTGCCCAAGCGTGAAAAGGTGCGCGAAGGCCCAGGCCAGCAGCGTGAAGGTGGCACCGGCGGCGAACAGCTCGTCGGTGGTGGCGTGGTCATCGGCCAGCATGTAGGCGATCAGTCCGTAGGTGGCGTAGAGGTAGAACGCCGCCTCCAGCGCCGACATGGCGAGCGGCAGCAAGGGGTGCGGCGAGATGGCCTGCCCCAGCAGCAGACCCGCGACCGGGACTGCCAGCGCCACACCCACCCAGGTGGTGGCCGGGCTACGGAGCACCATGCGCAGTGCGGCCGCCAGCACCACCAGCCCGAAAAGGTTGAACAGCGCGCCACCGCCCTCGGTATTGGGCAGAAAGGGATACAGCAGCACGCCGAGCAGCTGCACCGCGAGCAGCACGGCGGAGGGGTTGCGCCGCAGGGTGGCGAACAGGCTCATGGCGGCGGGATCAGCTGCGGCGATAGACCTCGGCACCCTGCTGCTTGAACTCCGCACTCTTCTCCGCCATGCCCTGTTCGAGCGCAGCCTGTTCGTCGGCACCGATCTTGGCGGCGTAGTCGCGCACGTCCTGCGTGATCTTCATCGAGCAGAAGTGCGGGCCGCACATGCTGCAGAAGTGCGCGAGCTTGGCACCCTCCTGCGGCAGGGTTTCGTCGTGGAACTCCTTGGCCTTGTCGGGATCGAGGCCGAGGTTGAACTGGTCCTCCCAGCGGAACTCGAAGCGAGCCTTGCTGAGCGCGTTGTCGCGCACCTGCGCACCCGGCCAGCCCTTGGCGAGATCAGCAGCGTGGGCGGCGAGCTTGTAGGTGATGATGCCCTCGCGCACATCGTCCTTGTCCGGCAGGCCCAGATGCTCCTTGGGCGTGACGTAGCAGAGCATCGCCGTGCCATACCAGCCGATGTTGGCGGCACCAATGCCTGAAGTGATGTGGTCGTAGCCGGGTGCGATGTCGGTGGTGAGCGGCCCCAGCGTGTAGAACGGCGCTTCGAAGCAGTGCTTCAGCTGCTCGTCCATGTTCTCCTTGATCAGCTGCATCGGCACATGGCCGGGACCTTCGATCATCACCTGCACGTCGTGCTTCCAGGCGATCTGGGTCAGCTCGCCGAGCGTGTGCAACTCGCCGAACTGGGCCTCGTCGTTGGCGTCGGCAATGCTGCCAGGGCGCAGGCCGTCGCCGAGCGAGAAGCTGACGTCGTAGGCCTTCATGATTTCGCAGATGTCCTCGAAGTGCGTGTAGAGGAAGTTTTCCTTGTGATGCGCGAGACACCACTTGGCGAGAATCGAACCGCCGCGCGAGACGATGCCGGTCATGCGGTTCGCCGTCCACGGGATGTAGCGCAGCAGCACGCCGGCGTGGATGGTGAAGTAGTCCACGCCCTGCTCGGCCTGCTCGATCAGGGTGTCGCGGTACAGCTCCCAGGTCAGCTCCTCGGCCTTGCCGTTGACCTTCTCCAGCGCCTGGTAGATCGGCACCGTGCCGATGGGCACGGGGCTGTTGCGGATGATCCATTCGCGGGTTTCGTGGATGTTCTTGCCGGTGGACAGATCCATCACCGTGTCGCCGCCCCAGCGCGTCGACCACACCATCTTCTCGACTTCTTCGGCAATGCTCGACGACACCGCCGAGTTGCCGATGTTGGCGTTGATCTTCACGCGGAAGTTGCGGCCGATGATCATCGGCTCCAGCTCCGGGTGATTGATGTTGGCGGGGATGATCGCCCTGCCCCTTGCCACTTCACTGCGCACGAACTCCGGCGTCACTTCCTTCGGCAGCGCCGCGCCAAACGAATGGCCCGCGTGCATGCGGCGCAGGTAGCCGGCCTTTTCATAGCTCTCGCGCAACTCCTGCAGGCGCGCGTTCTCGCGGATGGCGATGTATTCCATTTCCGGCGTGATCAGGCCGCGTCGCGCGTAGTGCATCTGGCTGACGTTCGCGCCTGCCACCGCACGGCGCGGCTGGCGGATGTGCTCGAAGCGCAGGTTCGCCGTCTTCTCATCCGCCGCACGGATGCGGCCATAGATGCTGCTCAAGCCCCGCAGGGTTTCGGTATCGCCACGCTCCTCGATCCAGCCCGCGCGCACAGGGTCGAGGCCCTTCAGCAGATTGATGTGCGCAGCCGGGTCGGTGAACGGCCCACTGGTGTCGTAGACGGTGACGGGCGCATTCGGCTCGATGCCGTCCTTCACCCGCGTCGGCGTGAGCGAAATCTCGCGCATCGGCACGCGGATGTCCGGGCGCGAGCCCTCGACGTAGATCTTGCGACTGGAGGGGAAAGGCCGCGTCGCCTCCTCGGTGAGGCGGGTGGCGTCGTGCAGAAAATCGTTGGGTAGTGCGCTCATCTCTCAGGTCTCCTGCGATGAGCGGACGCCGGACGCAGGGGAGCGCCGAGCCTTCCCTCACCGCTTGCGGTCAGGTTCCAAGGGTGTGATCTCAGCCCATCGCGTGGGCACCCCCGGCTTTCGCCACACAGGGTACTCGAAGACCGCGCAAGATACGGCAATGACCTTGCTAGGCTCAGCTGTTTTGTGCGAACCAGAGGCCGGTGTAGATGCGCGGCTCGATGAAATAGCCCGCCGCCCGCTTCGCCTCCAGCCAGCCATGCACGGCATCGAGCGCCACCAGATGCACGGTGATGTCCTCGTCATCCACCCCTCCGCCCGCATGTTCGCGCACCAGGCCGTGTGCGCGCACAAAAGTCAGCATCTCGCTGCTGAAGCCTGCGGCAGTCGGCCCCTGGGTGACCACTTCGGCGCGACTGGCACTGAAGCCGGTTTCTTCCAGCAGCTCGCGCAAGGCGGCGGTCTCGAATGCCTCGCCCGCAAAAGCCTCGCTGTCGCCGACGATACCGGCCGGCAGTTCGATGGTCTTGCCCTGCAGGGGGATGCGGGTCTGCTCGACCAGCACCAGCTCGCCCTCCCCGGTGACGGCGATGATCACCACCGCCCCACTCGCCATCGTGCGGCGCACGTATTCCCAGTGGCGATCGCGCAGTATTTCGAGAAACTCGCCGCGATGCAGCGAACGGATCGCGCTCATTCCTGCTTGAGCCAGGTGAGGTAAGAAGCGGCGCGAGGGCCGAGCGAGAGGGTCCTGGCGAGGTCTTTGAGCACCGGCTCCATCTCCTCGGCAAAGCGGTAAGGCGGGTTGACGATGACCATGCCGCTGCCGCGCATCTGGCCTTCGGCCGGAGCGCCGGTGTCGAGGCAGATGTCGAGCACCGGCTTGCTGCTGGCCAGTGCGATGCGACGGCCGAAACGCTCGACCTCGAAACTGTTCTTGAGCGGATACCAGAAGGCATAGATGCCACCCGCGAACCGCGCCTGCGCCTTGATCAGAAACTCTTCCATCGCCTCGAACTCGTCGCGCCGCTCGAACGGCGGATCGACCAGCACCAAGCCGCGCTTTTCCGGCGGTGGCAGCAGGGCATGGGCCTCATAGCCATCGCGCTCATGCAGGGTGCTCTGGCGGTCGCGGCTGAAGTGCTGGCGCAGCTCGGCAAAGACATCGGCAACGTTCTCGCACAGCACGAGCCTGTCCTTGTCCCGCAGCAGGGCTTGCGCCAGCACGGGCGAACCAGGGTAGATGTAGCCGGCCTCTCCGCTCGCATTGAGCGCGCGCACGGCCTTGAGGTAGCTGGCAATCGGCTCGGCGTAATCGCCATCGGCCACGAGCTGGCCGATGCCATCCTGCGACTCGGCGGTTTTCAGCGAGGCGCTGGAGCGCAGGTCATAGAGACCAGCACCCGCATGGGTTTCGAGATAGCTCCAGGGGGAGTCTTTGCGGCTCAGGGCTTGCAGCAGGCCCACCAGCACGACGTGCTTGTGGACATCCGCGAAATTGCCCGCGTGATAGGCGTGTCGGTAGTGCATGGCGCGATGATAAGGGCTGCCCGCGCCGAGCGGCCTGAAATCATGGCTTCAGGGCCGCTTTATCTTCATCCACACCGCCATGCTGCGAAAACATTGCGTCACCCCACGCCGCCGTGGGATGACGCAAGCCGGTGCTAGCCGCTGCAACCGGCGGGCTTCAGCGTCGCATCCAGCCCCTTGCTGGCGCAGGCCCAGGTGACGACACCCTGGGCATCCTGCGTCGGGGTGTAGATCAGGTTGGCACCCGGCAGCGCCGAGCCGTCGGCAAAGTAGACGGCGACCACGCCGCCCTCGCCCACTGCGTAGCTGATACCCGGCATTTCGTCGCCACCAACCTTGAGATCATCGATGTGCTTCGGCCAGGTTTTCTGGTTGGTGGCGTAGTCCACGACGCCTTCCTGAATGCGTGCCACAGACTCCGTCGCGGCTTTCATCTGCTCGGCCTTTTTCTGGCCTGCGCAGGCGCTCAGCGCCAGGGCGATGGTGATTGCGAACAGCGGGGCGATGGTGCGAGCGTACTTTGCGCTTTGCATGCGGTGTCTCCTCTTTTGGTCTTTGCCCTGTTACCCAGGGTTCATAAAGGAGTGTAGCGTGCAAACTGAACCGATACGAACCCTCAGGCCGACTGCAGCTTGCTCTCCAGCAGGCCGGATTTCTTCACCAGCGCATCGAGTGCCACCAGCGTTTCCAGAAGCTCCGCCATGTGCTTGAGCGGCAGCGAGTTGGGGCCATCGCAGAGCGCGCTGTCAGGGTCAGGGTGGGTTTCCATGAAGATGCCCGCCACACCCGCGCCAATCGCCGCACGCGCCAGCACCGGGATCATCTCCCTCATGCCGCCGCTGGCATTGCCCAGACCACCGGGCAGCTGCACGGTGTGGGTGCCGTCGAACACCACGGGGGCGAACTTGCGCATGATGGCGAGGCCGCGCATGTCGGCCACCAGGTTGTTATAGCCAAACGAGAATCCGCGCTCGCAGAGCATGAACTGGTGCGGGGCGACGGCCTTCATCTTCTCGATGACATTGCCCATCTCCCAGGGCGACATGAACTGGCCCTTCTTGACGTTGATGGGCTTGCCCGACTGCGCCCACTTCTGCATGAAGTTGGTCTGGCGGCACAGGAAGGCCGGTGTCTGGATGACGTCGATCACCGACACGATCTCGTCCACCGGCGTGTCTTCATGCACGTCGGTTAGCACCGGCACGCCGATCTGTTTCTTGACGTTCTCCATGATCTTCAGGCCGCCATCGAGGCCCGGCCCGCGATAGCTCGTGTGCGAGCTGCGGTTGGCTTTGTCGAACGAGCCTTTGAAGATGTAGAGAATGCCGAGCGCATCACAGATCGGCTTGATGTGGCCCGCCACATCGAGAGCGAGCTGCTCGCTTTCGAGAGTGTCAGGCCCGGCGATCAGGAACAGGGGCTGGTCGATGCCGATATCGCGGCCACAGAGTTTCATGCTTTTTCGCTCAGTTGGTGCGCGCCGTGGTGCTCGCGCGCGGCGGTGACGAAGCCCGTGAACAGGGGGTGGCCGTCACGCGGGGTGGAGGTGAACTCCGGGTGGAACTGCACGGCGACGAAGAAGGGGTGATCGTTCAACTCGATCATCTCGATCAGCTCCTCGTTCTCCGACACGCCGACGAACTCAAGTCCCTTGCTGGAGAGCGCCTCGCGGTAGTTGTTGTTGAACTCGTAGCGGTGGCGATGACGCTCGTGAATCACCTCGGCGTTGTAGAGCTTGCGGCTCTTGCTGCCGGGCTTGAGCTTGCAGGCCTGCGAGCCGAGCCGCATGGTGCCGCCCTTGTCTGACTTGGCGCTACGCTTCTCGACCTTGCCGCTGGCGTCCTTCCACTCCGTGATCATGGCGATGATCGGGTGCGGGGACTTGGGCGCGAACTCGGTGGAATGGGCATCCTTCAGGCCACAGACATTGCGCGCGTACTCGATGCAGGCCACCTGCATGCCGAGGCAGATGCCGAGGTAGGGAATCTTGTTCTCGCGCGCGTGCTTGGCGGCGGCGATCTTGCCTTCCACACCGCGCTCGCCGAAGCCGCCGGGGACGAGGATGGCGTCCGAGCCTTGCAGCACGCGCGGGCCCTGGCTCTCGACCTGCTCGCTGTCGATGTAGCGGATCTTGACCTTGGTGCCGGTGTGCAGGCCTGCATGGATCAGCGCCTCGTTGAGGCTCTTGTAGGCATCGGCCAGATCGACGTACTTGCCCACCATCGCAATGTTGATTTCGGTGTCGGCGGTGAGGCGCTTCTCGACCAGGTCGTCCCACTCGCGCAGGTCGGCCTTGTGGCCTTCGGTGAGGCCGAAGTGTTCGATCACCAGCTCATCGAGACCCTGCTGGTGCAGCCAGCTCGGAATCTTGTAGATGTCGTCGAGATCAACCGCCGACACCACGGCGCGAATCGGCACGTTGGTGAACATCGCAATCTTGCGACGCTCGCTCTCCGGCAGCGGCCGATCGGTGCGGCACAGCAGCACATCGGGCTGGATACCGATGGTGCGCAGCTCCTTCACCGAATGCTGCGTCGGCTTGGTCTTCATCTCGCCGGCGGCCTTGATGTAGGGCACCAGGGTGAGATGCATGAACATGGTGTGCTTGCGGCCCAGCTCCATCTGCATCTGGCGGATGGACTCCAGGAAAGGCAGGCCTTCGATGTCGCCCACGGTGCCGCCGATCTCGACCAGGCAGATGTCGCAACCCGCGCCACCGCGCTTGATGGCGTTCATGATCTCGTCAGTGATGTGCGGGATCACCTGCACCGTCTTGCCGAGGTAGTCACCACGGCGCTCGCGCGCCAGCACGTTCTGGTAGACCTGCCCGGTGGTGATGTTGCTGAGCTTCGAGGTCTTGGCGCGCAGGTAGCGCTCGTAATGGCCGAGGTCGAGGTCGGTCTCGGCCCCGTCTTCGGTGACGAACACCTCGCCGTGCTGAAACGGCGACATGGTGCCGGCATCGACGTTGATGTAGGGGTCGAGCTTCAACATGTGAACCTTGAAGCCACGGGATTCGAGAATCGCGCCCAAGGAGGCAGCGGCGATGCCCTTGCCGAGGGCAGAGACGACGCCCCCAGTGACGAAGATATAGCGGGTGTGTCCGGTCTGCGTGCGGTCGGTCATGGCGGTCGCT
>JAZKFO010000110.1:0-9404 GCA_040386395.1 Pseudomonadota bacterium | reverse complement strand
CAGGGCGTGAACATGGTCACCGGCGACTACTCGCGCGGCGCCGAGGGCTTCTGGGTCGAGAACGGCGAGATCATGCACCCGGTGGAAGAAGTCACCATCGCCGGCAACCTGGCGGGCATGTTCCGTTCGCTGCTCGCCGTCGGCAGCGATGTCGATACCCGCGGCATGGTGCGCTGTGGCAGCCTGCTGCTGGCGCCGATGACGGTGGCTGGCGCCTAAGTCAGCCACCTAGCATGCGCTACCCATGGAGCTGTTCAGCTATCGTCCTCAAAATAGGCGTCTGCTGATGTAGGATGCAGTAGTTACACATCTGAAACATCTACGTAGCCAAGAAAACTTGGTTCCAAGGCGAGTTGCAAATTATCCATGTCAACCACCTATTCGCTATCCATAAAAGATCCAAACCAAGCTGCCGCTGTTGATGGGTACATTTCAAATACCCTTCCGGCTGGAAGCTACCGGCAGGTCGGATCTGCTACTTGGCTGATAAAAGATGACACGCTCACTACGAAAGAGCTCAGTGAGAAAATTTTTGATAGCGCGAAAGGCCAGAGAAACATAAGCCACATCGTCGTAAGGTTTGATTCGTTCTGGGGCTGGCACGACAAAGATATCTGGGAGTGGATAAGTGCCAAGTGAAACCAGCAATTTGGGCACTCCTAACCCACAGGGCACACCGACCGATGGCCAGTCTTCCCAATGGGTGATGCAAGCCGTCAACAGCTTGACTCGCAGCGTCGGGCAAATTGAGGGACGGATTGAGGGGATTGGTCAAGACGTTGGCAGAGTGGAAAATCGTTTAGGCAAGATTTCCGACGATATCCGGGATTTGAATAGGAAAATTTGGATTGCAACTGGCGTCATTTCCACGGTCTTCGCAATCGCAAGCGGTGTTTTATACTTTGCTGCGAATGTTTTCTCAGGTGTAATCAAAGAATCCATCAGAGCAAATCAGCCAGTGATAGAGGCAGCGGCATCAACAGCTGACGAAAGCCCACGTGCCTCGAAAAAAAACAGTCCTAAGTGAAGTAATCGTGGGTGCGGGTACATAGTCGGTGGAGCGGAGAGTCATCTAGAGTGCTGCGATCAGCGCCTGCTGCTCTTCGATATCCGCCGAGGCCAGCAGTCGCTGCACCTGTGCTTGCAGGCCCTTCACATCCGCATCGAGCACGGCACGCTTGATCTCCAGCACATTGGCCGGGTGCATCGAGAACTCGGTGAGGCCCAGGCCCAGCAGCAGGCGCGTGTAGCGCACATCGCCGGCCATCTCGCCGCACATGGTCACCGGGATGCCCGCGCGCGCACCGCTCTCGATGGTGCGCTGGATCAGTTGCAGCACCGCCGGGTGCAGCGGGTCGTAGAGATAGTTCACCTCGTCGTCGACGCGGTCGATGGCGAGCGTGTACTGGATGAGATCGTTGGTGCCGATGGAGAAGAACTGGCACTCGCGCGCGAGCATTGGTGAGGCGAGGGCGGCCGCCGGGATTTCGATCATCGCGCCCACCGGCACATCGGGTGCCAGCTGATAGCCCTCGCGCGTCAGCTCGATGCGCATCGCGGCCATGAAGCTGTGCGCCTGCCGGTATTCGGCCACACTGGAAATCATCGGCAGCATGATCTTCATCTCGCCGAAGCGGCTCGCCCGCAGCAGGGCGCGCACCTGGGTGCGGAACAGCTCCGGCTCTTTCAGGCAGAGGCGAATCGCGCGCAGTCCCAGTGCGGGATTGTTCGGCGTCGGGCCCATGCGCGCGCCTGAGTCCACCTGCTTGTCCGCGCCAAGATCGAGCGTCCGGATGGTGAGCGGGCCTTTCACCGCGCTGACCACCTTGGCATAGGCCTCGAACTGCTCCTCCTCGCTCGGCAGATCCTTGCGGTTCATGTAGAGAAACTCGGTGCGATACAGGCCCACACCCTCCGCACCCAGCTCGGCAGCGTGGATCGCGTCATCCGGCGATTCGATGTTCGCCAGCAGGCGAATTTTCACGCCGTCTTTCGAGACCGCCGGCTTGTCGCGCAGCAGTTGCAGCGTCGCGCGGTCTTCGGCGAGCTTGATCTGCTTGGCCCGGAAGAACTCCAGCGCCTGCGCATCGGGTGCGGCGAGTGCATGGCCCTGCTCGCCATCGACGATCACCGTCTCGCCATCGCGCAGCCATTTGCGCGCGTCGCGCAGGCCGACGATGGCGGGGATGCCGAGGCTGCGCGCGAGAATCGCCGTGTGCGAGGTCGGGCCACCGAACTCGGTGATGAAGGCGACGACCTTCTGCTGGCTGAGCAGGATGATGTCGGCCGGCGTGATGTCGTCGCTGACGATCACGGTCGGCTCGGCGATGTCGAACTTCGGCGCGCCTTCGAGTGGTGCCTGCGTTGCGCTGAGCTTCATCAGCACGCGCTGGATGCGATCCACCACATGCCCCACGTCATCCTTGCGGGTGCGCAGGTAGGGGTCGTCCATCTGGTCGAAGATGGCCACCATCGCGTCGCGGGTTTTCTTCAGCGCCGCTTCGGCGTTGAGCTTGCTGCCACGGATATGGCCGATGGTGGCATCGACGATGGAGCGGTCGTCCATCATCAGCAGGTGGGTGTCGATGAAGGCGGCGATGTCGCCCGGTGTGCCGGGCGGAATCTGCTCGCGCACCGCGCGCAACTCGTCGCGCGCGCGCCGCTGCGCGCCGTAGAAGCGGGTGATCTCGTGCTCGATGTCACCGGCTTGCAGCGCGCGTTCCGGGATTTCGAGATCGGCACCATGCAGCCGCTGCGCACGACCGATGGCGACGCCGCGAGAGACGCCGATGCCGTTGAGCCAAAGACTCATTTTTCGCCTCGCGAAAAATTGAATGCGGATTGCGGATTGCGGATTGCGGATTTCAAAGGCAAGGCAGCATTCGCGCACAGTCTGCTTTTCATTCTGCAGTCCGCAATCTGCATTACGAAATCGCGCATCACGCTTCCTCGCCGAACTTGTCGGCGACCAGCGCCGCCAATTCTTCAATCGCCTGCTCGGCGTCCTCGCCTTCGGCGATCAGCGTCACCTGGCTGCCAAGGCCGGCGGCCAGCATGATGATGTTGAGAATGGACTTGGCCGAGACTTCGCGGCCGTCCTTCTTCAGGCGCACGTCGGCGGTGAACTTGTTGGCGAGCGTCACCAGCTTGGCCGAGGCGCGCGCATGCAGGCCGAGCTTGTTGATGATGTCCACCGTGCGCTCCACGGTCTTGCCGCTGGCGGCCGCGGCCACCGGTGCCACCGTTGATGCCGGCGAGGCACTGCCGCCCTGCGTGGGGCAGCGCACCACGCCCTGCTGGCCGCCTTCGACCGCGGCCTGGGCGAGCGCGTCCAGCGGCAGGCTGCTGCTGTTGAACACGCGCATCAGCATCGGCAGGTTGAGGCCAGCCACGGCGGTGGTGTTGCCACGCGCCAGGGTCAGCTTGTGGGCGACGTTGCTGGGCGTGGAGCCGTAGGCATCGGTCAGCAGCAGCACGCCGTCGCCGCTGTCGAGGTTTTCCAGCATGCGGGTGCCCTGCAGCAGCGGGCCCTCGTGCGACTGCACCAGCCGCACTTCGAGCACGTCGGCCCTGAGCGTCAGATCACCGAGCATGTCGCGCAACGTGTCGAGCAGGAAATGCCCCAGCTTGCCGTGGGTGACGAGCAGTAATCCACAACTCATGTGAGCTCTCTGTGTTTGATGACGACCTGCGCAAAGCGGGTCTTGAAATGGGGGGCCAGCTGCTCGACCAGATAGACGCTGCGGTGCTGCCCGCCCGTGCAGCCGATGGCGACGGTCACGTAGGCGCGATCCTGCGCCTCATAGGTGGGCAGCCAGCGATCCAGAAACTGCGTGATGTCGGACTGCATGGCGGTGACTTCCGGCTGCGCTGCCAGATACTCGGCGATGGCGGCATCGCGGCCATTGAGCGGTCGCAGCTCCGGCACCCAGTGTGGGTTGGGCAGGCAGCGCACATCGAAGACGTAGTCGGCACCATCCGGCATGCCATTCTTGAAACCGAAGGACAGGAACAGCACCGAGAGCTTCGGTGTCGCACCCGGCATCTGGCTGTCGATGGCCGTGCGCAGCTGGTGCAGGTTGAGCTTGGTGGTATCGAGCGTGACGTCGGCGGCATTGGAGATGGGTGCCAGCAGCGCGCGCTCCAGCCGGATGGCCTCGGCGAGCGAGGTCTGGCCATCCGAGAGCGGATGCTTGCGGCGGGTCTCGCCGTAGCGCTTGAGGATGATCTCCTCCGTCGCCGTCAGGAACAGCACGTCGACATCCACCCCGCGCGTGCGCAGCGATTCGAGATGATCCGGGAAATAGCCGATCTGGGTCGGCGATTCGCGCGCATCGACACCAATCGCCATGCGCGCATAGCGCGGCTCGTCGTTGATTAGGGCATGCGCCACCAGCGGCTCGACGAAGTCGAGCGGGATGTTGTCGATGCAGTACCAGCCGAGGTCTTCGTACTGGCGCAGCGCCACCGTTTTACCGGCTCCGGACAAGCCGCTGACGACGACCAGTTTCATGTCCGGGCGGGTGCTGCGTTCAGCTGCGGCTGGTGATCAGCGCGAACAGGGCAGCGTCGTCGGCAGCAGCACGGGCCTGCTTGCAGAAGGCTTCGTCACTGAAGAGCTCGGCGATGGCGGCGAGATGCTTCAAGTGGGTCTCGGTCGCCTGCTGCGGCACGACAAGGCCGAACATCAGGTCGACGGTGTTGCCGTCGTGGGCGTCGTAGTCCACCGGGTGCTTGAGGCGGATCAGCGCGCCAATCGAGCCCTCGATGCCCGACATGCGGCCGTGCGGAATCGCCACGCCATGGCCCAGGCCGGTGGAGCCGAGTTTCTCGCGGGCGGTGAGGGCGGTGAAGATCTCGCCTTCGGTGACGGTGCCGCTGCCTTTTGCCAGCAGCTTGCTCATCTCCTCCAGCGCGCGTTTCTTGCTGGTGACGGTGGTGCCGGCGACGACACGGTTGGCGCTGAGGATTTCGGTGAGTTTCATGGTTTCGGGCTCGTCCAGATTCGTTTTAGTTCGGGAAGTCCCGCGCATGATAGCTGGCTGCTGCTTCATCGCCCAACAAAAAACGGGACGCTGTAAGGCGTCCCGTTTTTTTGCAGCTATTGGAAATCACATCGCGGCGACTTGCGCGGCGGACTGGTGATGCACCACCTCGGCGGCGTGGTGATCGCGGCGCTTGTCCTTGTGCTTGCGGGCCTGCTGGTCGAGCTTGTCGGCGAGCAGGTCAATCGCGGCATAGAGATCGGTGTGCGTGCATTCCGCATGCAGATCGGCACCTGAGCAATGAACCGTCGCCTCCGCCTTCTGTCGATCCTTTTCCACCGTGAGAATGACCTTGCCGTTGAGCAGGTGGTCACAGTGGCGTTCGAGTCGTTTCATCTTTTCCTTGACGTAGGCCTTGATCGGCGGTGTCAGTTCGAGATGGTGGCCGGAGATGGTCAGGTTCATCGAGTACTCCTTTCTAAACGGTTGCCCTTTTGCCGGGACACCTACGGCAATCGCTGCTTGAAGCGATTCGTCAGCCGTCTTGGGACATCACATCGGGACGGGCGGTTCACGGATCGCTTGCAGATGTTCTTGACTTAAAGCGGTCTCCTTTCGTGTGAGGGAGGGATGTTCATGGCTTCACGATATTTGGCTACGGTGCGCCTTGCAACCTGAATACCTTCCTTCTGCAAGAGGTCTGCCAAGGTCGCGTCGGACAAGGGCTGTGCCGGATTCTCGGCTGCAATCAGCCGCTTGAGCATGGCCTGGATGGCGGTGGCCGAAGCCACGCCGCCATCGCTGGTTTGCACGTGGCTGCTAAAAAAGTGTTTGAGTTCAAAGAGTCCGCGCGGGGTGAGCAGATATTTGTTGGCGGTGGCGCGGCTGACGGTCGACTCGTGAATCCCCAGCTGACCGGCCACATCGCGCAGCACCAGCGGTCGCATCGCCTCCGGGCCGTAGTCCAAAAAGGCGCGCTGTTCCTCGACGATGCACTGCGCCACGCGCAATAAAGTGTCATTGCGCGATTGCAGGCTGTGCAGGAAGTAGCGCGCCTCCTGCAAGTGCGTCTTCATGGTCAGCTGATCCTTGCTGCTGTCGGCCCGCTTCACCATCGACAGGTAATGCGGGTTGATGCGCACCGCCGGGGTCGATTCGCGGTTCAGTCCCACCCGCCACTTGCCCTGGTGCTTGGTGACGAACACATCCGGCTCGATGTAGGCGCTCTCGTGCGCGGCATAGGGCCGGCCCGGATGCGGTTGCAGCTTCTGGATCAGTGCCAGCGCCACGCGCAGGCTGGCCTCGTCGTGGCCGGTGGCGCGGCGCAGCGCTGCATAGTCACGGCGCGCCAGCAGCGCCAGATGCTTGTCGACCAGCACCAGCGCCAGCGCGTGGCCGGGCTGGCTGGCGTCGAGCTGCTTCAGCTGCAGGCGCAGGCACTCGCCCAGATCGCGTGCAGCGATGCCTGGCGGGTCGAAGTCCTGCATCTTTTTCAGCACGGTTTCGAGATGCGCCGGCGTCAGGCCGAAGGTCTCGCGGAAGTGGTTGCAGGCCTCCTCCCAGCCTTCCAGATAGCCGTCGTCGTTGACGGCATCGATGAGGTAGTCGGCCACTTCGGCCTCCCACTCCTTCAGGGGCAGCAGGCCGGCCTGCCAGCGCAGGTGCTCCAGCAGCGTCTCGCCACCGTGCTGGTTGGCGCGGCGAAACTCGGCCAGGTCATCGTCGTCGCTGCTGTTGTCGGACTTGGCGGGCGTGTCGTAGATGTCGCCCCAGTCGGCATCCACCGGCATCTCGTCGCTCATCGGCTCGTCGCCGCGCACCTCGGTGGCGGCGACTTCGGCGGCCAGGCCATCGCCGGAATCACTGCTGCTGTTGCGCTCGCTGAAGGCCTCGGCCAGTTCGGCGGCTTCTGCGCCGGCATCGGGTTCCGGGCTGTCGTCGTCGCTCAGCTCCAGCATCAGGTTCGATTCAATCGCCTGCTGGATTTCCTGCTTCAGGTCCAGCGTCGAGAGCTGCAACAGACGGATGGCCTGCTGCAGGGCTGGCGTCATCGTGAGCGCCTGCCCGGTGCGCATTCCGAGCGATTGCTTCATTTCTGGTGGTTACTCAACGTCATGGCCGCATTGTAGCGGTATGACTTTTGCATGAGTGCGCCGCGCGCGGCGCTACAGCTTGAAATCCTCGCCCAGATACACCTTGCGCACCGTCGCGTTTTCCAGCAGCTCGGCCGGGGTGCCCGCAGCAATCACGGTACCGGCGGCGAGGATGTAGGCACGCTCGCACAGCGACAGTGTCTCACGCACATTGTGGTCGGTGATCAGCACGCCGATGCCGCGTGCCTTCAGGTGATGGACGATGCTCTGGATGTCCTGCACCGCAATCGGGTCAACGCCGGCAAAGGGTTCGTCCAGCAGGATGAAGCGCGGATTGGCGGCGAGCGCGCGGGCGATCTCGACGCGGCGGCGTTCACCGCCCGACAGGCTCTGGCCGATGCCATCGCGGATGTGGGTGATGTGCAGTTCTTCCAGCAGGCGTTCGAGTTCGGCCTTGCGCTGGTTCTTGTCCAGATCCTTGCGGGTTTCGAGGATGGCCAGGATGTTGTCGGCGGTGGAGAGCTTGCGGAACACGCTCGCCTCCTGCGGCAGATAGCCGATGCCCTTCTGCGCGCGCGCATGCATGGGCAGCCTGGTGATGTCCACGCCATCGAGTTCCACCGTGCCGCCGTCGGCTGGCACCAGGCCCACCACCATGTAGAACGAGGTGGTCTTGCCAGCGCCATTGGGGCCGAGCAGGCCGACGATCTCGCCGGCATTCACCTCCAGCGACACATCGCGGACGACGCTGCGCTTCTTGTAGCTCTTGACCAGATTCTTGGCAGTCAGCTTGGCGGGGGTGTTGCTCACTGGTCTTGCTCCGGCACGTCGATGACGATGCGCACCTGGCCCTTGTCGCCGCCGGTGGCCTGCACGCGCCGTGAGGCCACGTCGTACTTGATGTCGTCACCATTGAGCTCGTCCTTGGCGCGCTCTAGGTGAGCGTCGCCGGTGAGCTGGATGTTCTGCGTCGCCGAGCGGTAGATCATGGTCTTGGAGCGGCCGTTGACCACCGGGTCCTGCGCGGTCTGGCCCATGTGCTTGAGGGTGGCGGGCGCGCCGGTGACGGTGATGATGTAGGGGCTCTTCTTGCCGCCACCCTGCTGCAATTCCAGCCGCGCGCCGCGCAGTTCCAGTGTCTTCGAGATCATCACCACATCGCCGGTGTAGATCATGTTGCCGTCCTGCCACTCGCCGGTCTTGGCAGTGATGGTGATGGGGCCGGAGACGCGCTGCGGCGTTTTCTTGCTGCTGCCCTGGGCGAACGCCGCACCCGACAGCGCCATGCTCACAGCCAATGCGGTGATGCCCTTATTCGCCAAGCACATAACTCAGTTCCGGTTGCGTCATCTTCAAGGTCTTGCCGTCGAAGCCGGCGGTGAAGCCCTTGGCCCTGGCGGTGCGCGACTCGCTTTCGAGCGTCAGCGGCTCGCTGGAATAGAACTGCCGCTTGGCATCGTCCACCCACACCGCACTGCCGACAAAAGTGAAAGGCTCACCGGTGGTCCAGCGGCCAGTACCCGTGACTGGCGCTTGCAGCAGCAGACGCTTTTCACCAGCGGTGACCGTGCCGGCGGGCGATTTCAGCGCCCAGGGCGCGGCCTCGCCGGAGAGCCCCACGGTCTCGATGTTGGTGAGTGCGGCAGCGCCGTCGTCGAAGTAGTTGGCCGTCTCCGCGCTCAGACGCACCAGCGGCAGCCCGGTGCTGTCGGTGCGCAGGGCGCGCAGATTGTCGATGCGATAGCGCGGCACCTCGCTGCTGGCGGTGCCGGTCGCCTCATCCGGGCCATTCGCGCTCTGCCACATCAGCGCCGCCATCGCGGTCATTACCAGGGTGAGCACCACGGCGGAGAGCTTGCTCATGCGTCGATGCCCTGCGCTTCGAGAATGAAATCCACCGCCTCGCGGATGGCGCCATCGCCGCCGCGCGCCTCGCTGATCCAGTGGGCGGCCGCCTTGGCCTTGCGGTGGGCATCGCCGGGTGCGAGGGCGAGGCCCACCTGCACGAACAGCGGCAGGTCGGGCGTGTCATCACCCATGTGTGCCATCTGCGCATCGCTCAGGCCCAGCTTGGTTTTCAGCGATTCATAGGCCGGCAGCTTGTTCTCGGTGGCGAGCCAGATGTGCGGCACGCCAAGATATTCGAGGCGCTTCTGCATCGCCACACTGGGGCGACCGGAAATGACGGCGACCTCGATGCCATGCTTCATGAGCAGTTTGAGGCCCAGTCCGTCGCGTACGTTCACCGCCTTGATCTCTTCGCCGTCATGCGTGAGGTAGAGCTTGCAGTCGGTCATCACGCCGTCGATGTCGAAGATCACGCAGC
>JAZKFO010000109.1:0-4387 GCA_040386395.1 Pseudomonadota bacterium | reverse complement strand
CACATGTCGAGCTTCGATGGCACCGAGGAATACGACGTGCTGATCTTCCAGGGCCTGACGCCGGAGGACTGCGAAAACTCGCAGAATCTCATCGTCACCAAGTCGGCGGCGTTCTTCCTGTTCGATCACCTGCTGGTGTCGGTGCGGGCTTCGGAGAATGTCTCGTTCGACGTGGTGAAGAGCAAGTTCTGCGAGACCAGGCTGCGCTTCCCCTCCACCCCGTTCGGGCTGGTGCATGTCACGCTGGACACCATGGTGCAGCGCTACTTCACCATCACCGACGAACTCGAAGACCGGCTGGAACGCATCGGCGATGCGCTGATGGACCCGAAGAATCCGTACCAGGACTGGCGCGAGCTGATGCGCTACCGCAAGCAGGCGCATGCGCTCGAAATCCTCTGTGAGAAGAATCTCGACACCCTCAATGCCTGGCAGCGCGAGATGCGCACCGAGATCAC
The DNA here is from genome assembly GCA_040386395.1 of Pseudomonadota bacterium. Taxonomy (GTDB): domain Bacteria; phylum Pseudomonadota; class Gammaproteobacteria; order Nevskiales; family Nevskiaceae; genus Stagnimonas. The sequence continues at coordinate 3,929 of JAZKFO010000109.1, read as the reverse complement.
CGAGAGCCAGCGCATCCGCCTGAACGACGTGCGCGAGCACATCGAGCGCGTCGCGCGCCATGCCGATGCGGTGCAGCGCGATATAGAGATCGCCATCCAGCTGCACTTTGCGTCGGTCTCGCACCAGACCAATGAGGTGGTTCGCTCGCTCACCGTGTTGTCGGCGATCTTCTTCCCACTCACCCTGCTGACCGGCATCTGGGGCATGAACTTTGAACACATGCCGGAGCTTTCGTGGAAATACGGCTATGCGTTTGCGCTCACCACCATCAGCGTGGTGGGCATCTCGCTGATGGTCTGGTTCAAGCGGCGGCGCATTCTGTAACGGCGGGCTGTCATGCGGCCTTGCTAGGCTTGCGGGCATGAAAGCCAAGCTCTGCCTGCTCCCCCTGTTGCTGCTCACCGCCTGCGGGGATTCCGCCAGCGTGCAGCCGCCGGCCGGGCCGGTGGTGCAGCTGCCCATCCCCAAGGATGCCTGCGCGCCCGGCAACCCCGCGATGGAGCTGACCGGCAGCGTCAGCACGGCCGATGCCAAGACCTACCTCTTGCAGCCATTTACCGTGGCAGCAGGCACCGAGCGGGTCGAGGTGAGCTATCGCTGGACGGAGCGCGCCAACAATCCCCCGAACAATCCACTGACCGCCACCACGCTGGATTTAGGTCTGTGGGACGAGCGCGGTACCTTCAACGCGGAGGGTTTTCGCGGCTGGGGCGGCTCGCGGCAGGGGCGCATCGACCGCGAGCAGTCACCGAGTTTCGTGCAGGAAGATTCGGCGGATCGCGGCTACGTGCCGGGTGCGGTGAAGCCGGGGGTGTGGACGGCCGAACTCGGCATTGCCGCCGTCAGCCCCAATGGCGCGGACTATCTGTTGAAGATCGAGTGCAAGCTGGCCTCCAGCCGCAACGGCCCGCTCGCCGATGACCCGGTGGACAAAACCCACGTCGCCAACTTCGCTGCCGGTTGGTACCTGGGCGACTTCCACATGCATGGCTTCCACAGCCAGCCCAACGGCCCGGACGATGCCGAGTTCATCGCCCAGGCCCGTGCGGGCCAGCTGGATTTTCTGATGGTGACGGACTACGTCACCGACACCCACTGGCGCACGCTGGGGGCGATGCAGCGGGCCAATCCCGACCTCGTCATCTGGCCGGGGCGCGAGATCATCACCTACTTCGGCCACGCCAACACGCATGGCGAGACGCCCTCGGTGCTCGACTACCGGCATGGGCTGCAAGCCGTGTCGCTGGGCGAGATCCAGAAGCTGGCGAAGCAGGATGACGCGCTGTTCCAGGTCAACCACCCGACGCTGTTCCCGCCCCCGGCTTTCAGCAATCTCTGCCGGGGTTGTTTCTTCGAGCTGGATGAGGCCATCGACTACGCCGAGGTGGACACGATGGAGGTCGTCACCGGGCCCATCGTCGCCACCGGCGATGACGTCGGCGCGCCGATCCCGGCGGGTTCCATCGAGCAACCGTTCGTGGCGACGGCGATCCAGAAATGGGAGGGCCTGCTGCTTGACGGCTTCAAGATCACCGCGGTGAGCGGCAGCGACAGCAAGGGCGTGGACGCCCCCGAAGAGCGCGCCCGCAAGGGCTATGGCAGCAGTGCGACGGCGGTGTTCGCGGATCAGCTTTCGCGGCCTGCACTCAAGCGCGCCATCGAGGCCGGGCGTGCCTATGTGCGCACGCGCGGCGCGGCTGGTTCGCCGGAGGTCCTGTTCGAGGCGAGCGCGCCGAACGGCCAGGAAGGCATCTACGGCGACACGCTGCGGCTCGCCACCACCGAGGTCGCCGCGCTCACCACCACGGTGACGGGCGGGGTTGGCAACGTGATCAGCTACATCCAGAACGGCGTGACGATGCTGGTGGTGCCGGTGCTCACCGATCCCTTCGTCCACAGCCTGCCCACTGCCATGCGCAACCCCGCCAACGAGGGGCCGCTGGGCACGCACTGGCGCATCGAATTGGCGGATGGAGAGACGCGCACGATCATCGGCAACCCGGTGTTTTTGAAAGCGCCCTAACTACGTTTGCTGAGTCGCGCGTAATAGAAGCCATCAAAGTCGCCACCCGGCGCGATGCGGCGGCCCACCACGCAGGCCTCACCCCAGCTGGCGATGATCTTCGACTCGGCGGCATCATCGGTTTCGGCGAGGAAGGTCTGCACCAGCTCCTCGCCTTCGGCGCGCAGGATCGAACACGTTGCGTAGAGCAACACGCCGCCGGGGGCGAGCGTGGTCCACAGCGCCTTCAGCAGCTTGAGCTGGGTGCTGGCGAGGCGCTTGATGTCGTCCTCACGCCGCAGCCACTTGATGTCCGGGTGGCGGCGAATCACGCCGGTGCCGCTGCAAGGGGCGTCGAGCAGAATGCGGTCGAAGTCGCCACCGTTCTTCACGCGGCCAATCCACCAGGGCACCTGCGCGGCATCGGCTTCGATCAGCGCGGCATCGAGTTGCAGGCGGGTGAGGGTGTCGCGCACGCGGGCGAGGCGCAGGCCGTCGCTGTCGATGGCGGTGAGTTCGACATCGGCCATTTCAAGGAGGTGCGCGCTCTTGCCACCGGGGGCGGCGCAGGCATCGAGCACGCGCATGCCGTCCTGCGCGTCGAGCAGCAGTGCGGCGAGCTGTGCGCTGGCGTCCTGCACCGAGACCATGCCGCTGCTGAAACCGGGGATGCTCTCCACGCCAACGGCCTCGTGCAGGCGCACGGCATCGGGTGCATGCGCCACCGCACTCGCGGCGATGCCCTCCACCGCCAACCGCGCCAGATAGTCCTCGCGGGTGGACTGCCGCGCATTCACGCGCAGGGTGAGCGGCGCTTGCGTGTTGTTGGCGGCGAGCACTTCGACGGTCTGCTTGCCCCAGTCCGCATGCAGTTTTTCGACCAGCCAGACGGGGTGCGAATAGCGCGTGGTGAGCGCGGTGGGCAGCTCGTCTTCGAGCTTCACGCTCTCGCGCTGGTAGCGGCGCAGGATGGCATTCACCAGCCCGCGCGCCTTCGCCTCGCCGAGCGGCTCGACGGCATCGACGGTGGCACTCACGGCGGCATGGGCGGCGGTGTTGAGCGTGCGCAGCTGGTAGAGGCCGACGCAGAGCAGCGCATGCACGGCGCTGGTCGGCAGCAGCGGTGCCGAGAGCAGGCGTGTGAGCAGCCACGACAGCGCGCTGTGTTCGCGCAGCACGCCGTAAGTGAGCGTCTTGGCAAAGGCGAGATCACGCGCATCGGCGAGATTGGCCTTGGCAAAGGCATCATCAAAACTCTTGCCGGCGAACACGCGCAGCACGGCGCGTGCGGCGACGGCGCGGCTGGAGGCGGCGATGCTGGTTTCGTTATTCAAAGCATCGTCCGGTGATGTTCCAACGCTGGCAGGCCTGTCCGGCAGGCAGCACGCGACCCCCCGGCCGCTGCAATTCGTGGATGCGCACCGCACCTTCGCCGGTGGCGATTTTCAGGCCATCGGGACCGCAGGTGAGCACCGTGCCGGCAGCACCACTGCCCGGCACGGCCTGGGCGCGATGGAACTTCACACGCTCGCCCGCGATCTCGCTCCAGGCCACGGGGGCCGGGTTGTAGGCGCGGATGCGGCGGGTGACTTCATCGGCCGCTTGCGACCAGTCGATGCGGGCTTCGTCCTTGGTCAGCTTGGGCGCGTAGGTGCTGCCCTCTGCTGGCTGCGGGGTGGCGGTGAGTGTGCCGGCTTGGAGCTTTGCCAGCGCTTCCACAATCAATCGCGCGCCCTGCGAGGCCAGCGCATCGTGCAGCTCGCCGGCGGTCTTCACGCCGATGGGCAGGGTTTCGCGCAGCAGCATCGGGCCGGTGTCGAGCCCGGCATCCATCTGCATGATGGTGGTGCCGGTCTCGGTGTCGCCCGCGAGAATCGCGCGCTGGATGGGTGCCGCACCGCGCCAGCGCGGCAGCAGCGAGGCGTG
>JAZKFO010000108.1:0-9138 GCA_040386395.1 Pseudomonadota bacterium | reverse complement strand
CCGGCACCTCGATCGACATCCAGGACGACGGCACCATCAAGATTGCCGCCACCTCTGGCGAAGCTGCTGAAGCCGCGATTGCGCGCATCACCATGCTCACCCGCGAAGTGCAGGTGGGCGACATCTACGAAGGCCGCGTGGCCCGCCTGATGGACTTCGGTGCGTTCGTGACGATCCTGCCCGGCCGCGATGGCCTGGTTCACATCAGCCAGCTTTCTGAAGAGCGCGTCGAGAAAGTGGAGAACGTGGTGAAAGAGGGCGATATCGTGCGCGTGAAAGTGCTCGAAGTCGGCCGCGACGGCAAGATTCGCCTGTCGATGAAGGCCCCTGACGTGGGTGCTGCATAAACTGACAACACGTTATCGCTGCAAAAAAGCCACCTTTTAGGTGGCTTTTTTGTTGTGCAGCGCAGCAATTCAGAGTACTTCACCGAAATCGTGCAAATAGTTCAACAAAAGTGCGTCGAAAGGCTTGTCAGCGAGTGTTAAGCGCAGCACAATTCGCGCGTTGGTATTTATCGGCCAAAAAAAACCCCCTTCGATAAAGAAGGGGGTAAGTGCTAGAAAAGCCGAGGCTTTTCTGGAGGAGATCATAACGAAACCCGGAAGCGAAACCCTCACCGGTTGGCTGACCGGGTTTTTTGCTTTCCGACTTTTGTTGCAGTGCAGTATAGGGATGGAAACCTAGACTGTCAATCTTGCTGCATTGGGTAAAAATGTAAGTAAATCAAAGATCTGAATCTTATTGTTGCGAAACAATGACGGGTTCGTCATTAATTTCTTTGTTCTGGTTCTCAACTCTCACCGTTTTACACAGCAATCAGCGTGCCAATCGGCGCAAGCCGGATTGCCGACGGCTCAGGGCGCGCCCGGTTCGTCATCGCCGCGCAGCAGTGGCTTGATGGCCTTGGCGCGTTCGAGGTTCTTGATGAACTCCTTGCGCACCGCACGCCACACCGGCAACTGCTTGTCGGCCATCTCCTTCATCACCAGTTCTTTCAGCGCCAGCACCGGCTGCTGGGCCTGCCCCAGCATGCCGCGCAGCTGGTCGGTGAAGTGGTTCTGCTGCTCGGCGAACAGGCGCAGCGAGAGTTCGAGATAGCGGCTGATGCTCGACTGCATCGGGTCGCCGTAATAGCGGACGATGAAGCTCAGCAACTCGACGCTGAAGATGGGGTTGCCGTTTTCTTCCTGCTCGGCAATCACCTGCAAGAGGATGGTGCGGGTGATGTCATCGGAGGTGCGTTTGTCCTCCACCCGGAACTCGATGTTTTGCAGCACGAGCTGGCGCACTTCTTCCAGCGTGATGTAACGGCTGACCTGCGTGTCGTAGAGACGCCGGTTGGGATACTTCTTGATGATGCGCACATCGCTCATGCTGCGGGCCGCCCTAAAAAGTCACAGTTTGTTGCACTGCGGCAAGAATGCCAGAGCGCAGCAACGAGGGCAAAGCTCAGGGCGTGGCGGGCAGGGTGGTGCCCTGTGCCAGACGCTGCGCATCCCAAGCGGGCACGGCCCATTGCAGGATGGTTTCGGCATTCGCGCCGATGAGCTCAGCGGGTGGCCCAAGCCGCATCGCGTGCAGACAGAACAGCAGCTGCTGGCTGACGGCGGCTGCACTGGTCTCGAGTGCGGCCGCGCCATTCTGTTTCGAGAGCTTGCGGCCATCCGCGGCGAGCAGCACCGGCACATGCGCGTAGCGCGGCGGTGGCAGTGCCAGCGCCTGCAACAGCGCCTGCTGGTGGACGGTCGCCCCCAGCAAGTCCGCACCGCGCACGACTTCGGTGATGCCCATACGCACTTCGTCGAGCGCGCAGGCCAGGTGATAGCCGCACTGCCCATCGGCGCGCCGCAGCACACAGTCGCCCGCATCCTGCGGCAGCGTGCGCTGCACCAGGCCCTGCACGCCGTCCTGCCATTGCAGAGCGCCATCAGGCAGCCGCAGGCGCAATGCGGTGCTTGTGTTGGCAGCGGCTGCGGTGTGCGTGCGGCAGGTGCCCGCGTAGACCGGCCCGTCGGGCCCGGCAAGTGAAGTCGCCGCCAGCGTCGCGCGGGTACAGGTGCAGGCATAGAGCAAACCCTGCTGTACGAGTTGTTGCAAGGCCGCGCGGTACGCGGCCTCGTGCTCGCCTTGCCGCACGATCGCGCCATGCCAATGCAGGCCGTGTGCGTCGAGCTGATGCAGGATCATATCCTCAGCACCCGCCACACAGCGCGGGCGATCCAGGTCGTCAATCCGCAACAGCCATTGCCCACCCGCCTGCCGCGCGGCCAGCCAACTGGCGAGCGCAGTGAACAGCGAGCCGAGGTGCAGCGGGCCAGAAGGCGTGGGGGCGAAGCGACCGCGATAGGCGGGCGTGATGGAGGTCACGATCGTAGAGAAATCAAGGGTTTCAGCAACAGTGCTCACCTAGAATACTCACCATGAAGTCCTTCGTGCTCACGCCTAAGCGACTGCACGCGAAGGCGATGCAGCGATGACCTTGCGCGCGCTGCTGTTCGACCTCGATGGCACCCTGGCCGAGACCGAAAGCCACGGCCATCGGCCCGCCTACAACGATGCCTTCCGCGAACTCGGCCTGCGCTTTCGCTGGAGCGAGCGGCTCTACAAGCGGCTGCTCGAACGACCCAGTGGCAAGGATCGCCTGCATCATTATCTGAAGCGATACGAACCCGAACTGGGCGAGCACACCGAGGCGGTGAGCGAGAGTGCCGAGGCCTGGGTGGACCACGTCCATAACGTCAAATCGCAGCACTTCAACCGGCGCTTGGAAGAAGGCCAGGTGCCACTGCGGCCCGGTGTGGAGCGCCTGCTGCTGGAGGCCAGTGATGCGGGTCTGCGTCTCGCGGTGGTGAGTAATGCCAGCGCGCGCAGCATCAAGTCCTTCATCAAACATGGGCTGGGTGCCGAGCTGGCCAAGCGCATCTCGCTGATCGTCGGCGGTGAGTCGGGTTTTGCACGCAAGCCGGCACCGGACTTGTATCGCCACGCGGTCAGCAAGTTGAAGCTGCTGCACTACGAGTGCATCGCCATCGAGGACTCGGCGATTGGGCTCACTGCGGCGCGTGCGGCGGGCATCCCAACTGTCATCACGCTCAATGCCGAAACGCTGTCGCAGGATTTTCTCGGTGCCGCGCTCGTGCTCAATCACCTAGGCGAACCCGAGCAACCAGCGGCAGTGCTCACCGGCCATATGGACGAACCCTGCCTCACCTTGAAGACCCTGCGCCGCATCGCGCAGCAGGCCGCGCCACGGCTTTGACTCGGTGCGGCTGGCATACTCACGACCGCTCGAAATCAGGGAGAAAACATGCGTCGATGGAATGGCTGGGGCGAGACCAGCGAGCACAACCCACTCAGTGCCGAAGCCCGCCAGTTTCTGAAAGAGCGCGTCGGCGACGGCACGCCGAACCAGGACGTTAGCCGCGAATCGGTGCTGCTCAACGTGGCTCACTCACGTCTGGCCGATGGCCCCTACTTCGCCACTGATGCTGAGACAAGGCTCGATCACTCGCGCGGCCAGAGCTACCCGGATTGGCTCGCCCTGCGCTACGGCAAGCTCGGCCCCGTCGCTGATGGTGTGGCGCTGCCCACCACCCGCGAAGAGGCTGACACTGCCCTGCAGGCGGCGCTCAACATCGGCGCGGTGGTCATCCCCTACGGCGGCGGCACCAGCGTGGTCGGGCATCTGGATGTGCCTCAGGGTGACCGGCCCGTGGTCAACATCAGCCTGAAGAAACTCACGCGACTGAAGCACGTCGATACCCGCAACTGGCTCGCCACCTTCGAGGCCGGCACGCCCGGCCCGCTGGTGGAATCGCAGCTCAAATCGCAGGGCTTCCTGCTCGGCCACTTTCCGCAGAGCTACGAGTATTCGACGGTCGGCGGCTGGGTGGTGACGCGCTCCAGTGGCCAGCAATCGCTGCGCTACGGGCGCATCGAGCAGATGCTGCACAGCGCGCGCCTGAGCACACCACGCGGTGTGGTGGAAATCGGTGGGTTGCCGGCATCGAGTGCGGGGCCTGATCTGCGCGAGGCGCTGATGGGCAGCGAGGGGCGGCTGGGTCTGGTCACCGAAGCCACCGTCCGCATCCGGCCCATCCCCACGCATGAAGATTTCCATGCCGTGTTCTTCCCCAGCTGGGAGGCCGGCCTCGAAGCGATCCGTGCGCTGGCGCAGGCTGACCTCGGCCTCTCGATGCTGCGGCTCTCCAACGAGATCGAAACCGAAACCCAGCTGGCGCTTGCAGGTCACGAGAAGCTCATCACCTGGCTCAAGCGCTATCTCAAGATGCGCAAGATCGGCGAGCGGCCCGTGATGATGTTGATCGGCACCACCGGCAGCCACCGCGACGTGCTGCGCCTCAAGCGTGAGGCACTCGGCATTGCCAAGCAGTACAAGGGCGTGAATACCGGTCGTGCCATCGGCAAGGGTTGGGCAAAGAACCGCTTCAAGGGCCCGTACCTGCGCAACGCCCTGTGGGAAGCCGGCTACGGTGCCGACACCGTCGAGACCTGCGTGAGCTGGGCCAACACCACGCAGGCGATGCGTGCGGTGGAAGCGGCGGCGCAGAAGGTGTTTGCGAGCTTCGGCGAACGCGCGCACTGCTTCACGCACCTCTCGCATGTCTATCGCAGCGGGTGCAGCGTCTATTCCACCTTTGTGTTCCGTGCGGGTGGTGACTACGAGCGCGATCTGGAACGCTGGAAGCAGCTCAAGGCGGCCACCAGCGAGGCCATCGTCGCCAGTGGCGGCACCATCAGCCACCAGCATGGCGTGGGGCGTGACCATGCGCCGTATCTGCTGCGCGAGAAGGGCGAGCTGGGGATGGACCTGATCCGTGCGATGGCGCGCGAGTTTGATCCGCAGGGTTTGATGAATCCGGGCAAGTTGTTTTTGTAATGCAGCTCGCTGATCTCAAGCCCCGATACGACCTCGTCATCATCGGTGGCGGCATCACCGGCGCGGGCATCTTCCGTGAGGCGGCGCGCGCGGGTGTGAGCGTGCTGCTGGTGGAGGCGCGCGATTTTGCCAGCGGCACCTCGTCCTGGTCATCCAAGCTCGTGCATGGCGGCCTGCGCTATTTGCAGACCGGCGAATGGAGGCTCACCGCCGAGTCGGTGCGCGAGCGGCAGCGACTGATGCGGGAAGCGCCTGATCTCGTTGAAAAGCTGGATTTTCTGCTGCCCTGCTATCGCGGCGTGAAGCCTTCGCGTGGCCTGGTGCGGCTGGGGCTGTGGCTCTACGACCGCTTTGCGCGCGATGCGGCTGCGCGTTCGCAGAGCCTTGATGTGGCCGCTGCGCTGGCCATCACGCCGCAGGTCGCCACACACAACTTGCTGGGCGCTTTGCAGTACCAGGATGCGCGCACCGACGACTGCCGACTGGTCTGGCGCCAGATCGAGCAAGGTCAGCGAGACGGCGGCACCGCACTCCACTACGTGCGTGCCGAGCAGCTCTTGCAGACGCAAGGCCGCGTTGCCGGCGTGGCGCTGCGCGATGCCGAGACCGGCGAGACGCGCGAAGTGGTGGCCACCGTCGTCATCAACGCCAGCGGCGTCTGGGCCGAAGGGCTGCAAGGGCAGGGCATCATCGCGCCCAAGCTGCGCCCACTGCGCGGCTCGCATCTGGTCTATCCCCACACACGCTTGCCATTGCCTTGTGCGGTGAGCTTTTTCCACCCGCGCGATCGCCGCCCGGTGTTCGCCTATCCCTGGCAGGGCGCCACGCTGCTCGGCACCACCGACCTCGATCACCGCGAGGATTTGTGGAGCCCGCGCATGAGCAGGCCAGAGGCCGACTATCTGCTCGAAGCCTTCGACTGGCTCATGCCCAATGTGGGCCTGAAGCTCGACGAGGCGCTCAGCAGTTTCGCGGGTGTGCGCTCCATCGTTGATGATGGCGAGGGCAAGCCCTCGTCCGCCTCGCGTGAATCGGCACAGTGGACGGCGCCAGGGTTCATTGGCATCACCGGCGGCAAGCTCACCACCTTTCGCATCACCGCGCGGCAGGTGCTGTCCGAGGCCGCTAAACAGCTGCCCGCCCTGCGACTGGCCGCAGACCATGCGCCGCTGTTCGATCAGCACCGACAAGAGTCGCCCTCGCTCGCACCCACGATGCCGCAGATCAGCGCGCGTGCCAGCGAGCAAGTACGCCATCTCGACGACCTCCTGCTGCGGCGCAGCCGTGCCGGCCTGGTGCTGCCGGATTTTGCCGAGGCCATGATCGAGCCCGCGCTCGCCGCCTGCCGCCACACGCTGGGCTGGGACGACGCACGCTGCACGGCCGAGGCGGCGCAATATCGCGCGCACATGCGGCAGCAGCACAGCCTGCCCACCAGCCTCTAAACTCCCGCCACGCACGCGCCGGAGAGCGCTCTTGTCATCCAACCTCTTGCTGGCGATTGATGTGGGCACCCAGAGCACGCGCGCCATCGTGTTCGATGCGGCGGGCGCACTCATCGCCAAGGCGCAGGTCTCGCACGAGCCGGTACACAGCGCGCCACAACCGGGCTGGGCCGAACAGGACCCGATGCTGTACTGGGAGGCCATCGTCAGCGCCTGCCAGCGCCTGTGGACGCAGGGCGTCAACCCGCAGCACATCGCTGGTCTGGCGCTCACCACCCAGCGCGCGACGATGATCTGCACCGATGCACAGGGCACACCGCTGCGTCCTGCCATCGTCTGGCTCGACCAGCGTGAATGCATCGCCCCACCTCTCATGTCCGCCAAGTGGCGAATCGGGTTTGCGCTGGCGGGAGCCACGCCACTGATCCGCCACGCCCAGCAACAGGCCGAGTGCAACTGGTTGGCACAGCACCAGCCAAAGCTGTGGCACGACACGGCGAAATATCTGTTCCTGTCGGGCTGGCTGAGTCACCGACTCACGGGCGAGTTCGTGGACTCCACTGGCTCGCAAGTGGGCTATGTGCCCTTCGACTACAAGCAGCAGCAATGGGCAGCACCCGGCGACTTCAAGTGGCAGGCCTTCGCCGTCACCCGCGACCGCCTGCCGCGACTGGTGAAGCCGGGTCAGCCGATGGGCGCGCTCACACCAGCCGCCGCAGAAGCACTCGGCCTGCCAGCTGCCGTGCCGGTGATTGCTGCTGGCGCCGACAAGGCCTGTGAAGTGCTGGGCTGCGGTGCGGTGGAACCGTTCACCGCACAGCTCAGCTTCGGCACGAGTGCGACCATCAACACGACACAAGGCCGCTATCTCGAAGTGCAACGCCTGCTGCCCGCCTACCCAGCGGCGATGCCCGGTGCCTGGAATACCGAGATCCAGATCTACCGAGGCTTCTGGCTGGTGAGCTGGTTCAAGCGCGAGTTCGCACACCGCGAGACCACGCTGGCTGCCGAGCGCGGCGTGTCGGTGGAATCCCTGTTCGACGAGCTGGTGAAGGCCGTGCCGGCCGGCGCGCTGGGCCTCACCCTGCAACCGTACTGGAGCCCCGGCGTGCGCGACCCCGGCCCGGAGGCCAAGGGCGCGATCATCGGTTTTGGCGATGTGCATACCCGCGCTCATTTCTACCGCGCCATTCTCGAAGGCCTGGTGTACGGCCTGCGCGCCGGGCGCGAGCAGATCGAGAAAAAGCTCGGCAAAAAAATCAACCGGTTGATTGTTGGCGGTGGTGGCAGCCAGAGCGATGCGGCCATGCAGATCACCGCCGATGTGTTCAACCTCGTCGCCGAGCGACCCGCCATCTACGAGACCAGCGCCCTCGGTGCCGCCATCAACTGCGCTGTGGGCTTGGGAGTTCATAAGGACCACGCCAGCGCCGTCGCCGCCATGTGCAAGCCGGGCCAGCTGTTCAAGCCCAATGCCGAAGCTGCAAGCACTTACGAGGCGCTCTATCGCGGTGTCTACCGCGAGCTGTATCCGCGCCTCAAGCCGCTCTATCAGCGCATCCGCAAAATCACCGGCTACCCGGCTTGAGCTGAGCTGCTCTCCAAGAGGCTTGACCGACTCGTGGTTACTACGAGCCTTCACGCAACCATCATCCAGCGGCAATATCGCGCCAGCAGTCTCTAGGCACTTCCCAAAGTGCCAAAAGGACTTGCCATGTGTTCGGAACCCGCCTTCATCCCGCGTGCCGTGCTGCTCTCCATCGCCGCACTCGTCTGTTCGCCAGCCGCGCTGGCGCAGGCGGCAGCGCCGATCTTCATCAACGAACTGCACTACGACAATGCCGGTGCGGATGCCGGTGAGGCGGTCGAGATTGCCGGGCCGGCCGGCACCGATATCTTCAATCTGACGCTGGTGCCGTACAACGGCAGCACCGGTGCGAGCTATACCCCGGCTGGGGCTTTGAGCGGCACGATTCCCAACCTGCAAGCCGGGTTTGGCACGGTGTCGGTCAACATCGTGGGCCTGCAGAACGGCGCGCCGGATGGCATTGCCCTGGTGCGGGGCGGTACCGAGGTGCTGCAATTCCTCTGCTACGAGGGCACGTTCACGGCCACCAACGGCCCCGCCGCCGGCAGGACCTGCACCGACATCGGCCAGCAGGAACTCGGCACCGAGGCGCTGGGCGGCTCCCTGCAACTGGCGGGCAGCGGCAGCCAGTACGCCGACTTCACTTGGCAGGCGGTCGCGGCCAACACCTTCGGCCAGGTCAACCGCGGCCAGACCTTCGTCTCCGCCGCCGTGGACGAGGCACCTGCCGTGGCCAGCATCACGCCGCTGCCCAACGCCAGCGCCGTGCCGGTCACCGCCAGTATCGTGGTCGTCTTCACCGAGCCGGTCAGCACCTCCGCAGCCGCCTTTGGCCTGAGCTGCGCAGGACTGGCGCAGCCCTTCACATTCAGCGGCAGCGGCAGCAGCTACACGCTGGACCCTGACGCCGATCTGCCTCCCATGCAGAACTGCACCGTCACCATCAGCGCCGGCGGCGTGATGGACCAGGACGCACCCGTGCAGACGATGGCCGCCGACTTCAGCGCCAGCTTCACCACCGGCGCTTCGATGGCTTGCGGCGCACCGGCCACCTTCATCAGTGCCGTGCAGGGCAGCGGCGCGATGTCGCCGCTCGCCAACCAGATGGTGCAGGTCGAAGGCGTGGTGGTGGGCGACTTCCAGGGCACCACCGGCCTGAACGGATTCTTCGTGCAGGAAGAAACGGTGGACCAGGACAGCGA
>JAZKFO010000107.1:0-28655 GCA_040386395.1 Pseudomonadota bacterium | reverse complement strand
GGGTCATCGGGCGCATCATGTGGCGGCCCTTCTGCACCTTGCGGATGAAGTGCTGCAGCATCTTCTCCGTCACGGTGTAGTCGGCGATCACGCCATCGCGCAGGGGGCGGATGGTGGTGATGTTGCTGGGCGTGCGGCCGAGCATGCGCTTGGCGTCGATGCCCACGGCCTCGATCTTTTTCGCGCCGCGGCTGTCGAGGCGGATGGCGACGACGGAAGGCTCGTTGAGCACGATGCCCTCGTCACGGACGTAAACGAGGGTGTTGGCGGTGCCGAGGTCAATGGAAATATCGTTGACGAACAGGCGGCTGATGGCTTCTAGCATCGACACAAAAATCCAGAAAGTGGTGACTGTTACGGTTGGAGAAGCACACTCGAAGCGGGCCGGCGGGTGCCGTTTTTGATGCAGCCAGCGGCTGCACCGACTAAGATGGTGCAGCGCACATCTTACGTCATTTCCGCCGCAATCTCCCCCCAAAATGAGCCTTTCTCCCGAACAGGTGCAGCAGGTCGCGCACCTCGCGCGCCTTGAACTAAAGCCTGAAAAAACCGCGCTTTATGCGCAGCAACTCAGCAATATCCTGGCCATGGTCGATCAGCTCACCGCCGTCGACACGACGGGCGTGATGCCGATGGCCCACCCCCTGGAACTGACCCAGCGCCTGCGCCCGGACGTGGTGAGCGAGCCGAATCGCCGCGAGGCCTATCAGGCGCACGCGCCGGCCATTGAAGCCGGTCTGTTTCTGGTGCCGAAGGTGATCGAATAATGAGCTTGCACCAGTTATCCCTCACGGCGATGGCTCAGGGCCTCGCCACCAGGCAGTTCAGCTCGCGCGAGCTGACCCAGCATTATCTGGCCCGCATCGCCCAGTTCGATGGCCAGCTCAACAGCTTCGTCACCGTCACGCCGGAAATCGCGCTGGCACAGGCCGATGCCGCCGATGCGCGCCTCGCTGCTGGCGGCGCAGGGCTGCTCACGGGCATCCCCATCGCGCAGAAGGACATCTTCTGCACCGAGGGCGTGCGCACCGCCTGCGGCAGCAAGATGCTGGACAAGTTCGTGGCCCCCTACGACGCCACCATCGTCCGCAAGCTGCATGCCGACAGCGGCATGGTGATGCTGGGCAAGGTCAACATGGACGAGTTCGCGATGGGTTCGTCCAATGAGACGAGCTTCTACGGCCCCGTCAAGAATCCCTGGGATTTGAGCCGCGTGCCCGGTGGTTCTTCGGGTGGCTCAGTGGCTTGCGTTGCGGCTGGCCTTGCACCCGTTGCCACCGCCACTGACACCGGCGGTTCGATCCGCCAACCTGCCGCCTTCACCAATCTCACCGGCATCAAGCCCACCTATGGGCGGGTGTCGCGCTACGGGATGATTGCGTTCGCTTCGTCGCTCGATCAGGCCGGCGTCGTCGCCCGCTCGACCGAAGATGCGGCGCTGATCCTGCAAGCCATGTCCGGCTTCGATGCACTGGATTCGACCAGCATCGAGCGGCCTGTCGATGACCTTGTTAGCGGCCTGGGCAAGTCGATCAAGGGCCTGAAGATCGGCCTGCCGAAGGAGTACTTCGCTGACGGAATGTCCGCTGGTGTTCGCGCTTGCGTTGAAGCCGCCATTGCCCAATTGAAGGCACTTGGTGCGGTGGTGAGCGAAATCAGCCTGCCCAACGCGCCGCTGTCGGTGCCCACCTATTACGTGGTCGCCCCCGCCGAGGCCAGCAGCAATCTCGCGCGCATGGATGGCGTCCGCTTCGGCCATCGCAGTGCGGAGGCCAAGAACCTCGAAGAGCTCTACAAAAAATCGCGCGGCGAAGGCTTCGGCAGCGAAGTGCAGCGCCGCATCATGATCGGCACCTATGTGCTCTCGCACGGCTACTACGATGCGTATTACCTGCAAGCCCAGAAGGTGCGGAATCTCATCTATCAGGACTTCAAGCGCGCCTACGAGACGGTCGATGTGATTCTCGCCCCGACCACCACCGGCACCGCCTTCAAGTTTGGCGACAACAGCGACGACCCGGTGGCGATGTATCTCAACGACATCTACACCATCGCCGCCAATCTCGCGGGCATCCCGGCCATGAGCCTGCCTTGCGGCTTCAGCGAGGGCCTGCCGGTGGGCTTCCAGCTCATGGGCAATTACTTCGACGAAGCGCGACTGCTCAATGTCGCGCACCAGTATCAGCAAGCGACTGCATTCCACACGCAGTCGCCGAAGGAGTTCGTGTAATGGCACTACCCGCATGGGAGGTCGTGATCGGCCTCGAAGTCCACTGCCAGTTGATGACGCAGACCAAGATTTTTTCGGGTGCGGCGACCGCGTACGGTGCCGAGCCGAATACGCAGGCCGATGCGGTGACGCTGGGCCTGCCCGGCGTTCTGCCCGTGTTGAACCAGCAGGCCGTGAAGATGGCGGTGAAGTTCGGTATCGCGGTGGATGCGAAGATCGCAGCTCGCTGTGTCTTCGCACGCAAGCACTACTTCTATCCCGATCTGCCGAAGGGCTATCAGATCAGCCAGTACGAGCTGCCGATCGTCGAGCACGGCCATCTCGACATCGAAGTGGAAGGCCCCAAGCCTTACACCAAGCGCATCGGCATCACCCGCGCGCATCTCGAAGAAGATGCGGGCAAGTCGCTGCACGAGGCCTATCCCGGCATGACCGGCATCGACCTCAACCGTGCCGGCACGCCGCTGATCGAGATCGTCAGCGAGCCGGATATCCGCAGCGCCGCCGAGGCCGTGGCCTACCTCAAGAAGATGCATGCCATCGTCGTCTCGCTCGGCGTCTGCGACGGCAACATGCAGGAAGGCAGCTTCCGCTGCGATGCCAACGTCAGCGTGCGTCGTGGGCCCGATGCGCCTTTCGGCACGCGCACCGAGACCAAGAACATCAATAGTTTTAGGTATGTGCAGCAGGCCATCGACTTCGAGATCGCGCGGCAAATCGAAGTGCTGGAAGCCGGCGGCACGATCTATCAGGAAACGCGCCTGTTCAACCCGGATACGGGCGAGACGCGCGCGATGCGGCTCAAGGAAAACGCCAACGACTACCGCTATTTCCCTGACCCTGATCTGCTGCCGGTGATTGTCACCGCAGCCGACATCGCCGCCATCAAGGCCGACATGCCGGAGCTGCCCACGGCCAAGAAGGCGCGCTTCGAGTCGCAGTACGGCCTCTCGCCCTACGACGCCAATCTGCTCACGGGTGAAACCGCGCTGGCGCTCTACTTCGAGGACGTGGTGAAACTCAGCGGTGCGGAAGCCAAGCTCTGCTCCAACTGGGTCACCGGCAATCTGCTCGCGGCGCTCAACGAATCTGGCAAGACCATTACCGACTCGCCGATCACGGCCGCTGCACTGGCGGGCCTCGTCGCGCGCATCGCCGACAAGACCATCAGCGGCAACATCGGCAAGACCGTGTTCGAGGCGATGTTGAACGGCGAGGGCGACGCCGACAGCATCATCAAGGCCAAGGGCCTGGTGCAGATCACCGACGAGGGCGCGATTGTCGCGGCCATCGAGGCGATCATGGCGGCTAATCCCGGACAGTTGGCGGACTATCGCGGCGGCAAGGACAAGCTGTTTGGCTTCTTCGTCGGTCAGGCCATGAAGGCCACTGGCGGCAAGGCCAACCCGGATGCGCTGAACCGTCTGCTCAAGGAAAAGCTCGCAGGCTGATGGCGAACCGTCTTGTTCCGTTCTTGATTGAAAACCGCGGCGTTCGCGGCTTCGCTGTGGAAATCACCGAGGGCATCCCGGAGCTGCTCGGCTGGCGCGAGTACTCGCCGGACATGTTCCGCCTGCTCGGCCACGCGCTGGCCGCCACGCCGCTGCTCGCCGCCGACATCAGCGAGGGCGCGCGCTTCAACCTGCAATTCCAGGGCGCCGATGGCCAGCCGCTGAAAATGCTGGTGGCGCAGGTCAACCAGCAGATGCAGCTGCGCGGCATGGCCAAGTGCGAGGCCGGGCTGGAGGGCGACTTTCAGAAGCTCATGGGTGGCGGCACCCTGGCCTGCATGCTGGAGCCGAAGGCGGGCGGAGCGGATCGCTATCAGGCACACGTCGAGATCCTCGGCGAGAACCTCTCCGAGGCACTCGAAATCTACTTCGCGCAGAGCGAGCAGCTGCGCACGCGCATCTGCCTCGGTGCCTCGCCCACCAAGTTCGCGGGCCTGATGGTGCAGCGCCTGCCAGAGGGCTGTGCCGACGACGACTGGGTGCATGTCTATCACCTGTTCCAGACGCTGCAGGAGCCGGAACTGCTGGCCGTGGACGCCGAAACCTTGTTGAGAAGGCTGTTCAACGAGGACACCGTGCGCGTGTTCGCGCCGCGTCCCATCGCCCTGCAATGCCAGTGCAGCCATGCACAGATTTCCGCCATGCTGTTGGGACTGGGCGAGGAGGAGATGGAGCCGGTGCTGAAAGAGCAGGGCCGCGTCGACGTCACCTGCGAGTTCTGCGGCCAGAACTATGGCTATCGCGAAGTCGAAGTGCGCGAGCTGTTCAATGCGGCCCGCGCGCGCTCGGATGCAGGGCGCAAGCTGCAATGATTCTGCCGCGCTATCGCGTCGATGCCTCCTGCATCGCCGGTGCCGGCAAGGGCTTGTTCGCAGATGAGTTGATCACCAAGGGCCGCGTCATCATCGCGCCGGACAATGTGCATACCGTCTGGTCCGAGTCGAAGCTGCGTGGCTTCGCCGCCGATTCCATCGAGGTGGAATCGAGCGTGCGCTGGTTCGAGGACCAGTTTTCGCTGACGCCGGAGTGGAGCGACGAATGTTTCGTCAATCACAGTTTCACGCCCAATGCCCTCTGGCATCTCGGCTTCATCTTTGCCCTCAGAACGATCGCGGCGGGTGAGGAAATCCTGATGGACTACCGCCATGTCATCGGCAGTGGTGAAGTGATGCCGTTCAAGGACAGCGCTACTGACCGTGAGATCGTTGGTCTGCCATGGCCTTTAGCGCTGCACGATTCTGCCCAACAACTCCTCACCATGCTCGGTGAAAAACCATGATCCTCGTCCCGCATTACGTCGCCAGCAGCGCCATCGCCGGTGCTGGCCTGTTTGCTGCGGTGGATATTCAGGCAGGCGAGAAAATCTACCAACTGGATGCGCGATTCCTGCTGGTCATCCCGGATGCCGAAATCCACGCCATGCCACCGGCCGCGCGTGCGGCCACGGCCAAGTATTCGTATCGCGGCAAGGGTGCCGACCGTCTGCAAGGCTCGGTGTATTACTGCGCCGACGACTCGCGTTTCATGAATCACTCGGACGCACCCAACACCTGCTCGGTCGGCAATGGTGAGGTCTATGTGGCGGCCTGCTTCATTGCCGCCAACACCGAGATCACCTGCGACTACAGCGAGTTCTGCGACGCTGAAGACCTCTGCTTCGACTTCAGCTAGCGGGCACTAAAAAGCCCGCCCTCGCATCGCGGGAGCGGGCTTTCTGCATCGTGCCGCTTACTTCTTCATCGGCGGATTGGCGATGATCACTTCCACGCGACGGTTCTGCTGGCGACCTGCTGCCGTGGTGTTGTCGGCCACTGGCACATCCTTGCTCTTGCCGATGGCGGTGATGCTGGCGGCCGGCGCGCTTTGGCTGATGAGGTAGGCCTTCACCGAATCCGCCCGCTGCTGTGACAGCGTCATGTTGAGTGCTGCCGAACCGGTGGAATCGGTGTGGCCTTCGATCACCACCGCACGGTCGGGATACTTCAGCATGAACGCGGCCAGCTTGTTGAGGCGGGCCATGGCGCCCGGCTTCAACTCTGATTTGCCGGTGGAGAACAGCACATCACCCAGCGTCATCACCATGCCGCGATCCGTGGCCTTGGCTTCGAGGTCGAGCATCTGGCGCTTCAGGTCTTCGGTCTCGGCCTTGGCTCTTTCAGCTTCGGCCTTGGCACGTTCGGCTTCAGCCTGCGCCTTGGCGGCATCACCCTGCGCCGCGATGGCGGCCTGCTGTTGCTGCATGGCGGAGGCGGCTGCGGCCTCGGCCTGTGCCTTGGCGATCTCGGCTTCGCGGGTGCGGGCATCGAGACGGATCTCGTTGCGCTGGTCGCCCAGGTTTTTCACGCTGTCTTCGGCGAAGCGGCGCTCGGCCTGTGCGCGGGCGATGGCAACCTTGCCCTGTGCCACATACACGGCCTGCAGGCCGGCAGCAGTATTTTCAGTGGGCACTTCTGCGGCTGCGACGGCGGCTTCGGCTTCCTGAATCGCGACGGGTGCGAGCACGGCGAGCTTCGAATCATTTTGCAGGCGAGTGAGTTCGGCGCGGGCGGTATCGGCACCGTCGGGACGGACCGGCATGGCGCAGGCGCTGAGCAGTACAGCGGCAGAGGCGGCGCCGAGCAGCAGGACGCGCGGCATGAAATTGAGTTTGGTCATGGGAGAAATACCTTAGTTGGACTTCGGTGCGGGAGGCGGCGGCAGCATGACGGGGGCGACGGTGTTGCGATCCGCTTCCTGCTGGATGGCGCTGTTCGCCTTTTTCATTTCATTGATGTTGGCCTGGGCCTTGGCGGCTTCGGTCTTGGCGGTGGCCACTTCGGCATCGAGGCGGGCCTGGTCGGCAAGGCGTGCGGCCAGCACCATGTCTTCGCGGGTCACGGCATCGCGCGCAGCGGCCAGTTTTTCACGGGCGCTCTTCAGCTCCGGCGAGGCGTAGTCGGCCACGCGGGCTTCTTCGGCACGCTTGATCGCGCTTTCAGCGCGGGTGAGCTGGTCGGTGGGCGGCGGGATGGATGCGCAGGCGGCAAGTGCCAGCACCGAGGCGGCTGCCATCGCTTTCGCAAGGCCTGCGAGCGGGCGGCTGTAGTTGTATTTCATGGGTTCTCCGTGGGATGGACTGATGACGCTGCCCATTCAGTCCCAAGCCCATGAACCCGCTCTGAACTCGCGCGCGGTGGCCTGTTCAGAGCATCGCGCGGATACGCTAGGGGGTACTGCCCACCGTGTTGCTGATGATGATCTCGACCCGGCGATTCAGCTGCCGGCCTTCGGCGGTGGCGTTGTCGGCCACCGGCAGTTCCTTGCCACGACCCACCGTGCTGAGGCGCGCGGAGTCGATGCTCTGGATGATGAGGTACACCTTCACGGCCTCGGCGCGGCGCTCGGACAGCAAGCGGTTGTCCTCGTCGCTGCCTTGCGAGTCGGTGTGGCCCTCGATGATCAGCGTGCGATCCACGTAGCGGTGCATGAAGGCGGAGAGCTTGTCCAGACGCTCGATCGCCGCCGGTTGCAGATCGGCCTTGCCGACGGCGAACAGCACATCGCCCAGCGTCATCACCATGCCGCGGTCGGTGGACTTGGCCTGCAACTCATCCATCTGCCGCCGCAGCTCGGCGTTGACCAGTGCCGCGCTGGCGGCCCTTTGCTGCGCCAGCAGTGCGGCCTGCTGCTGGGCCAGTGCGGCGGCGGCGGCAGCCTCCACCTGCGCCCGCGCGATCTCCAGCTCGCGGCTCTTGCCATCGAGCAGGATGGCATCGCGCTCCTGCTGCAGGCGCTTCAATGCGTCTTCGGCATTGCGTCGCTCGGCCTCAGTGCGGGCGATGTCGATCTTGCGTTCGGCCACATGCACGGCGTGCTGGCCGCCGGCGACATCGCGCGTGGGCACCTCGGCCGCCTGCACGGCCAGCTCGGCGGCGGCGAGTTCAGCCGCGATCTGCGGTGCGAACGCGGGGTCGGACTGGAGCACCATCAACTGGTTGCGGGCGATGTCGGCACCCGTGGGCTTGAGCAGCGGCCCACAAGCGGACAGCGCCAGCGCGGCGGCGAGGGAAAGCGGCAGGGCAGCAGGGAGACGATTCATGGCGTTCCTTCGGTATCGCTGGTCGGTTCGGCGGCTTCCGGCAGCGGCTCCGGGATGGCGGCGGGGATGGCGATGGGTGCGACATTGACGGCGTTGCGCAGCGATTGCTGCCGCAGCGCCTCGTTGCTCTTCTTCATCGCCTCGACATTGAACTGCGCCCGCGAGGCCTCCATGCGCAGCGCGGCGAAGTCGGCGTCGAGCCGGGCCTCTTCCGCCATGCGGGTGGCCTGCAACATGTCACGGCGCTCGAAGGCATCGCGAGCGGCAGCCAGCTTGGCGCGCGCCGATTTCAGCGCGGCCGGGCTGGGGTCGTCACCCCGGCTGGCATCGGCGCGCTGCACCGAGCGTTCGGCTGCACCCAGCAGGTCGGTGGGGGGCGGCACGGTGACGCAGGCCGAGGCCAGCAGGCTGAAGGCGCAGGCAAGATGCACTGGTTTCATGCGAATTCTCGATTCGGGCGGATTGACTTGAGGCTACTCTTGTCGGACGCCATTTTAAGCCGCTCGCCATCGCCATGATGCTTTCCCCCCTGCATGCTTTTTTCGTCTCGGTTGCGATTGTCATCGCCGCCAAGACCTTCGCCTGGCTGCTGCAAGTCAAGACCAAAAACGGCGGACTGGTCGATGCCGTCTGGGCCATCACCCTCGGTGGGCTGGCGGTGTTCTATGCGCTCACCGGCACCGCACCCGTCGAGACCCGCATCGTGCTTGCCGCCATGGGCGGGGCTTGGGGGATGCGGCTGGGCTGGCACCTGTGGGCGCGCAACTGGGGCAAGCCGGAGGACTTCCGCTACGCGCAGTTCCGCAAGGACTGGGGCGAGAAGGTCAACGCGAAGATGTTCTGGTTCTTCCAGTTCCAGAACATCTTCACCCTGCTGCTCTCGGCCTCGGCCTTCATCGTCGTCGCCTACCGGCCCGATGCCGCACCGCTCTGGGCCGTGGCACTCGCCATCCTGATCTGGTTCGTCTCGGTGATCGGCGAGGGCATTGCCGATGGGCAGATGGAGCGTTTCCGCAATAACCCCAGCAACAAGGGCAAGGTCTGCCGCGATGGCCTGTGGCGCTACAGCCGCCATCCCAACTACTTCTTCGAGACGGTTCACTGGCTCGCCTACATCCCGCTCGCCATCGGCGCGCCGTACTGGTGGGCCACGCTGGGCGCCCCGCTGGTGATGGCCTTCCTGCTCACCAAGCTCAGCGGCATGCCGCTGCTGGAAAAGGAAATGGCCGCCCGCAAGCCCGGCTATGCCGACTACATCCGCAGCACTTCGGCGCTGATCCCCTGGCCGCCGAAGGCCTGATGCACCGCCTGCCTGGCATCTGCATTGCGATGCATCGCGTAAGTCGGTGCGCTGCCTACTCTTACCTCACCACCACGTCTCCATGAACTCGATTGATCTCTGCGAAAAAGGCTATTTCCCCGATGTGCTGACCCGTTACGGCATGCGCAAGATGATCCGCGAGCGGTTGGAGGGGCCAGAGAACACCGATGGCGAGGCGCGCAGCCGGGCGTTCGAGCAGTTCATGAAAGACCTGCGCAGCTCGCCGATTGCCATCGAGACCAAGGCCGCGAATGCGCAGCACTACGAGGTGCCGGCTGCTTTCTTTCACGCGCACCTGGGGCCGCAGCTCAAGTATTCCTGCTGCCTGTACCCCACCGGCAACGAGACATTGGCAGAAGCCGAGCAGCACATGCTGGAGCTGTACGCGAAGCGTGCGGGCCTGGTCGATGGCATGCGCATTCTCGATCTCGGCTGCGGCTGGGGTTCGCTCTCCACCTGGCTGGCGAAGAAGTACCCGAACAGCCAGATCGTCGGCCTCTCCAACTCCAACGGCCAGCGCGAGTTCATCAACAACCGTGCGAAAGATCGGGGCTTGAGCAACCTCACCATCCACACCGGCAATGTCGCCGAGTTCGATTTTTCAGCCGAGCAGCTCGGCGGCGGCTTCGACCGCGTGATGTCGATCGAGATGTTCGAGCACATGAAGAACTACGAGCTGCTGATGGCCAAGATCGCCCGCTGGTTGAAGCCCGGCGGCAAGCTGTTCGTCCACATCTTCGTCCACAAGACACTCGCCTATCACTACGAAGACAAGGAAGACGCCGACTGGATGACGCGCTATTTCTTTCTCGGCGGCACCATGCCGAGCGAGAACCTGCTGCTGCAATTTCAGGACGACTTGAAGATCGAGAACCAGTGGTACGTCGACGGCCGCCACTACGAGAAAACCAGCAATCACTGGCTGGACGGCATGGACGCGAAGAAGCCGGAAATCCTGGCGCTCTTCAAGCAGGCTTACGGCGAGAAGGATGCCGCCATCTGGGTGCAACGCTGGCGCATGTTCTACATGGCGGTGGCGGAGTTCTTCGGCATTGAGAACGGCAACGAGTGGGGCGTGGGGCACTACCTGTTCGTCAAACGCTAGGCGCATCGGCTAGTCTTCGCGTCATGAATCTCCGGCTCTGCACTTTCCTTCTTCTGCTCGTGGCGCTCGTCGCCACGCGGCTGCTGGACGTGCATTTCCACCTGCCGCCGAAGACCTCCAGCGAAGCGCCGCATCTCGTTGCACTGACGCTGATCGAAGCGCACCACCACGAGGGTGAAGCCGATCACGGCCACATCGCCAGCCATCTCTACGAGGGCGAGACCGATGAAGATGGCAGCACCGGTCTGCTGCCCAAGGTGAGCAGCGGCATGGTGCTAATCGCGCCGCTGCTGCTGGGATTTTTGCTGCTTACCTGGCGCATGGCGGCCAGCTTGCCGCTGCCCGCGCGCGTCAACGGATCACCACCGCGCCCGCGACGCTGGGCGCGCTTCGTTCCGCCTTCGCAGGCACCCCCACTCCTGAGCTGAACCGGCTGTGTCGGTATCGCGCGCTGCGCTGATGCCAATGCCCACTGTTCGCTGATCCGCACGCGCCTTGACGCTGCTGCGGTTCGATGGAGTTGCACATGGTTTCCCGATTGTTTTACAGCCCTGCGCTTGCTGGGTTTTTGCTGTGCCTTGGCGTATCTGCGCAGGCCGCCAGCCCGCTCACGCTGGCCGACGCCGTTCAGCGCGTCGAGCAGCACAACCCCCAGCTCGCCGCCCGCCGTGCCGAGCGCGATGCCGCCGCCAGCCGCATCGACACGGCAGCACTCCGGCCCAATCCCGACCTGCGCCTCACGGTCGAGGATGTCCTCGGCACCGGCCTCTACCGTGCCTTCGACGAGGCGCAGTTCACGCTCTCGCTCGCACAGGTGCTCGAACCCGCCGCGCGCCGCAGCACCCGCGTGCAGGCGGCGGAAGCGGGTGTCGCCGTCGAAGAGGTCGCCATCGAGGCGCAACGCTGGGAGCTGCTGGCCGAGACCCACCGCCGCTACGCGCTGGCGGTGATCCGCACCGGCCGTGTTGCCTTGGCACAGGAGGCCAGCGCCAACGCCCAGCGCCTGCTCGCCGCCACCCAGAAGCGCGTGCAGGCCGCCGCCGCACCGATGGCCGAGCTGGAGCGCGCCCGCGTCGCCGCCGCTCGTGCCGAGCTGGACGAGGAAGACATGGAGCATGAGCTGGCCACGGCGCGCGTCTCGCTCGCCGCCCTCTGGCAGGGGCAGGACGACTTCGGCGTGCTGGCCGGCGATGCCTTCAAGCTGCCGCCGATGCGCCCGCTCGAAGACTGGCAGGCCGCACTCGCTGCCAGTCCGCGCCTGCGCCGCTTTACCGCCGAGCGTGCGCTGCTGCGTGCCGAGCGCGCCGCCACCAGCGCCGAGCGCCAGCGCAGCTGGCAGCTGGATGCCGGCCTGCGCCATTACCGCGCCCAGGGCGACATCGGCTTCGTCGCCGGGGTGACGCTGCCGCTGCGCCTGCGCGATGTGCAGGCCCCGAAATTGGCCGAGGCCGATGCCCGGCTGCGTGCCGCCGAGGCCGGCGAGGCGAGTGCAATGGCCGAGGCGCGTGCGGAAATCTTCGGCCTGTATCAGGAGCTGAACCACGGCGCGCTGCACCTCACCCGCCTGCGCGAAGTGATCGTGCCCGCCGCACGACGCGCGCTCGATGCCACCGAATACGCCGTGCAGCGCGGCCGCTACGGCGCCTGGGAGTGGCTCGCCGCGCGCAGCGAATGGCTTGCCGCGAGAAAGGAAATGCTCGACGACGCGGAGCTTCTGCACACCACGCTGGCCGAGCTGGAGCGGGTCTCCGGGCTTGCGCTGTTTGCGACCACGAATACGGAAGGAGTCACGCCATGAACCCAGTAAAAAGTGATGTCATTCCCGCAAAGGCGGGAATCCAGTTTTCACAGCGGAGCACGTCACGAGCCCACTGGATTCCCGCCTTTGCGGGAATGACGATGCTTGTGATGTTGGTTTCTTGTGGCGGTAACAGCGCACCTGAAACAGGTCACGACGCCGCCGTCGGCCATGAAGAACACGCCGCCCCTGAGCCCGTCAAAGGCCCGCATCGCGGCGTGATGCTGAAGGACGGCCCCTTCGCCGTCGAACTCGCCGTGTTCGAGACCAACGTGCCGCCGGAATACCGCGCCTGGCCCACGCTGGACGGCAAGCCGCTGCCGCTGGGCGAGGTGACGCTGACGGTGGAGGTGACGCGCCTCGGCAACGAGGTGAACCGCTTCCGGTTCAAGCCGGAGGGCGACTTTCTGCGCGGCGATGGCGTGCTGAAAGAACCACATTCCTTCTCGCTGAAAGTCACCGCGCAGCACGCGGGCAAGACCCACGTCTGGGCCTACGACAGCTTTGAGGGCCGCACCACCATCGCCGCTGCAATCGCCGAAGGCGCCGGCGTGAAGACCGAGCTGGCCGGGCCGGCGGTGCTGACCGAAACCCTCACGCTCTATGGCCAGATCGCCGCCAACCCGGAGCGCCAGCGCGAGGTCAGCGCGCGTTTCCCCGGTCTCGTCCGCACGGTGGCGAAGCAGCTCGGCGACACGGTGCGGGCAGGCGAGACGCTCGCCACCATCGAGAGCAACGACAGCCTGCAAACCTATGCCCTGAAGGCCCCGCTGGCGGGTGTGGTGACCCAGCGCGATGCCAATCCAGGTGAGGAGTCCGGCAGCCGCGTGCTGTTCACCGTCACCGATACCAGTGCGGTGGTGGCCGAGCTGTCGGTGTTTCCCAGGGACCGCAGCCGTGTGCGGCCCGGTGCGGCGGTCAGGCTCAAGCTCGCCGATGGCGAAGCAACGGTGAGCGGCCGCGTGGCGCGGGTGGACGTGAAGGCGGGCAGCAACCAGGCGGTGACGGCGCGGGTGCCGATGAGCGCGCAGGGCGGCAGCTTCCTGCCCGGCAGCTTCGTCACTGCCGAGGTGGCGGTGGCAGAGCGGCAGGTGCCGCTGGCAGTGAAGACCAGCGGCCTGCAAGCCTTCCGCGATTTCACCGTGGTGTATGCGCAGGTGGGCGAGACCTACGAGGTGCGAATGCTCGAACTCGGCACGCCGCAAGGCGACATGGTGGAGGTGCTGGGCGGGCTGGAACCGGGCACGCGCTATGTGACTGAAAACAGCTACCTCATCAAGGCCGACATCGAAAAATCCGGCGCGTCGCACGACCACTAAAGGGACGCCGACATGATCGAAAAACTATTGCAGCTTGCCATTGCCCGCCGAGGGCTGGTGATGGTGCTCGCTGTCGCCATCGCAGGCCTCGGCATCTTTAACTTCTTCCGCCTGCCGATTGATGCGGTGCCTGACATCACCAATGTGCAGGTGATCGTCAACGTGCCTGCGCCCGGCTACACGCCGCTGGAAGCCGAGCAGCGCGTGAGCGTGCCAATGGAGACCGCGATGTCCGGTCTGCCTCGCCTGAGCTACACCCGCTCGCTGGCGCGCTACGGCCTGGCGCAGGTGACGGTGGTGTTCGAGGATGGCACCGACATCTACTTTGCCCGCCAGCAAGTGGCCGAGCGCATGAACGCGGCGCGCTCGCAACTGCCTGAGGGACTCGAACCGACCATGGGGCCGATTGCCACGGGCCTGGGCGAAATCTTCATGTTCACGGTGGATGCCGAGCCGGGGGCGAAGAACGCGGATGGCTCGCCGATGACGCCCACCGATCTGCGCTCGACCCACGACTGGGTGATTCGCCCGCAACTCCTGCGCGTGCCGGGCGTGGTCGAGGTGAACCCGATTGGTGGATTCAAGAAGGAGATTCTGGTCGCCCCGGACCCGGCGAAGCTCTTGGCCTACGGCCTCACTCACGAGGACCTGCTGAGGGCCCTGCAAGCCAACAACAGCAATCGCGGCGCGGGCTTCATCGAGCGCAACGGTGCGCAGTGGCTGATGCGCGTGCCCGGCCAGGCCGAGAGCCTGGATGACCTCGGCGACATCGTGGTGAAGACCGAGGCCAGCGTGCCGCTGCGGGTGCGCGATGTGGCGTCCGTGAGCCTGGGCCAGGAGCTGCGCAGCGGTGCCGCGACCCAGAACGGCCGCGAGGTGGTGATGAGCACGGTGTTCATGCTCGTCGGGGCCAACAGCCGCACGGTGGCGCAGGGCGTGGCCGACAAGCTCGAAGCGATCAAGGCCAGCCTGCCGGAAGGTGTGATCGTCACCGCGGCCTACGACAGGACGGTTCTGGTCAACAAGACGCTGGCCACGGTGCAGAAGAACCTGCTCGAAGGTGCGCTGCTGGTGGTCGTGGTGCTGCTCCTGCTCTTGGGTAATGTGCGAGCGGCGCTGCTCACCGCCGCCGTGATTCCGCTCGCCATGCTGATGACCATCACCGGCATGGTGACGAACCAGGTCAGCGCCAACCTGATGTCACTTGGCGCGCTCGACTTCGGCCTCATCGTCGATGGCGCGGTCATCATCGTCGAGAACTGCTTGCGCCGACTTTCGCAGGCAGCACATCAGCGCGCGGGCGCAGCATTGCCGCTCGATGAGCGTCTGCGGCTGGTGTTCGAAGCCACCCGCGAGGTCATCAAGCCCGCCCTGTTCGGCGTCTTCATCATCACCGCCGTGTATCTGCCCATCTTCAGCCTCACCGGGGTGGAGGGAAAGATGTTCCACCCCATGGCCTTCACCGTGGTGCTGGCGCTGGCGAGTGCCATGCTGCTCTCGCTCACCTTCGTGCCCGCCGGCGTGGCGCTGCTGTTCCGCAAGCCGGTGCAGGAGAAGGAGAACCTGCTCATGCGCGGTGCGAGCCGCCTCTACCGCCCGGTGCTGGAGGCCGCACTCCGGCTGCGCTGGCTCCTGCTCGCGGCTGCGGCGGCACTCGTGGTCCTCAGCGGCCTGCTGCTGACGCGCATGGGCAGCGAGTTCCTGCCCAACCTCGACGAGGGCGACATCGCCATGCACGCGCTGCGCATCCCCGGCACCTCGCTGGCGCAGGCGGTACGGCAGCAGGAGCAGCTCGAAGCCGCCATCAAGCAGCTGCCGGAAGTGGAGCGGGTGTTCGCCAAGATCGGCACCGCCGAGGTGGCGACCGAAGCCGCACCGCCGAGCGTTGCCGACAACTTCATCATCCTCAAGGATCGCGAGCAGTGGCCCGACCCCGGCAAGTCGAAGAACCAGGTGGTGGCCGATCTCGAAGCCGCGGTCAGCCCCATCCCCGGCAACCGCTACGAGTTTCTGCAACCGATCCAGATGCGCTTCAACGAACTGATTGCGGGCGTGCGCGCGGAACTCGCGGTGAAGGTATTCGGCGATGACCACGACACGCTGGTGGCGCTCGGTGCGGCCATCGGCAAGGCGGTGGGCAGCGTGCCGGGTGCGGCCGACGTGGCGGTGGAGCAGGCCACCGGCCTGCCGGTGCTGACCATCACGCCCCGGCGCGAGGTGCTGGCGCGGCTGGGGCTGAATGTCTCCGACGTGCAGGACCTCGTCGCGGCCGCCCTCGGCGGCGAAGTGGCGGGCCAGCTCTATGAGGGCGACCGGCGTGCGGACATCATCATCCGCCTGCCGGAGCACCTGCGCAGCAAGCCCGAAGCCTTGACCGCGCTGCCCGTGCCCTTGCCCGGCGGCGCCGCCGGAACCGGCAACGGTTCCGGTCAAAGAGCTTACGTGCCCTTGGGCGAAGTGGTGACGACCGAACTGCTCGCGGGCCTCAACCAGGTCAACCGCGAAAACGGCAAGCGCCGCATGGTGGTGACGGCCAATGTGCGCGGGCGTGACCTCGGCAGTTTCGTGAAGGACGTACAGGCCGCAGTGGGCGAGCAGGTGGAGCTGCCACCCGGCTACTGGCTGGACTACGGCGGCACCTTCGAGCAGTTGCAGTCTGCTAGCAAGCGACTCGCCATCGTGGTGCCGGTCACGCTGCTGCTGATTGCAGGGCTGCTCTATCTTGCTCTGGGATCTGTGCGCGATGCGGCGGTGATCTTCAGCGGCGTGCCGCTGGCGCTCACAGGGGGCGTATTTGCACTCTGGCTGCGCGACATTCCCCTGTCGATCTCGGCGGGCGTCGGCTTCATCGCGCTATCGGGTATCGCGGTGCTCAACGGGCTGGTCATGGTCAGCTTCATCCGCGACCTGCGCTTACGGGGCTTAGGATTGGACGCGGCGATCATCGAGGGCGCGATGGCGCGCCTGCGTCCGGTGCTGATGACGGCGCTGGTGGCGGGGCTGGGCTTCGTGCCGATGGCCTTCAACACCGGCATCGGCAGCGAGGTGCAAAGGCCGCTGGCGACGGTGGTGATCGGCGGCATCCTCTCCTCCACGCTACTGACGCTGCTGCTGCTGCCGGGGCTGTATCGCCTGGCGCATCAGGGCCGCAGACCGCTGCTCAGTCGCGCCAGCCCTGCAGCAGGCGCTGGCGCTCTTCCTCCAGGCTCAGGCGCCGGGCGTTGAGGGCGATGGCGGCATCGACCGGCTCGCCGCCGGCCAGCTGGTAGCCACCCGCATCCGGCGGCACCGCGGCCGCCAGCGCCCGCTCGCGCCACTGGCCCTCGCCCTCACGGCAGGCGAGGCCTCGCTGGCTGGTGCTGGCGCTGCTGCGCTCGTATTCGCGGCAGAGGCTGCCATCACCGGCCGCGAGGGTGGAGAGCGCGACGATCTCGCCCTCGGCCGTGCGCCGGATCTCGCCGCTGGGCAGGGTTTCGAGTGCCAGGCTCAAGCTGTCTGCCGCGGGGTTCAGCAGCTTGTAGCCGCTCATCAGGCCGAGGCCCAGCAGCAGCGAGGCCGCCAGTGCCATCGGCCAGCGGGGGCGGCGGCGCACCGCATTGCGGGGTGCTGCCGTCGCAGCGGGCGGTGCGAGCAGTTTCAGCAGCGCAGGCGAGAGCGGTTCGGCCGCAGGCAGGGCGAAGGCCTGCTTGAGCGCGCGGCGACTGGCGGCGAAGCGCTCGATGCGCGCGGCGAGCGCCGGGTCCTCTGCCAAAGCCGTGGTGATGGCAGCGGCCTCGGCCGCCGGCAGCTCGCCGTCGGCATAGGCCATCAGTTGGGTGTCGTCAAAGTGGGGCATGGTGTTCTCCCAGAATCGCATGCAGCGCCGCGCGGGCGCGGGCCAGCCGCGACATCACGGTGCCGATCGGCACATCGAGCGTGGCCGCGGCCTCGCGGTAACTCAGGTCTTCGACGCAGACCAGCATCAGCACCGCGCGCATCGGCGCGGGCAGCTGCTGCATGGCCTGCAGGACCTGACCCAGCATCAGGCTCTGCTCGAAGCCCTGCTGCCAGTCGGCGGCAGGCAGCTGTTCGAGCAGCGCCGGCTCCAGATCGTCCACCGGGCCGCGGGCGCGCAGGCGGTCGATCCAGAGATTCTGCGTGATCTTGAACAGCCAGCTGTCGAGCCGGGTGCCGGGCTGCCACTGCGCCTGCTTGGCCAGCGCGCGCTCGCAGGCGGCCTGTACCAGGTCGTCCGCCTCGGTGGCATCGACGGTGAGGCCGAGCGCGAAGCGCTTGAGGCGCGGCAGCAGGGCGATGAGCTGGTCACGGAAAGTCGTGCTCATGCTCAGCAGCGGCAGTCCGGCTGCGAGCCATCGACCGGGCATTTCACCAGCTTCTCCGAGCCGGGTTTGCGCACGTAGCAACTGGTGCTTCCATCCCGGCTGGATTGCCGGCTGCCGCTGGCGGCGATGGCGGCGGTTGCACCCACCGCCACCACCGCCATGGCAGGCCGGGCATCGACGCTCTGGCTGCCGAAAGGCGTGGTCTGCGAGGCATAGCCGGGGCCTGCACTCTGGCTGTAGCCGGGGCCGGACTGCGAGGCATAACCAGGGCCGGCACTCTGCCGGTAGCCGGGCCCGCTCTGGCTCACCGAGCCGCCACTGGCGCGCTGGCTGTAGGCCGGCCCGCTCTGCGCGGTGCTGCCGCGTGCCGCACTGCTGCCGGCTGTGCTCACGGCGCTGCCCGTGCTGGCCGCCACCCCCGTCACTGCGGCACCGGTCGCGGCCGGCACGGCAAGAGTCGAGCCCATCAGGGCCGTACCTGCCGTCGCGGTGCTGCCCACGGCCGTGAGCGCACCCGCGCCGCCGGCTGCCGCGCCCATGCCGCCGAGGGTGGCCGCACCGCCACCGGCTGCGAGCGCGCCGAGGGCGGGGATGGCCAGGCAGCCGCTGCACAGCAGGCTGGCGATGGCAGTCGTCATCAGCAATCCGGTTTTCATGGCTTCCCTCATTCTTGGTCGATCACTGGACAACGGTGCGGTGCGCGATTTATTCCCGGCTATTCGGCGACCTGCATGCGGTTGATGGTTTCGCCATCGGCGGCGAAGGCCACTTTCAGGCCGTAGTACTGCGTGCGGTTGAGGCTGCCCTCCAGCGGCGTGCCGATGATCTCCCAGAGGCCGAAGGTGGTGAGGTCGAGAATGCCGTGCGCGAAGGCGCGCAGGGTGGAGCCGGTGGCCTTGCGCACGCGGAAGGCGCCGATATTGGGCTCGTCGAACTTCAGCCCCGGCAGCGGCTCGGCACCGCGCGCCACCAGGCAGGTGCGGGTCTGGCAGGCGAGCACGTCCTCGATGTCGACACCCTCCTTGTTCGCCGCGCGCGACACCGCGCAGCCGGAGAGCGGGATGGACAGTGCCAGCAGCAGCCACAGCGTCGGTGATGCGCGCATCGGGATTCCCTTTTTGATTTGTTCGGTACGACAACGGTGGAGTGAACGGTTTATTCCCGGCATTCGGGTGCCTGCAACAAGCCGGAGCCGTAGATGGCCGCCGCGTCCGCAGCGCCCAGCGGCCTGGCGGCCGAGCGCAGCTGTGCGGCCACGCCCAGCGGCGCGAGATCTGGCCGGCGCGCGCTCAGCACCGAGTAGGCGGCGGTGACGAAGGGTACGGCGAAGGAGGTGCCGTCACGGTAGCGTCCGGCGGCTGCGGGTCCTGCGGTCCAGATGCCGACGCCGGGTGCGGCGAGGCCCACCTGGCTGCCCTGGTTGGCGCGCTGGTAGACGTGCAGCTGGCGATCCACCGCCGTCACCCCCAGCACCTCCGGGTAGGCCGCCGGATACTGCTTCGGCGCCTGCGGCCCCAGGTTGCCCACCGCCGCCACCACGCCGGTGCCGGACTGCACCACGCGCCGGATCGCAACCGCCAGCAGGCGGCTGTCCGGCCCGGCGAGGCTGATGTTGATCACGCCCGGCTGGTGCCCTGCCAGCCAGTCGAGTGCGGCGGCCAGCCGCGCGGCGTCGGTGTAGGGGCGGCCATTGGCATCGGGCGAGAACACATCGGCGGCAAACAGCTGGCTGTTGGGCAAAAGGCCGGGGAAGGCCGAATCCCGACCGCCCACCAGCAGGGCGGCGATGGCGGTGGCGTGTTCGCGCTCGGCGGCACCGGGCGTGCCGGGTGCGAAGCGGCGGGTTTCCACCGCGCGGCCCCTGAGCGCCGGGTGCTGCGCATCCACCGCGCC
Source organism: Pseudomonadota bacterium (assembly GCA_040386395.1). Classification (GTDB taxonomy): domain Bacteria; phylum Pseudomonadota; class Gammaproteobacteria; order Nevskiales; family Nevskiaceae; genus Stagnimonas. Next base: position 9,078 of record JAZKFO010000107.1, on the reverse strand, counting down.
ATCGAGCATGCCCAGCCGCACCGCCGTGTTGCAGGCTTGCGGCCAGCGCACCAGCTGCTGGGCATAGCAGCGCAGCCCCTCGCAGCTGGAGCCCCCGCCTGCCAGTCGATACACCGGGTTCTGCTCGTACTGGCCGCCGGGATCGGCCTGCTGCAGGCCGGCCAGTGCCTGCGACAGGCTCAAGCCCGCAGGCGGCTGCAGGCGCACCAGCGTCAGCGCCAGATTGTTGAGCGTGCCGGCCTCGGTGAAACGGAAACCCCTGGCGCGTGCCCAGGCCAGCGCCGGGGCACTGAGGTTGGTGACGAGGATCTCGTTGGGCACGAACAGCGTGCTGGCGGTGATCCGCGCTGCCAGCGTGCCGCTGCCGAGGGCGGCGCTGCCGCTGGCCGGTGCCGCGATGCCGGCCTGCAACTCTCTGATGAGCTGGGTGTTGACCAGCCCGGCGCCGACCGCCGTGCCGCCCTGCACGCTGCCGCCGGCGAGGGCCACCTCGGTGAGCACGCCGCTGCCGAGGCCGCTGGCGGTGGCCCCAACACCCGCCGCACCCACCGCCACGGTGCCGCCCGCCACCGTCGCACCCGTGGCAGCCACCGTGCCGACCGTGGCGGCACCCGCAGCGCCGGTCACCGCCGCAGTGCCGGCGGTGGCTGCACCCAGTACGCTGGCGCCACCGGCCGCCGCACCACCCCCGGCGAGGGCGCCGATCACCGGCATGAAGCAGGCGCTCTGGCTCAGCGCGATCAGCAGGCCCAGGGCCATCCAGCCGCTGCTCGCACAGGCAGCCTGGCGCGGCCTGGTTTCAGTAGTCACGGTCTGGCCGGGCAGCCATTGCCGTCATGTGAGGTGGCGTTGATCGGCAGGCTGCAAGGTTTCAGGTGCCGCCATTGCCACTGACGAGGCTGCCGCAGCCGCTGCCCACCGTGGGTGGATTGGGGCCGGACAAATCGCCGCTGACGCCGTTGCAGCTGGTGTTGCCGCTGGACTCGTTGTTGTTGACCCCGCTGCTGCCACCCGCCGCCAGCACGGCCACGGCGGCGACCGCACCCAGGCCGAGGCCGATCCACACCCAGCTGGTGCCGGATTGCTGCCGCTCGCCATCCAGATTCGACACCGCAGCGGGTGCCGCGAGCGAGACGCCCAGCACCGAGGCAGTGGGCGCATGGCGGTCATCGAAGTCCACCGCGATCAGCGGCAGCGGGATCGCCGTGCGGCCGCTGTAGACGAGCTGCGTGGCAGCGGCGCGCCAGTGCCACTGCGGTGCCGCTGCCGCGCCGAATTGCAGGCTGGCACCCAGCGTGGGCGACAGCGACTGCGCATTCGCCTGTGACAGCAGGCACAGCGACAGCGCCATGCAAAGCAGGTTTTTCATGTGCTTCCCTTGTTCCCCGGATTTATCGGTGGTTGCTGCAAAACTCGAAGACCCGGAAGGTCGGATCGGTTTCGGCCTGATTATTGTTGATGAAGATCTCCACCGCATCAAAGGGCTTGCTGGTGCGGATGCCGGTGAAGTTGCGGCTGCGCCCGCCGCTGATGCCGCTGGTGTTGTTGCTGCTGGTGCTCTCCTGCACCACGCCGCCTGCGAGCGTGCTGATGGTCACCATGGTGCTCTGCGTGGTGCCGGCCGGGGCGCTGTAGAACACTCCCGCCAGCCGGCCGGCCGGAAAGATCAACCCGGCTTGCGCCGTGGCGCGCAGGGCCACCCCCTGCGCGGGGGCCGCGCCATTGACCACCAGATCCGCCGCAGTCGCCAGATCGCCGTCGATGGCCGCTGCCGCCTCGCTGCTGCTGCACTGGGTGCAGCCGGGGTCGATGCGCGTCGTGACCACCGCATTGGCCTGGCGAAAGCTCTCGCAGGCCGCCGAACCACCGGTCACGGTGGGGCTGTCACCGCCCACCACCGGCTGGTCGCCGACGACCACGTCGGTCTGCGGGTTCTGGGCCGGCTCGTCCTGCTTTGCCGCATTGCCGTTCTGCTCGATGCAGGCCGAGAGCGCGGCCAGCAATGCCGCGACGATGAGGGTTCTGCGAAGGGGGGATGCTGCGGTCATGGCCTGGTCCTGGTCAGGGGTGCGGCAGGCACCCGATACCTGACAACGGCGGTGGCGGCGGAATATTCCCGGCGCAGGGCTTAAATCCAAAACCACCTATCGTTATGCCCCAACGCGACAGCCAGCAATGCTAAGGTTCGCGCCCAATTTTTAGCCACATTCGAGAGAGCAAGCCCGATGGCCGCCGCCTTCCGCACCGAGCGCATCACCAAGGTCCATCACTGGAACGACACGCTGTTCACGATCACCACCACGCGCGACCCGGCGCTGCGGTTCGAGAACGGCCAGTTCGTGATGATCGGCCTGCATGTCAACGGCAAGAACCTGCTGCGCGCCTACTCGATTGCCAGCCCGAATTACGAGGACAAGCTGGAGTTCTTCAGCATCAAGGTGCAGAACGGCCCGCTCACCTCGCGCCTGCAACATGTGAAGGTCGGCGACGACTTGCTCGTCGGCGTGAAGCCCACCGGCACGCTGGTGCTGCATGACCTGAAGCCCGCCAAGAACCTGTATCTGCTCAGTACCGGCACCGGCCTGGCCCCCTTCCTCTCGACCATCCGCGACCCGGAAACCTACGAGCGCTTCGAGAAGATCGTGCTCATCCACGGCGTGCGAAACGTCAACGATCTGGCCTATCACGACTACATCACGCAGGACCTCGCCAACGACGAGGCCCTGGGCGAGCTGGTGCGGAGCCAGCTCATCTATTACCCCACGGTGACGCGCGAACCGTTCCGCAATCAGGGTCGCCTCACCGAGCTGCTCGACAGCGGCAAGCTCTGCGATGACATCGGCCTGCCGCATCTCAACCCGGAGACTGACCGCGTGATGATCTGCGGCAGCGACGCGATGTTGAAGGACTGCCGCGTGCTGCTCGACAAGCGCAACTTCGTGGTGTCGCCGCACATCGGCACGCCGGGCGATTACGTCATCGAGCGGGCTTTCGTCGAAAAATAGCGGGGCTTAAGGGCCAGGGCTGTCGTGTTCGGCAGCCAGAAGGCGTCTTGAAGGGGACAAGCCCTCTTGCGAGAACCTGCCATGCACGCTTCCCGTCACCTCCGTCTTGCCGCCCAGGCGGCGTCGCTCGTCTGCGGGCTTGCACTGGCGGTCCCCGCAGCAGCGCAGATTGGACAGGCCAACCGGCCGCTTTCCGCGCCCCGCATCACGACGGCGCCCAACGCCGCGCCGCCCCCGAAGATCACCGTTGCACCCTGGTCCACCGTCGATTTCGGCAAGGTGAGCGTCGGGCGCCTGCAGACGAGCGAAGTGGTGCTGATGAGCGAGCAGCGGTTGAATCTCGGGGGCTCGTCGTCGCCCTATGGCGGGCTAGGCAAGCTGGCTGGCTTGGGCGGTGGGGGGCAGACGCCGGCCGAGGCTCCTGAGCCTTTCGTGCGCCTGTTGATTCAGGGCGGTGCAGCCAACGACTACAGCGTGCTGGGCGAGCCGGAGTGGCGCTTTGTCGGTACCGCGCAGCAGGGCTTGTCCAACTACAACCTCATCGCCACCGTGCAGTTCCGGCCCAGTGCCGAGGGCCTGCGCAAGACCGGCATGACCATCCATTTCAGGGACTACGGCAGCAGCGGCCGCCAGCTCGTCGGCATGGGTGGGCCTGCCAGCACTCAGGGTGCGGTGCAGATCCGCCGCCCCGGCGCACGACCCGGCACGATGGTGAGCCTGGTCGGCAACCCCACCACGCTCGGCGTGAGCGTGCTGCTGCCCGGTCTGCCCAGAACCGTGCGCATGTGCCCTGAGCCGCTCTCGCCCAATGCCGCCTGGGAGACCGTGTTCCCCGTGCTTGGCACGCCCCAGCAGCCGGTATGGATGCAGCAGGCGTTGTCGGGCGGCAAGATCAGCGGCAGCCACGCGGCAGATTTCGCCCTCAGCAGCGAGATCGTGCTGAAGCAGGGCGCACCCGCCACCCGCCTGATCACCTTCAGCCCGCGCGGCAGCGGCCTGCGCACGGCCGAGTACTCGCAGCTGCAGTTCGACGGCAGCACCGTCGTCACGGTGCTGGAGGGCTACGGCAAGTAAGCCGCGCACTGCAAACCCAGCCGCGTCGCGGCTGGCGGAGCAGCGCCGTGCATGGCTACAGTGCGCGTGCGGCGAGGGGACGCACGGGGCCATGAGCGAGATCACACAACTCATCGAAGCAGGCGCGAGCCAGGGCGGCGTGTCCTCAGAGGCGCTGTTCACGGCGGCCTACCCGGAGCTGCGCAAGCTCGCGCACAGCCGCCTCGCCCGGTCGGGGCCGATGACGTTGATCGACACCACCGCACTCGTCAACGAAAGCTGGCTGCGCCTGAGCGGCAAGGAAACCCTGCAGGTGGAAACCCGCCGCAAGTTCTTTGCGTATGCGGCGCAGGTGATGCGCACGGTGATCGTCGATCTGGTGCGCGAGCGCCAGGCCGAGCGGCGCGGCGGCGGTGACAAGGCGCTGACGCTCAACACCGCCATCGGCGATGGCGTGGCGGTGGCGGATGACGAGGCCCTGCACGTCCACGAGGCGCTGGAATCGCTCGCGCAGGTCGAGCCTCGTCTGGCGCAGGTGGTGGAGATGCGCTACTTCGGTGGCCTGACCGAGGTCGAGATCGGCGAGGTGCTGGGCCTCACCGAGCGCACTGTGCGGCGCGACTGGGACAAGGCGCGCGCTTTGCTGGCGGCGATGCTGGCGTGAGGGCGATGTCCGCTTGCACGCGCGGATGACGTTCGACGGCCCATGAAAGACCTCCCCTGTCCCCCCGCACTCTGGCCGCGCTTTTCCACCCGGCTCGACGAGGCGCTGGCACTTGACGCCGCCGCGCGGGGTGAGTGGCTAGATACCCTGCCGCCACAAGATGCCGAGCTGAAACCCTGGCTCGCTGCGGTGCTCAGCGCCGATGCGCAACTGAGCACCCGTGATGCCCTGCAGCGCCCGCGCCTGGCCGCGAGCAGCACGGCAGACGAGCACGCCTCAGGCCAGCGTCTCGGCCCCTGGCGCCTGCACTCGCCACTCGGCAGCGGCGGCATGGGCAGCGTCTGGCGCGCCGAGCGGGCAGATGGGGCCTACACCCGCGAGGTGGCCCTCAAGCTGCCGCATGCGCATCTGCTCAGCGGGGCGCTGCAAGCGCGTTTCGCGCGCGAGCGGGACATCCTCTCCGCACTCGAACACCCGCACATCGCGCGTTTCTACGATGCGGGCCTGGCGGACCTGACGTCTGAACATCCGGGCCAGCCCTGGCTCGCGCTCGAACTGGTCGAGGGTGAGGCCATCACCCGTCACTGCGAGCGCTTTAACCTGAGCGTAGAGGCGCGGCTGGAACTGGTGCAGCAGATGGCGGCCGCTGTGCAGGCGGCGCATGCGCGGCTGATCGTCCACCGCGATCTCAAACCTGCCAACGTGCTGGTCACGCCGGAGGGCCGCGTGAAGCTGCTCGACTTCGGCATCGCCAAGCTCTTGGGCGATGACGACAGCAGCGCCCTCACCCAGGCCACCGGCCGCGCCGCCACGCCCGATTACGCTGCCCCCGAACAACTCAATGGCGGCGTCATCACCGTCGCCACCGATGTGTTCGCCTTGGGCGCGATGCTGTTTGAACTGCTGACTGGCACGCGCCCGTTCGCGGCGCGCTCGGCACTGGCAGCGGCGATGAGCGAGCGCGGCGATGCCCCGCTGGCCTCCACCCGCGCACCCGCCGCAAGGCAGTCGCTACTCAGGGGCGATCTCGATGCCATCTGCGCCAAGGCGCTCGACCCGGACCCCGCCAAACGCTATGCCTCGGTGGAAGGCTTCGCGGCGGACTTAAGCCGCCATCGCGCACACCTGCCCATCACCGCGCGGCGCATCACGCGGCGGCAGCGCGCGGGCAAGTTCATCCGCCGTCATCGCGCGCCGCTGGGCTTTGCGGCCCTGCTGCTGGTGGTGCTGTCAGCCGGTGTGACAGGCGTACTCTGGCAGGCGCGCGAGGCCCGTCAGCAGGCGGCGCGCGCCGAGGCGGTGAAGAACTTTTTGATCGACATCTTCAAGGCCAGCGACCCGCGCATTGCCAGCGACCGCCCGCGCGGCAGCATCACCGCGCGCGAGCTGCTCGACATCGGTGCCGAGCGCGTGGAAAAAGAGTTCGCCAGCGACCCGCGCACCCAGGCCGAGCTGTATGGCGTCATCACCGACATGGTGCTGTTCTACGGCCACGACGCGAAGAGCGAGGCCATGCAGGCCAAGCGTCTGGAACTCGGCCGAAAGGCCTTCGGCCCCGACCATGAAGTGACGCTGCTGTGGTGGCTGTTTGATATCAGCCGCGCGGTGAACCGCAGCGACTTCGATGCCGCCGCCACCGGCCTCGCCGCCATCTCGCCGCGCATCACGCAAGGTGGCCACGACGACGGCCTGCTGCGCGCGCAGTGGTGGATCAGCCAGGAGGCCGTGCTCACCTACCGCGACGCGCCGATCGCCGAGCGCCGCCACGCGCTCGACGAGGCCATTCGCCTGCTCGAAGCACACGCGCCGGATCACATCGACTACGGCACCGCCATCGCCAACCGCGCCACCAACGCCTACCACGCCGAGGACTACGCCACCGCCCGTGCGGACACGCTCAAAGCCATTGAGGGCTACGCCAAGGCCACCGAGCGCAACGACCTTCAGCTCGCTGCCTTCCGGGGCAACCTCGGCAACGCCGAGCTGCAACTGGGGCAAGCCACGGCAGCCGAAGCCGCCTACGCCGAGGCCACCCGCCTGCTGCGCGCCACCGGCACGCTGGGCGATGGCTGGTACTGGCGCTGGGAGGCCAGCCATGCCCGCGCCCTGCACCTGATGGGCGAGCGGCAGCGTGCGCGGGCGATGTTCGCGGCACTGATGCCGCAGATTCCGAAAGACTGGAAGGAATACCCCGACGATGCCTTTGCCTACCGGCTCTACGGCGAGCGGCTGGTGGCGGAAGGGGCCGATGCCGAGGCGGTGATCTGCTTGCAGAAAGCCATCGCTGCCTATGCCAAGCCCGGCAGCTATCCGCCCGAACTGCCGAACACCCAACTGCTGCTCGCGCTTGCCCTCGCACGACAGGGTGAGGGCGCTGCGGCGCGCGCGCTCCTGACGCAGGCACAGCCTTTTGTGGATGACCCGGCTCGGCAGCTGCGTGCCGATCACTTGGGCTATCGGTTGCTGGGGGCTGAAACCTTGGAGGCCTTGGGGGATTTGGATGCGGCGCGTGCGAGCTTCGAGACCATCCTGCAACAGAGCGCAGGGCGCGCTCTCGCGCCGGTGGCGCTTGCCGAGGGCGGGCTTGCGCGGATGGCACTGGCCGCAGGCAAGGTGAGCGAAGCCGATCAGCACAGCGAGGCCGCACTCGCGGTGTGGGCCAAGGTTTCAGGCTGGCGCGATGTGCGCGCCAAGCCCTGGCTCCAACGCATCCGCGCCGAGGTGTTGCTGGCGCGCGGCGAGCTGGCGGCAGCACAAACGCTCGAAGACGAGGCTGCTGCGGCGAGTGCGCGCTTCGATGATCCGCAGAGCGCCACGGCCAAGCGCAGGGTGTTGAAGCGGCTGTAGCAACAAGAAGCCTGTCATTCCGAGCGCAGCGAGGAATCTCCTTTCAAGGTGCCGCGCTGTCGCAGAGAAGATTCCTCGCTGCGCTCGGAATGACAGAGGCGGTGTCCGGTTGCGATGCGTGCCTGCGTTTGAGCAGGTGACGCCCATCCCAAGGACTCACCGCCATGATGCTTCATCGCCCGCTGTCGCTCGCCACACTGCTCGCCGCCGCCCTCGCCACCACACCCGCTGCGGCCCAGCAGATGCAGCGGATGCAGCGCCTCGCACCTGCCAACACCCAGCATCTCCAGCGCGCGGTGGCGGCAGAGCCCGCCGGCGTACTGCGCCTGCTCACCGCACCCGATGACGCCGCCGTGCAGTGGGGCGATCAGGCCATGCCGGCGGCGGCCGCCAAGCAGCAGTTGTTGCAGGAGATCACCGCCGGTGGCGAGCGCGGCGTGCCGGAACGCATCGGCACGCCCATCGGCAACTTCAGCAGCCCTGAGGCCATCGCCCAGGGCAATGCGCAGCTGCGCGGCTACTTCTTTGGCCAGCTTGATGCCGAAGCCTTCAGCGCGCAGCGCAACAGCACGCAGGCGACCAATGTCGTGACTAACAGCGCGCTGGCCGAGCGCGGCAACCGCAGCACCATGCGCCGAGTCGGCGGCAATGTCGGCACCGCCGCACTCAGCTATCGCAACGACCCCGCCGGCTGGTGCGCCGCCAACGGCAACACGCCACGGATCAGCCGCGTGCTGGCCGATGGCAACCGGCTCACGCCCGATGGCGAGTTCGCCTTGCAGGGCACCTGCTTTGGCCGCGCACGCGGCACGGTGCAGGTGACGCTGCCCGCGCCCATCGGCACGCTCACGCTGACGCCGCTGGAGTGGGCCGATCACAAGCTGCTGGTGAAGCTGCCGGCCGATCTCGCAGGCCTCGTGCCCACCGAGGCCCGCCTCACGGTGCTGCGCGCCGATCAGGTGCTGTCGGCCTTAAGCCCCATGCGATTCGAGCCCGCCTGGGTCGAGGCCGATGTACCTTCTCGCTACCTGCGCCTGCTGGACTGCGCCAACCCCGGCACCTGCACCAACTTCGTCGGCGCGCCTGCGGGCCTGCTGCTGCCGGGCCTGATGCATCTGTTGCAGCCCTGGGCTGGCAGCGCGCCGCCGCGCGGCGTGGCGGCATTGCATATCAGCGATGCCGCCACCGCTGGCCGCGATGTGTTCCATGTGCAGCTGCCGGAGTGGGCGCGCGTGACCGGTGCGGCCGAGGTGCTGCGTCAGGGCTATCCGGGCTTAAGTACCGTCAACGTGCAGGTGGGGGGTGATATTGGCGACCTCACCCGCGCCCCCGGCGAGCGCCCGGCAGCGACCGTGACCGTGGACTGGCGCATGACCGGCCTCGTGCAGCGCACCAGCGTCTCGGCCTTCAACCTGCTGACCATGGGGCCGCTGGGTGCGGTGCGCACCGATTCGTTCGGCTACTGCCACTACACGCTCAACGTGAAGGCGCTGGTGCCGCGTGGCGTGA